>NZ_CP134171.1:1762500-2645596 GCF_031583295.1 Thermosynechococcus sp. PKX95 | reverse complement strand
GCAAACCTCGTCCGTAGGATGTGAGCAATGATAGGCAACACGACCAAGACGGCAATAGCCTTGCAGGGCTACCGCTGCCTCACGGGAAGTGATACGATTGTAGATCGCTCTAACGACTGACTAGGGCGTGCCCCTTGGGGCAGTGTTTTTTCTGATTAACCATCATAACTGCAACAGCCATGACGCAACGTACACTGGGCGGTACTGTCCGCAAACGTAAACGCACCTCTGGGTTCCGCGCGCGCATGCGCACCAAATCGGGTCAGAACGTCATTAAGGCACGGCGGCGTAAAGGACGGGCACGGCTTGCAGTCTAGTGCTCCCTCGTCAACATCGCCTGCGCGATCGCCATGATTTTGACCGCGTCTATCAACACAAAACCGCCCACCACGGCAAACTGGCCGTTCTTTGGCTGGCGCCCCAAGCCGTCAAGGCAGCACCCCGGCTGGGCATTGTGGTCAGCAAAAGGGTGAGTAAGCGAGCCGTCGATCGCAACCGTTTGAAACGGCAATGGCGACGGGTGATCCGCCCACTCTTACCGCAGATAGCCGCAGGGTGGGATATGATTGTGGTAGTGCGTCAGGCGGCACTGCAAGTGAGTGACGAGGACTGTCGCGCTGAATTGACGCAGTTAATAGCCAAAGCAGGGGTACTGACGATGCCAGGAATTTCCGAAGACGTTTTCTACGAAGGCGGTCCCCATTGGGGCGACTTGGTGATCAACTTACTGTTGGGGCTAACGGTGATTTGTCTGCCCCTTACCGTTGGTGCCATTGTCCGTGCCCTCTGGCTGCGCTACCGCATTACCAATCGGCGGATTACGGTGATAGGTGGCTGGATGGGGCGCGATCGCTCCGATGTCATTTATAGCGAAATCACCAAAGTCGTCACCGTTCCTCGCGGCTGGGGCGCCTACGGTGATATGGTCGTCACCCTCAAAGATGGTAGCCGCTTAGAAATGCGCGCTGTCCCCCGCTTCCGTGAAATTTACGACTACATTGCTGCCAAATTGAGTCCCGCTGCTAAAAGTGTCAGTGGCGCGATTGGTTCTTAAGACCTAAGATAGTTCTGTTAACTGTTCACCCCTAATTGCAGGATTCCATGGATTTTGGTATCGGTTTCCTCTCCAACAATATCATGCTGCCAATCCTTGATTTTTTCTATGGGATTGTGCCCAGCTATGGCCTTGCGATTGTGGCTTTGACACTGGTGGTGCGCTTTGCCGTCTATCCCCTCAGTGCGGGATCTATTCGCAATATGCGGCGCATGAAAGTGGTGCAGCCGATCATGCAAAAACGGATGCAGGAAATCCAACAGAAATACAAGGATAATCCTGCCGAACAGCAAAAGGCAATGGCAGAGGTGTACAAGGAGTTTGGTAATCCCTTGGCGGGGTGTTTCCCCCTGCTGTTGCAGTTGCCGATTCTCTTTGCTCTCTTTGCCACGCTCCGCGGATCACCCTTTGCTGATGTGAATTACCAGCTCAACCTGCAAATTGTTCCCCCTGATCAAACTGTCTTAGCCCAGCCCTTTGCCACTAAGCCGCAAAATATCTACGTTGATGAGGGCATCCACTTCCCCATTCAGGCGGTGGTTCCCAGCGGTACCAAGATTCCAGTGGGTCAAACGGTGGATCTCCAATTCCAAACCAAGGAGGGGAAACCCTTTAGTGAACTGGCCGCCGCCTATCCCAATAGTCACCTGCAACCCAAGTGGCAAATTATTCGCGGTCAAGAGCGGGCAACCATTGACAGTGAGGGGCATCTGCAAGCCCTGCAACCCGGTGATGTAACGGTTCAGGGAACGATTCCGGGGATTGCGGCGGATAAAGGTTTCCTCTTTATCTCTGCCCTTGGCCATGTGGGTGCCATTGATCAAGGGGAACTCTTCATCACGCTGCCCGATGGCACACGCCAGTTTAATTGGGGCGCGATCCACTGGGATATCCTGATCATGATCCTTGGCTTTGGTGTCAGTCTCTACGTCAACCAGTTGCTCTCTGGCCAAGGCAGCAGCAATAACCCGCAGCAGCAAACTGTAAATCAATTGACGCCGATTATCTTCTCTGGGATGTTCCTCTTTTTCCCACTGCCGGCAGGGGTGCTACTCTATATGCTAATCGCCAACATCTTCCAGACGGTGCAAACCTTTATTCTCCAACAGGAGCCGTTGCCAGAGAACCTGCAAAAACTCGTGGAGGAGCAGGAACGGGCTGAAGCGATTAAAAATCGGGCTGCTCTTCCCTTTGAGGGCAAGGGGGTTAAAAGTGCCAAGGCCACTAAAGCCAAGCGTCATCCATCAAGTTGAGGGGAGGCATGACCGCTGATCCAATTGCTGCGGGGTGTGCGTGGCTGGAACAGGCGCTTGCTCTAGCAGGCTTTAAGACAACCGTTTCTGTGGTGGAGTCCCCTTTAGCAAGTGTGGTGCCTGGGTACTGGCTAGAGATCGATCGCCAGTCCCTGAGTGCTGCGCAAATTGAATCCCTGCTGGCCAACAATGCCCAAGCTCTCGATGCGTTGCAATATCTGCTCAATGCCACGTTGAATTTGGGGCGATCGCGGGAGGAGCAAACGGCTTTTACCTTGGAATTGGCGGGCTATCGCCGCGCCCGTTATCGCCAGTTGCAGGAGATTGCCCATCAGGTGGCTGCCCAAGTCCTCGACACCGGTAAACCCGTTGAAATTCGCTCCCTATCCGCAGCAGAGCGGCGTGTCGTTCACAGTCTCATCAAGGTAGAGAGCGATCGCCTTGAAACCTTTAGTTATGGAGAGGAACCAGATCGCCGCTTGGTGGTGCAGTTAGCCCAAGGGACTGAGGCCGAGGTGGCGGCTGATGCGCTGGAGCAGGTATAGACCCAAAATCGAGTTGCCACTGCGATCGAGGGGTGGACTGTAGCAGGCGATCGCCCCCTGTCGCGGCACAATGGCCAAAATCACACCACTCACACCCGATTTCACGGGCAAGCCAATTTCTAGGGCATAGCGGGGGGAGTCCTCGTAGAGGCCACAGGTGAGCATGAGCACATTCACCTGCTGACGATGGCGATCGCTCACCTTGTCATGGGGCAGTGCCAACAGGAGACCCAAGCGCGCCACTTCCTCAATCGTTCCTTGGAAACAGCACACCTGATTGTAGATCTCAAGGGCAACTCCGGCATCGGCAATGCGTCCAGACTCCACTAAACACTGGGCAAGGGTGCGATTTTGCCAGTTGGGATGGCGATAAACGGCTGCTAACACCTCCTGATCCACCTGCAACTGCGTACCCGCACACTCATTGAGCCAAGTCTGAAAGACCGCAACACCGCCAACATGAGCCAATTGGCTAGCAAGGGCGATCGCTCCACTATTAATCATGGGATTGCGCGGCCACCCCTGATCAAGGGTTAACTGCAACACAGAGTTATAGGGGTAATCTGAGGGGCGCTGTCCCACCCACGTCCACACCTGCTCCTGCCACAGCGTCAAGGCATACAGCAGCAAGAAGGGCTTAATTGCGCTCATTAAGGGAAAGCGCAAATTGGAACGCCCAAGGGTAAACTGGTGCTTTGGGGTAACAAGGGCAAAGGCAAAGGCTTCAGACCCCACCCGCGGTAGCCGTTGAAGGGGTTCCCCCTGAGGAAGTTCTGCCGATGCAGCCTTGAGCCACTCTTGGATGAGGGCAGGGTCTAGATCCCCCAACATTGCTATTGCTGAGCCTAAGTATTGGCATCGAGGGAGAGCTGCTCGCTAGTGGTGACCCGTCGCCGCCGCCGCCGACCTGCGGGCACGGAGGCCTCTGGGGTGGATGCTTCCCCGCCGGATTCAGACTCGGTCGTGACTTCTGGCTCACTGGTATTGAGCAGCGCAGTGGCTGGAATCGGCTCGACATTAATCGTGCTAACCACAGGGGCGGGCGGCTCATCAGCAGTCTCTGGGATATCCTCAGGCATTCCCTCACTAACGGGTCGTGCAGTTTTCTGGGGCAGGGGTAGGGGGTCTTGGCCGGGGCGTGCCACCATCACAATCGTTCCCCGCGGATTCTTCACCTCCTCAGAGTGCAACACAAGGGGTGAAATTCCCATTTCCGCATAGACCGCCTGCTCTTGATCCGTCATTGTTACGGTAATCACTTCCGCTGGTTCAGAGCGGCTAGGACGGGCAGGGCGCGGCGGACGGCTCTCCACTTTGACCACTGGCGGCGGCGCCGTTTCTGTAGGCGTGGTAATCACCTTGCGGCCATTGCCATTTTCAGAGGCACGGCGAGGACTGCGGGGGGTTGGTGGATGACTACTGCGGGAAGCACGCGGGCGAATACCCCCTACCGCTTGATAGTCAGGGTGGTTAATGAGTTGGGTCTCTAGACTGCTACTGGCAAAGCCATTGGGTTCAGTGCGGGATTCTAAACTGCGGCGTGGCTCCGGTGGACGCGGCATGGGCGATCGCTCGACAATTTCGCCGGGGCTATCCTCCGGTTCACCGGGTAAATGCACCAAGTGACCCAGACCACCGCAGGCACTACAGGGACGGCCAAAAAGTTCATAGATATTTTGCCCTTGACGTTTGCGGGTCAGTTCCACTAGCCCCAGTTCTGAGAGTTGAGCAATTTGGGGGCGAGCTTTATCAGCACGCAGGGCTTTACTAAAGTGCTCCAGTAGTTGCAACTGGTCGCGGCGGGAATCCATGTCAATAAAATCCACAATGATCACGCCAGCAATATTGCGCAGTCGCAGTTGGCGAGCAATCTCCGTAGCCGCTTCGCAGTTTGTCCACAGCACTGTTTCCCGCGAGGTGGCTGAACTAGTGAATGAACCAGAGTTCACATCAATGACCGTCAGTGCCTCTGTTGGTTGAATGATGATATAGCCACCGGAGGGCAAATCCACACGGGGTTTCAGGGCTTCACGGATGGCAGCATTCACCCGAAAGTAATCCAAAATGGGAATGGGTTCTTGGTGATAGTCAATGAGAACCCCCACCGGCTTATTGACATTCCAGTTTTTCAGGTGCTGTTTGACCCGTTTGACCCCATCCGGAGTATCCACCACAATGCGGTTGACATCACTGCTATAGACATCCCGCAACACTTTTTGGATAAAGTCATCATCGCGCCCCAGAAGCTGGGGAGGACGGCTGGAGGCCGCCTGCTGTTGGATCGTTTCCCACTGCCGTTGCAGGAGTTCCAGATCCTCAAGTATGGCCTCTTCAGAGACACCCTCAGCCTCTGTACGCACCAGTAGCCCCATGCCAGCGGGTTTGACCAAAATGCCCAGGGCACGTAGCCGATGCCGTTCCGCCTCATTGGTAATCCGTCGCGATAGATTCACCCCCCGACCATAGGGCATCAGCACGAGATAGCGCCCAGGCAACGAAATATTTCCGGTCAGCCGTGGCCCCTTGGTGCCCGTGGGTTCCTTCATGACCTGAACCAGCACTTTTTGCTGCGGTGCGAGCAATTCCGTGATTGCCCCAGCCGTTCGCTTCAGGCGCAATGGGCCAAGGTCAGTGACATGGATAAAGCCATTACGGGAGGCATCCCCCAAGTTGACAAAGGCAGCATCAATGCCCGGTAGGACATTTTCAACCACCCCAAGGTAGATGTCCCCCACCTGATGGGTGCCCGTGGCCACGATTAATTCTTGAATTTGATCTTCGGCAAAGACCGCCGCTAGCCGATGTTCCTCGGCAATAATAATTTGCTTAGGCATTCATTATCCTTAGAATTTCTTAACAAAATAAACGTCAGCATGAATGGGCTAAAGGCATCTAGCACAGTGTTGAGCCACTCTTGCCCCTGTAAGGGACGCGTGCAAGTTTGGCTTTAAGATGGTTGGGAAAAGGGTTCCTGTAGAGGTGGGTTGGCATTGGAACGCGGAACGCAACTCTGGTGATACCTAAAAAGCTCTGCACGACTTGCAGAAGGAAAAGATGTCACCCCATGCCAGCCTTGATGAAAGTCTATGCTTAACCTTTGGTCTCTTAGGCTATGGAGGTTAAGCAAAAGGGATTTTTCTACAGTACCTCTAATGCTCTCTGATTATAGGTATCTCTGTCAAGATTGGCTAGGGGATTTTGCAAAAATTTTCACTGTCGCTGCCGCTAGCCTTTTGAGCACGAGCATAGTGTGCCACTTTGCAAACCTGATAGGACACTTTGGCGATCGCCCACAAAGCTGCTACAACTATAAACATCTATTAAGCGTCTTGGCTAGAAAATTAGCCACATTGAGGAGAATTGCCCATGGGAGTCCACATCAAGCAGGCAGTGGAAGTCGCGACCTATATCATCTCACAACGCCTACAGGGCAAAAAGCGCTTTCCCCTCACCTTGATGCTTGAGCCTCTCTTTCGCTGTAATCTCGCCTGTTCGGGCTGCGGTAAAATTCAGCATCCCCTTGAAGTCCTGCGCAAATATCTCACCCCAGAGGAATGCTTCCGCGCCGTTGAAGAATGTGGTGCACCGATTGTTGCCATTCCCGGTGGGGAACCCCTGCTGCACCCGCAAATTGATGAAATTGTCAGTGGCTTGGTGGCACGGCGGAAGTTTGTTTATCTGTGCACCAACGGTATTCTTCTAGAGGAAAATCTCCACAAATTCAAGCCCTCCCCCTACTTTAGCTTCAGCGTTCACCTCGATGGTCTGCGGGAGTGGCACGACAAATGCGTGGATCGCAAAGGGGTCTTTGATATTGCGGTGAAAGCGATTAAAGCGGCTAAAGCCAAGGGCTTCCGTGTCACCACCAATACGACAATTTTTGAAGGGGTGGATCCTAAGGAAATGCAGGAGTTCTTTGACTTTGTCAGTTCCCTAGGGGTGGATGGCATGATGATCTCGCCGGGCTATGCCTATGAGTGGGCACCGGATCAGGAGCACTTCCTCAAACGGGAGCAAACCCGTGCCCTCTTCCGCGAAATTCTCGCCCCTTACCGCGCGGGTCAGAAGAAATGGAACTTTAACCACAATCCCCTCTTCCTTGATTTCTTGGTCGGTGAAAAGGACTATGAGTGTACCCCTTGGGGCATGCCCAGCTATAGCGTCTTGGGTTGGCAAAAACCCTGCTATCTCCTCAATGAGGGGCATTACAAAACTTGGAAGGAACTGATTGAAAATACCGATTGGGAGAAGTATGGCCACAAAAGTGGCAATCCCAAGTGCCGTGACTGCATGGTGCACTGTGGTTATGAGGCCACCGCTGCCATGGATGCCTTTAACCCAGCCAATATGGTCAAGGCGGCGGGTAGTCTCTTTTAACGCGGGCGCATCAGTTGCCAACGTTGCTCTGCGGTTTCCACTGCGGTTTTCGGGGTTGATTTGCCAAGGAGAACGCTTTCGATCGCTCGTCCAAGGGTTTGGGAAAAGCGGGTATAACCACGGAAGTTGGGACGTGCCTGAGCAGCGGCCATCTGATCTAGAAAAACACGAAGCGCAGGTTGCTGTGCCACAAAGGCCTGATAGCGATCGTTGGTACGCACCCGTTCATTCACGGGCAAATACCCTGTGCCCAAAGCCCACTCCGTCTGAAATTCTTCACTGAGAACGTAGTCCAAAAAGGCTAGAGCAGCCTCTTCCCGTTGCGGTGTTGAGCGAAAGACAAAGAGATTTTCGCCCCCCAGTGCGGTTGCGGCGGTTTTGAGGGCGGGCATGGGTAGAACGCCAAAATCCACCCCCGACTGTTGGAGTTGCGCCAACGTCCAAGGCCCTGTAATTTGCATCGCCACCTCGCCACGAATCAATTGATCCAGTTCATAACCACGTTCCGGAGCAGAGAGTGTCGCTAAGCCTTCTTGTCGCAGGCGTTGCCAAAACTCAAGAGCCGCGATCGCGGGGGGTGTGTCAATGTGGGCGCTTTCTGGTGTGTCTCCGAGACTGCCACCCGCACTCCAAAAGAAGGGCAACCAAGTAAAGACGGCAAATTCCCCTTGGCCAAGGGCAAGGAGTAGTGGGGTGATGCCCTGTGCCTTTAGGGTTTGGCTGACCTGCTCTAATTCCTGCCATGTGCTGGGCAGTGTTTTCACGCCAGCGGCAGCCAATAAACTGGGACGATAAAAAATTCCAAGGTTGTTGGTGGCAAAGGGAATAGACCAGTAATGGTTGCCGTAGCGCATTGTTGGTATCAGAGCAGGACTAACTTGATCGCGGTAGGGGGAAGCTTGCCACCAGTCATCAAGGGGACGCAGGGCACCCAGATCAACAAACTGCCCCGTGATCGTGGGGTTATACCAGAGCAGATCTGGGGCGGCATTGCCCACCACTGCGGCCAGAATTTTCGGTAACTGCTGGTCGGGTTGGCTAACGTAGAGAGCTTGGACATGAATCTGGGGATGGCGGGCGTTGAAGCGATCCACAAGACGCTGGAGGATCACGCGGTTGGGGGGTGGGTTGACCCCATGCCAAAACACGAGTTCAATGGGCTTCGTAGATTGGGTTGCCGTTGTACAGCCGATGAGCAGTAGAGCTAAGCAACCCAGCAGCAGCGCAAACCAGCCGCGTCTATTGCAGGCGATCGAGCATGCGGTATTGAATCGCTTCGGCCACGTGAGCAGCGGCAATCGTTTCACAGTCGGCCAGATCAGCAATGGTACGGGCTACTTTTAGGATACGGTCTGTGGCGCGTGCCGAGAGACCCAGTTGGGCGATCGCCCTTTCTAGGAGCTTGGTGGAAGGCTCATCCAAACGACACCACTGGCGCAGATGGCGACTTTGCATTTGGGCGTTGCAGTGGAGAGTGGGTTCTTGAGCAAATCGCTGTTGGGCGCGTTGGCGTGCCGCCAAGACCCGCTGCCGTACCGTGGCTGAATCTTCCCCTAGGGTTTGGCGGGTCATTTCCTCGGGCTTGAGGCGGCTGACACTCACTTGCAGATCAATGCGATCCAGCAGGGGGCCAGAGAGCTTTGCCCAATACTGTTCTCGCTGGCGCGGCGAGCAGGTACAGGGTTGCACTGGATCGCCATAGTAGCCACAGGGGCAGGGATTGGTGCTGGCCACGAGGGTAAATTGCGCCGGGAACACCACGGATTGGCGGGTGCGGGCAATGGTGACTTGGCCATCTTCAAGGGGCTGCCGCAAAAACTCCAACACATCCCGCTTGAATTCCGTTAATTCATCAAGAAAGAGCACCCCCCGATGGGCAAGGGAGATTTCCCCCGGACGCGGATAACTGCCACCGCCCACAAGGGCAGGGCCAGAGGCAGAATGGTGCGGACTCCGAAAAGGGGGTTCTTGGAGCAATTGGCCGCGTTCTTTGAGCAGTCCAGCCACGGAGTGAATTTTGGTGACTTCAAGGGCTTCCTCAAAGGTCAAGGGCGGCAAGATGGTGGGTAACCGCCGTGCCAACATTGTTTTGCCACTGCCCGGTGGCCCGACAAAGATGAGATTGTGCCCACCCGCAGCCGCAATTTCGAGGGCACGCCGCGCTTGATACTGCCCCTTCACGTCCTTAAGGTCAAGACCAGAGCGGGCAGAGGGTGGAGCATGCAAACTTAGGGAATTGGCTGCTGGCGATCGCGAGTTGGGGTCATTCAAAAAGGCTGCGACTTCGGCGAGGGTGTGGCAACCATAGACCTTTAGCCCCTGCACCACCGCTGCTTCAGTGACATTGGCCATGGGCACCACGAGACCGGTCATGCCTTGGGCTTGCGCCGCAATGGCGATCGCCAGTACCCCTGCCACGGGTTGCAAGGTGCCATCGAGGGACACTTCGCCGAGAAAGAGATGATCGCCGAGTAAATCCGTTGCAACCTGTCCTGAAGCGGCTAGGATGCCAATGCTAATCGGGAGATCAAAGCTAGGGCCTTCTTTGCGTAAATCGGCGGGGGTGAGATTAACAACAATTCGCCGCATCGGGAAGCTAAAACCGGCATTGCGAATCGCCGCCTTAACGCGCTCCCGTGCCTCTTGCACACCCGCATCGGGCAGACCGACCACCACAATCCCCGGCAAGCCGCTAGAAACATCTACTTCGACGCCGACGGGAATCGCGTCAATTCCTAGAACGGCAGCACTCCAAACCCGTGCCAGCATAGCCTACTCATCAGAAAGAGCACCGACGACTGGCCGTGTTTCGTCTCGGTGCCCTTAACTGGTTCGCTCCTCACACACTTAATGACCTTAGCAGATGTATCGCTAATTTGTCACCATTGCATAGGATTTTTCATGAAGTTTATTTGCAAAACCCCAATTTCTGTGTCCAGTCTTAGCGCAAAGTGCCTAAGGTATGCCGCCAAGCCAACTCTTTGTTGATAATTTCGAGCGATCGCCGTTCAGTTCCACTGAACAGTGGCGTAATGGTTTCCAGAATTTGCCCCAACAAGGGTGCGGCATAGTTCCCCGTTGAGCGTAACAAATGGGCATAGTAGCGAAACTGGGCTTGACCTTGGGCACTGCGATGAAAGGCCAACACCTCAGCAGTGGTCAATTGCCACACGGGCGTATTCACAGGCACCACAAGGGTGGGCATCCCCTGCTGGCCATAGAGGCGATCCTCAGTAGTCACCAAATGACCAATGAGGGCAATCCACAGCAGTGTACGGGTTTCACTGACCAAATCGGGACTGAGAAAGGTGTCGGCATTGGTGGTGAGGCGCGGGCTGATCTGATGGAACTGGGGATTCAACAGTTGAGAGTTGTAAATGACCCCGACTGCCCAGTGGCGCTGCTCATCCTCGAGCTTGACAAAGCGACCAAAGCCATAGTCTTCTGGGGCGGGGGGGTGGGGCACATCCAAGCGATCCACCAGTTGCGCCACATAATCGCAGTGGGAGTTGGACTTGACGATGTGTCCGAGGTAAATGGCCTGCTCACTCATGGCTTGCCGCTAGGACCTGCTGTTGAATCTCAATGAGTTCTTGAATCCCTTGGCTGGCGACATCGAGAAGGCGATCGAGGGTTGGCCGATCAAAGGAACCGATCTCTGCTGTACCTTGAACCTCAATGAACTGACCATTGGCCGTCATCACGACATTGAAATCGACACTGGCTGCCACATCCTCAGCGTAGCTCAAATCCAAATAGGGGTCGCCATCAATCAGCCCCACAGAGACTGCCGCCACCTGATGACATAGGGGAGATTCGCTAAGTACCCCTTCCTGAAGTAAGGTACTCAGGGCATCCACAAGGGCAATGTAGCCCCCTGTAATCGCCAGCGATCGCGTGCCGGCATCGGCTTGGAGCACATCCGCATCCACAATGAGCGTGCGCTCCCCCAGTAAGGATAAGTCCAAAGCAGAGCGTAAGCTACGACCAATCAGGCGTTGAATTTCTTGGGTGCGCCCAGAGAGTTTGAGAAATTCTCGCTCTTGCCGTGGCCGCGTTGCACTGGGTAGCATGCGGTACTCTGCGGTGAGCCAGCCTTGGCCTGTGCCTTCTAAAAACTTGGGTACGCCTTCCTTGAGACTAACAGTGCACAACACTTGAGTTTGCCCCGCTTGGGCGAGCACTGAACCTAAGGCAAATTGGGTGAAATGCCGCTGAAACTGGTGCGATCGCAATTCCTGTGGTTGACGGCCATCGGGTCGCTGCCACCCCATGCTTGACTCCCTCTCAATTACCTTCCCTATTAGAGCTTATTTTCTGGAGCCAGCGCGAGACCTTGCCATTGGGCGATCGCCCGAGGATTGGAGATAATGTAGTTATTGCTACACGCTATACTCTTTTGCCAATGCTAAATAAAGATTAGCCCGTTGCCATAAAGAAGGAGTTTGACATTGAAAAAGGTAGAAGCCATTATTCGTCCCTTCAAACTGGATGAAGTCAAGATCGCCCTTGTCAATGCGGGCATTGTCGGCATGACCGTCTCCGAAGTACGCGGCTTTGGGCGGCAAAAGGGGCAAACCGAGCGCTACCGCGGCTCCGAATACACAGTAGAATTTTTACAAAAGTTAAAAATTGAGATTGTCGTTGAAGACAGTCAAGTGGATATGGTCGTGGCGAAAATTATTGAGGCTGCCCGCACGGGGGAAATTGGCGACGGCAAAATTTTTGTGACGCCCGTTGAGCAGGTCATTCGCATCCGCACCAGCGAAAAAGATCACGAGGCGGTTTAGGAGCGGATGCCGAAGATCTCTGGCCACACCCAGCTTCTGGGGGTGATTGGCGACCCGATTGCCCACACCCTCTCACCGGCAATGCACAATGCCGCGTTGGAGCATTTGGGTCTGGACTATGTCTATGTGCCCTTTTGGGTGAAGCCGCAGCAGTTGGGGGTGGCGATCGCTGGCCTCGATGCCCTGAATGTCGTTGGCTTTAATGTCACCCTTCCCCACAAAGAAACCATCCTTCCCTATTTGGCGGATGTCAGCGACCTCGCACAGCAGGTGGGGGCAGTCAACACCGTCTATCGCAGTGAAAAGGGATGGGTGGGTACCAATACCGATGTGCATGGCTTCTTGGCACCACTGCGGCAACAGTCCTACCCGTGGTCGGAGATTGCTGTTTTAGTCTTGGGCTATGGGGGTGCCGCGCGAGCCGTGGTCACTGCCTGTTATGACTTGGGCTGTCGGCAGATCTATATCAGTGGTCGCCAAGGGGAACGGCTAGAGGCCTTTGTTGCCAGTTGGCCACAGATCACGCTCCATCCCCTTTTATGGTCAGAGCGGGTCAGTTGTTTGGAGAAAGTCAGCCTTGTGGTCAATACCACCCCCATTGGCATGAGTCCCCATACTGGCACCACCCCCCTCACAGCCGAGGACTTGGCACGATTGCCCACCACCGCCATTGTCTATGACCTCATCTACAAACCTCGCCCCACCCTTCTTTTGCAATTAGCGATGGCACGGGGACTGCAAACCTTCGACGGCCTTGCCATGCTTCTCCATCAGGGAGCCGCAGCCTTGGAGTACTGGATTGGCCAACCCGCCCCCACTGCCATCATGGCCACTGCCCTTGAAAGTGCCCTAGGGATGGAGAAATAACATGACACCTTGGCTGTCAGAACTAAGGTGGTTATCGGCGGTTTTGCTGGTGTCGCTCTTCATGGCCCTAGGCATTAAATTTATTGCCCCCCTCTATCCCTTGCCGCCAAATTTGGGGCTAATTACTTTACTGCTCCTTTTACCGGCAGCTTTGATGGGGATTGTTTTACTGAGTCTCAACCAAAACGATAACCAAAACCGCGCACCGTAAGAATGTATTGGGGATGACTGGGATCGGTTTCAATTTTCTCCCGCAGCCAGCGGATGTGGACATCAACCGTTTTGCTATCGCCAATAAAGTCATGCCCCCACACTTGATCGAGTAACTGCTCCCGTGGCCAAACGCGGCGAGGGTGACGCATAAACAGTTCAAGCAGTTTATATTCTTTGGGGGAGAGATTGATCTCCTTGCCCCGCAGGGTTACGCGGCATTCTTGGGAATAGAGGCAGAGATCGCGAAAGCGCAGCACCGTTGGCACTGTAGCCTGTTGAATTTGCGTCCGCCGCAATAGGGCACGACAGCGCGCCAGCATCTCCCGCATGCCAAAGGGCTTGGCCAAGTAGTCATCGGCACCAATTTCAAGGCCAACCACTCGATCAATTTCACTGCCTTTGGCACTGATCATGAGAATGGGAACTGTACAGCCTTCACGGCGAATTAAGCGGCATAGGTCTAATCCATTGATGCCCGGCAGCATGACATCTAGGATGATCAAATGCACCTCTGCCTTTTCAGGATTAGGATCCATCAAGAGATAGGTATTAATGAGATTGAGAGCCTCATAACCATCACTGGCCACAAGGGTATGGTAGCCTTCCTCCTGCAAAGCAAGGACAAGGGTTTCCCGAATCAGGTCTTCATCTTCAACCACTAAGATGTTGGCAAGGGCAGGTGGTGTGGCAAAAGGAGCCTTGGCGGGTTCGGCGGCTGTATCAATAGAAAGCATAAAAAACCTGCGTAGTGCCCGGTTGGCTTCATTCTATCACTGCGGTTCCTTGCCCCTATTGGTTCTTGAAGTTCATCGGGCCTGTGTATTGACTCAGCCGACTGAGTTCACTGAGCGATCGCGTGCCGGAGTAAAGCTGATCGTTGATTTCCCATGTGGGATAGCCCTGAATTCCCTTGGCACGGCAGCGTTCCACTTGGGGATTGGCACCATTGGGGTCACATTCAACATAGTTGAGTTCCCGTACTGCCTGCTTACCAAAGAGTTCCTTTTGATCGTGGCAGTGGCTACACCAATAGGCACCATACATAACCGCTCCCACTTGGGTGAGATGGCGAGCAAGGGCCATTTCCGCCGCACCTGAGGTATTGACGATGGGGATGCCAGGACCCTCAGGGTTGGCCATGCGGGCATTATAGATGCCAAAGACGGCCACCAGCGTAATCACAGCAGTAATCACGCCATTGAAAAAGAGTTGGCCGCGATCGCTCCATTCACGACCAATAATCGTCAAGATTAAAAATGTAAAGCTAAAGACGGCTGAGGCAATGCAATAGGGACAAGTGGCCTTAATCTCTGTAACCAAGATATACATGAGGTAACTGCTGAAGCTGGCCATGGCCGTTGCCCCCAGAAAGAGCAAAAGCCAAGTGGTGTTTTCAGCATTGCGGCGGAGTTCTTTTTGCTGCGGCTGGTTCAACAACAGGGGCAGGGCCGCCAACGACAGCATCCCCGTGTAGGCGACAAAGCCAATGAGGGAGAGGGGAATACCAAACACGGTTGCCCAAGGACTATTGAGGACAATGTCACAGCCATCGGTGGGACAAGTGACCTCTTGATTGGTCAGCTTGGCGATCGTCAGGTAGGCGGTCACCACCATGCCAGCGAGGGCAACCCCGCCAATCAACCACCGTGACCAACGATGAATCCAAGGGGTGGAGCGTCGTCGAACCATAGGTGAGCCTCCGCATTGAATCATTTTTCATCATACCGATTGGCAGACAGCACCGCTTGGGCATTGCGGCGCCATTGGGCGGGTTTAATTCGCCGTAGGGCAGAACCACGGGTGAGTTCATCCCATGCTGCATCGCTGAGGGTGGCGAGTTCCTCTGGAGAAGTCTTCAAGAGGGGCGATCGCGGGGCAAAGTCGGCCACATCCGTGGGTTGAGCAAAGCGTTGATTCCAAGGACACACTTCCTGGCAAATGTCACAGCCGGCAACCCAGCCTTCTAAATGAGCAGCAATGGCGGGGGGAATTTCCGGGGCACGGCTTTCGATCGTGTGGTAGGCAATGCAGCGGTTGGCATCCACCACATAGGGTTCAACAATGGCGCCGGTGGGACAGGCGGCCAAGCAACGGGTACAGGTGCCGCAGTGATTAGTGTGGGGGCGATCGCCCGTCAACTCCAACGTGGTGATTAACTCTCCCAAGAAAATCCACGAGCCATACTGCCGCGAAATCACATTACTGTGCTTGCCAATCCAGCCAATTCCCGCCTGCTCCGCCCACACTTTGTCCTGTACCGGGCCTGTATCCACATACCAACGGTAGTCCATTTCAGGTACCTGAGCCTGCAGCCATTGCCCTAGGGCTTGCAAGCGTTTTCCCAAAACCCGATGGTAATCCCGCCCCCACGCATAGCGGGCAATTTTCACCTTAGGGGGTGGCTCTGGATCAGGCTGATAGTAATTGAGGGCAACGGAAATCACCGATCGCGCTCCCGTCAGGACGGCTTGAATCTCCTGTCGCCGCGGGTTGGCCATCCACGCCATCTCCCCTTGGAAGCCTTGGGCTAACCAGCGTTGTAGGGCAGCCACCCCAGAAGGATGGTCATGGGTATAGGCGCGCAAATCCACAATCCCCACCCGATGGAACCCCAACTGATGGGCAAATTGCTTAATCGCAGCAGCAGTAATCATAGAGAAATAATATCTCGCTCCTGTGAAAAGGGCTGTAGGATGAGGTTGCACCGTTTGCTGAGGGAGTAGGAAAGAGGAATGTCAGAGATGCCGCTGGTTGCCATTGTCATGGGCAGTGATTCGGATTTGCCGACCCTGCAGGGGGCGATCGCCATCTGTGAACGCTTTGGCATTCCCCATGAAGTGGCGATTCTCTCGGCTCACCGCACGCCTCTTGCCATGGTCGAGTTTGCCCAAAATGCCCATCAGCGGGGTCTGAAAGTCATTATTGCGGGTGCCGGTGGCGCTGCCCACTTGCCCGGCATGATTGCTGCCTTAACTCCCCTACCCGTGATTGGCGTACCCGTACCGAGCCGACACTTACAGGGGCTGGACTCCCTCTACTCCATTGTGCAGATGCCGGCTGGGATTCCCGTGGCGACGGTTGCCATTGGCAATGCCCAAAATGCAGGCCTATTGGCCGTCCAACTATTGGCCAGTCATGATCCAAAGCTGCTGGAGCAAGTGATGGCCTATCGTCAAGAGTTGGCCGCGACGGTGACCGCCAAGAATCAAAAACTGCAAACCCTAGGGGCTAGCGCTTATCTGCAACAGCAGTAATCTCTGATTCAGGTTCTAGGGACGAACCCGAGAGTCTTGCCTTTTGCAGATCCTGTCGAAAGAGGGGGAGAATACGGCGACATTGATCCACAAAACTCACTAACCATGTTTCCAACTGCTGCTGTTGAGTTGGGTTCACAAGAGTCTTCCCAGTTCCTAACGACCCGTGGTAGGTGATGTAGCCATCATCGGTAACAACAAAATCAGCAAACCAACTACTAGAAGGGCGGCAGGCTCGCCAGTAATTCGCGACGATGACTTTGCCAAGGTATTTTTGGGCTAATTCACTGACGCGGTTCAAGTGATCGAGGGCTTGAGCCACCGTTAAAGACGGCTGCTCTTTGACAGGGATGACTGGCTCCCTAGGCGCAGCTTGAGGACTCTCAGAGGGGCAGTCCATACCCAAAATCCGCCATAGTTTTTCCTCAAGGCTTTTGAATTGCATCTGTCGGTGAGGCTCCTCATTCCCCTCGTTGCTGAGGGAGCGGTGGAGGCGCACAATCATCTCTACAGCTGCTAATTCTGAGGGGGCAAGGGATTCTAGGCGATTTAGAATATCGTTCTCGCGATTGCCCACAGGGCACGCTTCGCGATCGCCCGCTGCTTTCTCTAAACTTTGACCGGCGAGGGCAAAAATATCGCTTCCTTGATTGAGTAAACGCAGAATGTAGTGCCGTGTCATTGGTGTGAGTGAGACCCCCACGATACGCTTCCCCCTTGCTGATTAAAGTCCTTAATTTTTATGTTAAAGGAGATCAAAATTGAACAATCCCTAGCTGTAAAACTTGAGAGGGTTTAGGAACGTCTTTACGATCAGGATTCGCGCGATAGGCATGAAATTGAACTAAAATATACGTACTCGAATCCACTGTGCTGCTCTCCCGATCGCCTGCTGCTATGAACGCTTTTGCACCTAGCTTGCCGACTGATATTGAATTACCCGATTGGTTAGCGACGTGCCTGCGAAATCCAGAGCCTGAGAATGGGGATGATTTGGTCTGTCGAGCGTTTCAATTTGCCTACGACCTACACCAAGGACAGCGGCGGGCGTCTGGGGAACCCTACATTGCCCATCCTGTGGCAGTGGCAAGTATTCTGCGAGATTTAGGCGGGGGGCCTGCTCTTTTGGCGGCGGGGTTTCTCCACGATGTGATTGAGGATACCGCTGTTACGGCAGAGGAGCTAGAAGCCAATTTTGGTGCCGAGGTGCGGCGACTGGTGGAGGGGGTCACTAAGCTCTCGAAGTTTAACTTCTCCAGTAAGACGGAGCGGCAAGCGGAAAGTTTCCGACGCATGTTTTTGGCGATGGCGCAAGATATTCGGGTCATCGTTGTCAAGCTGGCCGATCGCCTGCACAATATGCGCACCCTAGAGTATCTACCGGAAGATCGCCGCCGTGCCATTGCCCAAGAAACCCGTGATGTCTTTGCCCCCTTGGCCAATCGCTTGGGGATTTGGCGGATCAAGTGGGAGCTAGAGGATTTAGCCTTTAAGTATTTAGAGCCAGAAGCCTACCGCCGCATTCAGGAACTGGTGGCGGAAAAACGCGCTAATCGCGAGGCACAACTGCAGCAGGCGATTCAAATTCTCTATGACCGCTTATCGGGAATGGGCTTTGGATACTTAGAAATTAGTGGCCGTCCCAAACACCTCTATAGCATCTATCAAAAAATGATGCGGCAGCAAAAAGAATTCCATGAAATCTATGATGTGGCGGGCATTCGCATTCTGGTGGCCACAAAAGATGAGTGCTATCGTGCCCTTGCCGTCGTCCATGACTGTTTCCTTTCCGTGCCAGGGCGGTTCAAGGACTACATCAGCTTGCCCAAACCCAACCAGTATCAATCGCTGCACACGGTGGTTATTGGTCTTGGGGGGCGCCCCTTGGAGGTGCAAATTCGCACATTGGCGATGCACCATGTCTCTGAGTATGGGATTGCTGCTCACTGGAAGTATAAAGAAACAGGTCATTCCTTGCCGCAACAGTGGAGTGCTCGCGATCAAAAATTCACTTGGCTACGGCAACTGCTGGATTGGCAAAATGACCTCAAGGATGCCCAAGAATATCTCGATAGCATTCGCGATGATCTCTTTGATAAGGAGGTCTACGTCTTTACGCCCCAAGGGGATGTCCTTGCCCTGCAACAGGGGGCGACGCCCCTCGACTTTGCCTACCATATTCACACCGATGTCGGGAATCACTGTGCTGGGGCACGGGTGAATGGTCGGATGGTGCCCTTGGATACACCACTGCGCAATGGCGACATAGTTGAGATCATCACCCAGAAAACTGCCCACCCCAGTTTGGACTGGTTGAACTTTGTTAAAACCACAACGGCACGCAATCGTATTCGGCAGTGGTACAAGCGATCGCGCCGCGATGAAAACCTGCAGCGGGGACGGGAATTACTGGAGAAGGAACTGGGCAAAGCGGGTCTAGAAGCCCTTCTGAAGTCACCGCAGATGCAACAGGTGGCAGAGCGCAGCAACTACCAAAGTGTCGATGATTTAGTGGCCGCCGTGGGCTATGGCGAAATTACGTTGAATCTGGTGGTGAATCGGCTGCGGGCAATTACCCTAGCGCGTCCAGAGACAACCCCACCGGAACTGCCTTCAGAATCTGCCCCTGTTAACCGTGTACCCGCCGCCACGAAACCCAGTGATTCCCCGATTCTTGGGGTGGAGGGCTTGGTTTATCACATTGCTGGCTGCTGTTGTCCTGTGCCCGATGAACCGATTATTGGCGTGGTGACGCTGGGGAGTCGGGGTATTTCAATTCATCGTCAGGGCTGTAGCAACCTAGAGTCGGTGTCGAGCGATCGCCTGATTCCCGTGAGTTGGAACACAAAAGTCAATCAACGCCGTCCCCAAACCTACCCTGTGGATGTGCAAATTGAGGTGATTGATCGCGTTGGTATTCTTAAGGATATTTTGACCCGTTTAACTGATAATCAAATTAATGTGCGACGAGCCAATGTCCACACGGATCCGGGACGCACGGCGATTATTGATTTGTGTATTGATATTGTGAATGCAAAGCAGTTGGATCATCTCTTGGCGCAAATTAGAAAAATCACTGATGTCCTCAACATTCGTCGCCGTCAGCAAACGGAAGTGAGTTCTCCCTAGGTCGGATCGTCCGCTCCCAGACCCCCAAGGACGATTAAGGAAACGCATTTGTGACATCACTCCTTCTGGAACCCCTACAACAGTACCCAGCGGAAGCCCTTTCCCCAACATTGGTTGCCCTGCAAGAGGCGCAAAAAATCTTGCCACCGCCTCATCCTGTCTGGCTGACTTCCACCAATGTCTGGCAACAGTTACGCTCTGGCGTCATTCCCCTGTGGCACGCGGCCTGCGATCGCTGGCAAGAGGTGCCCCCCAATGCGGCGGATTTCAAGGCACTGGCACTGAGGATGACCCATGAATTAACCCCTTTGGATGTGGGGGAGTTAGAAACAATTTTTGCTGCTTGTCATCACTTTTGGCAACAACAGGGGGGAGAACGTCATCTTGTTCTCACCACCTATCTTTGGCAGGAAGCGGTGGACTTACCTTGGGGGCTAGGCCGTGGAACCGTGTTACATCATCCCAGTCTACCCCTGGGTCATCAGGCGATCGAAGCGGCCTTTGCTGCCCTTGTCCAAGCCAAGAATCTCTATACCTATTGGCAGCAGGGATGGGATTTTTGTCACCTCAAAGTGGCGATTTTGCTTTACCCCTTGAGTACCATTGTTGCCTCAGGCTGGTGGACAGGGAGTGATCCAAGGTTGCCGGCGATCGCCAGCGGTGTGACGCTCCCCCATCACGGCATTCCTTTGCCCCCAAGGGGAATTGAGCTGACGCCCGCAGAGGAACAATACTTGCAGCAGGCCTGTCGCGGGTCGGCGTTCCATCTCTGGGTTTGGCATCGCAGTCAGACACAGGTTTGGTGGGGACAGTGTTTAGCAGAACCTCTGCCGCTGGCGCCCTTGCCGCAGACCGTGGAGCGCACCCTCATAGCTGAAGGGCTACCCGCTGCGCCGGGGCAGGCGATCGCCCCTGCCCTTGTGGTTACAGACCCCTGTGCTCCTACGGCTGTTGCTGGGCAGATCTTGGTGAGCAAAAGTATTCCACCCCACTGGTTGCCCCTCGTGAGTGCTGCGGTTGGTGTGATTTGTGAGCAGGGGGGCTTAACCAGTCATGGTGCCATTCTGGCGCGGGAATTGGGACGGCCAGCGGTGGTCGGTGTGGTAAATGCGACTCAGCAGATTAGTTCAGGAATGACGCTGTTTCTCGATGGTCATCGGGGGTCTATCTATCAACTGCCCCCAGAGCCATTGCCCGTGGTGGCGACCCCCTCGCCGCAAACGCCCTCACTCCCAACGGTCAAGCGGTTGCCGTTGCCGGTCATGGTAAATGTCAGTCAAGTCAGTGCCCTGCGGTTATTGCGATCGCTCCCCTGTGATGGCATTGGTCTATTGCGCTCAGAGTTGATGTTGTTGGCCTTTTTGGATCATCGCCATCCCTGTCATTGGTTGGAGCAGGGGGATGCTGAGCAGTTGCGCGATCGCTGGGTGCAGCACCTCTGTGAATTTATGCGGGCGATCGCCCCCCGTCCCCTCTTTTATCGCACATTGGATTTACGGCCAGCCGACTATCGCCAACTCTTGGGGGGACATCAGTTTGAACCGGCAACGGATTGGGGGCTGCGGGGAGTGAGTCGCTATCGCCATTGTCCAGAGCTGTTTCATTTGGAACTGTCAGCGCTGGCGATCGCCCACCGCTTAGAAACCTGCCCGCTGCGTATTATCCTTCCCTTTGTCCGCAGTGTCAGTGAGGTGGTCTATTGTCAAAAGGCTCTTGCCCAGCATGGTCTGACAGCCAAGGCGGGTGTGGAACTGTGGGTAATGGCGGAGGTGCCGGCCATTTTATTTTTACTGTCTGATCTGGCCAACCTTGGCGTTGCTGGCATTACGATTGGTACCAATGATCTGACGCAACTGCTGTTGGGCATTGATCGCGAAACAACACTACCGGAATTAAATGAAGACCATCCTGCCGTTAGGGGGGCGATCGCCCAATTGATTCAACAGGCCAAAGCCCATCACCTAGGATGCCATCTGTGTGGCGAAGCCCCCACTCGCTATCCCCATTGGCTGCCGTGGTTAATTGATTTGGGGATTGACGGCATTTCTGTGAGTCCTGAGGTTGTCACCCAAGTGTTGGATCAGTTTTAATCGTGAATAAAGTGGTGCTTCTTGATGCAAAATCATGCTTATCTACTGCACCCGCCCCCAGTGTTCCCATCCCCACAATGACCTGCCTGAACTAGAGGGGGATGTCTTGGTGGATACCATTAGCCAAAAGTACTGCGCCAACTGCGGCATGCCCTTGATTTTGCGGGGGCGCTATGTTGCCCAACAGCTGTTGGGACAGGGGGGCTTTGGTATTACTTACCTAGGGCGAGATTTGGATACGCCCGCCAAGCGCCAATGTGTGATTAAACAGCTCCAAGTTGAAACCTCAAATCCAGACCTCTTGCAAAAAGCAGAAAATTTATTCAAGCGAGAAGCGCGACTCCTAGAAACGTTGGGGGAACATCCCCAAATTCCTACCCTATTTGCCTTCTTTCAGGAGCGGGTGAGCAGCAGCACAGGCAAAGCAGAACAACACTATTTTTATCTGGTTCAAGAATTTATTGATGGCGATACGCTTGAGTGTGAACTTGCCTATCGCGGTTATTTGAGTGAAGAGGAAGTTCGTGAGGTCTTAAAGGATCTCCTACCTGTTTTGCAGTACATCCACGATCAAGGGGCTATTCATCGAGACATTAAGCCAGCAAACATCATTCGCCAATCGGCAAAGAACAGTAAATTTCCGGGGCAGCGTCGCCTTTACCTCATTGACTTTGGTGCAGTCAAGGAGATTTCCCGTGTTACCGAAGTTGCGAAGGGACATACAAAAATTTATACAGCGCATTATGCCGCACCAGAACAAGTCAGCGGTGAGCAGGTTTTTCCGAGTTCTGATCTGTACGCCCTAGCAGTGACCTGTATTGTCTTACTCACGGGCAAAGATCCCAAGGAATTGTTTGATAACTACCATCACACTTGGAATTGGCAAAAGTATGTCCAAATCACACCAACGTTTCGCGATGTTTTGGCAAAGATGCTGGCCGTTGCACCCAGCGATCGCTATCAATCCGCCAAGGAAGTCGAAGCTGCCCTAGCGGATGCAGAGACAGAAACAAAAAAAACGTTAGAGATGCAGGCGCTAGAAACACCACTGATTACTAAACTGGTTACTGAGGAGTCTCCACCACCTCGCTTAGCGCCGTCGGTCAACTGGCTGCTTGAGAAGTACAACAGTGGTTTGCAGAGTGATTGGTTAGAGCTGCAAAACTATGGAACACTGGTGCGTCCTTCAGGTTCTCAAAGCGAGGGTGCCATTTTTACTGAGTGTCCTGCTCATCCCAGCTATTTAGTGATCACAGATGTCAATCAACAGTCTTGGCTTGTTCCCTTGCATAGGGGAGACTTCGATGCTTACTTATTTCGGCGAACGTTACCCCAGCACCCCAGTGAAAAGTCAGGGCAATTGCTGAGGCCAGCACGGGTTGAACGGCAGGATCAACATTGGCGGATGATTGAGGCAGGCAGTATTGTCCATGAACCGGTTGTCACACCCCCACCCCTCTCTACCACGCCTACAGGACAACTCTTCTCTGGGACTCAATCAGTACCCACAGCTCAGTCATCATTCGCACCGTGGTTCATCCTCGGCTCACTTGTGATTGCCTTTGGGAGTATGTTTGCAGCGATGGCTGTAATTTTGCTGTCGAACCGCCTAGAACCCCGCCCTCCCTCGCTAGCCAATTCCCCTACTGAAGTCGCAGAAACTCCTGACCAATCGCCCCCTATTGAATCTCCGTTGCCAACCCCAGAAACTGTTTCTACGCCCCCACCCCCTGCAAGTGCTAGCGAACGCGTCCTGCTTGACCCGGAGCTGCTCCCTGATCCCAGCCTTTTTGTTGAAAATTACTATGCTCTGATTAACGCTGGCAATTACGAGGCAGCGTGGCATCAATTGACCAGCTCTTTCCAAAATGATGCCTCAGCACACCCCAACGGCTATGGTTCATACATCGATTGGTGGACTAAAGTGCAGTACGTTGATGTTTATAGTACTGAAGTTGTCGGTTTAACTTCAGATAGAGCCGTTGTTGATGCAAATCTTCACTACATAATGAACTCTGGTCAAGATTTTTATCAAACGTTACGCTTTACTTTAGTCAATGTTGGTGGCGAATGGCTAATTCAAGGAACCCAAGCTCTCTAGCGTGCTAGCGGGGGAGTCACTGGCTGATGCAGGATGGCACGGAGTTCAACTTGGCACTGCCGAGCAATCCCAAACTCAATCCCACGCAACAACCGACAGTGGAGGCACTGGCTCAGATTCTTGCCGATTACCGCGCCAAGGGCATTTCTAGTTTGACGTTATCGCAGGCTTTTCGTTAGAAGCCATAGTGTTCAATCGCTTCGAGAATCCCTTGGGCATAGTGACCTTGGGCAAAGTAAATATGGGGGCGATCGCGCAACTTTTCCAATTCCGGACTGTGATTGCCCACAACAACAGCAAGGGTATTCCCCGTCAGCATTTGCTCGTCATTGCCAGAGTCCCCAGCCACCAACAGTTTTTGCAGCGGATAGCCCCACTTGAGGGCAAGATAGCGCAGGGCATCGCCTTTAGAGGCACGCAGGGGCAAAATATCCAAGAACTGATTGTGGGAGAAAATTGGCCGACAATGGAGTTTCTGCTGTCGCAGTAAACGCAAGACCGGGGTAATGCTGGGGAGAACCGTGGTATCCACGTTGTAGCTAATTTTGTGGGAGCGTTGATTTTCTGGGGGTTGCAGCGTCAGGCCTGCCACATCGGCGAGGGTGTCTCTCACCCGTTGGGGTTCCCAGCGATAGCTAATGTGCTGCTGCCAACTGGTGTCGGGAACCAAGTGAGGGCCATAGTGAATTTCACTGCCCACGGACGTAATTAAAACATCGGGAATCGGCACGCCCCATTCATGGAGGATCTCTAGGGTAATTTCGAGATGACGCCCCGTTGCCACCCCAAAGCCCATTTCAGGACGGCGTTGCAGAAGCGTTAAGAGTCGCTCAAGGGCAGGGCGATCGCCAATCAAGGTATTGTCAATATCACTAATCAACAGGCGTTCGAGGGTGAGCAGGCGGTTCCGTGTCAGCGTCGTTGGCAGTTTATTACTCTGGTACTGAGCCGGTTGGCGTTGCACACTCAACACGGGCAAGACTGATTTTTCCGCCAGTTGAGCAAGGGCGTGCAGATACATCTCCACATGACTGCGCCAAGAGTAGTGGGCTTGTACCCCCTTCAGGCCATTGTCTGCCCAAGTCTGCCACTGGCTATCACTTTGAAAGGCTTGATGCAAGGCACTGCGAATGGCTTCTAGATCAAGGGCATCAAAGAGCAACCCATTGCGACAGTGGCGGAGAATCTCCTGCGGCCCGCCATCCGCTGTCGCCAAAATCGGTAATCCACAGGCAGCCGCTTCAATGAGCGTCAGGCCAAAGGGTTCAGTGAGGGCAGGATTGATAAAGACCCCCCGTTGCTGCGCGGCTAAACGGTAAAGATCGGGGACTTCATCACTGGTGTGGGTTTTCGGATAGGCGACTTTGCCATAGAGGTCATAGCGATCGACCAGCAAAAAGAGTTCGGTCAACACTTGGCGAGGGCTGGCCTCCATCTTGCTAATATCGGTGCGATTGCCGAGTACTAAGACCAGATTCGCTCGCTGCTGTAAAAAGGGATCAGTGCCATAGACATTGAGCAACGCAGCCACGTTCTTGCGCGGTACTGGCCGGGAGAGGCAAAAGATAAAGGGCTTTTCCGGTTCCACTAAAAAGCGACGCAATTCCTTGCGAAAGGGTAAATCGGCAGGGACAGGCCCTGGATAGAAACGGCGGGTATCTACCCCCGGCGGAATGACGGCCATCCGTGCCGGATCGTATTGATCGTAGAGGCGATACTGCTCTTCGACCTCCTGATGGGTACTGGCAATAATGAGTGCGGCACTGGCAAGGGTTTGCTCCTCGGCTTCAATGCGAGTCGTAAAGTGAAACTGCTCCTCAATGGCATCGGGCTTACTACCCTGGGCAAGGAGTCGCTGTCGCTTGACCCGGCCGAGGGAATGCCCAGTGTGCACAAGGGGAACCCCCAACCAACCGGCAACACGGCAGCCCACATAACCAGCATCGGCATAGTGACTGTGGATCACATCGGGCATGCGGCCACTTTGGCGCAGATGGCGCAACAGTTCATCGGCAAATACGTCTAAATAAGGCCAAAGCACTTCCTTGCGCAAATAGCGGCGAGGACCACAGGCTAGGCGGACAATGCGGGCGCGATCGCCAATTCGCTCAATGGGCTGGGCATAGTCGGGGCTGACCTTGGCATCGGGAATCAGACGAGTGACCAAATCCACCTGCGCCACCCGGGGATGGGCTGCAAGGGTTTTTGCCAGTTCGACCACATAGCGCGTTTGTCCTCCCGTATCGGCATCTCGTCCTAGTTCAAGGCGATCGCCCCGAATCAAACCATGAATACTGATGAGGACAATGTATAATCCCTCTTGCATAGCCGCTCCCTGACTTGGTGCACGACAACCCAATTGGGGGTCATCCTCACCCTACCGAAAAACATGAGCATTGTCCAAAAACCCATGGCGGCAATCCCCCCAGCAATTCATCTCAAAGAGGTCTCCTTTGGCTGGTCGCCAGAGGTTTTCGTGCTGGATCGGGTGTCCCTAGAAATCCCGCGGGGGCAACTATGGATGCTCCTCGGCCGCAATGGCAGTGGTAAGTCAACGCTGGTGCGTATTTTGGGAGGTCTCTTGCAGCCCCAAAGCGGTGAAGTCTATGTGGAGCAACCCCTTGGCTTTGTCTTCCAGAACCCCGATCACCAACTGGTGATGCCCAGTGTCGGTGCGGATATTGCCTTTAGTCTCAATGGTGAATCCCTCAACTATTGGCAGGTGCGCGAGCGCGTCAGTGCCGCCCTACAAGCTGTGAATTTACAGGGGCTAGAACGCCGTCCCATCTATGCCCTCAGTGGCGGCCAAAAACAGCGGGTAGCCATTGCCGGGGCGATCGCTCGCCATTGTCGGGTGCTATTGCTCGATGAACCCACGGCACTCCTTGACCCCGATAGCCAGCGGGAACTCCTAGGCTACGTGCGCCAACTGGTCAACAGCCAAGGGATCACCGCACTGTGGGTCACCCACCGTCTCGATGAACTGGCGCAAGCGGACGGTGCCATTGTTCTGGATCGTGGCAAAGTGATTGGCCAAGGGGCACCCAGCGACATGATGCCTCTGCTGCACGCTTGAAAAGCCAACCATTCCTGCACCGAAAGGGATCTCTCAAACCGCTGGCACTCCTCTTGGGCTGCTATGATCAAGGACTAGAGATATAGAATGCTTGCATACGAATTCACCTGTAGGATTGAATTATTGCATTAGGAGCGATCGCCATGACTGAAACGCCTCAAACCCCACCCCCCGAAGAACCCACAGCCAAAGCTAGCCGTCCCGCCCGTCGCAGCAACCCGCCCGCCAAAGAAAATAGCGGTCAAATGGTTTCCCTTGCCGAAAAAACGGCTCTTGCCCCCGCAGGCACAACCACAGCCAGCGACATCGTGGTATGGCAAACCTTTAATAGTGCCGGCTTACGTCCCATTGAAGCCAGTCCCGTGCAAGTGGTGCACATGATCAAAGATGCCGGCGAGCGTCCGGTGCTCAGCAGTGGCCTGCAAATCTACGACAGCATCAACTCCGCCGGTATTCGCCCCATCGTGGCCACCAATTTCCGCGTGGTTGAAACCCTGAACATCATGGGGGTGCGCCCCGTGGCAGCGGATGACTTTGAAATTGTCGAAACAGTGAATTGGATGGGCATTCGTCCGATTACCACCAGTGGGCTGCACATTGCTGAAACCTATTATTCCGCTGGGGAACGGCCTGTGGCTTCTAATATCATTGATGATTCACCCGTCCTCATGGGCTATCTGGACTAGGGGCATAGTGTTGATCATTCAACCCTTTAGGTGGGGGAATGGCAGTCTGAATGGCCATTGATCCTTATCGGCACCTGCTGCGGCCACTTCTTTTTTCTGGGTTGCAGGCGGATCCAGAATTTCTGCACCAGCAGTTTATCTCCCTCTGTGGGTGGCTTAATCAGGATCGTGCCCTGAGCACTTGGCTGCGGCAGCAACTTCAGCAACGCTATGCCCTTTCAGATCCCCGTTTAGAGCGGCAAATGTGGGGACTACGCTTTCCCAATCCCATTGGTTTGGCGGCAGGGTTTGATAAGAATGGCGTCGCCCGCAGTGTCTGGTCGGCCTTTGGCTTTGGCTTTGCGGAGTTGGGCACCGTCACTTGGCAGCCACAACCGGGAAATCCGCGTCCGCGCCTCTTTCGCCTAACAGCCGATCGCGCGGCGATTAATCGCATGGGGTTTAATAATGCCGGCGCAGAGGCCATGGCCGCCCTTTTGGAGCGATCGCCCCCGCCAACGATTCCCATCGGTATCAATTTGGGCAAGTCAAAAATCACCCCTTTGGAAGCTGCAAAAGAGGATTACTTAGCCAGTTTTCGCCGCCTGTATCCCCTTGGCGATTATTTCGTGATTAATGTGAGTTCTCCCAACACACCGGGGTTACGGGATCTGCAAGCCAAGGAACAACTAGAACCCATTTTGGAGACGCTACAAACCGCCAATCACCCCCGCAAGCCCCTGCTTCTGAAAATTGCCCCCGATTTGAGTTGGGAGCAGATTGCGGCAATTCTTGATCTGATTCAAACCTATGAACTCGCCGGCATTGTGGCCACCAATACCACCGTGGCACGGGAGGGGCTAAAAACCCAGATGATTCCGCAGACGGGACGATCGCCGGCGGACGAGGCGGGAGGTCTCAGTGGTGCCCCTTTGCGCGATCGCGCTACCGCCGTGATTCGCTTTATCCACAAAGAGACCCAAGGCACTCTGCCGATTATTGGGGTGGGGGGGATTTTCACGCCAGAGGATGTAATCGAAAAACTAGCAGCCGGTGCAACACTGGTGCAACTCTACACCGGTTGGATTTACCAAGGACCGAGCCTATTGCGAGAGCTACTCCAAGGACTCTTAGCCCACGCCACCGATCAAGAGAAGCCAGAGAAATAGCGTCTGTGCCCTTGTCAAGGGGAGCATTCTAACTGTTAACTTTTCTATAGTATTGTCTCTATATTTTACGAAAGTATAAAAATATGACCGTTTCGCCCGAACAGATTGACCGCATTGTTTCCAACCAGCACCACGATCCCTTTGAAATTTTGGGATGTCACCAGATCAGTGAGAATGGCCAATCCATGTGGGCGGTACGCGCCTATTTACCCAATGCCGAACGGGTGAGTGTCCTCTGTCCAGAGCAGCGGCAAGAATATCCGATGACGCCAGTGCACCACCCCCACTTTTTTGAATGCCGCATTCCTCTGCCGGAACTGAATAATTATCAACTGAAAATTTATGAAAATGGCCACGAGCGGGTGATCTACGATCCCTATGCCTTCCGCTCCTCAAAGCTGACGGATTTTGATATTCATCTCTTTGCCGAGGGCAATCACCACCGCATCTATGAAAAACTCGGGGCACACCTGCTCACAGTCGATGGCGTTGCAGGGGTGTATTTTGCCGTCTGGGCACCCAATGCCCGCAATGTCTCTGTCATTGGCAACTTTAACCACTGGGATGGCCGCAAACACCAAATGGCACGGCGCGGCAATGGCATCTGGGAACTCTTTATCCCCGGCTTGGGTGTGGGCGAGCACTATAAGTACGAAATTAAGAACCAAGACGGCCACATCTACGAAAAATCAGATCCCTACGGCTTTTACCAAGAACCGCGTCCCAAGACCGCCTCTATTGTCACCGACCTCAACAGCTACGAATGGGGCGATAACGACTGGCTAGAAAAACGGCGCCACACCGACCCCCTGACGCAGCCGATTTCCGTCTTTGAGGTGCATTTAGGATCGTGGCTCCACGCCTCAATGGAAGACCCCCCTATTGGTGCTGATGGCCAACCCCAAGAACCCGTACAGGTGGCAGAACTCAAGCCCTGGGCACGCTTTCTCACCTATCGCGAATTGGCGGCCAAACTCATTCCCTACGTCAAGGAATTGGGCTACACCCACATTGAACTCTTGCCCGTTGCTGAGCATCCCTTCGATGGCTCTTGGGGTTATCAAGTCACTGGCTACTACGCCCCCACCTCTCGCCATGGCAGTCCCCAGGACTTTATGTATTTCGTGGATCAGTGCCACCAAAACGGTATTGGTGTGATTGTGGATTGGGTACCGGGGCACTTTCCCAAGGATGGCCACGGCCTCGCCTTCTTTGATGGCACCCACCTCTACGAACACGCGGATCCGCGCAAGGGCGAACACAAGGAATGGGGCACCCTTGTCTTTAACTATGGTCGCCACGAAGTGCGCAATTTTCTGGTGGCCAATGCTCTCTTTTGGTTTGACAAGTACCACATTGACGGTATTCGCGTGGATGCCGTGGCCTCGATGCTCTATCTTGACTATGCCCGCAAGGAGGGTGAGTGGGTACCCAATGAATACGGCGGACGGGAAAATTTAGAGGCGGCCAACTTCCTGCGCCAAGTCAACCATGTGATCTTTAGCTACTTTCCGGGAATTCTCTCGATCGCGGAGGAGTCAACGGCCTGGCCGATGGTCTCTTGGCCAACCTACATGGGGGGATTGGGCTTCAACCTGAAGTGGAATATGGGTTGGATGCACGATATTCTGGACTACTTCAGCATGGATCCGTGGTTCCGCCAGTTCCACCAAAACAATGTCACCTTCAGTATGTGGTATCACCACAGCGAGAACTTCATGCTGGCGCTCTCCCATGATGAGGTGGTGCACGGCAAGAGTCACATCATTGGCAAAATGCCGGGCGATCGCTGGCAGAAATTCGCCAATCTGCGCTGTTTATTTGCCTACATGTTCACTCACCCCGGCAAGAAAACAATGTTCATGGGGATGGAGTTTGCCCAATGGAGCGAGTGGAATGTCTGGAGCGATTTAGAGTGGCACCTGCTGCAATACGAACCCCACCAGCAAACCAAACGCTTCTTTGAGGATCTCAATCGCCTCTACCGTTCACAACCTGCCCTCTACACCCAAGATTTCAAACAGGAGGGCTTTGAGTGGATTGACTGTAGCGATAACCGCCATAGCGTTGTGTCCTTTATCCGCTGGGATAAGGACTACCAAGATTTTGTGGTTGTCGTCTGTAACTTTACACCACAGCCCCACAGCCACTACCGCATTGGCGTGCCGGAGCATGGCTTCTATAGTGAATTGTTTAACAGTGATGCCCGCGAGTATGGCGGTAGCAACATGGGTAACTTGGGCGGTAAATGGGCGGATGAGTGGCCTTACCACAACCGCCGCTACTCCCTTGATCTCTGCTTGCCCCCCTTGGCAGTGCTGATCTTGAAACTGGATCGCGAGAAAACAGCCGCTGAGCGGGCACGCTATAACCTCACACCCTAACCTTCAGGGAGGAGCTGGCCGGCCTGGACTTGCCAGAGGCCGTAATAGACGCCCTGCTGCGCCAAGAGTGCTTCGTGTGTCCCCTGTTCAACAATGTCGCCCTGCTCTAGAACGTAAATGCAGTCGGCGTGGCGAATCGTCGAGAGGCGGTGGGCAATGGCAATGGTGGTGCGATGGGCGGTAATGTGGGCTAGCGATCGCTGGATGGCGGCTTCGGTTTCGTTATCCACGGCGGAGGTGGCTTCATCGAGCACTAGAATCGGTGGATCTTTGAGCAGGGCGCGGGCGATCGCCAGCCGCTGCCGCTGACCGCCGGAGAGTTTTTGCCCCCGTTCGCCGACCACCGTGTCGTAACCTTGGGGCAGTTGCTCGATAAAGTCATGGGCTTCCGCCAATTTTGCAGCATGCACAACGTCTGCTAGGGTGGCCTGGGGGCTGCCATAGGCAATGTTCTCAAAGACGGTGCCATGGAAGAGAAAGACATCCTGACTCACCCAACCAATGGCACGGCGCAAGTCCCGCAGCCGATACTCGCGAATATCCACCCCATCAATGAGAATGCGCCCTTCTTGCACCTCATAGAACCGCAGTAACAATTTCACAAGGGTACTTTTGCCGGATCCCGTGGAGCCGACAATGGCGATCGTCTGACCTGCAGGCACGTGCAAGCTGACATTTTTTAGCACCGGCGCCCGACCCGCGTAGGCAAAGCTAACGCATTCAAAGCGCACCTCTCCTTTGACATGGCGCGGATCAAGGGGGCGATCGCCCGTACAAATCGCGATCGGCGTTTCCAGCAAATTCAGCACCCGCTGCGTTGAGGCCATGGCTCGCTGATACTGATCCAGTGTTTCCCCCAAACGGGTCAAGGGCCAGAGCAACCGTTGAATCAGATAGACCATCGTGCTGTAGGCGCCCACATCCAAGCGCCCCTGAAAAGCGGCAAAGCCACCCAGCACCAACGTTCCCGTAAAGCCAAAGAGGATCACAAAGCGAATCAGGGGAATATAGGCAGCACTGAGGCGAATGGCGCGGCGATTACTCTGTTGGTAGGCTTCACTATCCCAGCGCAGGCGCTCCAATTCGTAAGCCTCGGCAGTAAAGCTCTTGATCGTTTGAATACCTGAGATATTGTTAGCCAAGCGTTCGTTGAGGCGTCCCGCCTTTTCCCGCACATCGGCATAACGAGGGGCGAGTCGCCGCTGAAAGATGACGGATCCCCAGAGAATAAAGGGCATCGGCAGCATCCCCCAGATCGCCACATTGGGCGCCAAATAAAAGAAAATCCCACCAATCACTAAGACGGTGGTTGTGACTTGCAACACCTCGTTGGCACCGCCATCCAAAAAGCGCTCGAGTTGGTTAATGTCATCATTGAGAATCGAGAGCAACACCCCACTGCTGCGCTCCTCAAAAAACGCCAAATCCATCTCTTGGACATGGGCATAGGTCTCAAGGCGCAGGTCGTGTTGAATCTGCTGGGCTAGGTTGCGCCAACTGCGGGCATAGGCATACTCAAAGAGGGATTCCAAGCTCCAGATCACAAATGATAGGCCGGCCAAGGCCAACAGTTGCTGCTCAAAGGTCACCAGCCCCCAGCGGGCGAAGAGGGAATCCTGCCGCTTCACCACCAGATCCACAGCAATCCCAATCAGAACGGGGGGAGCGAGATCAAAAATTTTATTGAGGATAGAGTAGAGGGAGGCAAGCCCCACTTGGCGTTGGTAGCGTTGGCTGTGGTGCAGCAGTCGTAAAAACGGATGCAAGGCTTCTTGGCCTCCCCAAAGTGCAGGATGATCGCGGGCAAGCAAATCACTCGCCTAATTCTTAAGATAGGCTAAAGAATTGCCCCCTTGGGGAACAACGCCGCCAACGCTACTGCCTACCTCTTAAACGGATGCTTTTCCTGCCTCCTGAATCGGTACCCACTCCGTATGGAAGGTTCCCGGTTTATCGATCCGCTCGTAGGTATGGGCACCAAAGAAATCCCGCTGTGCTTGGGTGAGATTTTGCGGCAGGCGATCGCGCCGATAGCTATCGAAGTACTCCAAGGACGCGCCAAAGGCGGGCACAGCAATCCCAGCACGGGTCGCCTCCACCAACACCTCCCGCCACGCCGCCTGTTTATCGAGGATGGTTTGCCGAAACTCCGGCGCCAGCAGCAGATTGGCCAGTTGGGGATTTTCGCTGTAGGCCTGCTTGATCTTATTCAGGAAGCCAGCGCGAATAATGCAGCCCCCTTTCCAGATGCGGGCAATCTCGCCAAGGTTTAGTTGATTATCAAAGAGTTCTTGGGAGCCTTTGGCAATCAGCGCCATCCCTTGGGCATAGGAGCAAATCTTTGAGCAGTAGAGGGCATCGCGAATTTTGTCAATGAATTCTTGCCTATTGCCGCTAAAGTGAGCCGCAGGGCCGGGGAGGACTTGGGCAGCCGCCATCCGTTCGGCTTTGATGGAGGACATGATGCGGGCATTCACGGCAGCGGTAATCGTTGGAATGGCCACCCCCATTTCAAGGGCACTTTCCACCGTCCAGCGACCGGTTCCCTTTTGACCTGCCGCATCCACAATCACATCCACAAGGGGCAAATGGGTTTCTGGGTCAATATAGGTGAAAATCTGGCTAGTAATTTCAATCAAAAATGAGTTGAGTTCGGGGGTCTCATTCCAACTTTTGAAAACCTCATGAAGTTGCTGGTGATTGAGGCCAAGGAGGTTTTTCAGCAGGTCATAGGCCTCGGCAATGAGTTGCATATCGCCATACTCAATACCGTTGTGCACCATCTTGACAAAGTGCCCCGATCCCCCCGGCCCAATGTAGGTGACACAGGGGCCATCATCCACTTGCGCTGCAATTTTGGTGAGAATGGGTTCGAGGGCTTGATAGGCCTCCCGACTGCCACCGGGCATGAGACTCGGACCATTGAGGGCACCTTCTTCACCGCCACTGACGCCCATGCCAAAGAAGCACAGCCCTACTGCCTCCATTTCAGCAACGCGGCGTTCGGTATCCGTGTAGAGGGAGTTGCCCCCATCAATGAGAATGTCGCCCGGTTCAAGGAGTGGCTTGAGTTGCTGGATCAGGTCATCCACGGGTTTGCCGGCTTTGACCATCGCCAAAATGCGGCGGGGACGCGACAGCGACGCCACAAATTCCTCAAGACGATAGGTGGCCTTGAAGCGACGGCCGGCGGCTCGTTCGGCCATGAAAGCTTCAGTGCGGGCGGGGGTGCGATTATAAACCGCCACGGAGAATCCATTTCGCTCCACATTGAGGGCAAGGTTTTCCCCCATGACAGCGAGGCCAATGACGCCAAAATCTTGCTGTGACATACATCCGTCCTGCAATGGCAAGGATCACTTCCACCATAGCGGCAAGCTCAGCCAGAGGAATGGAAGAAGACGTTAAGGTTCACTAGCGGTTGATGTCCCGCAGCAGACAGCGCAGGTTGTCCCACGTGCTCAGGTAGATCAGGTTATCAATTTGCCAGCGATCGCTCCCTTGGCGCAGGAGTACTTTTATCGGCACAGGCGTTCCCGATCGCCCCCGTAGACCTACCATAACCTCAATATCCACTTCCGCCACTTGGGGATGATTGGGCGATCGCCGCACGTTGCGCACTTTCACCCCTTGAGTACTCACTTGGGTAAAGGAAAAGGGATCAAAGTCTAGCCAAGCGCCATCCCGTGGCTGTTTGCGAAAGGCTTGCATCAACTGCTGGTATAGATCGGGCGTAAACGCTGCTCGCTGCTGAGAGAACCGTTGGCGGCCTTGATCTTGGTTTCGCACCCACCACTGATAAAATTGGCTCACCACTGTTTCTGGTGCTGAGCTGGCGATCGCCCCCGTCTCGATGACAAGGGCAAGACTAACGCCGAGGGGCAACCACCACTGCATCGGCTAGGCCAAACCCACCAGTTTTTCGCTCAACTCCCACAGGCGGCGCGCTTTTTGCTCATCACTGCCCTCTGCCGAGAGTTCTTGGACAAAGGCTTTGCGGCCCTCTTTTTGGCGGTTACCCCAACTCCAGTGCACCCCCGACTGGCAAAACTCTGGGTCGGCCACCACCATTGCGACGCGCTCACCCGCTAGTTCTTGACTGACATAGCCCCCCGTGATGTTTTTCTGGAAGAGGGGGAAGAGCTTCTGGAAGAGGGGAAAGTGGTTGCGAAAGAGGGGGGTGTCCGCCACACAGCCCGGATACAAGGAGCTAAAGACAATCCCCGTCGAATCATGGAAGCGGCGATGTAGTTCCCGCACCGTGAGCATATTGCAGAGCTTGCTGTCTTTATAGGCCTTGCCCGACTTGAAGGGCTTGCCGTTAATCATGGCGATGGGTTTCTTGAAGCCCTTCTCAAAGCCTTCGAGGTTACCCAAATCGGGGGGAGCAGGAATGGGAATTTTGCCGCCGAGTTCTTTGCGGTTGGCCGTCACCGTGCCGAGAATCACCAAGCGCTTATCGCTTTCGGGAGACTTCTTCAAATCATCGAGGAGGAGGTTGGCCAAAAGAAAGTGCCCCAAATGGTTGGTGGCCACACTGATTTCATAGCCATCCACACTGTAGATCGGTTCCTTGAGCAGGGGATAATAGACAGCGGCATTGCAGACAAGGGCACGCAAGGGGCGATTCAATGCCCGAAATGACTCCACAAAGCCGCGCACACTGGCCAACGAGGACAAGTCCAAATGCAAAATCGTGTAGGCCTGCGGCGGAATCTGCAAGTCTTTGGCGGCTTGCTCTGCTTTTTCAAGATTGCGGCAGGCCATAACAACGTGCCAGCCCCGATTAGCTAAGGCTTTGGTGGCATACAATCCGACTCCAGAGGATGCACCCGTAATAATGACCGTTGGGCGTGGCTGATCACTCATAGGTTCTGTGGCATACCTGCGGTAACGTCGCTATTGATCCTGCCATAGAAGCGATCGCCCCCTAGGCGCACCCCTAGGGATCATTTACAGTTACTTAATAAATAGACTCGATAGTTAATCAAGTTTTGTATCTAGCTCGCCTCTCCCCTATTTTCAGGATTAACCCGACTCTATGACTATCTCCCAACCCCTGCCGCCGTGGCTGCGCAAACCCCTTGGCAAAGCCAGTGAGATCTCCACCGTGCAACGGTTGGTGCGCCAGTATCGGATTCACACCATCTGTGAAGAGGGGCGCTGTCCCAATCGCGGTGAATGCTATGCCCAAAAAACCGCCACTTTTTTACTCTTGGGTGCCACCTGTACCCGTGCCTGCGCCTTTTGCCAAGTGGAGAAAGGTCACGCTCCTGCTGCCGTTGATCCAGAGGAACCGACAAAAATTGCGGCTGCTGTGGCTACCTTGGGATTGCGCTATGTGGTTTTAACCTCTGTGGCTCGCGATGACTTACCCGATCAGGGGGCGGGTCAATTTGTTGCGACCATGCACGCGATTCGCCAACGCTGTCCCGGCACGGAAATTGAAGTCCTTACCCCCGACTTTCGTATGGATCGGGGACGCTTGAGCCAACGGGACTGCATTGCCCAAATTGTGGCGGCACAGCCTGCCTGCTACAACCACAACCTCGAAACTGTACGCCGCTTGCAAGGCCCGGTGCGACGGGGTGCCACCTATGAGAGTTCACTGCGGGTCTTGGCCACGGTTAAGGAACTGAATCCCCACCTTCCCACCAAGTCGGGCTTGATGTTGGGCTTGGGAGAAACCGAAGCAGAGGTGATTCAAACTCTAAAAGATTTGCGAGCCGTGGGGTGCGATCGCCTGACCTTGGGACAATACCTGCCCCCCTCGTTGAGTCATTTGCCTGTGGTCAAGTATTGGACACCTGAAGAATTTAACACCTTGGGCAAGATTGCCCGCGAACTCGGCTTTTCCCATGTGCGATCGGGGCCTCTTGTACGTAGCTCCTACCATGCAGCAGATGCCGCGCCAACCCAAGAAGCGTGATGGGTACTTCATTCAATCAGGAAAGTATTTGCCCCTTGTGGTGACCATTGCCGCACCGCGATCGCGAATCAACGCCTTGGCTGACCGCTCAACGCGATAGCCAAAAAACAGAGGGCGAATCTCCTCGTTGGCCTCTACTTGAGACACAAGATCCAAAAAACGCTCCACCTCAGATTCGGTGATATTGCTTTTGACTTCCCCCAACACTAGAATCGGCTCTCCATGAACTTGACCCCGGATGACCAAGTCAAACTCATCACTGCCGTTGCGTAGGGGTAGGGCATCCCGCTCACAAAATTCGATTTCCATGCCCCAGCGATGTTCTAGGATTTCGGGCACCACTTCCAGAGCAAGGTCTTCTAGGGACCCACCGAGAGCTTCACTGAGGCCGCCCACTTGGCGTGCAAGTTGTTTGACGGCTCGTTCAGTGCGCTTTTGCGCTTCAGCCAGTTCTGCAACAGCAACAGCTAGCTGATCCACTCGTTCTTCAGTGCGTTTTTGGGCTTGGGCGAGTTCTTCAACCCGTTCTTCAGTGCGTTTTTGGGCTTGGGCGAGTTCTTCAACTCGTTCTTCAGTGCGTTTTTGGGCTTGAGCTAATTCGCCTACGATGGACTTCAGCTCATTGAAGTCTCTTGCTTTCACCAAATCGTTGTAGGCTTCATGGATGACTTCTGCAAGCAGATGCGCTTGTTCGGGAGGAAACGCCGCCCGCAGCTTTTCTTCAAGGACAGAGGTCATTGCATCTATGAAGTCTTGGCTGTACTTTCTATTGTACCGACCAAGCAGAACTTCTCTGGTTGCCACCCCCTCTATCAGAAAGGCTCCTTGTGTGCAGCTCGTACCACGCCAGCCAGACGGATGAAATTCCAGTGTCAACAAATCAAAACAAAGTATTTGACAAATCAAAGGGGAAGCACTTAGAATCTATCAGAACTTGCATAATCGGCTTGCAACACATTTAAGCCATATTGTGTAAGCTAAGTACTAGGGGACAGCAGAATGAATTGATCGCTCTGCCGAACCCAGACGCTCGTGAGTGAGGAGTAACATCGTGAAAAAGACGTACCTGTTAGCAGGTAGCTTGAGCCTACTGGGTGTGGTCGCAGGGGCTAACATTGCTACCGCGAATGAACCCGCCAACTTCGAAAACCTAATTGCTGCTGAACCACAAAATCTCCAAGTTTCTGAAGCACTGCCTGCCCCCAACACCATTGCAGACGCTTCGAGCACGATTACCTCTGTCAATCAGCTTCTGGCCAACGAAGAATCCATGGGGCAGGTGACCTCTGTCTCGCAGCTGTCTGACGTGCGTCCCACCGACTGGGCCTACCAAGCCCTCGCCTCCTTGGTTGAAAAGTATGGCTGTATCGCGGGTTATCCTGATGGCACCTTCCGTGGCAACCGTGCCGCCACCCGTTATGAAATGGCAGCAGCATTGAACGCCTGCCTCGATGTGATTAGCGATCGCTTTGCCACCAAAGAAGACCTCGCCACTCTTCAGAGACTCATGGATGAGTTCGCTGCCGAACTCGCCACCCTGCGCGGTCGTGTGGACAACCTCGAAGCCCGCACCGCTGCCCTTGAAGCCACTCAGTTCTCGACAACGACCAAGCTTACGGGTACGGCGGTGATGTCGGTGCAGTACGGTGGTCGCCAAAGTAGTAATAGCATTTTGGGCTCCGTGCGTCCTGGTCCCGATCCTGCCAACCCAGGTAACAATATTCCTCTTGGCGGCGGTAACTTTATTTCACTCGCCTCCGGACGTCCAAATCCGACAGTTATTTCTGCCGTTCTGCTGAACCTGAATACCAGCTTTACCGGCACTGACTTGCTGCAAACCACCCTGTCTACGGGCAATGGCGGTCGCGATGCCATTAGCACCTATGGTCTGGGTTTGCAAATAAACTCGACCCTCGGAGCTGGCAATACATTTAATAATGCACTGGGGCCGCTTCCCTACTTTAGCCCCAGCCAGTACTACTGGTCGAACTTTGGTCCGAATGTGGAGCTATACCGCCTAGCCTATACGTTTAAGCCCACCCAAGATATCACCATTACTGCAGGGACACGGTTCTATCCGAGCGACATCATTGACACCAATAGCTGGGCGAACTCTCCTACCAGTGACTTTGGCACTTACTTCTTCCTCAATAACCCCTTCATTGTGCCCTACGCCATGAACTACCTAGGGGGTGCAGGGGTTGCTATCCAGTGGAACCCCAATGAAGGTCCTTTTACCGTGCGGGCATTGTATCTTGCGGCAGAGCCAGGACGAGCTAATTCTGGCATTGCCCCTCCAAGTCCGGGGGGTGGGTTTGCGGGTGATCCCTACCAAGCTTCCTTGGAGTTGGAGTATGCCAACACCTTTGGCAATGGTCGCAACAGTTATGTGGTGAAGCTTCAAGGTACCTACTCCAAAACCTATGGCATTGAGGCGCAAGCGGGGGGCATCAACTTTGAGCTCAATCTGGGTCGCTTGGGCATCTTTGGCCGTGCAGGGGTAGCAGGGATTCCCAATGGCTACTTCCCCAATGTTTCGCCCCTACCGTTTTCTATTTTTGGTGCCCCTGCCGCTGGCATGATGGCCTATAACTTTATGGCGGGTATTGGCTACAAAGACTTGCTGGTGCCAGGTTCAGTACTGGCGGCAGCGGCGGGTGCGCCGTTTATCAACAGTGCACCTAGTCTTGGTGTCATTAACAATGCCAATCAGGTCAACATTGAGGCCTTTTACAAATTCCCCATCAGTGACAACATCAGCATCACGCCTATCTTCACAGCGATTATCAACCCCAACAATACCAATGGGGGTGGGGTTATTTCTGGTCAGCCGATTCTGCAAGGCGTGATTCGGACTACGTTCACGTTCTAGAGCGGGTGAATTTGCCCTCACCCTAGATCCCTCTCCCCTGTGGAGGGGGATTTTTTTACGGGAAGTATTTACCGCGGGTGGTGACCATTACCGCACCGCGATCGCGAATCAACGCTTTAGCTGCACGCTCAACGCGATAGCCAAAAAAGAGGGGACGAATCTCCTCGGGCGCTTCCACCTGAGCCACAAGATTCAAAAATCGCTCTACCTCTGATTCGGTGATGTTGCTTTTTACTTCCCCGAGTACCAAGATTGGTCGCCCTGCCACCTGACCCCGAATCACTAAATCAAATTCATACTCCCCATTGCGCAGGGGGAGGGTGTCGCGGTCACAGAACTCAATTTCCATGCCCCAGCGATATTCCAGAATCTCTGGCACCACCTCAAGGGCGAGGTCTTCCAGCGACCCACCCAAGGCTTCACTGAGTCCACCCACTTGGCGTGCGAGTTGTTTGACCGCTCTCTCGGTGCGCTCTTGGGCTGCCGCCAGTTGATCCATTCGTTCCTCTGTTCGTTTCTGAGCTGCCGCCAGTTCTTCTACCCGTTCTTCCGTCCGTTTCTGCGCTTGAGCCAGTTCTGCAACGGTGACAGTCAGTTGATCCACCCGTTCTTCCGTCCGCTTCTGGGCTTGCGCCAGATCCGCGACAATCGCCTTTAGTTCGTTAAAGTCTTTGGCCTTCACCAAGTCGTCATAGGCCTCGCGAATTACTTCCGCCAGTAGGTGCGCCTGTTCTGGCGAGAACGCTGTCCGTAGTTTTTCTTCGAGTGCAGAGGTCATTGCTAGTGCTGATTAGCCATATTCCCATTCTAGGGAAAGTACTTGCCGCGTGTGGTGACCATTACCGCATCGCGATCGCGAATCAACGCCTTGGCTGCACGCTCAACGCGATAGCCAAAGAAGAGGGGGCGAATCTCCTCGGGCGCTTCCACTTGAGCCACAAGATTCAAAAATCGCTCCACCTCTGATTCGGTGATGTTACTTTTCACTTCCCCGAGTACCAATACTGGTCGCCCTGCCACCTGACCCCGAATCACTAAATCAAATTCATACTCCCCATTGCGCAGGGGGAGGGTGTCGCGGTCACAGAACTCAATTTCCATGCCCCAGCGATATTCCAGAATCTCGGGCACCACCTCAAGGGCGAGGTCTTCCAGCGACCCACCCAAGGCTTCACTAAGGCCGCCCACTTGGCGTGCGAGTTGTTTCACTGCTCTCTCGGTGCGCTCTTGGGCTGCCGCCAGTTGATCCACTCGTTCCTCTGTTCGTTTCTGAGCTGCCGCCAGTTCTTCGAGCCGTTCTTCCGTCCGCTTCTGGGCTGCCGCGAGTTCTTCAACTCGTTCCTCTGTTCGTTTCTGAGCTGCCGCGAGTTCTTCGAGCCGTTCTTCCGTGCGCTTCTGGGCTTGAGACAGATCGGCCACAATTACTTTCAGTTCATTGAAGTCTTTGGCCTTCACCAAGTCGTCATAGGCCTCGCGAATTACTTCCGCCAGTAGGTGCGCCTGTTCTGGCGAGAACGCCGTCCGTAGCTTTTCTTCAAGTGCAGAGGTCATAGATAATTATGGTTCAGAGAGGAGAGGAATCATTATTTTTGAGACAACGGATCTGCTTTACTATCCTTTGTGAAGGTCATTAACTTTTCTGAAGTTTTCTTTCATTTTTTCGCCGATACCGCTTAATATAATCAACACACCAGTATTCTGAAGCACATCTCTCACTTTAAGGAGAGGAAAACATCTCAATTGGTTTTATTGTCAAATATCGCTGGCTGCTGCCGGAGTAGGACGAAACTTCGGTGGGGGTAGCAGCTTGGAGGTTAATATGATGACATCAGATCGCGGTTTTAGTGGCGGGGGAACACCACAGTTTACAGAAACGCTTCAGCCGGAACGATTACTCCAGCAACTCAGCACTTCAGGAGGCACAGGTTGCTTCAGGGTGAGCGTTCAAGGGCAGCAGTGGTTTCTCTACTTTGATCAGGGAAGTATTGTCTATGCTACCCACACGATTGAACCGGGCGATCGCTTTGAGCGCCATTTGCGGCAACTGAGCTGGGACGTCTCCGCCTTGGATCGCGAGTTACGTGTCCAAGTCCGACAGCAATGGGAACAGGCCAACACCCCCACCCCGATCTATGAATATGAGAGTCTGCGCTGGTTGCTTACTCAAGACATCATTACCCCAGAGCACTTTAGCCATCTAGTCGAGGGGCTAATCGTTGAAGTCCTAGAGTCGTTTTTATATCTCAAGAGCGGTCACCATCAACTTGTGCCCTATGTTGAAGTGCCAATTGTCAGCCGCTTTGACGCCACCCGACTGATTCAGCAGTGCAAATCCCGAATTCAGCAGTGGCTCAGCCTTGGCCACAAAATTGTCTCGCCTTTTCAGCGCCCCTACTTCTTTAGTGGTGCGCAAGTCAATTTAACCCCAGAGCAGCAGCAACGCTTGGGGTCGATGTTGCGGGGGTTTAGCTTCCGCCACTTGGCCGTGCTCATGAACCAAAATGAAATTGCCTTGGTGCGTAGCCTCTTACCCTTGATTGATAAAGGAGCCGTAGTCGTTCGTGAGCCGCAACATCCCTTTGATTTGCTGCCCAGTTTTGATGCCAGTTTGTGGCAGGAAACCACGCCTACCGTTACAGAGGAGAGTGGCGATTTGGGCAGTGGCTTTTTTACCTCAAAAGTGCCAAACCGTACCTATCGGATCATCTGCATTGACGATAGTCCGACCATGCTCAATGAAATTAAGCGGTTTTTGGCGGATGATGCCTTTGAAGTCATTGCCCTCAATGATTCTGTAAAAGCCCTGATGGAGGTGATGCGCCTCAATCCAGATCTGATCCTGCTGGACGTGGGGATGCCCAACATTGATGGTTATAAGTTTTGTAAAGTCATTCGCAACCATGAACGCTTTAAGTCAGTGCCGATCATTATGGTCACGGGTAACACGGGTCTCGTTGACCGCGCTAAAGCCCGCCTCGTGGGAGCGACGGACTATATGACCAAGCCCTTTACCCAAGCGGAACTCTTAAAAATGGTGTTTCAGTACTTGACGTAGTACAGGCAACCTGTGGGCAGTATATTGACAGTAATCGATTATTTGAATTGACATTTGGGAGATGACATGACGACGGTTTTAGTGGTGGAAGATACCCCCTCGGAAATGGCACTGATTACCTCGCTTCTTCAGGAATCGGGCTATACCGTCATTGCAGCCACCGACGCCAAGGAGGCTCTAGAAAAAGTCACGCAGTACAAGCCCGATGTGGTGGTGACGGATGTGGTGATGCCAGGGATGAGCGGCTTTGAACTTTGCCGCAGTCTCAAGAAAAATCCGGAAACAGAAAAGCTCCCCATTGTTGTCTGCACGTCGAAAAACCAAGAGCTAGACCGCCTTTGGGCAATGAAGCAGGGGGCAGATGCCTATGTCACGAAGCCCTTCAGCCGTGAGGATCTCCTGCGGGCACTGAAGTCGGTGGTGGTGTAGCGATGCTTGGGGCAGCACCTTGGTTGAATCATGGTGAAGGGCGGGGCGATTCCCCAAAGGGTACGCTACGCGATCGCCCCCAAGGGGCGCCCTATTTGCGTTTGGTTATCCACGACCAATTAACGGCATTGCTGCCGATGACTGAGATTCAGCAGGTGTTGGTGATCCCACCGCAACAGCTCACGGTGATTCCTAATATGGCCGCAGTGGTGATGGGACTGCTGAACTTTCGTAACCGCATTGTTTGGGTGCTGGATTTAGCCCACTTGCTCAACTTGGAGCCACTGGATGCGGATATTTCGGTGTTGACGATCGCGCTGCTGCACACCCCCAAGGGATACCTAGGATTGGCGCTCAAGGAGGTACGGGGGATCGTCCGTCTTGCTGAGGGAGCCATTCAATCGCCTGTGGGTACAGTGAGTGCGGCGCTGGTTCCCTACCTCAAAGGCTGTTGTCGCTTAGGAGAGGAGTTGTTCTTTATCCTTGATGGGGCAGCGATCGCCGAAAGGTCTTGCTCAAGTGTTCTTGCTGTTGATGTCGGATAGCCCTGCTGTTAATGCTGTTAGGATGTGCCAACAATGACCACTGCCAAACCCTCCCTTGATATTCCCCCTCTACCACCGTCGGTATTGAACTACCAACTCCCTCCCCTAGAGGAGAAAAAAGCAACCACCAACGGCAAATCCCCTGAACAACCCTTGCCGCCTCCTTCGCCACGGCGCAGGGGTTGGGGTCTTCGTCCAAAATTCATTACCCATGCTGTTGTCTTGGCTACACTGCCCATGGTGGGGGTGGGCTTCGTGGCCAATCAACTGGTACGGCAACAGTTCATAGAGCAGGTTATCTCACTCGAACAACAGGAGGTAGGGGATGCCGCAAGGGCGCTGAATGAGTATCTGCAAGACCGGCAAGGGGATGCACGGCTTATCAGTCTGTTCTTAAACAGGCACTATACTGCAGAACTTCAGCAGCGGAATCGCCGCAAGCTGGAAGGGGTTTTGAATGAGTTTGTTGAGAACTCTGCTCGTTTCGACAGTGCCGCCATCATTGCCAACGATGGCCAAGGGACTGTCATTGCCCAATCTGCAGCAGGCAACCAGCTAGCCAACAACATTCTCCAAAATCACGAGTACTTTAAGCTGGCAATCCAAACTCGGGGCTTGGTTTTAACGCTTGAGCCTACGCTGTCGCTGCCTGCCCCTAGCCGTCCTTTCGGGCTGTTTCTGGCAATGCCCCTGATCAATCCCCAAAACCAGCAAATCACGGCAGTGCTGCGGTTACGGGTACCCAAAAGTAGCCTTAAAGAGGCCTTGCGAGACTATCAGCATAACCAATATGAAAATTTTTACCTGATAGGGTCGCAGGGAAAAATCGTGGCTGCCTCTATCCCAGAGTTGCAGCGCCGACCCTTGGCGGAAGTCTTTCCCCAACTCAGTCAACAGTGGGAAACCAACCTCGCAGTGGGCACGCTGGTTGAACAACGCCGCTCTGATGGCAAGTTTCAGTTTGCTAGCTACGCCCGTGCTAACCACCCGTTTACCGCGGTTGTCCTAGATACGGATCGCGATTATGCGCTCAGACCGCTGCGAAACCTCACTTGGACCCTCCTGTTAGGGGTGGGGGTCACGGCCATTGTGGTGGCAGCAATTGCCATCTATGCCAGCGATCGCGAGATTCAACCCCTGCTGCGAGCCACCAAGGCGGTGACGAAAATTGGTGAAGGGGATCTCCAAACCCGTCTGCCTGTGGAGGGGGATGATGAACTGGCAACCCTCAACCGCACGATTAACCAGATGGCTGAACGGCTAGAACAGTCCCTCACTGAAGCCCAACAGGCGGCTCAGCGGGCACAACAATTGCGCGATAGTATTTTCCATTTAACCCAGCAGAGCGATCGCCAGCAAATTCTCGATAATCTGGTCAATGAGGGGCGCCATCTTTTGGAGTGCGATCGCGTGATCTTCTATGAATTTGATGAGAACTATGTCGGCAAAGTCGTTGCCGAGTCTGTAGCCGTCGGCTGGCCCCAAGCCCTCGAACAGGTGATTGACGATCCCTGCTTCCGTCAAAATTGGGTTGATGCCTACACCAAAGGACGCGTGCAAGCCACAGCAGACATTCTCAATGCGGGTCTGACAGACTGCCACCTCAAACAACTTGCTCCGTTGAAGGTGCGAGCCAACTTAGTCGTTCCCGTGTTGGTGGAGAAAAAATTGGCGGCGCTTTTAATTGCCCACCAGTGCAGTGAGCCGCGTCAGTGGCAGCAGCCCGAAATTGATGCTTTCCTCCAGTTGGCCAACCAAGCCGGACTGGTGCTTGAGCGCAGCAAATTTCTGGAGCAGACCACCGCTGCCCAAAAAGAGGCCGAACGCCTTGCCCAAGAGCAACAGCAGCGTACGGAACGCATTCAAATGCAGTTGATTAACCTGCTCACCGAAGTCGAGGCAGCCTCCCAAGGGGATCTGACGGTACGGGCCGACATCACCGCCGATGAAATTGGTACCGTTGCTGACATCTTCAACTCCCTCATTGAGAGTCTGCGGGATGTGGTGGTGCAAGTGAAAGCCACCACGGAAAAAGTGAACACCGCCCTCTTGGCGGATGAGACAGCCATGACTGAGCTGGCGGAAGAATCGCTGCGGCAAGCCAAGAAAGTGAAGCGGATGCTAGATGCCGTTGAAGCCATGTCCAGCTCGATTGAATCCGTGGCCAATAGTGCCAACGAGGCGGCAGCAGTGGCGCGCAAAGCCTCAGAGCGAGCGGTCATCAGTGGTGAAACGATGGATGCCACCGTTGATAGCATTCTCTACCTGCGGGAAACCGTGGCCGAAACCGCCAAAAAGGTGAAACGCTTGGGCGAATCCTCGCAACAGATTTCCAAGGTGATTTCGCTGATTAACCAGATTGCCCTACAAACCAACCTCTTGGCCATCAATGCCAGTATTGAGGCGGCTCGTGCCGGTGAAGAAGGCCGCGGCTTTGCTGTGGTTGCCGAAGAGGTGGGTGAACTGGCGGCGCGATCGGCAGCGGCAACTCGCGAAATTGAGCACATCGTAGAAACAATTCAGCAGGAAACCCATGAGGTGGTGAGTGCCATGGAAACAGGTACCGCTCAGGTGGTTGAAGGCACCCGCCTTGTGGAGGTAACCAAGCAGAATCTCCAAGAAATTGTGCAGGTGTCGCAGCACATTGACGAGTTGGTGCAGTCCATTTCCCAAGCTACTGTCTCCCAAGCCCGCACCGCCAATACGGTGAACACGTTGATGCGCGATTTTGCCAAGGTCTCAGAGGGGATGTCGGCCACATCCAAAGAGATTTCTGAGTCGCTGCAAGCCACCGTGGACATGGCCCAAGAACTCCAAAACTCCGTCAACATCTTTAAGGTGACTGCTGAGGGATAACCATGCCCGAACCCGGCGTTGAGGAAACGATTCGTCTCCAGTTCCTCGAGGAGGCTCAGGACTACCTGCAAACGATTGAAGCAGGGATACTGGAACTCTCCCACCAGCCGGGGATGATTGATGCTGTACTGCGGGCGGCTCACTCCATTAAAGGGGGGGCAGCGATGATGGGCTTTATGTCCCTCAGTGAACTGGCGCATCGCCTTGAGGATTTCTTCAAGGTCTTGAAATCGCGCCCCTGCGACGATGTCGAGGTGCAACACCTCCTGCTCAAAGCAGTGGATCAACTGCAAGCAGTTATTACCCTCCATCGCCAAGGCGTGAACCCCAATGAGGGCTGGTGGCGCACCCAAGTCGAGCCACTTTTGAATGAGTTGCACGGACGCTTGGGCGATCCCACGGCGGAGGATGATTTGACGCTCCTCAGTGGCGATGATGGCCAGCAGATGCGGGTGGTTCTCTTTGAAACCGAGGTGGAAGCCTGCCTACAACGCTTGGAAACTGTTCTGGACACCCCCGGCCAACCCTGCCTCAGAGAGGAGCTGGCGATCGCCGCCCAAGAACTGGAAGGCCTCGGACAAATGCTCGAACTGCCTCAATTTGCTGAGTTTTGTGCCTCCGTCAGTGCCTATCTGGAGCAACCCAACTGTGATGTCAGCGCAGCGGCTGCCCACATTGTGCAGCAATGGCGACGCTGTCAAGCCCTTGTGATCACTGGTCAACTTGACGCTCTGCCCACGCGCTTGGAAATCCCGGAAACCGATGACGAAGAGGAGGACGAGGATCAAACCATTATTGATTTACCGCTGGCCAACCTCAATCAAGAATTAGGGGTCGAGGACTTTGCCAGTGCTGAAGTGGAGACCTTCTCCTTAGGTGATTTATTGTCCCCCCCACCCACCCCTACAGCAGCCCCTTCCCCTGCGCCAGAGGCTGAGACCACCCCAGTAACTCCCCAGCCCCAAGAAGCCAAGGAAATGACCGTGCGGGTGCCGGGGCATCAGTTGGATCAACTGAGTGATCTGATGGGGGAATTGCTCATTGAGTGTAATGGTCTGGATTTACAACGGGAACGCCTCCATGATCTGCTAGTGGGTCTCAAGCAAAAAGTGCGTGCCCTTGAGCGTGCCAACTTTCGTCTGCGCACAGAGTATGACCGTGTCAGTGCCCCCCATCACTTTAATCCCCAAAATCAGCATGGCTTCGATGTTCTCGAGTTCGATCGCTATACCGATGTGCATCTGCTCTCCCAAGAGGTGATGGAAACCATTGTCCAAGTGCAGGAAATCACCAGCGATTTGGAATTGAGCCTAGAGGACACCGAACGCACTGGCCGTGATCTCAACCGCACCGCCAAGCAACTTCAAGCTCGGTTTACCCAAGTGCGGATGCGCCCCTTTGCGGATCTGGCCAACCGCTATCCTCGCCTAATCCGCGAATTGAGTCGCGAGCATGGTAAAAATGTCAACTTAGAGATTGAGGGCAGCCACGTTCTCATTGACCGCACGGTGTTGAGTGTGTTGGCGGATCCCCTCTTGCACCTTGTCCGCAATGCCTTTGATCACGGAATAGAACCCGCAGAGGAACGCCAAGCCCTTGGTAAGCCCACAGCGGGAACCATTACCCTAAAGGCGGCCTATCGCGGCAACCAAACCGTTATTACTGTGGCGGATGATGGCCGAGGCCTAAATCCAGAGAAAATTCGGCAAACGGCACGGCGATTGGGCTTAGCCCGCGACTGGTTGGAAACCGCGAGCGATCGCGACCTTTGGCAACTGATTTTTGAGCCGGGCTTTTCAACGGCCTCACAGGTGACCAGCCTCTCTGGGCGCGGTGTTGGCATGGATGTAGTGCGCACCAATCTGCGGCAAATTCGTGGGGACATCCAGATCCACAGTACCCCCGGCCAAGGCACGCGATTTATAATTACAATTCCCTACACCCTCTCAGTGGTACGGGTGCTCTTGGTGGAGGCCACTGGCATGCTCTTGGCGGTACCCACCGAAGAAATCGAGGAAATGGTGCTGGGCGATCGCTACCCGCCCATCGAAACCCTTGGCTCAACCCTAATTGACTGGGAAGGCTATCTCATTCCTGTAATTGACCTCACCCAGATTTTCCACTTTCAGCGCCCCTATCGTCCCGTGGAAATGGAGGGCGCACCGACGATTAACGAACCAACCCTGATGATTGTCAGTCAAGGGGATAGTGCCCTTGCCCTGCGGGTCGATCGCTATTGGAGCGAGCAGGAAGTCACCATTCGCCAAGTCGAAGGCGAATTAGCCCTGCCCAAGGGTTTTAGTGGCTGCACAATTTTAGGGAATGGCCGCATTGTCCCCCTACTCGATCCCCTTGCCCTCTTTAATTGGGCAGAACAAGAGAGTTCTCATGCCCCTGTGGCTAGCCCCGTTGCCCCTAGCCAAGACACCGTCCTTGTGGTTGATGATTCAGTAAACGTGCGGCGTTTTCTCGCCAGTACCCTCGAAAAAGCCGGCTATCGGGTTGAGCAGGCCAAAGATGGTCAGGAAGCCATTGATAAACTCCAAGGGGGGCTACACGTCAACGCTGTTATCTGCGACATTGAAATGCCCCGCCTCGATGGCTTTGGCGTCCTCACTCAAATTCGCCGCATTCCCCAGTGCCAAAACACCCCCGTCATGATGCTCACCTCCCGCACGGGTCAAAAACATCGCCAGCTTGCAGAACGTCTAGGGGCAGCTGCCTACTTTAGCAAACCCTTCCGCGAAAGTGACCTCTTGGCCACCCTTGATCAGTTGATCCGCCATGCTTAAAAGCCGCCGTCGCCGCCAAAGCCAACCCGTTGTTTTAGAGCAGTTCCTGACCTTTATCGTGCGTCAAGAGCAGTTTGCCGTGCCCATGGCACAGGCCTATCGGGTCATTCCTTTACCACCTATTCATGGCGATCCCCACCAGCGGGGGATTGGCCTTGTCACCTATGAAAATCACGAAATTCTAGTCATTGATATTGGCCGCTGTCTCTTTGATGATCCCCTCTCAACCTCAGAAACCCAGAAGCTAAAATTTTTGCTCATTCTCCAGCCCCGCTTAGCAGGGGAATGGCTTGGCCTGCCCCTCATAGAACCCCCCGTGATTGAGCGCATTCCACGGGATGCCATTCATCCTATTCCCAGTAACTATCTCCACTGGGGGAGTATTCACAACGTCAGTTCCCTCATGGTCAGTAGTCAAGAAGATCAGGAGCTACCCCCGATCTTTATCGTTGATATTGAGCAGGTTCTGCACACCCTAAAAACGCGATAACCTGCCTGCATTTCTAGATGGAGGCGCACCAGCCATGAGTACGCTGTATGAAACCGACTTTTATAGCTATTCCAATAGAGAATGAGATATCATCCAGCACAATACTTGCGAATCACTTCATCAATCGAACAGTTTGACCCTGCATGCCTCCGCGGGTTATCCAATAACTACAAGGGCTGTATTGCAGAAAGCTCTACCCAAATGAGATGCTAACTTCATCCCAACGGCCTGATAGTGCGATTGCCTTCAGTTCATCAATAGACTTAAATTTTCTACCCTGTTTAATTTCTTGAATAATTTTTTCAGCTTCTTTAAGCTCTAACCTCGGAACACTCTTGGCAAGATTCTTAGCGCTTTTATAGGAGTTGATGCGCACAGATTTTTGTTTTTGTGGATTGGGATTAGTCTTTGTCTCTTTAGAGATATCCTGCTGCAATTCACTAAATTTTCTTTTCAGATCATCCAATTCTTGGAAAATTTTTTCTAGAAAATTTACAATAGCCTTATTTTGGTCATTTAAGCTCTTCTGTAACTCAGAAAATAATTTCATAGCTAATTGGGAATCTTGATCAACTAAGTTACTTCTCTCTGATTTTTGTGAATAAGAGCCATCATCTTTAGAATTTATTTGCAAGATAGATTTGCATCTTTCTTGGAAGGTTAGAACTTCTTCATCTTCAAGCTCAATTCTTGATGCCCATAATTGATGGATACCCAATTCACGGGCAAATTCAACTATCTCCTTGCCGAAGACCACTTCATACGCTGTCTCACCTTCTGGTGTAGTGACTGGACGAATAATGAGGGGGATGAGGTTGGTTTTATATTTGTCTAAGTCTTCACGGATCAGTTGTGGTGAAGCAGAGAATAAGTCTTTGGGATAGGTCTCTGGGATTGTCAGATAATCAATATGAATCTGACCCTGATGTGTCTGATGTAAGCCGAGGTGCTTTGAGATGCGATTGGAGTGACTCATACTCTATGATGCCTGAGTAAAAAGATAGCGAGCTAAATTTTCAAATGAAGTCGTTAAATCATCAATCGATTCTTTACCTGATCGATCTAATTCTTCATAAAATTTTCTACTAAATATCGGTTGCTGAGACTCTGTGGCTCGCAACATCACAACTCGGTGTGCAATCCATGTTGATTCGGGTAGAATTTGCACGGTCTGTCTTCCATTGGCTGCTTTTTCAAGAATAGTCGACAACTTCTCTTTCATCTCATAGTTAGCTGCCGATGTTGTACGATTATACATACTCACAGCGATTCCAAGGGGTCGAGGCGGAGTTTCCATGGCATCCCTCATGGCCTCAAGGCGGGCTAGAACGTACTCTATTGCCCGTATAGGGTAGGGAGCAAATTGCGTCGGTATGAGTACCCCATCAGATGCCATCAAAGCAATGGCATTGACTTTACCAAAGGCGGGTGGTGGATCAATCAGCACAATGTCATAGCCATGATTTTTGAGTTTTCGTTGTAATACCCGATCAATATCAATCGTGCTGATGAGTGCGGGTTCCTTGTCAGCTAGGCGAATGTGGGCGGGAACAATGTCAAGGTGTAGGTTGCCCCAAGCTCTTTGATAGACCACATCTTCTAGGCCAACCTTTGGCTCTAGCAATAGGTCAGCAATATCCTTCTTGCCTTGCTCTTCTACATCTTTGAGGGGGTTAATGCCGACGCCAATGGTTAAGTTGGACTGTGGGTCAATATCAATCAAGAGAACTCGCTTACCCATCGTGGCAAAGGCAGCACCAAGATTGAGGGTTAGCGTTGTTTTGCCAACGCCCCCCTTGTGATTAAAGACGGTAATGATCATGGGTGACTCCTGAGAAGCAGTTGAGGAGATAGAAAAACTCTTTGCAAGTGCCTTTTCAAAATAATGATAGACTTTGAGCCTTTGCTGGGTTAAGGCAGTCACTAGAGCAGCGGCTGCAGAGCGGTGTAAAATTTTAGTCAGTTTCTGAATGGTTTGTTTATCGAGGATCCCTGAAGCACATGTCACCGGCTGAAGTGGTTCTCTAAGGGGATTTTGATACAAAAGGTGATATTCTCGGCCATTGGTGAGTAACCCAAAAACAGCCTGCGCTGCTTCCATGTAGTACCTCAATTGCTGGCCACCCGTCAGCCGGGACTGCACTGGGGTTTTCACCTCAATGATCAGATAGTTCAGGGGGCGATCGCCCGCCATCGGTAAGGTCACCAAAAAATCAGGGTAGCCCTTTCCAATTCGAGGTTTGGCTTGATACTCAGAAGACTGATAGCCCCACTGCTTGAGCAACGGTAGGATAATTTTCTGTTCCGTATTTGCTTCATTGCCCATGGGAAGCCGCTATGCAGGGAGCGCGCTCAGAGGCACATCTAACAAAATTATCCTTGACAACAATAAGCAATTCAATTTGTTAACAAATCTTTATAATATGATCTAAATATGACAAGTGCATGGTGATTCTCCCTTAAGCCAAGCGTGCCAGCCAGTCTGGCATTTCCCACTCCAGTATATTTTTGGGGGTTTGAAGCATGACTTCTTCATACTCTGGATTGAATTGATAGTCACCTGCGATCAACTGCTGAGCATCGTGACTGAGTAACTCTTCAAAGGAATTGACAAGAACTTCATAGCTACAGTTTTCGTTACAAACCTCGATCACTTGCCCGATCGTCCCTGTGGGCGCGGGGTCAAGGTTAATGTATCGCAGAATGTTACCATTCATACAAGTAATTGGAATCCAGTGGGGATAATAAATCAACGGTTTCACCGCCCCTTTGATAAAAATAACTTGGGAAGCCACCCGACTCTTCCAAAAGGAAATGCTAAAGAAATCAGGGTCTTGGCAACTGCGGCCAATGTCTTGATCGAGTTCGTATTGCTGCCAAAGACACTCAAAACTCTGAAAACTGGTACAGAAGAGAATCGCATCCCCTTCATGTACGCCACATTTCAGAAAAGAGCTGTTGCACAATAGCAATAGATGCTTGAGGTGAAGCAGATGCCCTCTCTACGTTATCTCGATGCTTTGGAGTATGCCGCTGTTCTGCATCGTGAACAAACGCGCAAGGGATCAAATGTGCCCTATATTTCCCACTTAGTCGCAGTATCAATGATCGCCCTTGAGTATGGTGCCGATGAGGATGTGGCGATCGCCAGCTTGCTCCATGATGCTGTTGAAGATCAAGGGGGACTGCTGACCCTAGAGGCTATTCGTGAGCGTTATGGCGATCGCGTTGCTGCAATTGTCCGCGCCTGTTCTGATTCAGTGGCCAATACCCTAGAAGGAGATGCAAAATTGCCTTGGGCAACTCGCAAACTAGCCTATATCAAAGACATCCAACAGGGCACCACTGCCGATCGCGACACTCAACTGGTCTCCGCCAGTGATAAATTGCACAACCTACTGTGCATTCTTAGAGACTATGGCAACATTGGTGGTGATGTTTGGGCACGTTTTCGGGCGGGTCGAGAGGGGGTTCTTTGGTACTACCGCGAGTTGATTGCTGCCTTTGAGGGTGCTCATCTTATTCCTCTAGGCCTGTTAGAGCAGTTGCAACACACCTACCAAGAACTGACCCGTGCCGTTGTGAGTCGGGAGGGCTTTGTGCTGCCGTCTAGTTATGTGCCTATGGTATAGGCCAAGGGTGGTGCTTCCCTAGAGTCTCCGCAGGAGTAGTATCATGAAAGCAATTTCAAGCCCACTGGCGTCACCAAGTTAGGAGCATCAATCAATGGATGGCTTTTGGGAAAATGTCCTGCGCTACCAACGGTATTTTGTTACGGTTCTATTGGGCGTAGTGTGGAATGTCGTTGAGCCATTGGTGCCTCTTTTGAAGCGTCCGCTGAGCGCGATCGCCCTTATTGGCCTCATGGTGGGACTCCTCACATTTGTGGCATTGACGTTACGCGCAATGTTGGGTTTAACCGCTGCATAAGGTGGCACGATGACCTCTTCCCTGCCCATCAAGGCACAAATTGACCTGATTTTGCTGAGTCTCGAAGCCTTGGCTCATGTGGGTTCGGCAGAGGTACTAGCATTGGCAGAAGCCATGGGGTTTGAGGCCTATTTGCCCGATCGCGTGGGGTTATGGCGACTGCGGCAATCAAGTCCTCTGCGGCGAGGTCGTAATGGGCGACGCAAATTGGATGTGGATGAAGCCCGTGCCTTGGCCTTGATCTGCACCCGCTTAGCGCAGCAACACCAGCAAACCATCCGCACCGCCATTGAACGCTGGCAACAGCAGACGAGTCAAGGTCGCCCGCCCCACTTAGAACCCATTCTCGGGGATTACATTGACCGCTTCACCAATTTGTATCAAGAGCGAATGGCCGACAACAGCAGCGATGGTCGTGAATTGGCACAACTGGCCTTAGATTTACTCGTGGATTTGCTCTTTTACAGTACGCCCCAAGGGGCACGTCGCCTTTGGATCACCCTGCTAGAACGCACTACTCCCGCGCCCCCCTCACTATCGTTGGTGGAACCTGAACCAATACCTGCACCAGCTCCTGAATTGCCCACCCTGTTTCCCCATTCCGATGTCTAATGAGTACCACCCTCAGCTACTCTCAACCCACCTGCCAATTGGATGTTGCTGCTGAATTTTTGCCCTTCAGTCAGAAGCTGCGCCGTGCGCCGGTGCGATCGCTCCACTTTACACTGGCTGTCGGAGAAAAACTCTGCTTTGAGGGCAACGATCGCCAGCTCTATCAACTCAAAACGCTGGTCAACGAGTATATTGAGGCTTTCCTGAGTCATCACCAAACACCGACAGAAGTAACCGCAGAGGGCTTTGTCCTGCGATCGCGATCGCCCCTCGAACATGAACTCCATCTACCCGATGGGCGGGTAATTCTTCTGCAACTGACAGAACTATACGATTTGGTGACGGTTCTTGATGACTGGTCTGCCGTGATGGAGCCGTTGCCGGAACTGGTGGAGCGCGCCCAATCAACTGTTGCTCAAATCCCAATCTGGGTCAAAAGTGCAGCGGTGGCCGTGGGTGTGGTTGCTGCCTTCACCCTTGTTACCCAACGCTGGCTCATCCCTCCCGCTTCAATGGTCGTCACTTCCTCTGAGGCCACCCGTGAGGAACCTAACTTGCCTCCCCTAGCGATGCCATCCCCTTTGCCAGAATTGCCAGAACCTGCGGAAACCCCACAACTGGCTCCCCTACCTAGCCCGCCGCCAGCTGCCCCTGAAACATCTACCCTTGTGCCGCTGCCCTCACCGCCAGAAATGCCGCCCCCAGCGATCGTGCCACCCCCGCCCCCTGTTCCCCAAGAGGCACCTCCCCCGCAACCCCCTGATCAAAATAACGTGGTGGTGCAAGCTCCCGCTGGCCGCGCGCCCGCCAGTATTGAACCTGCCCCAATGATCACCCCTCCAGCCGAAACCACCCCCGTCCCTGCAACCACCCTGCGGGAGGTGAAAACCTATTTTCAAGACCGTTGGCGCCCACCGGCCAGTTTAGACACGAGTTTGGAATACCGCATTGTGCTCAACCCCGATGGCACCCTTGCTCAAGCGCTGCCCCTCAATGGTGCAGCCGTTCGCTTTATTGATCGCACCCCAATTCCTTTACAGCAAAGCCCCCTTGCCAGTCCCTTGGGGGGCGATCGCCCGATTTTACTGCGGTTAGTGTTGATGCCCTCTGGAAGCGTGCAAGTGTTTGGTGAAAATTGATGTTCTATGAGGCACTTGAAGAGACGGCGGGGGTAATCGTCGCAATTTCCTGCAAGCGTTTCTTGACTTCGGCGGCGTTGGGATAGCGTTCCCGAGGATCAGGATGGGTCAAGCAGTTAATTAAATCCACCATCAGCGGATCCAAATGGGGAATGTCCTCGGCATAGAGACGATATTCACGGGTGCCCCAGCGGAAATAGGTTTCTGGTTCATAGCCCGTGAGCAAGTACACCATCGTTGCCCCCAAGGCAAATAGATCGGAAGCGGGTTCGGGTTTTCCCTCCTGCTGTTCTGGCGCCGAATAGCCCACTGTCCCAATAAATGTCCCTGAGTCAGAGGTTAAGACGGATGCTTTGCCCCAGCCCACAAGCACGAGTTCTGTTGTTTCCCGTTTAACGTAGGGATGAATGAGATTGGAGGGACGAATGTGTAAATGCAACACAGGGGGGGCTTGCTGGTGCAGCACCTCAAGCAATTCACACACAGGAATCAGCCAACGACTGACCTCAATCACGTTCATTGGCCCTTGATCCTGAATCCGCTGTTTTAGGGATTGGCCATAGATCATTTCTGAGACCAAGTAGGAATCGCTGCCGCACTGAAAGGCCTCCCAAAACTGGGGTAAGACCGGATGCTCGATTTTGCACAATTGCCGCGCTTGGCGCTGAAAGGCACGGATTTCGTTGCGTGACGCCGCAAGACTATGTCCCTTAATCACCGCCGTTAAGCCACTGCGCCAGCCCAAATAAATGTTGCTTTGACCAAGGGCACGAATAATCTGGTAGTTGCCGAGGGTTTTCCAGACGCGCAGAGGCACACCGCAGTCAATGCAAAAAACATCGTTCTCTTGGGCATGGTTGTGCTGGCAATCGGGGGGAGCACGCCACTCGCTGAGTAAATGAACCGGTAGTTGGCCTGTCACCGCAAACTCAGCCTCTTCCTCCGCTTGGGCGGTGGCACTGCTACTACTGGTGGTGGGGGTGCTTTCTTCAGCACGGGAGGTGGGTTCGGCGGCTGTACCGATGGCTTCTTCTTCCCCTGAATAGGTGCCCTTCTCAACATCCACCAAGCGACCTTCGGGCACCGTTTCCATGCGGACATTGGGAGTGGTGGGACGCTGATCAGAACCGAGGCGAATTTGAATATTGGGTCCAGAGCGAGCCAAACGCAGGATGCCACCATCCATCAAGGTTGCCTGTTGAATACGTTTGCCATCCAAATAGGTGCCGTTGGTGCCAAGATTGACCACTTCCCATTGCAAGCCATTACGACGGAGTTCCACATGGTGACGCGACACCACCGCGCTATAGAGCACGACGTGATTATCGACTGCTCGGCCAATACGGATGACATTTTCATTCTCAAAGGTCCAGCTTTGGACTGGGGTGGCTTGAACGGGATGGAGTAATGTCAATGTAATCACGTTGTCTAACCGCCTCTTCGTACCTGAATACACTCTAAAGAACTAGGAGATGCGTTCATAGATAAAAGTGACTAAATCTCCCTTGCCTAAGGCAATGCGATCGCCCGATTGCAGGCGGTGACGATTGCCCGGATAAAGGGGAGTATTGTTAATGTAAGTTCCATTAGCACTTCCCACATCTTCAATATAGTGGGCATTCCCCTCAATCCGCAGATCTGCGTGGATACGGGAGACAATTTCTGAGTTGGGAAAGCCAGCCACATCAATATCGGGGGGAATCCGATCATTGGGCTTGCCAATATGAATGACGGGACGCCCTGTGGGAATTTGCAGTTCTGTGCGAGTTTGCACATGAATCAGCTTGGCTTCAATGGTGGCAATCTCAACCGAGAAGACATGGGCCGGTGGTGGGGGCGGCGGGGGTAGCGTTGTCAGGCGGCCTTGATGGGCAACGGCTTCCACGGTTGGTGCAGCACTGGCTGTGTGTTGCATTACCTCTGGCATTGGGGGTGCACTGACGGCAAGGCGACGCAGATTGAAACCACACTGGCCACAAAAACTAGCGTCTGGTTGAACTGGGGCACCGCAATTTGGACAAGGAGTCATACTGGGCATGGGCGAAAAGCACACTTCACATTGAACAGCACCAACGGGATTGGGATGGAAACACTCGGAACAGATCATCATAGAAATGATGTCCTATGCCACTGCCGATCCAACCAACCTAAGATTAAGGTACCCATCGTTTCTCTCTACTTCCCAGAGTAAAGCTAAAAAAGCTAGCTGCCTCTATATTTAGGTTAGCTTTTACACCCCAATTCTATACGGGTTCATTGCCAAACTGCTGCTCAGTGAGAATGATTAGAAACGACCACTGACATAATCGCAGGTTAAGGGATGCTGTGGCCTTTGAAAAAGTAAGCGCGTGGGAGCGTACTCAATCAGTTGACCCACTGTCTGTCCCTGAGGATTGGTTTGCAGGGCTAAAAAGGCTGTCCAGTCGGAAATCCGCGCTGCTTGTCGTAGGTGATGGGTTGCCATGATCAGGGTGTAGGTTTGTTTGAGGTGGCACAGACACTCCTCCATGCGGCGGGTCGCAGTAGTATCAAGCCCCCTGCAGGGGTCATCCAGTAACAGAATCTCCGGTTGCAGGGCGATCGCCCGCGCCAGACAAAGGCGTTGTTGCTGCTCTAGGGATAGCTCTAGTGCCGGCTCGCCCAAATGATTCCTCAGAGTTTGCCACAGATTCACCTGTTCCAAGGAAGATTGCACAAGGGCATCGAGATCCCCTTGATAGCCATGCACCCGAGCACCAAAGGCGACATTTTCATAGATTGATGTTGGAAAGAGACTCGGTCTGCTGAAAATCATCGGCATACGACAGCGCAGTTGCAACGCATTCCACTCCTTGAGGGCGTGCTGCCGATAGTGAATTTCGCCAGTCACATGGAGATGCGGAAAAAGTTCAATCAAGCGGTTCAAACAGCTTAACAGTAGGCTCTTGCCAGACCCAGAGGCACCGATCAAGGTCACCAGTTGGCGCGGCTGAATCGTGAGGCTGACATTGCTGAGCAGCGGTTGATTGCGGTAAAACACGCTCAGTTGGCGTACCTCAAGGAGAGTATGTTGGCCAACGGCAAGCGGGTCAACAGCAGTCATCGGCAGGACTTGGGCAGAGGCGTCACTACCACTCTAAACAGTAATGTTGGCCTACAGCTTAGCGTTCCTGAAGCTCCTCAGGGGAGGGACTCGTGGGGGGAACGACTGGTGCTGGTAATGGCTCAGGAAGACTGCGCTGGGCGATACGCTCAAAGCCGTGCAGAATCACATAAAAACAGGGAATAAGAAAGAGGGTGAGCAGTGTTGCCACAGCCAAGCCAGAAAACACAACAATGCCAAGGGGCTGCAAAAATTCTGAGCCTTCACCTAGCCCTAATGCCAAGGGGAACATCCCCACCACCGTTGTAATCGTGGTCATCATAATCGGGCGCAGACGGGCAGGGGCAGCTTTGCGAATGGCTTGGCTACGGCTACAGCCCTCCTGTCGGTAAATCTCATTCGCCAACTCCACCATGATGATGGCATTGTTGACGACAATCCCCACAAGCAAAATGGCACCGACAATGACCGTGGCGCCAATGGCCGTCCGTGTCAGGTACAAGCCCCAAATGCCACCGGCCAAGGCCAAGGGAATGGTAAACATAATCACTAGGGGGTCAAGCAGCGAATTGTACTGTACCGCCATGACCACAAACACGAGAAAGGCCGCCAAACTACCCAAGACCACTAAGGCCTGTTGCAATTGCTGATTGGCTTGAGCCGCCGTACTTGGCATTAGGGACACCCCCGGCGGAAACTCCAGATCGTTGAGAATGTCATTCACTTGGGCAAGGGCAGCACTGAGACTGGCACCTTCAACAAGATTGCCCGCTAGCATAAAGACCTGCTGCTGGTTAATGCGGCGGATTTCACCGGGGGCTTGACTGGGTTCGATGCGAGCGACATCCCCAAGGCGGAGGGGACGGTTATTGGCGGTAAAAAGGGGAATCGTTGTCAGGTCAGCGGGCGTTTGAATGCTTTCACTGTCCAGTTGGACACGAATATCCACTAGGCGATCGCCCCGTTGCAGGCGGGTGGGCACAAACCCCTCCAAGGCGGTTTGAATCGTCTGGCCAAGGTTGAGGGTATTCAGCCCCAGTTCACTGACGCGCTCCCAATCCGGCAGAATTGCAATTTCTGGCTGGCGAGGATCTACATCGGGACGAAAGCGCACCAATGTGGCCTTTTCATCAAGGACTTGGAGGACTTGGCGACCAAAGCGGTTGAGGGTCTGCTCATCACTGCCCCGCAGCATCACATCCACATCGGCACCGCGTACAGGTGAGTTGGTGAGAATAATGCCGCGCACTTGGCCGGGACTCAAGCGCAGCCGCACCCCCACGAGGTTAAGTTGATCAAGGGCTTTTGTTGCTTCTGTAATGTAGCGATCCACATTCACCCCACGCCGTAGAATGATGTTGCTATTAGCTCGCAGCGGATTGGCAATTGTATTCGTGCCAAAGAGGGCACCCCCCGTTGTGGTAAAGACGGCCTCTGTGCCCGGTTGTGCCATCAGCACCTGATCCACTGCCGCCATGACCCGCCGACTGGTGGGCAGGGGGGTTCCCGGTGGAAAAATGGCCATGAGGTTGACTTGACCCGTATTAATGCGCGGCAGCAGTTCTTGGGGAAGTTGCTGAGCCAAAAGCCAACTGCCTCCCCCTAGAAGGGCGATCGCCAGCCCCACCACCAGCCAGCGTGCCCGTAGCACCTGCCCCAAGGCCCATTCATAGCGCCCCGTCAGCCAGAGGAACTTTTCATTAAAAAGGCGAATAAACGCGACCTGCCGTAGGCGATTTTGCACCGGCACCCCCAAAAGGCGGGAGGCCAAGGCCGGCACGACCGTGAGTGCCACCAGCAGCGATGCGGCAACCGCAAAACTAATCGTTAGAATCAACTCATTAAAGAGCAGCGCAATCAAGCCCCCCAGCAACAAAAAGGGCAAAATAGCGACCAAGTTAGTGAGGGTAGAGGCCAAAAGCGCTGATTCGATGCCTTGGCTACGCCGTTTTACCTCCTCAAGGTACTGTTCTTGGCTCATGGGGTGGGGGTCAATATCCGCCAAGGTTTCCAACATCACAATGGCGTTATCCACAACGATGCCAACCCCAAGGGCGAGTCCACCCAAGCTAAACACATTGAGGGAGAAGTTAAATAGCCCCATCAGCAACATCGCGGCCATCGTTGACAGGGGAATGGCCAGCAAAATAATCAGGGTTTGCCGCACCGAGCCAAGGAACAGCAGTACCGCGATCGCCGCCAACAGGGTTCCCGTCAGGCCTGCCGTGATCACATTGTTCAGGGAGTTGCGGATATAAACCGACTCATCAAGGACAGGAATGATCTGCGCATCGCGGGGCACGAGATTGGCTGCCTGTAACTCGGCTAAACGGCGCTTGATACCATCAGCCACTTCCACCGTATTGGCTTCCGGCTGCTTAAGAATACTGACTTTGACGGCAGGTTGGCCATTGAGGGTCACAAATACCCGTTGCTCGGCACTGCCATCTATGACTTGCGCTACATCCCGCAGATAGACTCGCTGACCATTGGCACCCGTCAGCATCACCTCCTCAATTTCACTGGCATTACGAAACCGTCCCACTGTACGGGTTAGGGGTTCTGCCGTTTGGCCGCGAATGCGTCCCCCTGAGACATCTTGGTTGCGATCGCTCAAAGCAGTTAAAACTTGATTTAGCCCCACCCCCGTGGCCTGCAATCGATCCAGATCCACAAGAATTCGCACTTCTTCGGTTGTCCCCCCAGAGACATCGACTCCCGCCACGCCGGGGACAACACTCAGCTCTCGATCCAAATCTTCGTCAGCAAAGACCCGTAACTCACGGCCACTGAGGGTTGCTGAGGTTAGGGCAAACTCATAGACCGGCAATTGCGACGGATCAAACTTAAAGAGGCGCGGCGACTCAATAATATCCGGCAACCTACTGCGGGCACGGTTAAAAGCAGCAGTGGCTTCATTTAAGGCTTGATCGACATCGCCACCGGGTTCAAAAAATAAATCAATACTGACTTGACCTTCGCGGGTTTGCGAATAGACCTGCACCACCCCCTCCGTGCGACTCAGGGCTTCCTCAAGGGGCTTGGTCACCTCCTCAACAGCAACACTAGGTACCACGCCCGGAATATCCAGCCGTACCCCAATGCGCGGGTACGTAATCGCCGGCAACAAATCCACTTGCAGCCGCATGAGAATAAAGACCGCCAACACAATGACAGTCAGGGTCAGCATCAGGGTGCCGATGTGGCGGGTCACCGCCAAGCCGCTAAAACTAAACCGTGGGGAGGTCATGCAAGTTTAACTGGTGTACAAGTCATCCTTTAGACACCGCTACTCTAACAAATCGTTTCTGAGCTTTCATCCCAGTCAGTGGGGTAAAGTGTCATGCCCAAACCCAGCGATCGCGCCCCCCATGTTTCGCCTTATACAAGGCTTGATCCGCGCGAGGAATCGAGTTACTGAGCACCTGTTCACCGGGTCGAAAAAGCGTGCCACCCAAACTAATGGTTGCAGTCAAAAACTGCTGATCCCCTAGTTCAATTGGTTGGCTTCTCACCACAGCGCAAAGTTCCTCGGCAACGGATTTAGCATGGTCTTCATTGGTGGCAAAAAACAACAGCACAAATTCTTCGCCTCCCCAGCGAACCAAAATACTATCTTTACAGGCCTCTATCACCTGCTTTGTCCTTGCCGCCAATGTGCGCAGAACCACATCGCCCTGATCATGCCCATAGGTATCGTTGATGCGCTTAAAGTGATCAATGTCGAAAATCATGACGATTAGCAGCGCGTCCCCTGTCGCTGCTTGGGACTGATAAGCCTCAACCCGACTCAAGAGAAAGCGGCGATTAAACGCCCCAGTCAAGGGATCCAACCAAGCCAAGGCCAAAAGTGCTTGCTCTCGCTGGCGCATATCACTGATGTCAGAAACGATCCACACACGCCCTAGCCGACTGTCGCCTCGCACGGGGTGGGTATCAATGAGGAAGGTTTTCTCGCCCATCAGACACTCCCCCTTTGCACTAAAGTTGGCATCGGCACTCAGCCCTTGAAAAATTCTGGTTAACTCATCGCGGTTATCGCATCTCTGGCGTGCTTGTTTCATGTGCTCGGCAACAATCTGAACCGGATGGCTTCCGGCTGGCAGTTGCAACCATTGACTGGCATAGGCATTAACCATCGCTGTAGAGCCATCCCCCTTGATCAAAACCAAGCCCAGCGGCACGGTGTCGAAAATATCTTGGAATTGCACTTCAAAGATGAAGCTGTTTTGCCGTTGGCGATGATGAGCCAACAGTTGCCGGTAAAGAGCTGCAATGTAGCCTTTTTGTTCTGCGAGTTGGCACAGCAGCCCCTCTACGGGATTCACCAATAGCAACCCTTGCCGCCACTGCTCTGGCTCACCGCAGGGAATATAAACGATTCGCTCAACCTTATCCAAAAGGCAGAAAAAGATAGAAGGCAGTTTTAGAAAAGGCGTGATATCAATGACAGCCTCCTCAACCAAATCTGGCCACGGAGCAATAATTTCGACGTTGGGAAATCGGCTGGTGCTGGTTGTGGTGATAATCTCTGCCCGATTGCCATGTTCATCGACTGTTAAGGCTAAGACAAGCTCAGACTGCGACCAATTAGCAACTAGATGACAAAATGCTGTAATGGCATCGGGAGTAGGGAGAAGTTGGCGGGCGAGGTGTTCGTGCAAACTTTTGAGCATGCCCTAATCAGAATGGATTATATATTTTTTGAGTAAAGAGCCAACGGCCTCAGGATGAGTCATGTGGGGAAGATGGCCTCGCGCGTCGATCCAATCAAGTGTACTATTTGGCAGTTTCCCCTGCAGCCACAGTGCCACAGGTTGGGGAACCACAAAGTCGTCACGATTGAAAATGAGGTGCACGGGTTGAAAGACTTTGCCCACAAACGCCCTTGTATCAGAATCAAAAATGACCTGAAGTGTGCGCAATGCAACACTTGGCTGCAATCGAAAGAGGGTTTTTGAAAAATCAGCTAGCCGGTGATCCTCGGTCAGGCCAAACATCAGGGGAGCAAAACCCGCAGCCCATGTTTGGTAGTTGGTGACCATGGCGTCATAAATGGCCTGTAGGTCTTCGGGGGTGAGGGTACCGGGATAATTCTCATCTTTGAGATAGCAAGGGGAGGGGTTGAGCCAGATATGTCGTCGAAACAAGTCAGGTCTGGCGATCGCGGCAATTGCGCCAATCATGCAACTGACGGAATGACCAACATATATGCAGGATTGGACACCAAGGCTATCTAGTAATTCAATGAGATCGTCAGCATAACCATACAAATGACTGTGTCTTTGCAGGTCGTAGCGGCGCAACGTGTCTTCGTCGGAGCCACAGCCTGCAAGATCATAGCGAATATAGGTGAAGCCCTCAGGGAAGAAAGGCATTAGGTAATCCCAAGCGCTTTTATCGGTACCAAAACCGTGTCCTAGAACAACGGGAACTGTCCCCCACTGGTCAATCTGGACGTATGGCTTGAGAGACTCGGGAAGACCAGCAACTTGATGCGTGATTTGCATAAACGTTTCGCACTACTCAGCCAATTAATTAAGTTTTTTTAATTTTCAGTGGATAAATTGAGTTCGAAACTTGAAGGGCAATGCTAGAAAAAACATAGCACCTAGATGATCTTACAAAACTCCATTCACCTGAGAAAGAAATCTTTAACAATTTGCTATTGACCGGCGAACCGTTGCCGCAACCGTCGCAGCGCAGCCCCTGTGCCTTGGGTTGCCGCCTCTTCGAGGACAGCACTCATCAACGCTACTAAGTTAATGTCTGGAAAATAGCGGCTTTTGGATCGAGGGACATAGGTCTGATCATCGAGAGCATAAATGCTCAAGCCCGTTGACTTGAAGAGCCACACTTCAGGAACGCGATAAAGAAGGTAGTCCTCAGCCGCCGTATAGGTGGTGACATCAATTTCAATCACCAAGTCGGGTGGCGGATCGGTTTGCCAATCAATACGGTCTTTGCCGACGGCTGCCGCCCAGTTGTCAATATAGAAGCAATAGTCAGGCTCAATGCCACCCATCTCAGGAATCTCCATGGTGATCGGCGTAAAGGCTTCGTAATTGCGCTCCTCACTATCCAGCAAAATTTTGACAACATCGGCAACGATATTCGCTTCGCGGCCATGACGGGGTAAGGGACTCATGAGCAAAATTTCCCCCCGACGAAACTTGATGCGGGGAATCGAACCATCGCCACGGCTGTTGCGGAGGCAACAGTAATCTTGCCACGTACCGGGCATGCGTAGGACACTGCCGGGGGGAAGAATAATTTTGGCTGGAGAAACAACCGCATACATGGCAAGGTATATCCACAACAGGTCTAGTTCCACTGTGCCACAGCATCAAGGTTGACGCGCTTTGCGGTTGCGAATCGCGCGGACAGTGTTCCCCTTGCACTAGCCTAGAAAAGGCAGAGATTCAGACGAGACAAAGATGCAAGACGGGCGTGTGATTGCCGATTCAATTTCGCCAGCAGGGGTGCGCTTGGTGACGCTGCAACTGACGTACCCGCGTTTTATCCATAGTGAACTGCTCACCCATCGCGTGTTTTCCCGTAATTCCGCTAGTTCGCGAGCGGTGCCTGTGGCCAAAATGATGGAGCAAGTCGAACACAACCCGGTCATTCCTTACCATTGGGGAAAAAACCAGCGGGGGATGCAGGCGCGCCAAGAAAGTGAACATAAGGAGGCTGCCAAGGAAATTTGGCTGAAAACCCGCCTCGCGGTTCTTGAGGGGGCACGCCAACTCCATGAACTAGGCATTCACAAGCAGGTGGTGAACCGCATGCTGGAGCCGTGGCTGTGGATGCAAACGGTGGTGAGTAGCACGGAGTGGGATAATTTTTTGCGCCTGCGCAACCACCCCGATGCCCAGCCCGAAATGCAAGCCTTGGCTAAGCTGATTCAGCATTTGCTGGAAACCCATGAACCGACACCCGTGGCGGTGGGGGATTGGCACCTTCCCTATATCGATCCCAGTGAGCGCGAGCAATATAGCCTTGAGGAGTGTAAGTACATGTCTGTGGCTCGCTGTGCACGGGTGTCCTACTATCTGCGGGATGGCCAACGCAGTGACCCCGCCTCTGATCTGGCGCTTTATCAACGCTTGGCGGGGGCAGAACCGAAGCACCTGTCGCCCCTAGAACACGTGGCAGAATGCATGGGCGATCGCCAGCCCTATGCCAATTTTGTGGGTTGGCGGCAGTTGCGTTACTTTGAGGAGAGAAAATCAGCACATGCCCGCGAATGATCCACGATACACTGAGTAGCAGAAGACACCATTGACTGAGTTGACAAGAGCGAGGAGTGCAGCCATGGACGTTGCTATTAACGTGAAACCCATTCTACTGGCCATTACGCCGGTGTTTATTGTGCTGTGTTTGGTCTTTGGCACCCGCAATGGCTTCTACGACACCGATAACTACCACGGCAACGGTTCTGCTCACTAAAGCTAACCAAGGAGGGTGACTGTTCGTCATTCATGATCGAGTGCCTCAACTATGGGGTGGGTCACGCAGATGAGGGGGTGTGCATTGGCTTAGGAATTGGCACCTATCGGATTTTGCTGGACTGTGGTGTGCCGTCCCTTGATGTTTTGCCCCTTGATGAAATTGAACAGCATCCCTTTGATTTGGTGCTCTGTAGCCATGCCCACGCGGATCATGCCCAGAGTCTGTTGGCACTCCATCGCCGTTTTCCCCATATTCCCATCTATGCCAGTGAGGTCACGACCCAGCTTTTGCCCCTCAATTGGCCGGATGAAACGGTTCCCCCTTTCTGTCGTGCTTTGCCTTGGCGATCGCCCGTTGAGTTTGGGGATGGCCTGACCGCCGAACTCTTTCCTGCAGGGCATTTACCGGGGGCTGCTGTTTTTGCCCTCACCTACCAAGACCCCAACCCAGAGCAACCGCCCCTGAGCGTGGTCTATACTGGGGATTTTTTCCTGTCCCATACTCGCTTTACGGAAGGACTACCCCTTGCGGATCTGCGAGGATTGCAGCCGGATGTGCTGATCATTGAGGCCAGCTTGGGCACCGCGCGTCATCCCCACCGCCGTCAACAGGAAAACCAACTGGCAGAACGCATCCGCACGGCGGTTGATCAAGGCTACAATGTCCTACTGCCGCTGCCGCCCCTCGGTACCGCTCAAGAAATTCTCATCCTACTGCGCAGTCATCATCTTTTTACGGGACAGCCGATTCAAATTTGGGTCACGCCAGCGATCGCTCGCGGCTGTGATGCCTACCTCACGGTGTTGCCCCATTTACCCACGGCCATTCAAAATTTTGCCCAACACCAGTCCCTCTTTTGGGATCAGCGGGTCAAACCCCAAGTGCAGCCCTTAAGCGATTTGGCGCAAATTCGAGGCGCAGCCCCCACCATTGTCCTTGTGGAGGAGGATCAAGACCTGCGTCCCTACCTAGCTCAGGGGAAACGGCCTTGGCTGGTACTCTATCCACGTCTGCGCTATGGTCAGCCTTTTCGGGGCGGTGATCCTACCTTAGCCAGCTTGCCCAATGTAGAGGTGGATACGTTTTTACTTTCCCTCCATGCCGATGGCCCTGCAACGACGCAACTGATTCACAATATTCGCCCGCAGCATGTGGTGCTTATCCACGGCGACCCCAACTACCTTGCCGATTTAGCCAGCCTGAATGAATTGAGCAACCGCTACCATCTGCACACCCCCACCAGTGGCTCAACGATTCAATTTCCCATTGGCCAACTGACGCTTTCGACGCCGAGTTCGTTGGTGCAACTGGCCTATGAGGGGGAGGTGAGTGAGTGGAACGATGAAGCGATGATTCGCCTACCCGCTTCTATTACCACAGATCCACGCTGGCGACGGTTGGCGGATACGGGCTTTGTCCTTGCCTCATGGCAGGGGGAGCAATTACTGATTCGCGGTATGACCCCCAAGGAAGTGCTGGGTGGGGCATCGACCCCGATCGCCCCCGATCAGGAGAGCTGTTTTAATTGCCAGTTTTATCGGGGTCAGCGCTGCTGGAATGAGGCTTCTGCGCTCTACAACTTCAAAGTGGCACCAGAGGGCTATTGTCCAGCCTTTGAGCGGGCAGAAACACAACCCGAACCCGAAAGCTAGGCCACTTGGAGCTGCCGCCGCAGGGTGACCGTCGGACTTTCCGCGCCTGTTTTGGGGTCAATAGCGATCGCCATCAGGGCAATGGAACGCACACTCGCGGGCACGTCAATGTGAAGGACGGTTTGCCAGTAGTCCCCATAGCGATAAAAATCAAACTCCACGAGCCAGCGGGGGCCAGCAATTAACTCTCCTGTTTCGCCATTGGTGATCCACACCTTCACAGAGCAACCCCGTTGTGTTGCCGGCAAATTCACCTTGAGGTGCAGCGGCGATACCAGTGGCTCCGGTGACAGCAGGAGCTGGGGGGGGGTCAATAGATAGGGACTCTCAGGATTTGTGGATACTGGCGGTGTGGGTTCAACGGGGGGCGCTAATTCCGCTAACTGTTGCAATCGCGACCAAAATCGCTCTTGGCGATCAATGGGCAAATCCCGAGGCGGCGGTACGGTAACGGCAGATAGGGGCTGGCAAAAGCTAGGCAAATCCACGACAACAGGGGCTTTTACAGGCTTCAGTTGGGGCGGTAGGGAAAAGCCGCTCACTGGCACAGGTTCGAGAGTCCTATCCCCTAAGATGGGCAACTGCGGGCCAGCGGGTGTTTCGCTCTTAGATGGGGCGGGTTGGCGGGGCGCAGAGACGGCAGGAATCTCCGGTGCCGGTAACACCGTGACCATAAAGGCTTGCACTTGGCGAAGATCGCTGTGCTCTAGGGGTTGGTTGGGCAGGAGGCGGGCTTCCCCCACCATGACTGGATAATCGGCCAAGGGGGTGAGTGTACAATGAAACCCCCATTTCCCCTCGCGGGCGATCGCGGGCACTGAGTGCTCCTGCACCACATCGCGCGTGACGGGATTGCGCAAACGAATCACCACCGTACCGGGAACGGCAACTGTGCCCTCTAAAACCAGCGTTTCATCGGCAAAGATCGTATAGGCACTTTGGGGCAGCTCAATGAGCGTCGTGGGCAGCTCAGCAGGGGAGGGTGCTTGCGGCTTAGGGGGGTCGGCAGCTTTCACTGGTTGCTCTGGAACCGCAGGCAAGGTTTCTGGTGCCGGCAAATCCCACTCTTCGCTTTGGGCAAGGACATCAAGGGCGATCGCAAACACCTCTGCATCCAGCACCCCGTCTTGGGCCACACGGCATTGAAATTCCCAACGCCCCGCCTGCAAATACGTAAAGGGCAGAATACCCATGAGTCCTGTGGAGCTGCTGCGGTGGGTGCGGCGTTGGTAGCGCTGCTTGGGCACCCCCTGATCATCGTAAAGATGGGTAATTTGCACTTCCACCGAGGTTTCGGCAACCGGACAGCGCGCCATCAAGCGGTAACTGCCCTCCAAAACTTCCGCCGAGGGTGGTTCTAGGGGCAACCAAGCGCGATCGCCCTCCTTTTGCAGTAAAAACTCCCATCCGCCCATAGCTCATTTTCACTCTCCCACTGCTTAGGATATTGCACAGAAAAGGCCACATTATGCAATCTCAGATGCAAAGTTAAGCCGATGGAAAGGCCACTTGCACCAATGAAACATCATCACTGCCAAAGGCATCGGGCGCTGCATGGCTCTGCACTTGGGCAATCAACTGGGGCAGCGCCGGCACAGGGTCTTGGGTGTGGGCAGCAATGAGCAACTCCCTAAAGGCTTCGAGACCCCAAACCCGATTGTCGGTTGTTTCAAACTCATAGATGCCGTCACTAAAGAGGTAGAGAACTGCCGAAGGGGGGACTTCAATCGTGGCTTGGCTAAAGACCATGTCAGCAAACATGCCAATGGGAATGCCCGGTGTCTTGAGGAGAGTCGCTCGCCAGCCATCAGCCTCAGGGGTGAGGAGCAGTGCCGGCGGGTGTCCACCACTGGCATAGGTCAACTGCCGTGTTTGGCGATCGTACACGCCGTACCAAATCGTGAAATACTTCTCGTGCTGATCCGTCATTTGAAAGCCATTGTTGAGGGCTTCGAGGACTTGGGCAGGGTGCCGATAGTCAAATGTGCCGCTCGTTTGCTCTCGCGTGGTGCTGCGCAGGAGGTTCAAGACGGAGACCGAAGGCAGAGCCGCCCCCAAGCCATGGCCGGAAACATCGAGAATGTAGAGCACTAAATAGCGATCGCCCACCCCAAAAAAGTCAAAGCAATCGCCGCCCAACTGACTTGACGGCAAAAAGTAGTAGTTAATTTTGCAGGGGGCTTCTTGGGGATCTGGTAGGAGCGATCGCACATAATCCGCAGCCTCGTGCAGTTCCGCCTCAAGGAGTTGTTTCTGCTTGAGCAGATCTTGGTTGAGCTGATAAAGGCGCAGACCCGCCTGAATCCGTGCCCGCAGTTCATTGGGGTCAATGGGCTTGGATAAGAATTCATCCGCACCAGCATCCAAGCCCTGAATGCGATCCTCCAGTTCCCCCTTGGCGGTCAGCAGCACAAAAAAACTGCGGGAGAGTTCCTGATCCTGCTTGATTTGACGGCACACCTCTAGGCCGTCCAGTTCGGGCATCATCCAGTCGCAGATGATCAGGGCGGGTTTCTCAGCGGTGGCGATCGCGATTCCCTCGCGGCCATGGCTAGCAACCGAGACCTGGTAGCCCAGATCCTTTAGGGTTTTGCGCAGCAGCAGTCGGCTAGTAGGGTCATCATCAATGACGAGAATTCGATAGGGCTGGCGATCGCCGCTCATAGCTTCAGCCTGCAAAATCTCCCCCTAGTGTATCCCAAGGCTCTTGGCTATTTTGGGGTTTGCCTCGGATCAAGGGCATCCCGCAGGCCATCGCCGACAATGTTGAAACACAGCACCGTCAGTACAATCAGTGTGGCGGGTGCCCAAACTAGCCACGGTTGCAAGACCAAGATTGAGGCATTCGTTGCCAACGAGAGCATATTGCCCCAAGAGGGATCCGGCTGCTGAATGCCTAGACCAATGAGACTGAGTACCGATTCCGCCACAATAAAGCTGGGAATCGAGAGCGTTGCGGCAATCATCACGTAGGTTGCTGTCTGGGGAATAATGTGCCGCACAATAATATAGAGCGATCGCCCCCCCATTACCTGCGCCGCTTGGACAAAGGCCATTTCTTTGATCCCCAGAACCTGACCGCGAATCACCCGTGCTAGCCCCGCCCAACTCACAAAGGATGTGATTACGGTAATTAGCAAAAATCGCTCACCACTACTGAGTCCCGTGGGGAGTACTGCCGCCAAAGCCACCAGCAGATAGATGGTCGGCAGCGTCATCAGCACCTCAATGCCCCGCATCAAAACGGCATCGAGCCAACCGCCAAAGTAGCCAGAAATTGCCCCCACCAGAATGCCAATCGGGAAGGCGATCGCCACCCCCACTAGGCCAATACTGAGGCTAATGCGGGCACCAAAGAGCAGCCGACTGAACTGATCGCGTCCTTGGTCATCCGTGCCCAACAGATTCAGATAGCCCTTACCCACCGTGCCAAAGAGATGGCGATCGCTGGGGAACCCGGCAAAGATCGTACGTGGTTCAATTTGTGGATTGGTGAGACTCCAGCGGGTCGGTAGGGGCAGGGTAATTTCCAAGAAGCGATAGGGGCTGCCCTTGACAAAGAGGCGAATCGGCGACGGTTCCTGCCAGTCCACAATCAGGGGACGTTCCCCTGTTTCCAAGTTCACAGGCCCCAAGCGGGTGGGATAGACATGGGGGCCAAGCCACTGACCGTTGGGGGTGCGCCAGTAAATGCGGGTAGGGGGCAGCAGGGCACCCTCCACTTGAAAGGTATAGGGACTATAGGGAGCAATAAAATCCGCGGCGATCGCCAGCAGGTACAACGTCAGCAACACCCCCAAACTGAGCATCACTAAGGGGTTGCGCCGCAACGCTTGCCAAGGGGTCATTCGTCACTCATCTGCTAGGGTACAGCCACTATACAGCCTTTTTTCTATCCTAGGGCTGCTCTGACAGACTCAATGCCGACATGGCTTCCCTATTTTTAGAGAGGCATGATGCTATAGATAAGTTTGACTCAAAAATCAATAAGTGATAAATAAAACTTAACAAACTAACATCAAATTCCTTTTCTTGTTAAATAGATTCGGTATCACTATATGATTATACTGATTGCTTCAAACTAACATATTGTTAAAAAGAATACTTTGTGTTTCAAACAAAGTGGTAGCTTAATATAAGTCTAATGATTTCTAGTCAGATCATTCTCGCAGACCCCCTTTTTCTCTCTAGTGTGGGTACCTGTTGATTAAAGAACAATTGAGTTGCTTTATTCATTTGAATAGTGTTCTGACAGAGGAAATATAGAGCGAATGGAAAAACCAAAGCCCCTAACTGGTAAAGCACTCTTGCAGCGATTAAGTGAACTGGGTTCTGCATCCCGTAAAGAAGCCGCAAAGCTCTGTGGCTACTATCGCGTCACAAAATCTGGTGAGGTGCGTGTTAACTTAGGGAAATTTTACGAAGCGGTACTCGCTGCCGGCGGACTAGAAGTCCAGTCATCAGAAAAAGACGTCAATGGTCAATCAGGACGGGGGCGATCGCCCTCCTATCGAGTGAAGGTGCACCAAAATGGTCAGATTGTCATTGGTGCTGCCTATACCAAAGCCATGAACCTAAAGCCGGGGGATACCTTCAAAATTAAGCAGGGATACAAACATATTCATCTCTATCTCATCGATCCAGAAGAAGTGGATGGTGCCCCCACAGAGTAATCAATGGTTCGCCCTAATGATTGGCAATAGTCGGCAGCACTGGGCCCTCTTTACGGGTGAACACCTCAGCCGCACTTGGCACCTCACCCCTGAGGAATTTGCCTTTAATCCTGCCCAAGACTATCCCAACCTCCCCTGCTGGGGTGCGAGTGTTGGTTCTGTGTCCTTGCACCAAGTCTATCCGACGGCGATCGCCTTCACCCTCGAGGATATTCCCATTCCTCGGATGTACCCCACCCTAGGGATTGACCGTGCCCTTGCCCTCTGGGGAGCGCTTCAGGTTTATGGGGCACCAGTGTGTGTGGTGGATGCGGGAACTGCATTAACGCTGACCCTAGCCAACGATCGCGGTGACTTTGCGGGCGGTGTGATTCTCCCGGGTGTTGGGTTAATGGCACGAGCACTGGCGGACTATACGGCAGCGTTACCCTATGTGACGCTTCCCCCAGACCCACCCCCCCGTTGGGGAACCACTACTACCACAGCGATTGAAAGCGGTCTTTACTACGGTACTGCCGCCATGTTGCACGCCTATCTGGGCGCCTTTTTTCAGGCGTTTCCCCAAGGTACGGTGATTGTGACCGGGGGCGATCGCCCCTTTCTCAGTGAACTGTTAAAGACATTTTTAGATGCCGATCGCTGGCATGAAGATGATCATCTGGTTTTTTGGGGGATCCGCGCCCTCCGCAACCCAACCGTTAAGATAGAAATGCACCCGATGAACAGGATTGACGACTTCCGCTAATGGAGCGACGGGATGACTTTACGGATTTAGCCTTGGGACTGGTTTCAGCCCAGAGCTTTCCGGCGATAGTGGGCATTGCCGATCACATGCTCAAATCCGCCGATGTCCTCCTAGTGGGCTATGAAAAAATTGGCAGTGGCCACTGTACCGCCATCGTGCGCGGGCGAATTGCCGATGTGCGTCTAGCTGTGGAAGAGGGCGCTGAGCGGGCACAGCAGTTTGGTCAAGAACTCAGTACCTTAGTCATTCCCCGGCCTGACCCCAACCTAGAGAAAATTCTTCCGATTGGCAGTCTCCTCGCCCAGATTGCCTCTAAAAGTCGCGGCCATCGCCTCAGTAGCCACGCGGTTGGCCTATTGGAAACGCGAGGATTTCCAGCCATGGTGGGGGCAGCGGATGCCATGCTCAAGGCGGCAGATGTGATCCTAACGGCCTACGAAACCATTGGCGCCGGTCTATGTACGGCCATTATTCGCGGCACGGCCTCCAATACCGCGATCGCCCTTGAGGCCGGGATGGCAGAAGCCGATCGCATTGGTGAACTCCATGCAGTGATGTTGGTACCTCGTCCCCTTGAGGATTTGGATCAATCGTTGCCCTTGGCACCCGCCCTACAACGGGAACTGCAACCCCTGCGCCTACCCCTCACCCTCAAGCAAAAAGAAACCGAACCCCTTGCCCTCCAAGGTGCGGCTCAAGAGAGTTTGGCCGTGGAAGCGCCTGCCGAAACGGTGCCCGTCGAACCCTCTGCCAATCCCTGACCGGCAATCCAGCCCGTTGTCCACGCACTTTGCAGGTTAAAGCCCCCCGTCACGCCATCAATATCGAGAACTTCGCCCGCAAAGAATAGCCCCTCACAGCAGCGGCTGGCCATGGTCTTAAAGTCCACTTCCTTGAGAGCCACCCCACCACAGGTGACAAACTCCTCTTTGAAGGCGCCTTTGCCAGCGATCGCGAAGGTACCTCGGTGCAAGGCCTCCGCCAGTGCCAGCAGTTGTTTTTTACTGAGGTGTGCCCAAGTTTGCTCAGCCGGAATCCCCACGCTGGTTGTCCAGTAGCTCCAGAGGCGGCGCGGCAGCGGAAAGGGACAATGGCTAGCGATCGCTCGCTTCGGGGTATGGCTACGACAGGCTGCCAACTCCCCTTGAATCTGCGGCAGTGACAGATGGGGGAGCCAATTCACCACCAAGGTGCCGCGATAGTTCTGCGCCGCTAAGGCACGCGCCCCCCATGCCGAGAGTTTCAAGACCACAGGGCCACTCAAGCCCCAATGGGTAACGAGAATAGCACCGGTTTGGGTTAAGGGCGGCTGCTGCAACAGTTTGAGGGTTGCTTCCACGGGTTCGACACTGAGGCCTGAGCGCTCCTGCAAGAGCGGGTCATCAATGTGAAACGTAAACAGCGAAGGGACGGGGGGAATAATGGTGTGTCCCAATTGTGCCGCCAAGCGATAGCCTTGGGAACTACTGCCGGTGGCCAGAAGGACGCGATCGCCCACAAGGGGTTGAGGCTGCTGAGCAACCGTGACTTGAAACTCATTGCCGACTTTCACCATCTCCTTCACCGCTGCGCGGGTACGGAGGCGAATGCCCAGAGCCGTTGCTTCTCGCACCAGACAGTCAATAATGGTTTCTGAGTCATCACTGACGGGAAAGACTCGCCCATCGGCTTCGGTTTTCAACTTCACCCCCCGCGCCTCAAACCAAGCGATCGTGTCTTGGGGTTGGAAGCGACTAAAGGCACCCCGCAAGGCCTTGCCACCACGGGGATAGTGCTGCACCAATAGCGCTGGATCAAAACAGTGGTGGGTGACATTGCAGCGACCACCACCAGAGATGCGGACTTTGCTCAGCAGCGTTGCCCCAGCTTCTAAAATCGTGACGAGATTGCGAGAATTAGCCGTCGCACAGGCGATCGCTCCAAAAAATCCAGCGGCACCACCGCCGATGACTAAAATGCGCTGACCTGCCATCAAGATTCCAAAGGATGAGTACTTTCGCCTTTGCCGTTGCGATCGGCAAGGTGAAGCTGTTGATGCAGCCGACCCACGGCAATCCCCTCTGTGGCCATCAGGTTGAGCACCCGCCGCCGAAACTCCCGCCCCACGACCCATTGTTGTCCCGGTTGGGTCCTAATCCAAATGCGCACGAGTAAGCCACTGGCGGTAATCTGATCAATTCCTAGAACTTCTGGCCGCTCCAGCATCTTCAGTTGCCACTCCGGTTCTTCGTAAAAGTGGATACTCAAGTCATTCAGCAACGACAACAGGCGATCGGGATTGGTTTCAATATCCACCCACAGTTCGAGATTAACCCGTGACCAAGTGCGGGTCAGGTTGGCTACCTTGGTAATCGTACTATTGGGAATTGTAATCAGCTGACCCTCGGCATTGCGCAACTGAGTAATGCGCAAATTGAGATTTTCCACTAAGCCGGAGTAGGGTTCAATTTCCACCACATCGCCAATGCCGTACTGATCCTCCCAGACAATGAGCAGACCATTGATAATGTCCTTCACCAAGTTCTGTGACCCTAGGGAAATGGCCAAGGCTAAAAAGCCCCCCACAGCGAGAATGGAGGAAACAGGTACCCCTAAGGAACCCAAGATAACCACTAGTCGAATCAAATAAATGACAACGGTCTTAAAGCCGCGCATCACTTCCACAGTGGTACTAATCCGCAGGGTTTTACGCTGGGTATCAGCAAACTTGAGCAGATTATTTTGCTCCCAGAAAACACGAATGCGATCAAAGGCCAAGTCAGCAAATTGATTCAGCAGCCCCGTGCCAAACCAGACCACCATCCACAGAATCGGCAAGCCATAGACTTGGGAACTCAGCCAGCGGGTCATGGGGAAGAGGCGCAGAATTGCCGCTAGGCCGAGTAGCCACAAAGCCACTTGTCCCCACAACAGTAGATACCGAACGAGACTAATGAGCTTGATGCGCTGCTTGAGAAAAAAGTGGTGCCGCAGATGGGGCAGAAGCGGCAAAACCCACTCCGGTTCCGTCGTTTGAGTGGTCACTGTGTCCAGTTGCCCTTGTAGATGCTTGCGTTGGCGGATCAAGAAGCGTTGCACAATTAAAATGACGAAACTACCTGCACCCACCTTGATAAAGATCAAGACAGCCTCCTGAATTTGCGACATCAGGGCTGTGTCGGTGCGTTCCTGAATCGCTCGGTTCATCTGCTGTTGCAAAATGTCTCGCCACTGCTGGGCAAGGGTTTCAGGGGGCAGTTGATGGTAGTCGCTGTCGGCCTCTGTCACCGTCAGGAGGCGAGTGGTGCGTTCCGCTTGGCCAATGCGGGCACTGATCACCAACACATTATTGAGGCGAGCCACACCAATGTTTACAAGTTCGGGCGATCGCCGCCCATGCTCAAGGGCACTCTGGAGTACCCGCCGTAGGTTCGATTGAATTAAATCCGCTCGGACTTCAACGGGAATTGCGTTACCGGGGTTATCGCGATCGCGCACCGTCGGCGCAGCAATGGTAAAAAGGGTGCTGCCATCGAAGCGAACATCGGCAATTTCCAGCTCACCAATGCGGGTAACACCGGGAGGTGGGGGGGTGACTGCGGTTTGACTGATGCCGGGTACGGCGAGCTGAGCCACACTTGGCCAAGGAGAGAGAATGGCTAGCAAGAAGGTCACAAGGGCGATCGCTCCCCACCGCCATAATCGCTGATACCCGTTGATCATTCGCACGTACTGATATTCTGCACGGCAACACGAACTAGGACTATCCTCTCACCTTTTGAAGGCTGAACTCAGTTCACGGTTCCCTAGGGGCAGTCGACCCTAGCTTGCAGCACCTGCTCCCTTGCCACATCGCGGATTAACGAGAGACGCGAGGAAATGTAGCGTTCCAGATGATAGCGCTGGTTATGCTCTAAAGGATAAACGTCACTAAACTGCGTCACCAGCCACCCCTGTAGGGCGTGATCATCCATACTCAACAATCGTCCCACCTGTACTTGCTCAACAAAGTGCCAGAACTGCCGGAGGAGAGAGGGGGTCATACTTGCCCTCCTTTTAAGGTTTTCTTTAGATTTTACCTATCTACTACCATACGTTGCCCCTCGGAAATTGGGGCGCAATCTGCTGAAGCTGCAACTAAAGTTAGGGAATCCACATGAAGTCCTGCAAACTTCTGTTGCGATTTCTAAAGTGCAGCCCTCCTGCAAACCTGTGATTCTTTGGGGATGCTCCGCTAACGGTAGGGCGGTGAACCGCTAAAATAGTAAGGCTTTACCAACATACTCACAAATCATTGGGGTCTATGCGCACACACTACTGTGGCGATGTTCGGCTAACGGATGTCGGAACAACCGTCACCCTCTACGGTTGGGTGGATCGGCGGCGTGATCATGGCGGCGTGATCTTTATTGATTTGCGCGATCGCTCCGGCATTGTCCAAATTGTCAGTGATCCCCAGCGCACTCCCGACTCCTATGCTCAAGCCGATCGCCTGCGCAGTGAGTATGTGGTAAAAATTGTTGGCCGTGTCAGCAAGCGCCCTGCGGATTCGGTGAACCCAAAATTGGCCACGGGGGACATTGAGATCTACGCCGATCACATTGATGTCCTCAATACGGTGCGCCAGCAACTGCCCTTTGCCATCTCCAGCACCGAGAATGAGCCAGTGCGGGAAGAGGTGCGGCTGCGCTACCGCTATCTTGATCTACGGCGGGAACGGATGGCACGGAATTTGCAGTTACGCCATCGCGTTGTCCAAGCCATGCGGCGCTTCCTCGAGGATGAGGCGGGCTTTATTGAGGTGGAAACTCCTATTCTCACCCGCTCGACGCCGGAGGGGGCTCGCGATTATCTAGTGCCCAGTCGCGTGAATCCGGGAGAATGGTTTGCCCTCCCTCAATCGCCGCAATTGTTCAAGCAGTTGTTGATGGTGGCGGGGTGCGATCGCTATTACCAGATTGCTCGCTGCTTTCGCGATGAGGACTTAAGGGCCGATCGCCAGCCAGAATTTACGCAACTGGACATGGAAATGAGCTTCATGGATCAGGATGAAATTATTGATCTCAACGAAGCACTCATCTGCCACATTTTCAAAACCGTGAAGGGCATTGATCTGCCGCGCCCCTTTCCCCGCCTGAGTTACCAAGAGGCCATGGATCGCTATGGCACCGATAAGCCCGATACCCGCTATGGCCTTGAACTGGTGGATGTCTCCGATATTCTGAAAGACTCTGGTTTCAAAGTTTTTAGTGGCGCGATCGCCCAAGGGGGCGTGGTGAAAATTTTGCCGATTCCCAATGGTAACGACCGCATCTCGAACGTGCGCATTAAACCCGGCGGCGATCTCTTCCAAGAGGCCACCACTGCCGGCGCCAAGGGGCTGGCTTATATCCGCGTTCGCGACAACGGCGAGATTGACACCATTGGTGCCATCAAGGATAACCTCTCCCCAGAGCAGAAAGCCACGCTCTTAGAGCGCACGGGTGCCGAGCCGGGGCATCTCCTCCTGTTTGGGGCAGGGGATACGGCAACGGTGAATAAAACCCTTGATCGCCTGCGCCAGACCATTGCCCGTGAATTTGACCTCATTGATCCGACGGCAACCCATCTGCTGTGGGTGGTGGATTTCCCCATGTTTGAGTGGAATGCCGAAGAAAAGCGCCTTGAGGCCTTGCACCATCCCTTTACGGCACCCCATCCCGCCGACCTTGAGGATCTCAAAACTGCCCGTGCCCAAGCCTACGATCTGATCTTCAATGGCTACGAAGTGGGCGGCGGCAGTCTGCGTATTTATCAACCGGAATTGCAGCGGCAAGTTTTTGAAACCATCGGCCTTGATGAGACGGCTGCCCAAGAAAAATTTGGCTTCCTTCTCGAGGCCTTTGAATTTGGTACCCCTCCCCACGGGGGTATTGCCTATGGCCTAGATCGCTTAGTCATGCTCCTTGCCGGCGAAGACTCCATTCGCGACACCATTGCTTTCCCGAAAACCCAACAGGCGCGTTGCCTTCTTACCGGTGCCCCCAGCAGTGTTGAGCCACAGCAACTCAAGGAACTCCATGTGGCTTCCGCCAAGCCCGCAAAAACCACTGCTAAAACCCAAGTCTAGGCACGTAGGTCTGTTGGCCGATTCCACACCCCCTCTAGCAGCCATTCGCCGTTGACATCCCGCACCCGCTCAGTGCTCATCATATAAGCCCATGCTGTGCCCAAAGGTTGATGATTCAAGTCATACACTGGCACCTGTTGGCGATGGTAGGCATTTACTTCGGGAGCCAAGTTCGGATGGTAGCCTTCAAAGGCATCCAGCCGCGCCAATACGCTGGGAGGTGGATCATGAAAGATCAGTAACTCCCCCTGCACCCAACCTTCCTCAGCCGTCAGACCGGGATACCCCATCGGTAGGTGATAAAGGCGACCTCTCACCAGCGCTGATTGATGGGCACTCAGCCAAGGCCGACAGAGGATTTCATGGGGTTGATAGCCGGGTTTAAGGGTGCCATAGACAAAAAGGCGCAATAGGGTCATGTTGAAAATCAATTAGGTTCATGCCATCAAGGGCTTAGTTTAGCGACTTTCACATAGCTTTGTCCTCATCAATTCCAGACTGCCATCGGCGATAAACTGCACAGCGATCGCCAGAATCAGGAATCCGAGAATACGGGTTAATGCACCGACACCCGTTTTGCCCCACTTTTGCATCACAGATTCACCTAACAAAAGACAAAGATAAACTACGCCACTAAACAATCCAATTCCCAATAGACAACCGAGGTACTCTTCCCAAATTTGGCAGCGTGTTGATAACGTCATCGTCACCCCGATCGCCCCTGGGCCACTAATCAACGGAACCGCCATGGGTGTCAATGCAATATCGTCTTTATCAATGGCTTCGGCGTGCTCCTGAAGCGTTAAGCGCTGATGCGAAGTGACCATTTGCCAAGCGGTGTGAGCGACAATTAAGCCCCCAGCAATGCGCACCACTGCTAAGGAAATCCCAAAAAAGCCAAGGATAAACTTACCCACGAGAAAGAAGGTGACTAAAACCGCGAAAACGTTCACGGCCGTTTCTTTGGCTTTCTGCCGACGGTATTTGAGGGGATGTCTAGCTGTTAGGGCACAAAAGACAGGCACTGCACCAATGGGGTCTGCAATTGGAAACAATGCAGCCAAGGTTCCCACCAGAAAGGAGACGGTTGGATGTAGCATTGCCGAAGAGTTGCTGCCCTACAAGTTAAGTATTTAAGACCGCAAGGATTTTTTGACTAATCGAGCGCAGTTGCTGTTGGAGGTCTTCGCTGGGCAGATTGTTACCACTGAATACGCCAGCACCAATACTACTGAACCGCCACTGCTCACTCATATAGCTAAACCCCACGATGTCTAGACCAATGGCACGGCGCTGGGGAGAGTCTGGATCGCAATAGAGGCGAATTTGCAGAAGCAAACTGCGGGCTTGCCAGCGGCGACTCCAGCCCGGTAGGTGAAAACCAATGTCAATTGAATCGGGATCCACTAGGTTGCGGGTATGGGGGTCATCGGCCCAAGGGTGCAGGTCTGCCCGCAGATCCGCATTGCACTGCTTAAAGAGGTGGACGATCGCCCCCAATTTGCTGGCCATCTGCACGGTCACTGCCTGCTCTGCTGCATTCACCGTCATTCTCTCCGCAACACCTTTGTTCCCAAGGTTAGCGAGGGGAAACCGCTTGATCAACTCTAGGGGTTGGCAGCGGTGCCAAAGGACGCTCAAGGCGGGGTTGCCCCACAGAGTAGCTCAGGGCATAGCTTTGCACCAAGAGCCAAAACCAAAGTTGTGGTGCCATGGGTTCTAGCCACGGTTGACAACGGCGCACCAAGGGGGGCAGCCAAAAGCCAAAGAGGGCATGGTACAGGGCATCCAAGCTAAAACTGAGGTAGCTTTGCAGCCAGCGCAGCAGATCCCCAACCCCCACCATTTCGTAGATCCACCAAAGGAGGCCGGGGTTTTGCCAAGCAGCTCGCAGTGCCATACGGTTAAAGGGGAGCCAACCCGCACGGTCTTTGATAAAGCGATCGGCCAATTCGGGGGATTCCTGGGCGAGGATGCCAAAAAAGGTGTTCAACGTGGCATTGACGCGCTCTGGGGGCAGGGGGCGATCGCTGGGCACCATCATTCCCCGTGAAAAGAGCCATGTCACCGCTGTATTGCTCTGATAAGCGCGAATTTGGTTGAGGAATTGCTTTTGCACAAGGTCATGACGCAGGGCGGTGTCCAGTAGATCCGTCAAGCGGGGCAGGTTGCGCACCAGGGAGCCAAAACCAGTAAACACCAAGGGAGACTGGAGTGAGGCGGCATCGCCAATGGCCAAGACGCGATCAAAGGCCACCGCGCGATCGCCCCGGTGGTGGCTAAAGTAGCCGGGGATGTAACCAAAGGTGGGTTTGACCCAAGTGAGTTGATCGAGATCGCAGCGGCGGTACTCCGGCAGGATGGTAAAAAAGTCCTCGTACAGTTCCAGCAAAGAGCCGGGAAACTCTGGCTGGATGTGGTGGTAGTGAAAGAGATAAATGGTGCGCTCTTCCCCCGCTCCCGGAAACAGTTCCCAAATGAGTTGCCGTCCCCGCGAAATATCGCCGTGGCTAAAGAGAACATCGCCATAGTTGCCATCCCAAACCTCTGGGACAATGCCCTTGACGATCGCCCCCACCGTCGGACAGACGCTATCATAGGCACGACCGCCGTTCAGTTGACGGGCAATGGGGGAGGCGGTGCCCATCGCATCAATGAGGACACGGGCGATCGCCTGTCGCTGTTCTTGGGTTTGGCGGTGCTGGGTTTGCAGAACCACACCATTGGGATGAATCGTGGCTGTCTCAAATTCTGTCCAATCCCAAATCTCACCCCCCGCTTGGCGCAGTTTCTCACCGCACAGATGCAGGAATTTGGCCGAGTCAAGGGCAATATTGAGAACCGTCGGGGTGTGCAGTACGGGTGCCCGACAATGGGGAGGACTAGTGGCATCAAAGAACTTGTTAAAGCCATCGCGGTACTCGCGGGCAATCAGGCTCTCAAACTCCGCAGTCGTAAACAAGCCCAAATCAATCAGACTCTGAAATTCCATGCGGGAGATATTCCACTCCCGATTCATGCGGCCAAAGGGCAACCGCTCGATCACCAGAACCCGATAGCCCAACCGCGCCATCACCGCTGCGTGGATCACCCCCAAGGCACCCCCCACATAAACTAGGTCATAGCGAGGGGGATCACAGGGTGTCGTTGCAGTGTGCAAAACAGGAACCGGGGGCGTGGGCTGTTGTACCCCTTGGCGCCAGCGTTGCTCCCACCAATAAACCCGCTCTAAATCCGCCTCACCTTGGGGCATGTGTTGGAAGTATTTCACGGTCAGCGGATAGCGATCGGCCAAAGCTTCAAAAATTGTCTTGCCAGCCGGCCAAGGGGGAAGCGCCTCAGGTTGCAGTGGAAAGGCCAAACGCAAATGCTGTTGAAGGTGTTGGAGACAGGCACGCTCCTGGGGGAAAGGCCGCTTTCCCCAGCGCATCACCTTGAGGTATGTGGTTCGCTGCAAGCTCCACAGGAAAATGGCCAGTTCCGTGGGCGCCTCAGGAACCTGCCAGCAACCCCCGGTCGGTTTTGGCGCAATGGTGCCAATGCGCGGCTCAAAGGTGTGGTGCAGCCAGTGAATCACCGCTGCGGTATCGGGAGTGGGCACCTCAAGGTATAACAGTTCTTGCATTTTGTTTCAAAAGTCCGCTAAGGAGCTTGACAACGGCACGATTTGGCGTAAACTTCACTGTACTAAACAGTTTAAGAGAGTTTACGGTTTCTCAGAATTACCCTGTTGCCCTATGCATTATCCCATTCCAAGGAGTCTCGAAGAAATAGCAGCCCTCAGCCAGCAGCCTGTCAGTGAAGAGGTGGTGGCGGCAGCGATCGCCGGCGTGATTACGATTTGCCGTGCCGAAGGCCACAGTCTAGCGCAGGTTCAGGAATGGGTACTCGCCGAGGATGATCTGCTAGATCGCAAAACCCGCCAATGGCTCAGTGAAGCGGTGGCAATGGCTTGGTCAAGTGTCGAGGCAGGGGCAGTGACGACTGGCCGTGAGGGCGATCGCTAGGGCATCGGCAGCGTCATCGGGCTTGGGCAGCGTGCTGAGATTGAGTTCCCGTTGCACCGCCTGTTGAACGTCTATTTTCGCGGCATTGCCATAGCCGGTGAGGGCTTGCTTCACTTGGGGAGGGGTGAATTCCATTAGGGGACAGTGCAGTTGACTCAGGACTAAAAGAATCACGCCCCGCGCTTGAGCAACCACAATCGTATGGCTCATTTTGTAGAAAAAGAGGCGCTCCAAAGCCACTAAATCTGGTTGGAGGGCAGGAATTAACGTGTGCAGATCGCTGTAGAGACTCTGGAGGCGATCGCCCGCGGGCATATCCGCAGGAGTGGTAATCACACCAAAATCACACACTTGGCAGGTGTTGTTCTGCACCTCAATACAGCCATAGCCAAGGGTAGCAAGGCCGGGGTCTAGGCCAAGAATGCGCACACGTTCTAGTTCACGGTGCCGGTCAACAGATCCAAAATTGGTTTCGCCATCCAGTTCAGCCCCACCTTCAGTTGATGTTCAAAGGTGGGCATGCGGTAGAGGTAGGCCAGTCGGCGTGCCAAGTAAGCCAGAGGGCCATCGAGGGTCAGTCCTAGCCCTGCCAAGGCGGCGCGATCAGTTCCGAGGGTGAGCATCTCACCGAGATGGGAATAACGACAGGGCAGTAGCGGGCGATCGCTCAGACTGGCCCAAAGATTCCAAGCCGCATAATCCGCCTGTTGAAAAGCCGCCTGTGCCGTATGGGGAATCGGTTGTCCCTGTTCATCTACCGCATCCGCGGCATCCCCAAGGCCAAAAATCTCTGGATGATCAACGACTTGCAATGTGGGCATCACCTGCAGGCGCCCCGTGGAGGTTTTGGGCAAATCAAGGGCAGCAATCACGGGTGAAACGGCTGTACCCACCGTCCATAGGACAATATCAACGGGCAGATCATCCACGCGGTCTTTGTATTGCAGGGAAATCTGATCCGCAGTGACAGCAACCGGGGTTGTTTCTAAATCAATCCAAACCCCCCGCTCTTCAAGGGCACGCAGAGCTGCCTTGCGATTAAATTCTGGAGAAGACTTGAGAATCTCGGTGTTGCGATCCACCAAACGAATGCGCCCGCGGCTGCCCAAGCGCTCCGCTAGTTTACAGGCCAATTCCACGCCACTAGGACCAGCACCGACCACCACCACGCGGATGCGATCGCGATCGGAGCGCTCCCGCCGTTGCAACGCTTCTTCGAGACGGTAGGCATCACTGAGAATTCGGAAGGTCAAGGCATACTCTGCGACACCGGGAATGCTGTTTTTAGGGGTTTCCCCTCCCAAGGCGAGAACCAGTTTGTCGTAGGTGAGCGGGGTGCCCTCAGTCAAGTGCACCGTTTTTTCCTTGAGATCCACAGCGCTCACAGTTCCCTGATGAAAGACGACCGGAGTCTCCTTGAGCAACTCAACAAAGGGCGGGGCAATTTCCCACGCCTGTAGCTCCCCTGTAATTAATTCGTAAAGGAGGGGAGTAAAGACAAAGCGATCGCTCTGATCCACAAGGGTGATCTCTGGAGGCGCAGACCAAGGAAATTGAGCAAGGCGGAGGGCGGTATAAAGGCCGCCAAACCCACCACCTAGAATACAAATTTGGCTTGTCACCGCTGATTCCGTTATGACGCTTTCCCACTCAGTATAACTTGCGCCTCTGAGAGGTCAGCAATTTGTGGCACTGCTCGGGTCTCCTTGATACTTGGATCTGGCAAGAGCGGGCGATCGCGCCGCAGCCAAATCGCTTGCAGACCAGCACCTTGGGCACCGAGGACATCATCCTCCCAACTGTCACCAATGTGCCAAACCTGAGAGGTCGCATAGGGGGTCACCGCCCGCTCAAAGATCAGCCGATTCGGTTTCGCCGCCCCCACCTCACTGGAAATCCACACCTCCTTGAAAAACGGCGCTAACCCCAAGGCCTCGAGGACACCATACAAACGGCTATCAAAATTGGACACCACCCTCAGGGGAATATCCTGCGTTTGCCAATTCTTCAAAGCAGGCAAGACATCCTCATACAGAGACCAAGGTTCAGCCGTGGCATAGTAGGCAAAGACTGGAGCAAAAAACGTCTCAAAATCAGCAAATTGATCCAAGACGCCCGCGCGGCGAAATGTGTCTGCCGCAACCCCTTGCCACCACCGCAATTCTGCCTCTGCCCGTTGTGAAGCCTCAAGATCAGGGAAAGCGCAGGGCGGGGTAGCCCTAAAGGCCTTAAAGAAGGCCACATCTAATGCGGCTGAATCAACCTGAACCCCGACTTCAGCAGCAAAGCGACCATAAACGGTACCCACGGATTCCCGTAGGCCAAAGAGGGTGCCGACCGCATCGAGGGTAATGAGTTGGGGCGGATCAGGCCGGTGCATCGGAACTAGCATCTACAGCGGGTGGGGGAGAGGTCTCCTGAGCACGACGCTTGCGTTCTTGCTCCACAAGTTCTTTCATCAGACTGCGAGCCTGATTGATTTTGTCGAGGTTGCTGCGGTAGAGTTCAAGATCCCGCTTGACTTTCTCGATCGGCAGCTTAATGACGGGAGCCAGTTGATCCAGTGTCTCGTTGAGATTCGTTGTCAGATCCCCCGCCAGCTCCTCAAGGAAGGCATACAGTCCTACCGCATGGAGGCGGCTATATTTGCCCTCGTGGTTGAGGCTGTTGAGGGGGGCACTGGGTTGACCCCTGTTGAGTTCATCGAGGATTTGACTCAAGGGGCGGCCTTGGTACTGTTGCCAACTGGCGGCATCCGCCTGCAGCTGTTGCGGGTTCATTTCCTCAGCGCCGCAGAGGGCATGAAAAATACTGGCGCGATCGCCCTCAGGCTGATACCCCTCCATAAACTGGTCAAAGGCGGTCACGACCCCAAGGGCAAATAGGGGAGAGTAGCGAAAATCTACATTGACGCGCAGCAGGTGGATTTCGACCAGCAGTTCTTCAATAAAGCGACGGTAGATCGAGTGAATCGGTCGCGTGTGAGCTGCATAAAAGGCGCGTTTGGTATCAGAGACAGTTCGAGGATTTTGCACAAGCTCTGCCGATATTCGTTAAAAAATGTCATGATTCTTTACTATTATCGCCCATTGCGCTTTCCCAATCAATGATGCGTCCTGAGCTTGCCCTAGCCATCACTCAATTCAACAGCGGCGAATTCTATGCCTGCCATGACACCCTCGAAGCCATCTGGTTAGAGGCCAGTGAACCTGAGCGCACGTTTTACCAAGGTCTGCTACAAATTGCCGTGGCCTGCTATCACCTGAGTCGGGGTAACCAGCGGGGGGCGATTTTGCTGTTGGGGGAAGGGCGGCGTCGTCTAGAGCAGTGTGATCCGAACTTTTGCGGCCTAGATTTGACAGCCTTTTTGACGGCAGTGGCGGCGTTACAGGCGCAGCTTCAGACCCCCCTTGACTCAGAGCCAAAAATTCAATTGCATCTTGCTGTTGCGCAATCCCTCGATCAAGCCTAGACCCCGACAGCCCTTAAAACTCAAGCTCATCCTCCTCAGAGGCTTCAGCAATTGGGGTGTCTGGACTTTCTCCCTCATCGGGTAAGCGAATAACCACCCCGTTAAAGAATCGTGCCAGTTTTTCGGCAGATTCACGCACAGGATCCGGGGCAGTGGTGAGAGGGGGCGGGGGTGGAGTAGAGGTTGGTTCTATGGGGGGTGGCGGTGGCTCTTCCCGTGGCTGAAAGGGAACGACGACAGCGGAGTGCGGCGGCTCCTTGGCTTTTGGCGCAGGCGTGGTTTTGTGGGGTAGGGGGGCAATCTCAAAGGCGACTTTGATGCGGCGGCCTAGAACTTGGGCAAAGGCGGCTTCAATTTTGGCTTGGTTATTCTTTGTCAGATTTAACAAAGTTTGATTAACAATGCCGATGTGCACCTCGCGATCGCTCATTTGTCGCAGATGACCATGCTGCGAGAGCAGAGCATAGGTGCTCATTTGCATCTGCTGCAAGACCTGTAGTGCCTGTTCCCACACAGGTTCGGTATGATCTGCCCGCGGTTCAGGGGTTGGCTTGGGTTCAGGAGCTGGAGCAACCGTGTCTTTCGTGTCTTTAATTTGAATATGTTTGACTGGTGACTCTGACTCCTTGGGGGGTGCCGCAATCCCTGGGGGGTCAGGCTGAGGGGGCGAGACAATCGTGAGCTTCGGAATGGCAGTAGGCGCTACATTGGGCACACTGGATTGGGGTGCCGTTTCCGTCATCAACCCCAGAATGCTAATTTCCAGCCAGAGACGGGGTTGACTGCTCTGTTTGATTTGGCTTTCACAGGTGCGCAGATGTTGTTGGGCATGCAGAATCTCCTCAACGGACCATCCCTCAGCAACGGCAATCAAAGCCTGCCAAGTTTCTGCTGTCAGGGCTACCAAGTCCTGCCGTTCAGGGACGGTTTTCGCCAAGAGCAAATCACGGTAGAGACTGGCCAGATTTTGCAGAATTGTCAGCGGATCGCGACCCCGTTCTAGTAATTGGCGGGTGTGCTCAAGAACCGCCACCGCATCCCGACGGGCGATCGCCCCCAGCAATTGCCGCAGATCCTGTTCTGGTACTGCCCCAGCCAGTTGCCATACATGTTCTACGGTGATCCGTTCAGGATATAAGCTCAACTGATCCAGCAAGCTTTCAGCATCCCGCAGTCCCCCTTGGGACAATTGCGCCACCAGGGTCAAGGCCTGCGGCTCAATGTCAATTTGCTCCTTATCGGCAATGTGCTGAAGGTGGGCAACCATCTCCCCTAGGGGAATCCGCCGAAAATCAAACCGCTGACAGCGGGAAATAATTGTTGGCAAGACTCGCTGCGGATCTGTGGTGGCAAGGACAAAGACCACATGGGGCGGCGGCTCCTCTAGGGTTTTGAGGAGGGCATTGAAGGCCGACACACTGAGCATGTGGCATTCGTCAATCACATAAACTTTGTAGCGACACTGTACTGGGGCAAATTGTGCCTTCTCAATCAGTTCGCGGATATTGTCCACCCCCGTGTGGCTGGCAGCATCAATTTCAATCACATCTAAGCTGTTGCCGTTGGCCACCTGACGGCAGACTTCACACTGGCCACAGGGATCGGGGGTAGGCTTGGCACTCCTCAGGCAGTTGAGGGACTTAGCCAAAATACGGGCACTAGAGGTTTTACCCGTGCCGCGAGGACCACAAAAAAGATAGGCAGGGGCAATGCGCTCCTTGAGTAGGGCTTGGGTAAGCGTGGTGGCGATCGCCCCTTGACCCACTAGATCTGCAAAGCGTTGGGGACGATATTTGTGATGCAGGGGTTCGTAGGTCACTGCTGGGCTGCAATGGATATGCCAGAAGACGCTGATGGGTAAATGCCACGCATGTTATTCTAACAGGCCAACGATGGCCATAGGCTGACCCCCTGATGCGCCTGCGATGGAACCAGCCCTAGGATCTAAAACCAGCCTTTTTTGTTAGCAATGTATGTTCTGTGAAATTCTTGATCACTTTTGGTCAGGTAAATAATGCCCTCAATGAGGCCAATAATGGCTATGACAGGGGCAAGCAGGCCACAGGTCAAAAGACTCACCAGTAGCATGATCAAGCCCTCCGTGTTGTAGCCGAGAACAAACTTGTGAATGCCCAAGGCACCCAAGAGAATACCGCAAATGCCGGCTGCAGTTTTTTTCCCTGAAATATCGGAATTCGAGGTCATTGTCCCTTCCCCAATGGTTATTTTTGATACAGCGCGATCGCGCTCTCTTGACCTATATCCTTCAGGGTTTCAGGGGAACCGTCAAGGGGTGAGTAGGCAGTTTATTGATTGACGCAAGACGTGTCTGGTCTTAAGCGGCAGCGACCCAATCAGCAAGGGGTTCCCAGCGCACAGTGCGATCGCCCCCCACTTCCACCACCACTTTGAACTTCGGTAGGGTCTGGGTTAACTGTGCCAAGTAGGCAAATTCCTGCCTTGAGAGCCGCTTGCCATCAATCAGCCAAAGCACCAGTCCCTTGGCATTGGGGGGCAGGTTTTCCAAGTGGTAGGTCACTAGGGGGGGCTGGAAATAAACGCGAATGTCTTCCTTGCCCGTGTGAGCCGGACGAATCCCGTGCGCTTGGGTCAGGTAGGCTGCTAAATCCCCCAAACCCGGTGCGCTCATGTGCAAGGTGGTATAGCCCTTGGAACGCAGTCGCCGTTGATAACGACCCTCAAAACCACCCTCCGGGGGAACAAAGAGTGCCAATGCCCCAGCGGATTCTAAATCCTTGACAAATTGATAGCCAGCCAGCAGACCCATAGATCCTTTCTCACAGGTTTTAGCATTCCATCCAGCACTTTATCATGGTCATTCCTACTACGGGTATGCCTAAGTTAATAGCAGGGCAAATAGCCCACATAAGGCAATACCATCAAAAACACCCGCACCACCAATACTCAGCACTCCCGCCGACATCCGCTCAATTTCCCGTAGGTGGAGTAAATCTGCACCAATCAGGGTTCCCAGCACACCTCCGGCAAAGGCAATGGGTGCCGCCGCCACGCCCCCAGAAATCAAAATGGCTGTCATTGCTGCTGTTAGGGGCGCGACCAAGGCATTCATTTGAATACCAATCCCCGGTACCACCTGAGCAGAGTAGTAACTGACAGCGGCCACAATTGCCGTCACCAAGAGAATTGCCAAGGGACTGACGCGGGTAAATTGATAGAGGGCTAGCACCGTCGGGATCAAGCCGCCCCCCACATTCAGTGCCACAATCGTCTTTTGCTCAATTTTGCGCAGGGGAATGCCCCAAAACCGACTGAGCCAGAGTTCTTCAAAGTCGGGAACAATGGCCACCGTAGAAACCCGCTCATAGAGGGGGATATTAATCGTGCTGCCGAGAATCACAAGCAGCAGTAAGACCGAAGCAGCAGTAGGTGAAAAGCCCAACTTGGCAACGGCCACTTGTACAGCATCGAGGGCGATCGCTAGCCAAAGGAAAGGCAGCGACAGTAACAGCAGCACAAAAAGTAGAGCAGTAACAGGCAGATAAATCATAGAAACGCAAAATGACCTTAAAAACTTGGGACTCAAACGTGGGAGGACGCCTGGGACACTGCCGCCAGAGCCTCCCTCAGCGCTTTGGCCAAAGCAATCGCGGAAGGATAGCGATCGGGCAACAGAGGAGCCGTAGCGCGGTGCAACACCTGTTTCAAGGGGTCGGGAATCTCGGGGCGATCCGAAACATCAAGGCGATGAAAGCCATCACAGTGGTGATAGAAACGAATCGGACTATCCCCCAACAGCAAAAAGGCTAGGGTTGCGCCTACTGCAAATAGATCCGACTGAATGGTGGGTTGACCCATCATCTGTTCCGGAGCACTGTAGCCCTCCACGGCAATGCGGGTGCCACCGGGGGAATGCCCCAGTTCTTTGACCGCCCCAAAGTCAATCAAAACAATTTGGTTATCGCGCGATCGCACCAGTAGGTTACTGGGTTTGAGATCCCGATGAATCACGGGTGGATCCTGATTGTGCAGATAGTCCAAGACACCGCAGGTTTGAATCATCCACTGCACCGCCTGAGGAATCGGCACCGTGCCATTGCGCAGTACCCAGCGCTCTAGGTCAATGCCATGAATGAGTTCCATCACCAAATAGCTTTTACCATCTTCCACAAAAAAGTCATAAAAGCGGGGAATCCCTGCATGGTCAAGGAGCTGTAAGATGCGAGCTTCCCGTTCAAAGAGTTCCTGTGCCTTTTCATTGTCCTCCATATCAGACCGCAGTTCTTTGAGAACCCACACCTCCGGTACCTTGCCAGTCCATCCCCCGGAGGGTTGCGCTTCACAGGCCAAGTAGGTTGTGCCAATGCCGCCATGCCCTAAAAGGCGCAGGATGTGATAGTTGCGTATGGTGCGCTGCACATTGAGGGGTTGACCACAGTGAATGCAAAACAGATTCCCCGGCATATTACCGGCATGGGTACACTCACTGAGGGTGGGCGCACTGCGGCGAAAGGTTTGCTCATGGAATTCAAGAATTGGGCCTGTGGGGCCTAGCTGAATGAGACTGCCACTGGCAAGTTTGCTCTCATCAACAAGGCGACCATCAACAAACGTCCCGATCGCCCCCAAACTTTTGAGATACCAACGTCCGAGATTTTCTGGATCCCGATAGCAACACAGTTCAGCGTGATAGCGACTAATGAGAATATCATTGAGAATCACATCGTTATCTGCGGCACGACCAATACGGATGGTCGTTTTAATCGGGAAACGCCATGTTTTGACCGGGGTGCGTTTCCAAGGATCTAACAGGTGCAGAATAATCACGGGTGTGGAACTGCCACAGCAAACTCATCGAGATTTAGCCTATTTTCCTACACTTTGCCGATGTCTGCAGTGTTTTGCAATAAATCATAAACAGCTCAAGATGCCAAGGCTAACTGTTCTAACTGAGCATGCAGCCTTATTTTAGACTGTCTATCTGGCTTGGCAGTGCGCAATTGTTTATGAAAGAGACTATAGTCTCGGATTTCTCACTACTGCCAAAGCGTAGTACACTAGGGGTAGTGCTGGTGTAGCTCAGTTGGTAGAGCAACTGACTTGTAATCAGTAGGTCGTCGGTTCGAGTCCGACCATCAGCTTTACTCAGTGTTCGCCCAAAAAGTATTGGGTCTTTGGCTTAGCCTTGCCTGCCATGACGGCACTATGATGATCAAGGAAACGATCTTGCCACCCTTGCCATGCTTGTCTATTGCACCCGTCCCCACTGTCGTTGTCCCCAAAACGATGTTCCAGACTTAGACAACCCCAACAAACGCTACAGTCGCGTGGCGGAGCGATTTTGTACGGCCTGTGGGATGCCCTTGATTCTACGGGGACGATACGTTGCAGAGCGGGTTCTGGGTCAGGGGGGGTTTGGGGCGGCCTATCTAGCACGGGATTTGGATACCCCTGGTCGGCGTGAGTGTGTGATTAAGCAATTTCGTCCCAACGTGTCCGATCCCCAGAGTCGGCAAAAAGCTCAGGAACTCTTTGAGCGAGAGGGTGAAGTTCTCGACCAACTGGGGCAGCATGCGCAGATTCCTGATTTACTAGCATTTTTTGCTGAAGAAGTCCCCAGTGTGGATGGACAAGGGGTAGAGCAGTATTTCTACTTGGTACAGGAATATATTGACGGCGAAACCCTCGAGGATGAACTGGCTCAAAAGGGATGCTTTAGTGAGGAAGAGGTGCGGCAGGTGCTGCGGGAACTCCTACCCGTGTTGCAGTACGTCCATGACCACGGCTCGATCCACCGTGATATTAAGCTCTCAAATATTATGCGCCAGCACCCCAGCAAGACAAAGTTTCCCGGCCAAGGGCGGCTCTATCTGCTGGATTTTGGTGCGGTGAAGCAGATTTCCCAAGCGGGGGGACAACAAGGACACTTTACGGGTATTTATACCCAATACTATGCGCCACCGGAACAAGCACGGGGGGAACGGGTCTATCCCAGTTCAGATCTCTATGCCTTAGCAGTGACTTGTATCATATTGCTGACCGGCAAAGATCCCAGTGAGCTATTCGACGCTTATAACAACCGCTGGCATTGGCATTCCTATGCCCAAGTCAGTCCACAACTGCAAGCCATTCTCGATCGCATGCTACAACCGGCGCCTAGCGATCGCTACCAATCAGCGGCAGAGGTCTTAGCGGACTTAAATGCTTACTCTACCCCCGCCCCACCACCGCCTCCACTGCCACAACCAGTAACAGTAGCACCCCCTTCCCCGCCACCCGTAGTGTCACAACCGGCACCCCCTCCTTCACCTGGACCGGTGATGCCACCGACCAGCACACCACGTCCGAAAGCAAAACCGCCCCGCCAGCCTGCGCCTCCCTTACCGGCATTGAAAATTCTCATTGGTGCTGGCTTTACGGGCTTTGAAATGACGGCCTTGGGGTTGATGATTTTTAGTTTGATGACCGCTTGGCAGTTGCCTGTTGGTGTGAGTGCGGGGTTGATTGGTGCTCTATTTGCCTTTTTGGTGTTTTTGCAGTACAAACGCTGGATTGAACACTGGGAGCAGTTGATCATTGCAGTCATTTCAGGGGCAGTTCTTTTTTTTGTCCCCCTCTTGCAAGCAGGCCTAGGGGGTGTGACAGCGCTGCTCATTTGTGGTTTAGTGGGGTTGGGTTGCATGGTTATGGGCAACATTTTTTTGCTAATTTACAATATCTTGGCGCGATTACTGTAGGAGCGGGGCAATGCAGTTAACGTGGTTGGAGAGCAATACTTGGTTGTGGAAGTTAGGTCATACGCGGATTTTGGTTGATCCGTGGTTTGTGGGGGCACTGACTTTTGGCAACACGCCTTGGCTGTTTCAGGCGGAGCGATCGCGCCCCTGCCCCATGCCAAGCGATGGGGATGTCATTTTGCTTTCCCAAGGGCTACCAGATCACTGCCATGAACCTACCCTCCGCACCTGCGATCGCGCCCTACCGGTCATTGCCTCCCCCAGTGCTGCCAAAGTTGCCCAAGGCCTTGGCTTTGAAACAGTGATTGCCCTTAGCCCCCACCAAACCTACACGTACCGCGATCTCACAATCCAAGCCACCAAGGGCGCCAGTATCGGCCCTCGTCAACAGGAAAATGGTTACATTGTGCGCTGGGGCACTCAAAGTCTCTACTATGAACCCCACGGCTGTCATGATTCGTGGCTGCGCACCTACGGCAAGGTGGATGTGGTGATTACGCCGCTGTTGGATGTCTGTTTACCCATGGTGGGTGCGATTCTCAAGGGGGGCAAAACGGCATTGGAATTGGGACAATGGCTTCAGCCCAAGGTGATGATCACCACTGCTGGCAATGGTACCCTCCGTCTTCAGGGATGGCTACCGCGACTGCTCTCGGTCAAAGGCACCCTTGAGGAACTGCAAGTGGCGTTTCAGCGGCTAGGCCTCAACACTCGTTTGGTGGAACCAGTAGCCTACACTCCCCTTGTTCTTCTGGCTGAGGTCTAGGGATGCGATGCTGGCTACGGCCTTTGATTCTCTTTTGGCAAGAGGTAATTCTTCTACTTCAGGACAATCAGCGGTTTTTGCAGTTGCTCAGTCAGATTGAGGGGATCGCGACTCGGGTGCTGGCGATCGGGATGCTGCTGGTGGTCATCGTCGCCATTATTGATTTGGGGCGGATTTTGACCGTGGAGCTATTCTCACCCCCCTTGGGACAGTTTAGCCTTGAACTGGTGAAAATCTTTGGCCTCTTTCTCAATGTGCTTGTGGCTCTGGAGATTCTTGAAAATATCACCGCCTACCTGAAAACCCACGTCTCGTCGCAAATCGTTGAGCTAGTAATTGTCACGTCTCTAATTGCCATTGCCCGCAAAATTATCATTCTGGATATTGGCCAACCGGAAACGGTGGCAAAGCTCTTGGGGCTGGCGATCGCCATCTTGGCCTTGTCTGCCAGTTACTGGATTGTGCGTCGTTTAAACTACCGGCGGCGTCCCTGAGGGATAGACCTGCTCGCGGTAGGCTTGCGCCTGTTCTAGGGTGGTTTGCAGCCGCTCCCAGTCCTCCTGCTCCACTTGGCGAATCAGATCATCAAGGGTGGCACGGTAGTGGATCAGGCAGTGGCGCAACGCCGCGCGGTTATATTCCGCCATCATCCGTCCCAACTCTGGATTGCCGCCGCCAACACGGCTGGTATCGCGAAAGCCGGAGCTAGCCAACTGCTGGGCAAGCTTCCGAATCGGCTCATTGGCTTCTTGGGCATTCGCAAGAATCAGTGCTGCACTCACGAGGACGGGAAGGTGGGAAATCCAAGCAACAGCGCGATCGTGATCCGAGGGGGTGGCATAGAGTAGCTTGGCGCCGAGATCATTGACCACACCAGCCACACAGTCAATGGCCGCACTGTCAGTGTAGAGGGTTGGGGTGAGAACATAGGGGGCATTGTCAAAGAGATGGGCTTGCGCCGCTTCAATGCCGGATTCTGCGGTACCGGCCATCGGGTGCCCACCGACATAGCGAGGCCAGAGTTTTTCGAGGGCGGGGACAATTTCTCCCTTGACGGATCCCACGTCTGTCAGCACTGTTTCTGGACTGAGGTAGGGGGTAATATCCAAGGCGACACTGAGAATGCTGCCAATGGGGGGACAGAGAAACACCAGATCAAGGGCACGCAAAATTTCTGGCTCCGTACTGCCCCAGTCAATGGCACCCTTGGCGATCGCCCGCTCACAGGTTTCAGGACGCCGACTCAGCCCAACCACATAGTGCCCCTTTGCCCGCAGATCAATGCCCAGTGAACCACCAATGAGTCCCAGCCCGACAATGCCAATCCGCAGCATAGTGCCCCTAAACTTGAATACCTTTACGATTGTGACATTGATTCTTGTTCTGAGGGACATTCCCCTCCTATGCAGATTTGTGCTTTGGATTCACAGCCAGAGGGGGGGCTTCGATACAATCAGAAATGACTCTGTTGCGCTTTAGGCCACCAATGATGAAACGCCTTGCCCATTTGCTTCAGCAGACCCTCAAATGCTGCCTTGGCCTTGCTCTTGTTTGGTGCCTCAGTAGCGGTACACCGGTGTGGGCAGCAGCAGCTCACCATAGTTTTGTGGCAGCCGCAGTGGAGCGGGTTGGCGATGCGGTTGTTCGCATTGATACCGAACGCACGATTGTGCGCCCAGCGGATCCCCTCTTGAGTGATCCCTTCTTTCGCCAATTTTTCCCCGGTTTAGCCTTGCCCCCCCAAGAGGATCGGCTGCGGGGTCAGGGGTCGGGGTTCATCATTGATCCCAGTGGCATTGTCATGACCAACGCCCATGTGGTGAGTCAAGCAGATACGGTGACGGTGCGCCTCAAGGATGGCCGGGTCTTTGAGGGAGAAGTGCGCGGCGTGGATGAGGTATCTGATCTAGCGATTGTCAAACTCAAAGGGGTCACCGAACCCCTACCCACTGCGCCCCTCGGCAATTCCAGTGACGTGAAAGTGGGGGATTGGGCGATCGCCGTCGGGAATCCCCTTGGCCTTGATAACACCGTCACATTGGGCATTGTCAGTACACTCCACCGTTCCAGCGCCCAAGTGGGTATCCCCGATAAGCGCCTTGATTTTATTCAAACGGACGCGGCCATCAACCCCGGCAATTCTGGGGGGCCGTTGCTCAACGAAGAGGGAGAAGTGATTGGCATTAACACTGCCATTCGTGCCGATGCCATGGGGATTGGCTTTGCGATTCCAATTAATAAGGCCAAAGCCCTGCAAGAGCGCCTGATTCGCGGTGAAAAAATTCAACACGCCTACATTGGCATTCAAATGACCACCTTCACGCCAGCAATGGCCAAGGAAAACAATGCTAATCCCAACTCACCAGTGATTCTGCCAGAGGTCAATGGCGTTCTTGTCCTGCAAGTGTTGCCCAATACACCGGCGGCAAAAGCTGGTCTGCGCTGGGGGGATGTGATTACAGCCGTCGATGGGGAACCGATTACCAGTGCCGATCAGTTGCAGGGGATTGTTGATAGTGCCGCTGTGGGGCAAGTTCTCAACCTGACCGTTCAACGGGGCGATCGCAGCCAACGGATTGCAGTGCGGACAGCGGAGTTGCAGGGAGCGGCTTAGGATGCCCTTGGGGCTACTGCTGCTGTGGCTCTTTGCCCTTGCCACCCGCTTTTGGGGGCTGACTCGCTTTCCCACACTGGTATTTGATGAGGTCTATTTTGCCCGCTTTGGCCGCAACTATCTCGCCGGTGTTCCTTTCTTTGATGCCCATCCGCCTTTGGGAAAATACCTGATTGCCCTGAGCATTTGGCTGGGGGGTGGCTTTCACCCTTGGGGCTATCGCTGGTTGAATGCCCTGATGGGATCACTGATTCCCATAGCGGTGGCAGTGTTGGCCTATCTCCTGACGCGGCGATCGCCCGTGGCGTTGTTGTCGGGACTCTTTGTTGCCCTCGATGGCCTCTTTTTGGTGGAGTCTCGCTATGCTCTCATCAATATCTCCCTTGTCCTTTTTGGGGTGGTGGCACAGATTCTCTGGCTATGGGGGTTGCGCTACCAAGGAAGGGCGCGATCGCTCTGGCTGATGGCCGCAGGCATTGCCTTTGGCGCCTGTGGGGCAGTGAAGTGGAGTGGCTTGGGATTCCTGTTGGGGGTAGGGCTTTTCTGGCTTCTCCAGCAGAGGTTACCGCTGCCTGCTGAATGGAAGACCACTTACCAGTGGTGGCAGATGTGCCTGCTACTCCCCGTTGTCGCCTTTGTGGTTTATACCCTGCTCTGGCTACCCCATCTCCAGTTTCATCCCCACCAGAGCCTACTTGACCTCCATCGCCAAATGTTTAACTTTCACCGCAGTGTGGCCAGTACTGCCCATCCCTACTGTTCGCCGTGGTGGTCTTGGCCGCTCCTGCTGCGCCCCATGAGCTACTTTTTTCAGCGGGTGCAAACCCTCAGTGAAACCGTGCCCGTCATTGGCCCGCCCCTACCACTGGCAGATACCCAATGGGTTTATGCCGTCTATGCCCTCTTTAATCCCCCTCTTCTGTGGCTGGGCACCTTGGCCACGTTGGCTCTTATCCCCCTTAGATTGACGACAACCGCAGGCCGTTTTGTGCTCTTAAACTATGCTGCCAATCTCTTGCCCTGGGCACTGGTGAGCCGCTGTGTCTTTATCTATCACTCCCTCCCCGCTGCCCTCTATAGCTTTATGGCCTTGGCCTTGGTCTGGGAAGCCAGCCGCGATTGGGGAGCTTGGGCACGCTGGGCAGGCATTGCCGTCCTAGGGGTCGTTGTTGGGGGCTTCCTCTACTGGCTCCCCCTGTATTTAGGACTACCCCTGACGCCCCAAGACTTTTTGAGGCGGATGTGGTTGCCGTCTTGGATTTAGGACTATCCTAGGAGTTGTTTAACAGTGGCAATGAGTTCTGCAGGATCAAAGGGTTTGGTGATGTAGGCATCCACCCCCTGCTTTTTACCCCAGTGAATATCAAACTCTTCGCTTTTGGTGGTGCACATGATCACGGGCACACTTTGGCAAGCCGCTTCACCCTTAATCCAGCGGCACAGTTCGTAACCATTCATGCGCGGCATCACCACATCCAGAATCACCAAATCAGGACATTGAGCCTTGATCTTTTCTTGGGCTTCGATACCATCCTCAGCCTCAACAACGTCATAGTTCTGCTCTTTCATCAGCTGAACAATCATTGCCCGCAGGGTGGGGCTGTCATCAACAACCATAATTGTGGCCATAAAGGTTCTGCCTGATGCCGCAAATAATACGCTGGTAATTAGTGAACAGTTGGATATTCTACCCATCGCCTAGCTTATCATTTTCACCGGAGTCCTGAACATCGGCACCTTGGTCTTTAGGGGCGATCGCTCCTTTGGAATTCCTGAAAGAGAGCAGCCAATTCTTGACTCAAGGCTAAGGGGGTGCGGGGCAAGGGTCGCTGGCGACGCCAAAAGGGCGGAAATTGTTGCCACAGGTGCAGTAGGGTAGGCGTTCCCAATTCAGGGGCAAGGGTCGGCCACTGCCCAAAGACATGGGAAGCGCGATCGCTCACGGTGACCTGACCATTGACCAGCACCATAATCCAGTCGGCCCAGCCATAGGCAAAATCAAGATCATGGGTGGCAATCATAATCGTGGTTCCCTGCTGGTGAATGTTCTCTAGGGCCTGCTCCAGTTGCTGCCGCTGCTGATAGTCGAGATAGGTGGTGGGTTCATCGAGCAGTAATAGCGTCGGTGCTAAGGCCATTACTCCAGCCAGTGCCACCCGCCGTTTTTGCCCCAAACTCAAATGATGCAGGGGGCGATCGGCAAGCTCCACTAAATCAAAGTCCTCTAGGGTTTGGTACAAACGCGCTTCGATTTCGGCGCTGGGTAGGTCTAAGTTGTACAGCCCATAGGAGATATCCTCCGCCACGGTGGCTGCCACCAGTTGCTGTTCGGGGTCTTGAAAGGCCAAGCCAATGCGTTGACGCCACTGCCGCAGTCGCTCTGGTTGATGGACGAGCCGTTGCCCTTGCCAGTAAATTTCACCGCGATCGCGCCGATAGAGGGCCGCTGTCAGATAAAAGAGCGTTGATTTGCCTGAGCCATTCAGCCCCAAAAGGGCAACTTTCTGTCCCGCCTCTAGGGTAAAGGAGCAGTTTTGCAGCACGGGGGTAGTGGTATTGGGATAGCGAAAGCCAACCTGATGAAATTCCAGTAGCGGCACAGACATCTCAGGTGATTGCATTCAGCAGAATGAGGGCACCGCCACCAATGACGATTTCAAGGCCATACCGTTGCGAATAGGCATAGGACTGGGGACGCAATACCCGAAACTGCCCCTGAAAGCCACGACTGAGCAGGGCAAGGTTCACCTGTTCATAGCGGTACAGAGACTGCTGCAGGAGTTGAGCCGCCAACAGGCTCACACTAACGAGCCAGCGCGATCGCCGTTGATAGCCGCCCCGTGCCCGCTGCGCCAATTGCAGCGTGAAAGCGGTTTCTAAGAGGGTGAAGATATAGCGGTACATCAACATCAGAATATCGAGGATGAAATGGGGAACCCGCCAGCGCTCGGCCACACTCAACAGGGCTGGAAAGGGGGTCGTCAATAAAATCAATAGTAAACAGGTGCTGGCAACCATTGTCCGCAGTCCTAGGGTTAAGCCTTGGTGCAATTTCTCGGCACTGATAAAGAACGACCAGCCCATTAGGGAGATGTCACTGAGAACCACTTGCCCCGAAGCCCGTAAAGTCTCCGTCGGGATGATTTGCACCACTAACCCTGGCAAACTCACCAGCCAAAACGCAGCAACTGTGGCTATGAGGGTGAAATAAACCCGCCACGGAATGCGGGCATAGCCGAGAATCCAAAGGCTCAGCCACAGCCAAAGCAAACTCTGGACAAGGGGGCGAGCAAAAAACGTCAATAACAGGCTGGCGATCGCAAAAATCAACTTTTGTTCAGGGTGCAAATGCCGCAGACCATTGGTATAGGCATAGGTATCGAGGTGATGGTGCATTGACTGCTCAGGACTGTTGCGATTTTGAGGCAGCGGTTGCCCTTTGGCGATGGCGTTCGCGGTACTGACCCAAGATAAACCCCATGACCCCCGCCCCCAGAGCTGCTTGCACAGCAAACAGCAGGGATTCAATCTCACCACTGGGCGGTTCAAACAATGGCTCTGCCCAAGGTTCAAAGTCTGGTGCCACCTCGCTGATTAACGCTTCGGCTTGGGCATCGGCACCTTCAAAGTCACCCTTAACCAGCAGTAGGGGAAGTGTACTTAAGAGAATTGCGCCGCCCAATAGGAACGCCACTGTTTTTTTATTCATTGGATTCCCCTCCAGGCAAGAGTTTTAAGGTTTGCAATTCTGCTGTGCAGTACGTGGTCAACCAGTTCCACACCAACACCGTGAGTAACCCTTCACTGATCGCCAGGGGAATCTGCGTCACAGCAAAGAGCGCCGCAAACTTGGCAAAAGCCGTCGCCACCCCACCCATACTATCGGGAAAGGCCAATGCCAATTGTAAAGAAGTCACCGAGTAGGTGGCCAAGTTACTGATCAGAGCAGCACTAAAAATCGCGATCGCTGGCTTAGCCGTGGCACGGGACATCCCCCAATAGGTCAACCCAGCCAACCAAGGTCCCACCACCGCCATCGAAAAGCCATTAGCGCCTAGGGTGGTCAGGCCGCCATGGGCAAGGAGCAGGGCTTGAAAGAGCAGCACCAATGTCCCCAGCACGGCCATCAGCGGTGGCCGAAAGAGAACGGCTCCCAAGGCAATCCCCATCGGATGGGAAGAGCTACCCGTAACGGAAGGAATCTTCAACGAGGAGAGGACAAAGGCATAGGCACCGGCTAAGGCAATCAGCAGGGTTGACTCTGGTTGCTGTTGAATCTGTTGTCGCAGTGCCCATAGTCCCCATGCCAAAAAGGGTAAAAAAACCAGCCACCAGCCCACTGCCCAGTCAAGGGGCAAAAACCCCTCGCTAATGTGCATCGCCAAGGCGGGGTGAGGACTCGCGACCACGAGATACGCGCTCAGAAGGGCGATCGCCCCAAGGGAGCCATATCGCTTCGCTTGGCTACGTTTGATCATTGAGACATTCCTAAACCTAAGTGCGCCTATTCTAGTGCGCAACCAGTAACTTGCCTATGCCCAGTGGGGGCTGCAACCGATATTAGAAAGAGCTATGCCTGCTCAAAAATTCACGCAGTGCCAAGACTGTAAGGCTGGAATTTGCATAAATTTTGATGTAGTCGGTATAACAGGATGAAGTCTAATGTCATTATTGAATCGTAGGTACTGTTGCTATGTTCCCAGGGGGGAGTTGTCATGAGTGAACTGACTGCCTTTGGTCATTCCTTGAGTAGTGGCTATGAAGTAGTGGTGATCAAGCCGCAGTCCCTCAGTGATACGACCCTGATCGTTCAAGCGCTGCGGGCTGACAAGGCAGTGATTCTCAACCTAGAGCACCTCGATGTCACCGAGGCACAGCGCATTTCTGATTTTGCCGCTGGTAGCACCTATGCCATCAATGGCCATCAATCGCGCCTTGGGGATGGGGTCTTTCTCTTTACGCCCAACGTGATTAATATCCAAGAATCCACAGCAGCACCGACACCCGCTGGACTGGCCTAAGCCGTTCATGAATCCTGCAGATCTGCTCACCGTCAGTGAGTGTCAAGAGATTGATCAACTGCTCTTACCGGCCGCAGATCGCTTTGCTATTCGAGTGGCGGTGTATGCCCAGCGCTATTTGCGAGCTAAGACTGAGGGAAACCCCCTCGAAGACCTGACGGAAGCCCAAGTCTATGAACTTGTTGCTGCCGATCCCCAGTTGCAAGCGGAGGAGCAGCGCCAAGGGGGGTTTATGACATGGTATGGCCAAATTTTAATCAGTGCCCTCAAGCAACTGCGGCAAATTGCTGCAAGGGAGGGGGTGCCCATTGCTGAGCTAACCGTTTCCCAGATTAGTCACTGGTTTCAGCAGCAGTGTCAGGCACGCTTGCGATCGTCCCCGCCGTCACCTTAAGAATTTGTGCTTGTTGCCGCCAAGGGGTGGCAAAGGGGGCAAGGTGGGTGGTGGTAATCAGCGTTTGGTAGCGATCGCCCATCACCTCTAATAAAATTCCCTGCCGCTGCAAATCCAATTCGGCGAGGACATCATCCAACAACAAAAGGGGAGTGTCGCCCACCACACTTTCCACAAGAGCCAGTTCCGCCAGTTTCAACGCCAATACCAGCGTGCGCTGCTGCCCTTGGGAAGCAAATTGACGGGCACTTTGCTCATTGAGGCACAAGCCCACATCATCACGGTGCGGTCCCACCAGACTGGTTTTTTGCAGCAGTTCAATAGTGCGGCGAGCGGCCAAGGCCTCATTAAAGGCAGCCACAATCACTTCAGAAGTGCCATCCCCAAGGGGCACATGGCTCTCATAAGTCAAGGTGAGTGTCTCGCGATCGCCACTCAACACGCGATGCCAATCCTGTGCCAAGGGTGCCAAGCGTTCAATGAGGCGCTGTCGGCGGCGGATAATGCGAGTGCCATTGATCACCAATTGCTGATTCCATGCCTGCCAGAGGGCTTCATCCCATCCTTGGCTGCCGGCCTGTTTGAGGAGAGCATTCCGTTGGCGCAGGGCTTTTTGGTAGGTTTGCAGCAGTTGGCTATAAAGGGGTTCCAATTGCACCAAAATCCGATCCAACCAGTTGCGGCGAATGGCCGGTGTGCCCCGCACCAGTTCCAAATCCAAGCAGGAAAATTCCACCGCATTGAGTTGCCCCAGAAATTCCGCCGTGCGCTTAACGGTACAGCCATTCACCCGTAGGACACGGCCTGCGAGGGGGCGCAAACTCACCGCCAGATCAAGGGGGACGCCTTGGCGCTCTAGGGTGGCTTCAATTTGGGCACTCTCTTGTCCCTGCTGAATAAGGTCGCGATCGCGATGGGTGCGATGGGATTGCAGTGTGGCCAGCCACTCCACAGCCTCTAGCAAATTGGACTTGCCTTGGGCATTGTCCCCAACGACGATGGTTTTTGGCGCAGCAAACGTCACCGATTGCTCGCTGTAGTTGCGAAAGTGGCGCAGATGGAGTGATTTGAGAAACACTTAGCAGCCCTTACCAGCCCCAAGTCCCCGGTGCCCCCTTAAACGGGCCGACAATGTCCGGAGTAATCCAGCCGCCATAGAAGCCCCCCGGTTGCGGAATCACCACCACACCATCCACGGTGCATTCATCCATCAAAGCAGCATAGAAGGCAATGTAGTTGCAGATTGGCGCAAAAGCAGGGGTAGGTTTGGGATAGTACCAGGCTGCATTATCCGCTTGGCGATCGCCCACCTTGACGTGGTAGTAGGCGCCTTGTCCTTTCCACTCGCAAAAGGTTTGCCGTGCTGAGGGCAGCAGATACTGCACCTGTACATCCTCTGGCGGAAAGTAATACACTGGGGGATGACTGGTTTCTAGTACCCGCTGTCCCCGCTGGGTGTCGGCAATCACCACACTATTAAAGACCACCCGCAGGTGTTTTGAGGTGGGTTCAACACGGGGCGGACGGGGATAGTCCCAAACCGATTCTTGGCCGGGGGCAGGGGGAATCCGTTGCATCGCGTTTCAGGTCCTCAACACTCTTCCTTGACGGTAACAGCTATGGCTCAAGCTTGGGAACTGGTTTGTCGCTCCACCAAGCCCTGTTCAATGGCCAGTCGCACCAGCTCAGCTCGATTGTGAACCGCTGTTTTTTGAAAGAGGCTACTGACGTGCTTTTCAATCGTTCGGGCGCTCAAGTGCAGGCGATCGCCAATCTGGGCATTGGAGAGTCCTGCCACGAGTAACCCTAGCACTTCCTTTTCCCGTTGGGTGAGATCAACGCTGAGGGTTCGTGTTTTCGGCGCCGCAAAGGGTTGCTGTCGTTGCTGCCATTCGATTTGTACCAGTTGCGCCCGATCCAACAGGTTACGCACCACCGCTGCCAACTCATTGAGGTCAAAGGGCTTGGAAAGATAGACATCGCCCCCGGTGCGATAGGCGCGAATCCGCTCTTCTAGTTCTGTGCGTGCGGTGAGGTAAATTACCGGTAGTAAGCGCAATGAAGGATGCTGGCGCACCTGCCGCACCAACTCATAGCCATTCATGTTGGGCATGGCAATGTCCGTAATCAGCAGATGGGGCTGATAGCGGTGGATCATTTCGAGAGCCTGGGCACCATCTCCCGCCGTCAGACAACAGTACCCTTCGGATTCCAAAAAGTGACTCACCGACAGGCGGATGCCGGGATCATCATCGGCAATGAGTACCGTGAGGGACATAGGAAATTTAGGTCTCCACTAGACCACAGTATTTCTCCACACAGCGGACAAACAGCTCAACCCCAATACTTAAAACAGTTTCGTCAAAATCAAAGCGGGGATGATGGTGGGGAAAATCTAACCCCAGTGTGCCATTGGCTGACCCCAAAAAGAAGTAGCAACCCGGAACCGCTTGCAGGAAAAATGACATATCTTCCGCCGCCATGGTTTGACAGTGGGACGTGACCCCAGCCGGCACCTCAACCACCGATTCAGCAACAGAGCGCACAAATTTCGCCATCTTGGCATCGTTGACGGTGGGGGGATACATCCGCTCATAGCGAAAGTCATAGGTGGCGCCATGACTCTGACAGATACCCGCAATCACCTGTTCAATGCGCTGGGGTAGCCAGTCCCCCAACTCTGGCTTAAAGTATCGCACTGTTCCCCGAAAGGTCGCGGTATCGGCAATCACGTTCTTGGCGGTGCCCGCATGTACTGCCCCCACGGAAATCACCGCTGTCTCTAGGGGATCCACGTTGCGCGAGACGATAGTGTGCAAAGCCGTAATGATCTGGGCAACAACGAGAACCGTATCCACCGTAAATTGGGGTAAAGCGGCGTGTCCCCCCTTGCCGTGTACTTCACACTCAAAGAATTCCGCTGCCGCCATCAACGGCCCACTACGCACCCCCACCGTACCAACGGGCAGAAAGTTCCAGAGGTGCAGGCCAATAATGCCATCCACTTTCGGGGCATCGAGAACTCCCGCTTCAATCATGGGTTTAGCCCCACCGGGGCCTTCTTCCGCTGGTTGAAAGATGATTTTGACCGTACCAGCAAAATCGCGGTGCTCAGCAAGGTATTTCGCAGTCCCAAGGGCGATCGCTGTGTGACCATCGTGCCCGCAGGCGTGCATTTTCCCCTCATGGAGAGAGCGGTAGGGCTTATCGTTTTCCTCCTGCACTGGCAGCGCATCCATATCGGCGCGAATCGCCAGCACTGGCCCCGGTCGCGCTCCCGGAATCACGGCCACAATTCCCGTTTCCGCAATACCCGTGCGATGCTGAATGCCCCATTGCCGTAGTTTCTCACTGACAAAGGCCGCCGTCAGGTGTTCTTGAAAGCCCAATTCTGGTCGTTGGTGCAAATAGCGTCGCCACTGCACAAGTTCGGTTTGGAGGGCAGCCACCTCTGGACGCAGTTGGCAGCTCAATTGGGGAAGATGGAAAGCCATGGGGCAGTCTTTAGATTTTGTTTAGCATTGCCTTTCTCTAGGATAAACGATGCTCTGGGGCAGTGACAGTCAATGTAACCTCAAGAACAGGTGACGCGCCACTCGCTTCCACCAGTAGTAGGATTTTTTGATCAGAACCCCCTGACTTAGGAAACATTTGTTATTATGACAGGTAGCTCCCTAGGGCAAAAGTTAAAATAGTTCAGTATTGGATATTACACTTTGCCAATTCTGAATCCTAGGGTCTCTTCAGCCAAACGAGGATGTTATGGTTCAATCCCTTCAATACTCCATCGAACTCGTCAAAGATGAAGCACGACGACTGGTGGCCAAAGGTGTGGTGAGTCGGCAGCAGCCCATTTACACCCTCTGCCAGTTTGTGCCCGTTCGGGAGTGGCCCCTCATTGAGGCAGAGCTAGAGCGCTGTGATTTTATGCTGCGCGATCGCATTGGCGACCTCATTGGCCGTGAGTGCTGGGACAACGACTAAAGAGCCATCATTCAGGGCACCGACTTCCCAATAATGCGCAAATCCTAGGACGTGGGTGCCTGAGAATCCTGCTGTAGGTCTTGGCGAATGGCGCGCAGCGTTTCGAGAAGCGTTTGAATATCTGCGGCTAAGTCAGCACTCTCGCGAGGAGCAGGCTCAGGGGTCGCAGAGGGTTGCTGCTGTTGGGCAATGAAGGCTTGAATCAGTTCCCGTGCTTGCGCTTCGGTGAGGCGGCCTTTCTCAGCACAGACGGTGGCCAATTGGCGGGCATCCACCCGCAGTTGCGTCAGGTATTCTTGGCGTTTGGCCTCATCCTGTAGGGATTCAATGGCAGCAGCCGCCGCTCCAATACCGGTGTAGTAGAGTTGTTGTACAAGATCGAGGGGATTGCGATCCATAGAAATGTGCTCGGCGTGAACTCTCCTCTGCTACTGTACGGGAAATCTCCCTTGCTCATCAAGGTTGAGGAAAGCGACTGCGGTAGAGATGAACAATTTTACTCACCACCTCATCGATCGCCAAGTTGTCCGTACAGACTTCTATGGCATCGGCAGCTTTGCGAAAAGGGGCGTAGGTGCGTTGCTGATCCGCTGTGTCGCGAGCGGTAATCTGAGCGAGCAATTCCTCGTAGGAGAGGTCGCATTGTCCTTGTTGTTGTAACTCCTGCCAGCGGCGCTGGGCACGCTCTTCGGGCGAGGCCGTTAGGAAAATTTTCAAGCCTGCCTCGGGAAAGACATGGGTACCAATATCACGACCTTCGGCAGCAATGCCCCCATTGGCTCCGATCGCCCGCTGTTGTTGTACCATGAGTCGTCGCACACCCCGCAGGGCGGCAATTTGGGACACTCGCTGCGTCACCTCTAGGGAACGAATCGCTTGGCTGACCTCGCAATCGTTGATCCACACCCGTGTGGGTTGAGGGGGATCGCTGCTCTCAAGACGCAACTGACAATGGGCGATCGCCTCTACGACGGCTGGCTCATCCCTGAGATCAATGTTATTGCCCAAGCACCACCAAGTTACTGCTCGATACATGGCACCGGTGTCAAGGTACTGCAACCCTAGGGCTTGGGCTGCTAGTCGCGTCACGGTTGACTTCCCCGCGCCGGCAGGGCCATCCACAGCCAGAATCGGCAGGCGGCGATCCAATAGGCAATTGTCAATGAGGCGCGTTTGCCCCACCCAACCCGCGATCGCCAGCAGTCCCACGGTCTCAATGCGTTCCAAGGGCACAAGGGTCTGGGGATGCACCAATTCGGCATAGTCGAGGCGCAACTGGGGAAACTGGCGCAGATGGTGGTGCACCTGCTCTAATAGCTGCTTAGCTTCAAAGCAGCCCTGACGGAAGGCGGTGGTGGCTACCTCTAGGCTCTGACTTAGGGCTAAGGCGGTGGCGCGATCGCCCGCACTGAGGTATTGATTACGGGAACTGAGGGCAAGGCCATCGGCATCGCGGACAATGGGGCAGCCAATGATCTCCACGTCCAGATTCAAATCCGCCACACAGCGGCGAATAATTGCTAACTGCTGGGCATCCTTTTGGCCAAAATAGGCGCGATCGGGCTGCACCAAATGCAAGAGCTTCAGCACAATTGTTGCTACCCCGCCAAAATGGCCGGGGCGCGATCGCCCACAGAGGCGTTCCGTTAACTCCCTTGGTGGCTCAACTACCGTGAGACTCTCCATCCCCGCTGGATACAGTTCAGCCACACTGGGCACAAAGAGCAGATCCACCCCTAACTGCTGACAAAGCGCCGTATCCGCCTCAAGGGCACGGGGATAGCGCTCCAAATCCTCTTGGGGGCCAAACTGAAGCGGGTTGACAAAAATACTGACAACGACCACATCACACTCTTGCCGTGCCCGCTGGATCAAGGCGGCATGCCCCCCATGCAGTGCCCCCATTGTCGGCACAAAACCAAGGGTGGTTGCGGGAGGTAATGTGCCAAGGGCAGCCTGTAAACCCGCCGTGGTGGTCAAACGGTAAAACTTACCCATAGAGTGCTTCGGGGGCGATCGGTGCAGTTTTGATACAATCTGTCATATTACAGCCCTTTTCACACCGAGAGAAGACACGCCAGCTTCTGAAAGCCACGATCAGAGAGGCGGGTTTGGTGGATCCCAATGTTAGAAAAGGGCTGTCCAATGCCCGTGCCCGCTTTTTCTAACCAAAGTTTGTACATTTGTTGCAAGGGCTTTAATCTTGGGGGCAGGTTTTCTAAAATTCAGGTACCCTCGTTTCTCTGTACTTGCCAACCCTGTCACGCAACCTCCGTTTTACTCCCCCTGAGCCAAAAGCTTATTTTTTAACTGGAACTGTTCAGCATACGCCGCGAGGATAGCCCCTATGGCCAATGAACTACAAAACAGCTTACAAAAATACCGTTTCGTCTGCACCCTCACCTTCGGAGATATTTATGGCCAAGTCATTGTTTGGCTGATTGTGATCTTTATTGGTTTGGCCGCATCCCTCACCCTCTACAACAATCCCGTGCAGGCGTTTCTGGTCGGGGGGCTAATTTTGGTCTTAACCTTGCCCTTTTTGCTCTTTGCCTTTGTCACGACACTGCTCAACCATATTGAAATGCGACCTGTGACAGTCACAGAGAAGAAAAAGCGCAAAGATGCCGCCGTGGCCTCAACCACTGAAGTGGCTCCAGCGAATTAAAGAACCCTTAAAAATAGCGGGCGATCGCCCCCAAAATGCCACACTGAAATTAACGCTGAGGGGGCAGTTCTATGCTTTACTGGCTGACATTTTTGCAGGCATTACCGACACCAGAATTGCCAGCACCTCCCCGCACCCAAACCAAAGCCACAGTACTGGTGGAGTCTCCCCCCATTGTCATGGGTAATCTGGGTGGGCTGCTCTTTTTTCCCGGTGTGATTGCCGGCATTGTGATTTTACTGCTCCTGAGCATTTGGGCTTACACGCGCGTCTATGTCATTACCCCCAACAACGAAGCCTTTGTGCGCACGGGGGGGATTTTTGTTAAGAAAAAAACAGTCATTCTCAATGGTGGCTGCATTGCCCTGCCGGGGTTCCATGAGTTGACACGGGTACCGCTGCGGGAAATCTCCATTGACGTAGAGCGAACGGGCAAATTGGCGGTGCGTACCCAAGATTATCTGCGGGCTGATATGCGGGTCACCTTTTATGTCTGCATCAATGCCACCGAAGAGGATGTCCTCACTGCCGCCGCTCGCCTTTCCCAAAATAACCGCATTACCCCCGAAGACATCAAGAATGCCCTTGAAAAACGGGCGGACGATGCCATTCGCGCAGCTGCAAAACACAAGTCCTTGGCTGAAATTGACTCCGACAAACTAGGGTTTGCCCAAGAGGTACTCAACCTGATGCAGCAGGATCTGCAAAAAGTTGGACTCACCCTCAACAACATTGCCATCTCAGAAGTCCAAGAGAGTGACACCTACGACGAAAACAACTTTTTTGATGCTCAGGGGGTGCGGCTGCGCACAGAAACGATTCAACGCTCGATTCAACAAAAGCGGGAAGTCGAACTCTCAACCCGGGTCGCGATCGAACAAAAGGAACTGGATGCCCAAAAACGCTCCCTGCAAATTGAAGAGGAAAAAGAAGCGGCACTGTTAAGCCAACGCCTGAAGGTGGAAGCCCTAAAAGCGCAGCGGGAAAGGGAAATTGAGGAGGCCAAAGCAGCAGAGGCAGCCGCGATTCAGCGGGCAAAGTTGCTCCAAGCCCAAGCGGTTGAGGAAGAAGAAATCCGCAAAAGACTTGCCATCCAACAGAAGGAAATCGAGGCCAGCATTGAACTGGAGGAAAAAAATAAACTCCTGAAGGTAACGCAAGCCCAGCAACAGCAGGAGGCAGAAATCGCCGAGATCAGTCGCCAGCAGCAGGTGGAGGCCAACCGTTTGCAAGCACAGGTGGCCATTGCGGAGTCCGAGCGTCAAGCGCGTCTTGCCCAAGAGGATGTGGCGATCGCCGTTGCCACCAAGAAAAAAGAAAGTTTGATTGCCGAAGCCGAGCGGGCACGGGCAGAATCTGCGGTCACCACCGCCATCGAAGTGGAAAAAGCCGATCGCCAGAAAAACCTAGCGATTATTGCCGCAGAGCGGGAAGCGGCTGAAAAACGGGTGCTAGAGCAAAACGTTGTGGAAATTGATGCCTTTCGGCGGCGGCGGCAAGCGGAAATTGCCCAACAGGCAGCGGAACTGGAGGCGGAAGCGATTCGCACCCTTGCGGCGGCCAACCGTGATAAAGCCCTTGCTGAAGCTGAAGGGATGGAGGCCATGCTCGCGGCCAAAAATGTGATTAGCAACGCTAACTTGACAGCTCAAGTGATTACAGCCCTCTGGCCAGAACTGGCACCGCAACTGCCACAAGTTCTCGAAGCCCTTGCCCCGCAACCGGGGGTGATTGGCGATGCCAAAATTTATACCTTTGCCAACGGGGGCACCCCTGCTGATCTCAATAAACTGCTCCTATCCACCAGCGGGCTAGCCCTGATCAATGCCCTTTTTGAGGAGGGGAAACTGGGGCAGTTGTTAGCACAAATTAAATCCCTACTCCAAGAAAATACGTCTCATTCCTAAGACGCGACTGCATACCCCTAGCCGCAAGAATGGATAACTCTTCAGTAGGTCTGAGGCGTGAACCAAAGATTTATTAACTCCATCTATATTTTCAAAATTCATAGAGATTTTTCAATGGGGTAAATATAAAAAAAAGATTAAGAACCACCAAAGGTCGGTGTTAGTATTCCGATGAACAGATTTAGAAATGTTAAGATTCTTAATATATGTAACGTATCTACGAAAACGCTGTTAAAGCACCGTTGGCTTGGCCGCGATCTTTAGCAGGGGCGATCGCCCATCCTATAGAGAAAACGATATTCCTAGGCCTTGGACGAATCACTGCTGTCAACCTTGAGAACGAGCGATAGGGACTATGGATACTTCAAAAGATTTAGTGCGCACTTACCTACGGGAGATTGGCCGTGTGCCATTGCTCACCCACGAACAGGAAGTGATCTACGGCAAACAGGTGCAGCAGCTTAGCGCCATGAACGAGATTCGCGAAAAGCTCGCGGCAGAACTCAACCGTGAACCTACCCGTGCTGAATGGGCCGCCGCCGCCAACATGAGTGAAGCAGAATTAGAGACAATTATCGAAAATGGCGAGCGCGCCAAACGCAAAATGGTGGAGGCCAACCTGCGGCTGGTGGTTTCGGTTGCCAAAAAGTACATCAAGCGCAATGTGGATCTGCTTGATCTAATCCAAGAGGGCACAATCGGGATGCAGCGGGGGGTAGAAAAATTTGACCCCACCAAGGGGTATCGTTTCTCCACCTATGCCTACTGGTGGATTCGCCAAGCCATTACACGGGCGATCGCTGAAAAGGGGCGCACGATCCGTCTGCCCATCCACATCACTGAAAAGCTGAACAAAATCAAAAAAGCCCAGCGACAACTGTCCCAACGCCTCGGTCGCGCTGCCACGATTAATGAACTGGCGGCAGAACTGGAATTAACCCCTGCCCAAGTGCGGGAATATCTCGAACGGGCGCGACAACCCCTCTCCCTTGATGTCCGTGTCGGCGATAATCAGGATACGGAGTTGGGGGAATTGCTCGAGGATCCGTCCATTTCACCGGAGGAGTTTGCCGCTCAATCCTCGTTGCGCAGTGACCTTGAACGGCTGATGGCGGATCTGACCCCGCAGCAACGCCATGTGCTCTCCCTACGCTTTGGCCTAGAAAACGGCCAGCCCCTCACCCTTGCCAAAGTGGGCGAACTGCTCAACATTAGTCGCGAGCGGGTGCGGCAAATTGAGCGGGAGGCCCTCAGCAAACTCCGCAAACGCCGCGGCGATATTCACGAGTACCTTGCCAGCTAGCCCATGCTCACTGACGAACAGCACCGCCAAAAAATGCAGCAGCGCAAAGCCGTGCAGGCGCAACGCCTCGCGGAGCGCACCCGTGAAAAAGGTCTCATTATTGTCCATACGGGCAACGGCAAGGGCAAAACCACAGCAGCCTTGGGCATGGTGCTGCGTTCCTTGGGGCATGGCTATCGCGTGGCAATTATTCAATTTATCAAGGGGGCGTGGGAGCCAGCGGAAAAAGCGGTTCTTAGCCATTGGTCAGACCAACTGGCCTTCCATGCGATGGGGGAGGGCTTTACATGGGAAACCCAAGACCGCCAGCGGGATATCGCCTGTGCCCAAGCGGCTTGGGAGCTGGGTCTGAGCTACATCACCAACCCCGAGTACCGCTTGGTACTGCTCGATGAAATTAATGTCGCCCTCCAGCTGGACTACTTAACTGTGGCACAGGTGCTCGAGGGACTTGCCCGCAAGCCAGAAATGACCCATGTGATTCTCACCGGACGCGGTGCTCCCCCAGCCCTGATTGACGCCGCAGATCTGGTGACGGAAATGACCCTTGTCAAGCATCCCTTTCGCGAACAGGGCGTTAAAGCCCAGCCGGGGATTGAATTCTAAAGCAGGAGTTCGCCAGCGAAAATCGTAACCGCCTGACCCAATAGCCGCAGGCGATCGCCCCTGTGGGGGTGAATTTTAATCACGCCCCCCCGCGCTGAGGCTTGATAGGCCAATAACTTGTCCTTCCCCAGTTTTGCTCGCCAGTAGGGATACAAGCTACAGTGCGCCGAGCCAGTGACCGGATCCTCAGGGATGCCCAGTTGGGGGGCAAAAAAACGGGAGACGATGTCATATTCCGCGCCATTGGCCTGGGCGGTCACAATCAATCCTCGGCAAGGCAGGCGGGCAATTTGGTCAAAATCGGGTTTCAACTGGGCTACAGCACTGGCATCGACCAGATCCACCAGCAGATCGCTGCCCGCTTGCCCCATAAATATGGGTGGTGTCCCGAGCGCTGCAATGATTGAGGCTTGCACCTGCTGATCCGCAAGGGGCATTACGGGCTGCTGCGGAAAATCAAGGGCGATCCAATCCCCAAGGCGCTGGGCACACAGGAGACCGCTGCGGGTGTGAAATTCTAGATCCCCTACCACCCCTTGATGCTGCCAGAGGACATGGGCTGTTGCGAGGGTGGCATGACCACAGAGATCCACTTCTGCCACAGGGGTAAACCAGCGCAGGTGAAAGCCACTGGCCAGCGGTACGACAAAAGCCGTTTCTGAAAGATTCATTTCGCGGGCGATCGCCGCCAAGGTTGCATCCTCAAAAAACGTCCCTAGGACACATACGGCCGCCGGGTTACCCCGAAAGGGTTCTTGGGTAAAGGCATCAACTTGGTACAGTGGTAGCGGCATCCGACCCCCGAAAACCGTAAAATCAATCCTGTAGATCGAGCAGAGGACAGACTGCGTGGAACGGACATTTCTAGCCATTAAGCCCGATGGCGTTCAGCGTGGGCTAGTGGGGACGATTATCCAACGATTTGAACAAAAAGGCTACACACTGGTCGGCCTCAAACTGATGCGGGTCAGCCGCGAATTGGCAGAGCAGCACTACGGCGAACACAAAGATAAGCCCTTCTTTACGGGGCTAGTGAATTTCATTACCTCTGGACCGGTGGTGGCCATGGTCTGGGAAGGCCGGGGGGTGATTGCCAATGCCCGCAAACTGATTGGTGCCACTAATCCCCTCAATGCGGAGCCAGGAACGCTCCGGGGCGATTTTGCTGTAGATGTGGGACGGAATGTAATTCACGGCTCCGACAGTCCCGAAAATGCTGAGCGGGAAATCAATCTCTGGTTCCAGACGCAGGAACTGGTGCCTTGGGAGCCGGCCTTCACCTCTTGGGTGTATGAGATGTAGGTTCATGGGTTGACTTGGGAAGGGTTGGGGGGGTGTCTGGCTCCTCCACCTCCCGCTTGGAAAAGCCCCACGTAAAGCAAAGGGCAATCAGGCTAATCATCACCCAGTCCGAGGGTACCAGCTGGGGATTAATCACGCGAATGAGCAGCCGCAGACCCACCAGCATCACTGTGAAATAGCCCGCATCCTCAAGTCGAGGAAATTCTTTTAGCCAGCGGATAAATAGCTCCGCCATAAAGCGCAGCATAATCACGCCAATCGTGCCGCCGAGTAATACCAGCCAACGCTCATCCGACAGGGCGATCGCCGTTGTCACGCTATCGAGGGAAAAGGCCAAATCCGCTAAGGCCAATAGGGGGACTGCCTGCCAAAAAGAACGAATCACCCGCTCGTGTTCATGTTCTGGCTCGGTCGTAAAGAAAAAGTACTTTGCCGATAACCACAGCAGATAGAGTGCCCCCGCCAACTCAAACTGCCAGAACCGCAAGACCCAAGTCGCTGTGAAAATCAGGCCAATGCGAAAAACGTAAGAAATGGCCAGTCCCAGATTGAGTGCCCGCCGTTGTGCATCTAAGTCTTCGATGCCTCGTACCAAGGCCGCTAGGGCGATCGCATTGTCCGCTGAGAGAACCGCTTCGAGTGCCAACAACACCACAAGTAACAACAGGGTATCCAGTCCCCAGTTGGGCGAGAGTTCCAATAGTTCATCAATCATCGGGTGAGGGAAGTTCTCCAGATTTTTGGCTGCTTATATTTATCGTCGCACAGGAGCGGTACAGCCCTTTTCCCAAAGATGGAACACCCTCAAACCCAGACGTAGGCGCAACCAAAAATGCTAGTGACCTGACCGTTGGGCTGACGGTAGGCCTTACGCACATCCAGTCAGCGGACAAGCGATTCCCCTTTGGTTCTGGTGTGCATAGTCCTGCATCCTGTCGCATTTTCACCGTTAACCTATCACGAGGACTGAAATCTTGGGGAGCCAAGGGGGTGAACATTCTTGGATCGCTCGCTTTACCAAGGTGGCGATGATTGAGCAAAAGACAGTCTTCGCTGGGGCACAATTCAGAATTGTCGTTGACGTTGCAGGAATTCTACGTTGCTATGGGACTCGTTAACAATACGCTAAAAGCGGCAGGCAAGCTCGATCCGCTTTCTTTAACGCTGTGCATCGTTGGCTCTCGCAAAATCTATCATGAGGATGATTATGCCCAATCTCCATGGCATATCTTTGCCCCCAATCTCAGAATTTATGGTTTTGATGCGGATGCCGACGCCTGTGATGAGGCCAATACCGCCTTAGCCGCCCAAGGAATTACGTGGTTTGAGCGTCACTATCCGCTGACGTTGGGCAAAGAGGTGGGAGAATCAACCCTTTACATTACCAACGCCATTCATTGCAGTTCTTTATATCCACCAAATTTGAGCTACACATCGCGATTTCAAGGATTTAATCCTGGCTTGGATGTAGCGGCAAGTGTTCAGGTGGAAACAACCACCCTTGACGCATTTGCCCAAGCTGAAGGCCTTGAGAGCGTAGATGTCCTGCAAGTGGATGTCCAAGGTGCAGATCTAGATGTGTTGCAAGGCGGTGAGCGGCTTCTGGCAGCCAGTACTTTAGCAATCATAGTTGAAGTTGAGTTTTCGGAGGTTTACAGAGGGCAACCCCTCTTTGGGGATATTGATGCATATTTGCGCGCTCAAGGCTTTGTGCTCTTTGACCTACTCACCAATGATGGTTGGTGCCGATTACCGCGCTACGTTTCCCCATTTCACTCCCAACGGCGAGGGGGTCAACTGCTATGGGCCGATGCAATTTACCTGCGGGATTTGCTCAATGAGAGTCAACAGCAGCAAAACCAGCACCTACAGAGCCCTAGCCACTTGCTAAAACTGGCGGCAATTGCTGATGCACTGGACTTTCCTGATTATGCGCTGGAAGTTTTAACGCAACTGACGCTTCGCTATGGCAAAATCCCTCAGTGGAACTGCCGCAAAGAAATTTGCGCTATTTTGGAACAGGTTCAGCCCCTGCTCGGCACAGATATTGCCAAGCTGCCAATTTCAAAGCTGCTGTCTGAGCCAACAACCTAGCCTTGGGGCAAAAGGCGACGGCTAAACTGCTGAATTTCCTCGCGAATCCCTCGCGGCAATTGGCTCTGTTTGGCTAGGGCTTGCTGGAAATATTGCTGTGCCTGCGATCGGTTGCCACTGGCGGCCAAAATTTGTGCTTTCAGATAAAGGAGTTCTGGATTGTTGGGGGCAAGTGCCAAGGCTTGATCAACTGCGTTTAAGGCTTGCGGCCATTGCTTGCGATCGCGATAGGCCAAGGCCAAGCCTCGATAACTCAGGTAATTGGGAGCGGCGTAGGTTTGCAGGGTTTGAATGGCCCGATCCATGCTGACAAAGCCCACATTACTGGCAATACCCCACTCCATAAAGCCACGAACAAGATTCAATTCCGGATCGCGAGGATTGACAGCTTCGGCTCGCCCCACATGATCGAGAACCCGCTGTACCCGCAACAGAGCGGCAGGGGCACCAGCCACAGGCCCCGATCCGGCATCGGAAATTTCATAGCCGGCCATCAGGAAATGCCCCACGGCTTGATAGAGATTTCCCCTCAGGCGATCGCGGCTCGTGAGGGCTTGGGCAGCGCGCAGGGTCTCCTCAGCGTAGCGTTTGTACCCTGCCCAATCCTCATTGAGATAGGCAATGGCAGCAGCCAAGGTCAGGGTTAGGGGTTCTTGGCGATCGCGCTCCAAGGCCGCCGGCAGTAACTCTTTACCTTTGACATAGTTGCCATCGCGAAAGAGGGCAACAAAGACAGCTTCCGTTTGATCGGAAATGGGTCGTGCTTGAGCGCCCGTACGGAAAGGATCCCCAGCAAGGGCAGCGGTACTCAGTACCCAGGGGGCGATCGCTCCACTAAGATAGAGAGCAAAGCGTTGCCACAGGCGCAGTTGACGTGTTTGCACGGTCGTTACCTCCGGAGTCTGCATCTTGTTTTCGGTTCACCATCTCAGCTACCACCCCGCCGCCACCCCCCAGCCCATTTTGCGGGACATTAATTTAGACTTGGGTATGGCTGAACTGGGATTAATTATCGGACCCAGTGGATCCGGCAAAACCACCCTACTAGAGATTTTAGCGGGCTTGGCTACCCCCAGTCGGGGAATCATTCGATGGCAGGATCAGGTTCTCACACCCGATCATTTACAACAGTTGGCCGGATTGGTCTTTCAGTTCCCAGATCGCTACTTCTGTGGCAGTACCATTCTCGAAGAGCTGCGCTTTGGCCACCCAGAAATTCCCTACGAAAACTTTTACCGCGCCCTTGCCGATGTGGGTCTCGATCATTTGCCTTTGCACACCCGCCCCGAATCCTTGAGCGGTGGTCAGCAGCGTCGCCTCGCGCTTGCTGTGCAACTGGTGCGCCAACCCTACCTGCTCTTGCTCGATGAACCCACAGCGGGTCTGGATTGGTCAATGCGCCGCCAATTGGTACAGGTGCTGCGCCGCCTCAAGGAACACTGGAGCCTGCTTGTGGTCACCCATGAGGCCACTGAATTGCGAGAGATTAGCGATCGCACGTGGCGATTGGAAAACGGTTGTCTAGTGCCCTTGATTTCCCAGCGATCCAGTCCTGTAATAAGTTTTAATACTTAGGTAGCAATACTTTGCAATTTGTTACCACAGAACCGCAAAGTCGCTTGCCAGCTTGATTTTCTGCTACAACCACAAAAGGTATATCCCCCTTGGGGTTTGGTCTCGATCGTTACAAGGAGTTTGAACGCATGTTCACCCACGTCAAGTCCACGATTCGGCATATCGCGCCAGCGGCGTTAAATGGGCGATCGCTGTTGCGAGTGGTGTATGTGGTACTTGAAGCCCAATACCAGAGCGCGCTGTCGGCAGCGGTTCGCAGCATTAACGATACCCATCCACAGGTGGCCATTGAAATCAGTGGCTATCTCCTTGAGGAACTGCGCAATCCCGAAAACTATGCCGCCTTCTGTGAGGACGTGGCGCGGGCAAATGTGTTTATCGCCTCCCTGATTTTCATTGAGGACTTAGCGGATAAGGTGGTCGAGGCGGTTCAGCCCTATCGCGATCGCTTGGATGTAGCGGTTGTCTTCCCCTCGCTGCCCCAAGTGATGCGCCTCAACAAAATGGGCAGCTTTTCCTTGGCTCAGATTGGCCAATCCAAGAGCGTCATTGCCAACTTCATGAAAAAGCGCAAGGAGAAGTCAGGTGCCGGCTTCCAAGATGCCATGCTCAAACTCCTGCGAACCCTGCCCCAAGTGCTGAAGTACCTCCCCATTGACAAGGCTCAGGATGCCCGCAACTTCATGCTCAGCTTCCAGTATTGGCTGGGCGGGTCGCCAGAGAACCTAGAAAACTTCCTCCTCATGCTGGCCGATCGCTACGTCTTCAAAGGTCAGCCAAACAGCAACCTCAGCTACCAAGAACCGGTCACCTACCCCGACACCGGTATTTGGCACCCCCTTGCACCGCAAATGTTTGAGGATCTTAAGGAGTACCTCAACTGGTTCAACAGTCGCCGCGATATTGGCGCTGATCTCAAAGACCCTCTCGTGCCCACCATTGGCCTGCTGTTGCAGCGTACCCACCTTGTCACCGGTGATGACGCTCACTATGTCGCCATTGTGCAAGAGTTTGAATCCCAAGGGGCGCGGGTGATTCCCGTCTTCTCTGGTGGGCTGGACTTTTCGACGCCCCTAGAAAAATTTTTCTACGATCCCGTCAACCCTGAGAAACCCATTGTTGATACCGTTGTCTCTCTCACGGGATTCGCCCTTGTGGGGGGGCCTGCCAAGCAGGATCATCCCAAAGCTGTGGCGGCACTGAAAAAACTCAACCGTCCCTACATGGTGGCACTGCCCTTGGTGTTTCAAACCACTGAGGAATGGGAAGACAGCGATCTGGGGCTGCACCCGATTCAAGTGGCGCTGCAAATTGCTCTACCGGAACTGGATGGTGCCATTGAGCCAATTATTCTTTCCGGTCGCGATGGCATGACCGGTAAGGCGATCGCCCTCCAAGACCGCGTCGAAATGATCGTACAGCGGGCACTGAAGTGGGCCAATCTGCGCCGCAAACCCAAGGTGCAAAAGAAAGTCGCCATCACCATCTTTAGCTTCCCGCCGGATAAAGGCAATGTTGGCACCGCCGCCTACTTGGATGTCTTTGGCTCCATCTACAAAGTCATGGAAGCCCTGAAAAACAACGGCTATGACGTGCAGGACATGCCCGAGAGTGCCGAAGCCCTGATGCAGGAAATTCTCCACGATGCCCGTGCCCAAGTGGGGAGTCCTGAACTCAACATTGCCTACCGCATGAGCGTGCCGGAATACGAGCGCCTCACCCCCTACGCCAAGCGCCTTGAAGAAAACTGGGGCAAACCGCCAGGGCACCTGAACAGTGACGGCCAAAACCTGCTCATCTACGGCAAAGCCTACGGCAACGTCTTTATTGGCGTGCAGCCCACCTTTGGCTACGAAGGGGATCCCATGCGGCTGCTCTTTTCTCGCTCTGCCAGTCCCCACCACGGCTTTGCTGCCTATTACACCTTCCTCAACCACATTTGGCAGGCGGATGCAGTGCTCCACTTTGGCACCCACGGTTCTTTGGAGTTCATGCCGGGCAAACAGATGGGCATGTCTGGGGATTGCTACCCCGATAATCTCATTGGCTGTATTCCCAACCTCTACTACTACGCTGCCAATAACCCCTCCGAAGCCACCATTGCCAAACGCCGCAGCTATGCCAACACGATTAGTTACCTCACGCCCCCCGCGGAAAATGCCGGCCTCTACAAAGGGCTGCGGGAACTCAGCGATCTCATTGGTTCCTACCAAACCCTGAAAGATAGCGGTCGGGGGGTTCAGATTGTCAACACGATCATGGACAAGTGCCGCCTAGTCAATCTCGATCAGGATGTGGCTCTCCCCGCTAAGGACGCGGCAGATCTCACTGCCGAGGAGCGCGATACCCTCGTGGGCAAGGTCTATATCAAGCTGATGGAAATTGAAAGCCGCCTCCTGCCCTGTGGCCTGCACGTAATTGGCAAACCGCCGACAACGGAAGAAGCAGTGGCTACCTTGGTCAATATTGCCAGCTTGGATCGCTCTGAGGACGGCATTAAGAGCTTGCCCAGGCTCATTGCCGAGAGTCTAGGGCGGGACATTGATGAGATTTATCAAAATAGCGATCGCGGGGTACTGGCGGATGTTGAACTGCTGCGCCAGATTAACGAGGCGACCCGTGCTGCCGTCAGTGCCCTCGTCCAAGCCCAAGCCGATGCCGAGGGTCGTGTGTCGCGGGTCTCGAAGCTGAACTTCTTTAACATGGGGCGCAAAGAGCCGTGGATTGAATCCCTCCATGGTGCAGGCTATACCCAAGTGGATGCCGCTGCCCTCAAGCCCCTGATGGAATACCTCGAATTCTGTTTACAGCAGATTGTGGCCGACAATGAACTGGGGGCACTGCTGCAAGCCCTTGAAGGCGAGTACATTCTCCCCGGCCCCGGTGGCGATCCAATTCGCAATCCTGAGGTCTTGCCGACGGGCAAAAATATCCACGCCTTGGATCCCCAAGCCATTCCCACTGCCGCTGCTGTGCAGTCTGCCAAAGTTGTGGTCGATCGCCTTCTAGCGCGGCAAAAAGCGGAAAACAACAACCAATGGCCAGAAACCATCGCCATGGTGCTCTGGGGCACAGATAATATCAAAACCTATGGCGAGTCCCTTGCTCAAGTGCTCTGGCTAGTGGGGGCACGTCCTTTACCCGATTCCTTGGGACGGGTCAACAAAGTGGAACTCATCCCCCTAGAAGAGCTGGGGCGGCCACGCATTGATGTTGTCGTCAACTGTTCTGGGGTCTTCCGCGATCTCTTTATCAACCAGATGGCGCTCATTGACCGTGCCATCAAGATGGCTGCCGAAGCCGATGAACCCCTTGAGCTAAACTTTATCCGCAAGCACGCCCTGCAACAGGCTTCAGAATTGGGGATTGACCTGCGCCAAGCGGCCACACGGGTCTTCACCAATGCCTCCGGTTCCTACGCGGCGAATGTCAACCTAGCGGTGGAAAATAGCTCTTGGGAGCAGGAGTCGGAACTTCAGGATATGTATCTCTCCCGTAAGTCCTTTGCCTTCTCGGCAGATTCTCCGGGGACGATGCAGCAGGCGCGGGATTTGTTTGAAACCGCCCTCAAAACCGTGGATGTAACCTTCCAGAATCTCGACTCCTCAGAAATTAGCCTCACCGATGTCAGCCACTACTTTGACTCAGATCCGACCAAGCTGGTGGCGGCACTGCGCAGCGATGGCAAGCAACCCAAGGCCTATATTGCCGATACCACCACAGCCAATGCCCAAGTGCGGACGCTCTCGGAAACCGTTCGCCTCGACAGCCGAACCAAGCTCCTGAATCCCAAGTGGTATGAAGGGATGCTCTCCCACGGCTACGAAGGGGTGCGCGAGATCTCGAAGCGACTAGTCAACACAATGGGCTGGTCGGCCACCGCAGGAGCTGTGGATAACTGGGTTTATGAGGAGGCGAATGCCACGTTTATTCTCGATGAGCAGATGCGGCAGCGGCTTCTGAATACCAACCCCCACTCCTTCCGCAAAATGGTGAGCACCTTCCTCGAACTTCACGGACGCGGCTATTGGCAGACCAGTGAAGCCAATCTGGAACTGCTGCGGCAACTCTATCAAGAGGTCGAGGACAAGATTGAGGGCGTTGAGTAAACAACGTTAATAGCATGGGGGAAGCTCTTCCCCCTTTTTATTTGGACGCCGATGTGATCGGAACCCACCCTGCTCCTTAAGCGTCAGACCCCGCAGTACGTTTTTTCTGTGGAGGAGTTGACGATGTTGAAGACACTTCAAGTCGTTGGCCTATCGTCCTTGACTGGTTTGGCGGTTCTTTCCTTTGTGGATACCGCCGCGGCTCAACTGAATGTCAACGTGAATCTTGGTGGTTCCCGTCAGCCGGTGTATGTGGTGCCCAGTCCCTCTAGCCAACCCGTCTATGTGGTGCCTACCCCTCAAACACAACCCGTGTATGTGGTACAGCCAAGAGTGGTTAGTGTTCCGCCAGCCTCCCCGCGATCGCGCCATCACCGCAAAAAGCCCCATCGCAATCAACCGCAGTATGTGATTCCCGCGAATCCGAGTGGGGTGCTGATCACGTTTTAAGAATTCCAGTCAGAATCGCCGCCCCTTCTGCTAAGATGGATTACACATCAGTATTCCGACCGATTTATCGTAGATTGATGGCAGAATGGTCAATTGGCGGCGTTTTAGGGTTTGGTTGAGCTTGTTCTTACTAGCGGTAGGTCTCAGTGGTCTCACCGCTGCTTGTCAATTTCAGGCCACTCTGCCCGATGGTCGCCCTGCTCAGGTGAATCTAACGCTTTCTTCGTTCTCGGTCACTAAAAAAGCGCACGAGGCTATTATGCCCCTGTTTGCTGCTCAATGGGAACAGGAACATCAACAAAAAGTGCGCTTCCGAACGAGTTATGGTCCCTCGGGCAGTCAGTCACGGGCGGTGATTGATGGCCTAGAAGCCGATATTGTCCACTTGTCCCTTGCTTTAGATGTCGATCGCATTGCCAAAGCAGGGTTAATTCGCCCCGATTGGGCTAGCCAAGCCCCCCACAACAGCATTGTCACCACTTCTGTCGGTGCCCTGATTACCCGTGACGGCAACCCGAAAAATCTGCAAACATGGCAGGATCTCACCCGTGAGGGGGTGACATTTGTGACTGCCGATCCCAAAACCTCTGGCGCGGCTCGCTGGAACTTCCTTGCGCTGTGGGGATCGGTCACGGAAACAGGGGGAACGTTTGATCAGGCGCGGCAGTTTGTGACTGAAGCCTTTCGCCATGTGGCTGCTCTCCCCCGCGATAGTCGTGAAGCCACTGATGCCTTTTTGAAACAGGGACAGGGGGATGCCCTGATCAACTATGAAAATGAAGTGATCTTGGCTCGCCAAAAGGGCAAGACCCTTTCCTATATCCTTCCTCCTGTGAATATCCTGATTGAAAACCCGATCGCCCTTGTGGATCAATACGTGGATAAACATGGCACACGGGAGGTAGCACAGGCCTATATTGACTTTCTCTATACTCCCCAAGCTCAGGAGATCTTTGCCCAATATGGTTTTCGACCCGTGGATGCCACCGTCCTTGCCGCTCATCAGCAGACGTTTCCACCCGTGCCCACCCTCTTTACCGTGGCAGATTTAGGGGGCTGGGAGAAGGTGCAAGCCCAATTTTTCGCTAATGGCGCCCTGTTTGATCAAATTCAGCAGGAGAATCAAGCCTGATGACCGCTACCCACCCCATTTCGCCGTCACTCTCTCCTCAGAAACAGCGCTGGCAGTTTCCTTGGGTTTGGAGAATCACGGTCTTTTACTTACTCGTGATGCTGGCTGTACCCATTGCTGCCCTCTTGAGCCGTGCCAGTAGTGCTGGGCCACTGCATTTTTGGCAGGTGGCAACGCGGGCGATCGCCCTCTCGGCCTATGAAGTCACGTTTGTGACTGCCCTCATCGCAGCGCTGATCAATGGCGTCTTTGGTACCCTGATTGCTTGGGTGCTGGTGCGCTATTCCTTTCCGGGGAAGCGCTTCTTTGATGCTGTCGTGGATCTACCTTTTGCATTGCCAACGGCGGTGGCGGGTCTCACCCTCGCAACGGTCTATAGCGAAAATGGCTGGATTGGTAGCTTACTAGCGCCCTTCGGAATCAGAATTGCCTTCAGCCGCTGGGGGGTGGCGGTGGCGATGCTCTTTATTTCCTTACCCTTTGTGATTCGCACGGTGCAGCCCGTCCTCACTGAAATGGAAAAGGATGTGGAGGAGGCAGCATGGTCGCTGGGTGCTACCCATGGGCAGACCTTTTGGCGAGTGATTTTGCCACCTTTGATGCCCGCTATTCTCACAGGCGTTGCCCTAGGCTTCTCACGGGCAGTGGGGGAATTTGGCTCAATTGTGATTATTTCCTCCAACACTCCTTTTCGGGACTTGATTGCCTCAGTGCTGGTGTTTCAGAGCTTAGAGCAGTATGACTATGAGGCAGCAACCATTATTGGTACGGTGATGCTCTTGGTATCCCTAGCGATTTTATTTCTGATTAATCTGCTGCAAGCGTGGGGGCGGCGCTATGCGGAGCGTTAAACCCTCGCCCACCCAAGAAAAGCCATGGCTCCATGCCCTTTTGATTGTCATTGCCATCGCCTACTTAGCCCTTGTGCTTTTGCTGCCGGCGGCCAATGTCCTTTTCCAAGCCTTTCACAAGGGAGTCATGCCCTTTCTGGAAAATTTGCTGGAGCCGGATTTTCTGCATGCGGTGTGGCTGACGTTTGCCCTTGCCTTGGTGGTGGTGCCCTTAAACACGATCTTTGGTCTCTGTGCCGCTTGGGCGATCGCCCGCCATCGCTTTGCGGGACGCACCCTTTTACTGAGCATTATTGACCTACCTTTTTCCATCTCCCCCGTTGTTGCCGGACTGATGCTGGTACTGGTCTATGGCCGCAATGGCTGGTTCGGGGGCTGGCTGCAAGCTTTAGATATTCGCGTTATTTTCTCTTTTCCGGGGATGGTGCTGGCAACAGCCTTTGTGAGTTTGCCCTTTGTGGCGCGAGAAGTCATCCCTGTTCTAGAAGAAATCGGCACCGAGCAGGAGGAAGCCGCAAAAACCCTAGGCGCCAATGAGTGGCAAACCTTTTGGCGAGTCACCCTGCCCAATATCCGCTGGGGGCTGCTCTATGGGGTCTTGTTGACCAATGCGCGAGCGATGGGGGAGTTTGGCGCTGTGGCAGTGGTCTCTGGCAATGTGGCGGGTCTGACGCAAACCCTGCCCCTCTTTGTGGAGGATGCCTACAAAAACTACAATACGGAGTCCGCCTATGCGGCAGCGGTGATCCTTGGCTTGCTAGCGCTTGTGACGCTCGTGGTTAAGGAAATTTTGGAGCGGAAAACAGGGATCAAGCCCAATCCCTAGGAGGTGCCGAGGACGCGCAAAATCGAGGGCACGGCTTCAATATCGGTCATTTGGGCAATCTCGGCCATAGCTTGACGAAACTCCCCTTCGCGCACATGGTGGGTGACAATCACAATTTCTGCCAGTTCATTGTGGCTGCCAATTTGCACAAGGGATTCCAAGCTAACATTGTGGTTGCCAAAACAGGTACCCAGTTTCCCTAGGACTCCCGGATGATCTTGGGCATGGACACGGGCATAGAAACGACTATCCACCTCCGCCATCGGTAGCAGCGGCATAAACTGATCGTGCTGGCAGGTGAGCAAGGGATGGCTGGCACGTCCTTGGGGGAGAAGGGCGGCAATGTTGATTAAATCCGCCACGACGGCACTGGCGGTTGCCCCTGCACCGGCACCGGGACCATAGAACATCACCTGTCCCAAAGGCTCTGCCTCTAGGAGAATGGCATTAAAGACGCCATTGACGCCGGCAAGGGGGTGCTCAAGGGGCACGAGCGTCGGATGAACGCGCACCTCTAGGGGCTGGCCACTGAGCTGGCGGGCGATCGCCAGCAGTTTAATGCGAAATCCGAGTTTTTCCGCATAGGCAATATCTACCGCCGTGATCCCACGAATGCCCTCGCAATACACTTCCTCGCGGCGAATCCGCCCCCCAAAGGCAAGGCTGGCCAGAATGGCAATTTTATCCGCGGCATCCCATCCCTCAATGTCAGCACTGGGATCGGCTTCGGCATACCCTAGGCGTTGGGCATCGGCAAGGATGGGGGCAAAATCCCCCTGTTCCTGCTGCATGCGGGTCAGGATGTAGTTGGTGGTGCCATTGAGAATGCCGCTGACACTGTGGATACGATTGGCACCTAGGCTCTGTTTCAGGGCTTGAATGACAGGAATACCACCGGCCACGGCCGCTTCGAGCATCACATAGACCCCTTGGGCATTGGCCGCATCAAAAATTTCAGCACCATGGCGGGCAATGACGGCCTTGTTGGCGGTGACAATGTGCTTGCCGTGGGCAATGGCTTTGAGGATGAGCGATCGCGCCGGTTCAATGCCGCCGAGGACTTCCACCACAATGTCAATCTCAGGATGAGTCACAATGCGTTCTAAGTCAGTGGTCAGGAGCTTGGGATCAAGGGCAACAGCACGGGGCTTATGGATATCCCGTACCCCCACTTGGGCGATCGCCAGTTCCTTGATCAGCGGGTGGCGCCCCGCTGGATCCGCCAAAATTTGCGCCACACCGCCACCAACAGTGCCCAACCCCAGTAAACCAATGTGATACATCAGACCCGTCCTAGTGCACTGTTCCTATTATCAGTCGCGCTCGTCCTAGTCACACACATGGCGAACATAGGGTTCCTCCTCAGGCAAAAAGGATTCAAAACTCGCCACTTGGGCAGCAATGAGATCGGGCGTGGCCTCGGCAATATCCCCTTGGCGATCGCTCAGACGACGGCGCAGTTCCTCAGGCGGTGCATTACAGAAGTGAATCTCCAAGGGCACCTGCAATTTCTCAGCTAAAGCAATCACGGGTTGGCGCAGCGCCACGCGATCGTACTTGGCATCCAAAATCACCGTTTGTCCTTGACGCAGCAACAATTCTGCATAGGCCAAGAGCTGATTATAGGTTTTTTGGGTCATGGCCTCAGAATAGAGATCGACCTGCGGGAAATCACTGCTGCGGCGGTCAAGGGGGATGCCCGCCAAGTGCTTACGCACGGCATCGGAGCGGATTTGAATGGCTTGCTCGGCTTGGGCGAGACCCCGTCCCCGTGTGCTTTTGCCTGCCCCAGAGAGACCGCACATGACATAGAGCTTGGCTTGACGTGGTTGGGTGTAGCGATAGGCCGCCTCATAGTAGGCCGCAGCCGTGGCTTGAATCTGTGCCTTTTCGGCCTCGCTAATGGCGGGATCGTTGAGGGCCAAGGCGTTCACATTGCCGCGAATATAGGCTCTGATGCAAAGGTAAAGGGGCAACAGCACCGCCCCAGCGTAGTCCCCACTCCACTCCAAGTAGGTATTGAGGAAGAGATTGGCCAAGTCCCCGCGACCCCGAAACTCTAGATCCATCAGCAAAAAGGCGGCGTCATAGATGCCATCAATATTGCGAAATTCTTCGTTGAACTCAATGCAGTCGAAAATTTGCACCCTGCCGTTGTACAGGCAGATATTGTTCAGGTGCAGATCCCCATGGCATTCGCGGATTTTGCCTGCGGCTTGCCGCTGCACCAACCACTCCTGATGCCGGGTCAGAAAGTCATCGGTAAAAGCCTGAATCGCCGCGTACTGCTCTGGGGATTGACAGCGACCGACAAACTGAGCCGCCAAGGCATGGCAATTGTTAATCACTTGGGCGATCGCCCGCGGGGAGCCAAATTCACTAATGTGGGGACTGGTGGCAGCCGTGCGGTGAAAGTGAGCCAGTTCTTTACCGAGGGATTCAATTAGGTGGGGGGTGACTTGGTTGGCTGCAAAGAGGTGCGAAAACAGTTGCGACTGATCAAATTGCCGCATTTGCACGGCATAGTCAATCACCTCAGCTCCCGCAGGTAAGTCTTGGGGATCCGCCACAAAATAGCGATCGCCTACCGCCACAATGGGCACCACCGCCAAGTAGAGATCTGACGCCAAACGGCGATTCAGCCGTAACTCTTCCCGACAGTAAAATAGCCGCTTTTCTAGGGTTGTAAAGTTCAAAAAGCCAAAATCCGCCGGCTTTTTCACCTTATAGGCATAGTCCCCCGTCAGAAATACGTAGGAAATATGCGTTTGCAGCAATTGAATGGGAGAGGTCACTGCATGGGGGTACGCAGCAGGGGTTAATAGGGCTTCGACAAAGGCAGGCAAAGACATGCGTATTGTGGCTAACATCGCGCCCCAATCATATCACTAGACTCTATGCCTGTGGCTAAATTGACGTTTTGAGCGTTCCTTTAGAGGATGGGGATACGAAGCTCGTGGATTTGACTATGGTGCGTCGCCCCGTCACATTACCCCAACTCCAGCAAAAAAAACAGCAGGGAGAGCCAATTACCATGCTCACGGCTTGGGATTATCTGTGGGCGCGGCTATTGGATGCGGCGGGGGTGGATGTGATCCTTGTCGGGGATTCCCTTGGTATGGTTGCCCTTGGCTATCAAACCACGTTGCCGGTGACCCTTGATCAGATGATTCACCATGCGCAGGCGGTGCGGCGGGGCGTCAGCCACAGTTTCCTCGTGTGTGACCTGCCCTTTTTGAGCTACCACGAAAGCCCCGAACAGGCCCTGCGCTCAGCGGGGCGTTTAGTCAAAGAAGCAGACGTCCAAGCAGTGAAAATGGAAGGTGCCTCTCCAGTGGTGCAGGCAGCAACGCGGCGCTTAGTGGAGGCCGGCATCCCGGTGCTGGGTCATGTGGGTCTGTTGCCGCAGCGGGTGCATCAGTTGGGGGGATGGCGACAACAGGGGAAGACGCCACAGGGGGCAGAAGCAATTCTCGCAGATGCCCTTGCTCTGGCCGAAGCAGGAGCCTTTGCCGTGATTTTGGAGCATATTCCTGCGGATTTGGCACAGCAGATTACTGCCAAGCTGGAAATTCCCACGATTGGAATTGGCGCAGGCCCCTACTGTAATGGTCAGGTGTTGGTGACGGCAGATGTTTTGGGCTTGAGTCCACAGGTGCCCCCCTTTGCTAAGGTGTATGCCGACTTGGGCACTCAGGCGATCGCTGCCCTTAAGAGCTACTGCCAAGCTGTAAAATCGCGGCAATTTCCCTAACTTAGAGCGGCCAATGGGCACGGGGGTTAAAGGTGCGCAGCGATCGCAACTTTTCGTAGAGTTCTTTTTCTTGGGCACTCAGGGATTTGGGGGGCACAATTTGCACCTTGGCCAAGAGATCGCCAGTAATGCCGCTACTACTGCGCCACCCTTTGCCCCGCAACCGCAGCGATTGCCCAGATCGCGTACCAGGGGGCACATTCAAAACCACAGTCCCAGAGGGCGTCGGTACCGTGACTTGAGCACCCAAGGCAGCTTCATCCGGCGTGATTGGCAAATCAATCACCAATTGATCCTCTTCAAAGCGGAAGAGGGGATGGGGCGCCACCTGTACCGCGAGATATAAATCCCCTCGCTGTTGGGTGTAGGGGTTATATTGACCTTTCCCCCGCAGTCGTAACTTCGTTCCTGGTTTAATGCCAGCGGGAATCGTCACAGTCACCTGTTCATTGCCAATCTTGAAGGTTTTTTGGCACCCCTCAAAGGCCTCTTGGAAACTAATTTGTACCTCTAAATCAATATCGGTGCTCCCAAATGGCGATGAATCAAAGCCAGCGCTGCTCCAAGTGCGGGTACGCCCTGTGGTGGTGCCAGTGGCAAATCGCCCCAGCAACTCGTTGATAAAGTCTTCAAAGCTGCTAAACTGACTAAAGTCAGCGCCAAAGTCACCAATATTGACATTAAAGCCACCAGCACCCGCCGCACTGGCCTGTTGCCAATACTGACCAAATTGATCGTATTTGCGTCGCTTTTCCGGATCTGAGAGCACTTCGTGGGCTTCGTTAATTTCCTTGAAACGAGCTTCTGCCTCTTTGTCCCCCGGATTTAAGTCGGGGTGATACTTGCGCGCGAGGCGGCGAAAGGCTTGCCGAATTTCGGCATCCGTGGCATTTTTGCTGACCCCGAGGATTTGGTAGTAATCTTTGAAGTCGGTACGCGCCATAGGAACATTCGCCTCTACGTAATCAAAAGATGAAGATTTAGTGTCAGGGCTGGCAGCAAATTAAGGCAAAAAGCTCAGTGCTATTATAGTTGAATCCCTTTATACCGTCTTGGCATGGCGACGTTTCTTCGTCCAGAACTGAGCAACCTCCGCGCCTACTCCACCCCCAGCAGTGACTCCCTACCCCTAGAACTGGATTACCTCGATACCAATGAGTTTCCGTGGGATTTGCCCACTGCCCTTAAGGAGGCGTTAGCTCAACAGTATGTCAGCACCCTCGCCAGTCATCGCTATCCTGACAGTCATCATTGGCCGCTGCGGCAGGCGATCGCTCGCTATGTCAGTGAACACAGCCCAACGGAGATCTCCCCACACCAAATTGCGGTTGGCAACGGCTCCGATGAGCTAATTCGCTCGATTTTACTGGCCACTGCGATCGGGGGCTACGGTTCTATCCTAGTGGCAGAACCGACATTTTCCATATACGGGATCCTCGCCCAAACCCTAGGGATTCCCGTCCAGCGATCGCCCCGCGATCCTGACACCTTTGCCGTGCAAATTGCTGAAGCCAATACCCTCATTGCCCAAGCGGCTCCCCCCGTGCGCGTTCTCTTTATGCTGCAACCCAACTCCCCAACAGGGAACCCCCTAACCGCAGCGGAGGTGGACTGGCTACGGCAGCTTCCTGAGGACATTTTAGTGGTGATTGATGAGGCCTATTTTGAATTTTCGGGCAAGACACTGGTGGGGGACTTGGCAGCGCATCCCAACTGGTTGATTCTGCGTACGTTTTCCAAAGCCTTTCGACTCGCCGCCCATCGGGTGGGCTACGCCATTGGCAATGCCGAGGTGATTGCGGTTTTAGAAAAGGTTCGTCTGCCCTATAACCTGCCTACGTTTTCTCAAGTGGCGGCGCAGGTTGCCCTTGACCATCGGCCGGCGTTGCTGGCAGAGATTCCCACGGTGCTAGCGGAGCGGGAGCGCCTCTATGAACGGCTTCAGGGTTGCCCCCAACTGCGGGTATGGCCGAGTGTGGCCAATTTCCTCTTTTTCCGCTTGCAGGAACCGCAATACACCCAGCCCCTGTGTGATGCCTTGCGGCGTCAGGGGACTCTTGTACGGGCGATCGCTAGCGGCATTCGGGTCACCATTGGCACACCAGCGGAGATGGAGCGCTTTTGGCAACGGCTGCAAGCTTTTTTGCACCAGCTTTAGCTAATCGGACAAGCGGCCATTGGGCAGGACTGTTCCCCGCAGGGTTGCCGTGGCTAAAGACGTGTAGGTCAGTGTGGCACCCCGCAGGTTGGCGCGACTCAGGTTGGCTTGGCGCAATTGCACAGCCGTCAGTTCAGCATTGATCAGCTTAACTTCAATCAGCTTGGCATTGGTCAAATCCACGTTGGTCAGTGTGGCATTGCTTAAATCCGAGCCACTGAGATCGGCCCCTGCCAAATTCACATCTTCTAGGTTGACACCGCGCAAATCCAATCGCCGAAAGTCACGCCGCCCTTTGGCATAGTCTGCCAGCATTTGATCAGCTCTATTTTGATTAATGATGGCTGGGGCGTAGCGACTGAGAAAACCGTGTTTATCAAAGGCGTCTGAAGGTTGCCCCGAAGAAGCAGACATCACTAAAAGTAGGATCAGGGTTCTGATGATTTTACTATAGTTTAAGCCTAGGGCAGCGACCGTTTTTGGAACTCGTGGCCAAAGGGTCTAAGGAAAGTGGCATACTGCTATAGATAAGGAACCAATAGGGAGATAACGCTGTGGGACTGTTTGATCGCGTCAGCCGTGTGGTTCGCAGTTGGCTCAATGCGCTGGTGGGTGCTGCTGAAGATCCCGAAAAAATCCTTGAGCAGACCATGATTGAAATGCAGGACAATCTGGTGACCCTGCGGCAAGCCGTCGCCCAAGCGATCGCCTCCCAAAAGCGGTTAGAGCAACAGTTCAACCAACATCAACAGCAGGCGGCTGAGTGGGAGCGCCGTGCCAAAATTGCCCTGCAACATGGGGATGAGCAACTAGCGCTTGAGGCCTTGAGTCGCAAAAAAACAGCACTGAATGCAGCCATGGCTCTCAAAGGGCAATTGGAGCAGTCCGTGACCCAAGTGGAAGCCCTCAAAAAACAAATGCAGCAGCTTGAAAGCAAAATCGCGGAAGCGAAAACCCGCAAAGAAATGCTGGTGGCACGGGCACGGGCAGCCAAGGCCTCAGAGCAACTGCAACAAACCTTTAGCAGCCTCAACACCAATGCCCCCATGGCCGCCTTTGAGCGCATGGAGGAACGGGTTCAGGAAATGGAGGCTCGCTCCCAAGCCGTGGCTGAACTCAATAGCGATACCCTCGAAGCCAAGTTTGCCGCCCTCGAAGCCGGCAGTGTGGATGACGATTTGGCACGGCTGAAGGCAGAATTGGCCAACCCGCAACTGTCACCCAGCAGCACCCCTGCCTACGATCCAGAGTTGGAAGCCCTGCGGCGGGAACTGAAGAAGAACTAGTTATTTTCCATGGATCTCCTGCGATCGCTCCCTTTGGGGCTATACCTTGAACAACCGGTGACTTGGCTGCACCGCCTTGATCCGCGGGTTAAGTTGGCATGGTTGATGACGTTTCTGTTGGCACCTATTTTGGCGGATGTCAGTTGGCGGTTGGGGCTAGTGGTCAGTTTAATTCTCCTGACCCTCCTAGGGGGGATTCCCGCACGGGTGTGGCGGCGGCAACTGCTGTGGCTCCTCTTGGTGGGGAGTTTAATTCTAGTCATCACGGCTTTGATGCCGGATGGGATGGCGGTCACCTATCAACCCCGCCGTCCTTTGGAAGCCACCGCTCCGCCCACGAGTTACAGTTATATCCTGTGGCAGTTTCGTGCCCAAGTGGGTCAGTTTCCAATTCATCTGCAAGTCTCCCAGCGATCGCTGGATTTGGGGTTACGCCTGAGTACCCTCCTGTTTACGCTCCTTTACAGCACGCATCTGTTTTTGCTGACCACTGCCCCAGAAGAAGTCACCGCTGGCTTGGAAAATCTGATGCAGCCCCTGAAACGCTTTAAGCTGCCAGTGGCCGAAATTGCCCTGACCTTGACGCTGTCGCTGCGGTTTATTCCCTTGGTTTTAGAAGAGGTGCAAAACCTGAGCCGCTCAGTGCGGACGCGTGCCATCAATTGGCGACTGGTGGGCATTAAGGGCAGCATCAAGTTGTGGCTCACCTTAGCAGTACGGCTGTTGGACAATTTACTCCTGCGGGCAGAACAGGTGGCCTGTGCCATGCAGGTGCGGGGCTTTCAAGAACCGGGAACCTACGATAATCCCTGGCACCATCTGCGACTGCAGCGGCGAGATTGGTTGGCTCTGGGGGGCATGGGGTTATTTTGGTTGGTTCGTTTGGGTTGGTTGGGGGTGACACACCATTGATGTTCCCCTGTCAGCCGTGGCTATGGTGCTGTTTGCCGCTGCGGCGTCGCACGGGTCGCGCTATTTTTCAGCAATTGTTTTTGACTGAGCCAATTGCCGTTTTACTGGAAAGCCCAGCCCAAGCCCCGACTCCCCAAGCGCGCTACTCCATTTGTGCGGGGTCACCACGGCGCGATCGCCAGTGGCCACTCTCCTTGGGTCAAGTCCTGCCGACGCTACACAGCTTTCCCCAATGTGAAGCGGTTCCTGAAGCGGTGCGCCATCTGCCCTTTACTGGTGGCTGGTTGGGATGGCTGGGGTATGAGTTGGCGTGGGAAATTGAAGCCCTGCCGCCTCTGAAGCCTGATCCTCTCCCTTTTCCAGTGGCCTTTTGGTATGAACCCCAAGCCTTCGCGGTTTTAGATCATCAAGAAGATCTCCTCTATCTAGCAGCTTCCACCGAGGCAGAGTTAACCCTTCTCCAACAGAGCCTAGAGCAAACGTCCCCTGCCCTTCATCTGCCCCTACCCGATCGCGCCGGCAGCATTGAACTAGCCGCTGGCTGGCAACCCGATACCTACCAAGCAGCGGTGCGGCAGATTCTCCGCCATATTCGTGCCGGGGATATTTTTCAGGCCAATCTGTCGGCCCGCTTTTGCCATTACGGGCGCGTTGATCCTTGGCAACAATACCTGCGGCTGCAGCAGATTAACCCGTCTCCCTTTGCCAGTTTTTGGCAGACCCCTTGGGGCTACATTGTCAGTTGCTCACCGGAACGCTTGGTGCAAGTGCAGGGAGATAGGGTGCAAACCCGACCCATTGCTGGTACCCGTCCGCGCGGCCAAACCCCAGCGGGCGATCGCGCCTACGCCGAGGAACTCCTCAGCAATACCAAGGAACAGGCAGAACACATGATGCTCGTGGATTTAGAGCGCAATGACTTGGGGCGAGTGTGCCAGTGGGGCAGTGTGGTGGTGGATGAACTCCTAACGCTGGAGTACTACAGCCATGTGATTCACTTGGTGAGCAATGTTCGCGGCACGTTGCAGCCGGGGCTGTCTCCTGTGGATGTGATCCGTGCCCTCTTTCCCGGTGGCACGATTACCGGCTGTCCCAAGGTACGCTGCATGGCGATTTTGGCCGATTTGGAACCCTTTCCCCGCAATTTGTTCTACGGTTCCTGTGGCTACTGGGATCAGCGGGGGCATTTGGACTTGAATATCCTCATCCGTACTCTTTTGGTGGCGGGCGATCGCCAGACGACTTGGGGGCAAGTGGGCGCCGGTATTGTGGCCGACAGTGATCCAGAGCGGGAATGGCAAGAATCCCTGAGCAAAGCCCAAGCCCTACTCCTTGCCCTTGGGACACCTACGCCCATCAGCCCCCGTTCCTAGACTCCCTCCATCAGAGCGTGCCATTCAATTACCACAGCCGCAGGCACAGCAATCTCAATCCCCTGCTCCTCTAGGGGCGGACGCAGTACCAAGGGTTCACTCTGGGGCAAGCGCGGTACAAGGGGCAACAGGTCAAACTGTCCCACATTGGCAACGGAGTCTGCCTTGGGAAAGTCATCTACGGCTGTGAGGGTTTGACCGCTCGATGTGATCAGCACCAAGGGATCGAGATGGCGAAAGTGGTACTGCTCGGGAAACCCCACCAAGCGTAATTGCAACTGGTCACGACGGGAAAAGAGAATCACCTGCCACGTGAAGCCACGATTATCGCGCAACTGATGCCGCGACTGCACCACCACTTGATTGGGAGCCTCTTCAATGGTGCGAATCATGGCAGGGCTACTGGGGGACACCGCTAGCCACAGGAGAATGACGAGCAGGATCACAAGTAACCAACCCTGCCAACGTTTCATTGAAGTTCCTCCCTAGGGTGAGGTTTGGAGTGCCTGTTGAATTTGCGGAATCGTCACAGCGTACATGCCCCGCAGATCACCAACACGGAAGCCATAGGCGCGATCGCTGGGATATTTTTCTTGAATAAAGGCAGGCCGCCGATTTTTCGCCCCATGACAGGCAAGGCAACTGGCTTGGACATCAATGCGACGGAAGTAGTGCACCCCTTCAGCATCCGTTTGCCAAAAGGCTTGGAGTTGACGATTGTTATCAAAGCGATTGAGGGCTTGCACTTCCAGCGCTGTGCGCGGGGCATGGTTGGGGTTGCGGTACTTGAGGGCTACCTGACGCAGTTGCCAGCCATTGGCAGCAGCAATTTCCTTCGCTTTCTTGCCCACGGGGGCACAAACAGCCTTAAAGGTGTCAAGGGTGGGTTCCGTGGGACTTCCTTCTAAAGTAGAGGCAAGGCCAATGCGCATTTGATCCAACTGTTCAATGGCGGTTACGGCTTTCCCCAGTTCATCGGGATTCACACTGGCCAATGTGACTGAGGAACTGTTGAGCCATAGACAAACCATCAACAGACCCATGAGAAAGAGGCGCGCCATAAAAATTACTCCTTGTCAGTGTTGTTAACGGTTGCATATCAAACTTTTGCGAACGGTTGCTGCTTGGAAACTAGGGGGGGTTGAAGGGGACGCACAAGGGAAAGGCCAAAGAAGAGCCGCAGTCCCCACTGTTCAAACCAAGGAACACTTAGCCCCCATCGCATTTTCAGCAGGAAGTAGCGCTCAAAGACAGCCTTGACCCAACTCACCCACAATCCTTGAATGGCGTAGGCCAAGCGGCGCTTCTGCCCGAGGGTCTCAGGAATCACAGGAGCGGCAATATAGGCAATACCCGTGTCACCAAAGTCGGCAAAACAGAGGGCATCGAGGGTCGGCACTACAGGGTCAGCGGCTAATTCCCCAAGGGCAACGGCAATGTTGTGGCTGGCGGCGATCGCCATCTCCTCGGTCATTTGACCCGTCTTGGGCAAGCCCATAGGCACAGGGGTGACTTCTATCGGCGGCAGGTGAACACTAATACCGACCCCATAGATTTCAGGATAGTCGGGGTGCTGAAGGGTGGGCAGCAGGGGCAAAAATCCCTTTTCATTGCCAAGACCCGAGGCACGCACAAAGGCTGGCCCGCGAAAAGGTGGCAAAATCATGCTGTAGCCAAAGGGGATTACCCGTCCATCCCGCAACAAAATCCGATGCGGCTCAATGGCCGTGATCTCGGCATTCGTGATGGTTTCAATGCCCCGCTGTGCAATCAGGTCTAGGGTGAGTTGATCACTGTTGGCCAAGCCACCAATCCCCAGATGGCCAATGTAGGGTTCAGGGGTAATGAATGTCATCTTGACGCGATCGCGCAACCGATGACGCCGCAGGGCATACTCCGCCAAAAACAGAAATTCATAGGCAGGCCCAAAGCAACTGGCTCCCGGCGCCGCACCCACAACTAAGTCCTTGGGGTCTTTGAGGAATGCTTGCCATCCTCGATGGGCGGCAACTGCGTGGGCGGGGGTACACACGGAATGACTGTGAACGCCAAGGCCGGGAATCAAATCGAGGGCGAGTTCTGCCCCTGTGGCAATCACTAAATAGTCGTAGTCAAGGGTTTGCTCAGGCAAATAGACTTTCTTAGCTTTAGGGTCAATCTGCTGAACTTTGCCTTGCACCCATTGCAACCCATGGCGACGGCTCACGATCCCTAGGGGCACTTGCAGGCGTTCGAGGGAATGGTGTCCGAGGGCAACTGCCACTAGTCCTAGAATAAATGTAAAGCGATCCACATCGGAGACCAACACCACTTGATGGCGATCGCCCAAACGATGCCGCAATTCGTAGGCTGTGGGCAATCCGCCAATGCCCGCCCCAAGGACAACCACCCGTGCCATGACCGTGTCCTCTGTAAGTTTATTTAATTAACTATATGGTAGTATAAGAAGATACAATTGGCTACAGCCGTCTGTGCTAGGGAGAACCCCAGCGTCGCGCTGTATTGATCCTGTGGCCTTGTCGCGGCAGCCGTTGGGACTATACTGGAAAGAACACGACCTGTTGGAAGCTCATCGGATGAATAGTTGCGTCCTCTTTGCAGAAGTGATTCAAGCGCCAGAACTGCGCTACACCCAAGAAAATCAGATGGCGGTGGCCACAATGGTGGTGCAGTTTGCTAGCCTGCGCAGTGAAGAGCCACCCATGAGTTTGCGAACAGTGGCGTGGGGCAATTTGGGGCAAAAAATGCAGGCAGAATGCAAAGTGGGCGATCGCCTGATCTTAGAAGGTCGGCTAAAAATGGACACCATTGACCGCCCCGAAGGTTTCAAAGAAAAACGCGCCGAGTTGGTGGTAAGCCGCTTCTACACCGTTGAGGGCAATATTGTGGATCATCCGGCACAGCCGGCAACCACCCCCATGGCCACACCCGCAGCCACTGCACCTGTCACACCGAAGGTGGCACCCCCACCCCCCGAACCCGAAGATATTAACCTAGATGAGGTACCCTTCTAGGGATTGACGCTGATTCGGCTAGCGTTTAGCACGAACACATCATCTCACCCACGTCAGTTTGGGATGAGGAGAACTAGAGAGCCATGGGAGGCTTCTTAGTCTGATGGGCAGAGGTCACAAATGAGATTCACGCAGCAATTCACAGGGCAAGAATTCCCTTCGCATCCCTTTCGTAGTCAGCCCAACTCAGACCCACCCCTAGCCTCTCTCTGGAGGGAAAGTTTTGGAGGCGTTGTCCTTTATCCAGGTTGCGATCGCCTCAAGGACTCCCTCAACATTGTGGCACACCTCTTCATCTCGAAACCGCAAGAATCGAACCCCTAAGGCTTCAAGCCTTTGCTGACGGTAGCGGTCTTGCTCTTGAGCTTCTTCGCTATCGTGGGATGAGCCATCAACTTCGATCGCTAGCTTCAGCTTTTTGCAGTAGAAGTCAACAACGTACTCATCGATAGGACGTTGGCGATCGAAATCATAGCCATTCATCTGCTTGCCCTTGAGATGCTGCCAGAGAATCACCTCCGATCGCGTCATTCTTTTTCGTATGGCTATTTCGAAAGGGAGTGAGATATTTTCAAGAGGGATAGGCTATACTCAAAGCGTCATGAATGTTACTCAAGAACATGAGCTATAGCTTAGACTGACGAGAGCGGGTTGTCTCCTACATCCAGCAAGGTGGCAAAATCAGTGAAGCAACTCAAATCTTCCAAGTCAGTTGCGCCACTATCCATCGCTGGCTGAAGCGAGACGACTTAGCCCCCACGGTTGTCCCCCGTCGTCCTTGGAAACTGGATTGGGCGGCCTTAGCAGCGGATGTTGCTGCCCATCCCGATGACCGTTTAATCGACCGTGCCCAGCGATTTGGCGTCCAAGTTTCCACCATTAGTTATGCCCTCGCCCAGATGGGCATCACTCGAAAGAAAACAGATACGTTACCAAGAAAGGTGTGAGGCAGAGCGACAAGCGTATCAACAGCAGCTCGACACATGGGTAGAGAGCCATGGGGAGGAAACGGTGGTGTCTATCGATGAGAGGGGGTTTGACTCTCGAGTGGAGTGTGAGTATGGGTGGTCAGCGCGAGGCCAACGAATTGATGGAGAGCGAGTGGGAAGGCGTCAGAAAAGAGAGAGTTGAGTCGCAGGACGGTATAGATACTAGAAAGACTTCATCGCCCCAATGCTGTTTTCAGGATATTTGAATGCGTTAGGGTTTGTGAGCTGGCTGAGTCAATACTGTTTGCTAGCGTTAGAGAAACGTTCGTTGTTGATGATGGATAATGCACCGATTCATCCAAAAGGGGCGATTCAGGCAGTGGTGAAAGCGGCGGGTCACGAGGTGTTATTTTTACCGAAATACTCTCCTGATTTGAATGTGATTGAGCACAACTTTAGTGCGTTGAAGCGAGCGCGGATGTATGCAGGGTCAAACAGTTCGATTGATGAGGTGATTCGCAAGTATTGTGCTGGATGATGTCTCATTCTTGATTAGAATTGCTATAAACTGCAACAGCCAATCATCGGTACTGTGGTAGGCCGTTTCTAAATCTTCAAGGGCAAAGGGAACTTGTAGGGCAGCCATCGCATCCGCTGCGGCAGCACGGACATCCGTTTCGCTGTCATGGAGCAGGCGATCGCGCAACAGGTCATGGGCTTGATTGAGATTGACGTGCCCAAGGCTGGCAATTTGACTCACCGCAGTGTAGCGGACACGGGAATTTTCATCTTGGCTGAGGGGTTGAATGAGCCGAAAGGCATCGTTGGGGTCAAGGCTACGCAGTTGATTGATGCCCCGCAGGCGATCGCCCAGCAAGGCAAATTTAACCAGTTGACAAAGCCATGATTTTCCTGATAGTCTAAAAATCGCTCAAAAATTGGGACTGTAGTTCAATCGGTTAGAGCACCGCCCTGTCACGGCGGAAGTTGCGGGTTCGAGCCCCGTCAGTCCCGTTAGTTTTTAATCAGAAAGTTATCGTTGGGCCTGGCTACCATACATGGCCTGTAGAACCACGGCAGGGTTGACCAATTGCCCTCGGTGGCGGAGCGTCCAGTGAAGGTGAGGTCCGGTGGTGCGGCCTGTCATGCCCACTCGACCAATACGTGCCCCCGTGGGTACCCGCTGCCCCTCTAGGATGAAAATGCCACCGGCGCGATCGACCATGGCTCGTCCTTGGGGGGTCTGCTCAACCCGCCCCATCATGTGGCAGTAAACGTGTTCCCAAGCCCCCGATTGAATTCGTACCAGTGTGCCACAGGCGGTGTGATCGGAAACTTCAATCACCTGCCCGACCCACCAATTACGGATATAGCTCCCTTGAGGAGCAGCAAAATCAAGGCCATTGTGAAATTCGGTCGTGGGTTCCCCCGTGGGCGATCGCCGGTAGCCAAAGGGAGAGGTATAGCCTTGGAAATTTTCCACAGGAAAGGAAGCATCGCTCCAGCGGAGTGTCCCTGCACCAGTATTTTGGGAGGGTTGACTGAGTTGGGGAATTGCAACCGTGCTACCCAAGGCGATCGCCAGGGCTACACTGATTCGCTGCCAATGCATATCAAACTCCTCACATCTCTTTTGGCCTACGGCCTTAGACCGTTATTGATGCACACCGTTCCCCATTGTAGGGACGTAGGATATTTTCAGGTGATGGGAAAATCAAAATGGCTACTCACAAACCCCAGCAACCGGCTGAAGTGACTCAATCAACTCTGCGCGATCGCCTGCGAGCCGAGGCAGCCGCTCCCTATCGGGGACTACGGCGCGTTTTCTATGCCGTTTTTGCCGCTTCCGGACTCATGGGTGCCTTTATCCTTGGCCTCAAGGGATTGGCGGGCACTGCTGGTAACGATTTGGTGTGGAATCTGGCATTACAAATCGGAGTGGTTGCCCTGATGGTTGCTCTCTGGCGCTGGGATCGCGGCTAAACTGCTTGAGCGAGCAAAAAGCGATCGTGGCCACTGAGATCCCGAAGAATTTCCACTCGTTCATAGGCTTGGCTGGCCATTGCTAGCGCTGCCACAGCTTCCCCTTGGGTTGCCATCAATTCGATAAAGAGCCAGCCTTGGGGCTGAAGATACTCTGGTGCCGTCTCAACAATCTGACGAATCGCCTGCAAGCCATCCGCACCACCATCGAGAGCAATAGGGGGTTCATGGCAGCGCACCTCAGGTTGGAGAGTGGCCACTAGGCGGGTGGGAATATAGGGAGGATTACTGACAATGCCCTGCACCTGCCCTTGCAGATGGGTAAGGGGGGCAAACCAACTGCCAACATAGCAACGCACGCGATCGCCCAAACCGTACTTCTGAATGTTGATTCGCGCTACCTCTAGGGCCTCAGGACTGCAATCGACAGCATGAACAACCACTTGAGGAAATAACCGCGCCAAGCCAATAGCGATCGCCCCACTGCCGGTGCCCAAATCCAGCCAATGCCCCTGTTGTTGCCAAGGGGGTACCGTTACTGCCACCACTTCTAGGAGTTCCTCTGTTTCTGGCCGAGGAATCAACACACTGGGGGTGACAACTAATTCCAGATCGTGCCAGTGAACCGTACCAATGAGATATTGCAGGGGAACCCGCTCCTGCCAGCGGCGTTGCCAACGCTCTTGGAGTTCTGCAAGGGGCAGTTTTAGAGGAATCTCGGGCGGAAAGCGGCGCAGGGTGATGTCAAGGGGACTCAACTGTGTGAAGGCACTGAGAAATTGTTTTAACTCCCGTAGGCCACTCTCGCGCTCAGGGGCTGGAATGATCGCCTGTGCCCAGTGCCACCATGCTTGGAGTGCCTCGCTACTCACGAATATATCTTGACCCTTGTTTTCTGAGGATACTCGTATCAAAATAGCCCTAGAATTTCTAACTGTGCCTTATCCACTGTGGCAGATTTTCAGGAACAGCTTCAACGTCTGCAAGAGCAACTGCAACGGGCGCAGGCGCGAGCAAATGAACTGCCGTCACTGGTTCCTGAACCGCCCCCACCGCCTGTGGATCCCGAAGCCCCGGAATGCGCGGGTGAACGGGCACGGATTGAAGCCCGCGTGCGCAGTGAAACCTCTGTTGCCGAACTTCAGGCACAACTGATTGAAGCCCTCTTGGAAAATGAACGGCTACGGCGTGCCCTAGAGGAGGAGCGGCAAAATCATGCCCGTACCCGTGAGGGACTCATTACCGCCTTAGGGGATGCTTTGGACACCCTCAAACAGCGGCGGCGATCGCCGAACCCCCCTAGGGACTAGGCCACAGTGCTACACTTAAACCCACCAGCACCAGACTGCCCCCCGTCATCACTACCGTTGTCGGCACCTCACCAAAGAGCAGCAAGGCAAAGAGACTCGCAGCAATCGGTTCTGCCAACACCAGAAGAGTTACCCATGTAGGGGAAAGCCAACGCACCCCCCAATTGAGACTGGTGTGCCCCACCAACTGGGGGATCAAAGCCAGCAGGAGAATCGCACCATAGAGCTTCAGCGGCCAACCTCCGTAAGTCAGACCCAGCAGTGGCGGCAGGGGCAAGAGAACCAAGGCAGCAGTGGCATAGGCCACAAGGGCGTAGTGGTGAATCGCCAGACCCGCCTTTTGAGCCGCTTGACCACAGATAAAGTAGGCACTGACCGCCCACGCCGCCGCGATCGCCAGCGCATTTCCGAGTAGGGGGTTCCTTGCCACAGCACTCGTCGGTTCTGCCGTCCCAATTAGGGCGCTGCCGCCAAGGGCGATCGCCATGCCCACCCAAGCACGGGGTTGAAGGGTTTGTCGCTGCCAAAGGTACCCGACGAGCGCCGACCAGATGGGCGTTGTGGTCACCAATGTGGTTGAGGCTGCCACCGAGGTGTAGTGCAGTGAGGTGAACCAGAGGCTAAAGTGCGCCGCAAGGGCAACCCCAGCCGCCAGTGCCCAACGCAGATTTTGGCGAGTCAGGTCTAGCCACGGCCACGTGTAAAGTTGCGGGGTCAAAAAGAGAGCAGCCAAACTGAGGCGACCACTGGCCAAGAAAATGCTCAACCCCACGGTCATGCCTAGGGAATCGGTGGCTAAATCAGCAACCCCCCAGCGCACCAGCACAGCAGCTGTAGAAACCGCCAACACGCCCACGCCGAGGACAAGGGCAATTTGCCAATGGGGCGGTCTATTTACCGACATCGGGAATGACGACGGGAGCCTCACCATCTAAACCAAAGGCTGTATGCACCGCCCGCAGCGCCCGCACCCCCTCCGATTCTGCCACCACACAACTCACGCGAATTTCCGAGGTGGCAATCATTTGAATGTTGATGTTTTCACGGGCAAGGGCCGCAAACATTTGCGCTGCAATCCCCGGACGGTGGATCATCCCCACACCAACAATGCTCACTTTGGCGATCGCCGTATCTATGAGGATGTCGCCGTAGCCCAATTGGCTCTGAACCCCCTTGAGTAGTTCCGTGGCTCGCTCGGCATCGGCAGAGGCCACCGTAAAGGCAATATCGCGGGTCATCACACCCCCGAGGGAGCGCGATCGCTGGGATTGGATAATCATATCCACGCTAATGGCGGCATCCGCAAGGGTCTGGAAAATTGCCGCCGCCATACCGGGGCGATCGGGCACATCGCGAATCGCAATCCGCGCCTGCTTGGGATCAAGGGCAACGCCCCGCACCGCTGGGGCATCGGGGGTTTCTTGGGGGACAGTGGTGGCGGCTTCCACATCAAAGGTTTGGGAGAGAACAGCGATCGCTCGACCTGCATCCGCTGCGGCCACTGTACAACTGACATTCACTTCAGAGGTGGAAATCATTTGTAGGTTAATGCCCGCTGCCGCCAAGGCCGAAAACATCTGAGCGGCCACCCCCGGTCGGCCAATCATCCCGGCACCGGTGATACTCACCTTGGCAATGTCGGCATCCACGAGCACATCCGTCTCTTCAACCCGTGGATTCAAGCGGGGATAAAAGGCCACAGCAACAGCCTCGGCTTGTTTAAGAACGCGCTTTTGCACGGTGAAGGCAATGTCGTTCGTCTGACCTTCGTGAATGGATTGGATAATTAAATCCACATCAAGATTTTGCCGTGCCAGTTCACCAAAAAGCTGTGCCGCAACGCCGGGGCGATCGGCCACCCGCAGTAGTGCCACCTTCGCCTGATCCGTATCCAGCGCCACCCCATCCACAGGTTTGCCCAGTTCAAGATTTTCCACGGGACGCGGCGGCCGCGATGGTGCAATGACACGGGTACCGGGATCATCCGTCCAACTGGAGCGCACCACCAAATCCACGCCATAGTTGCGGGCAATCTCCACGGCGCGGGGGTGCAAGACCTTTGCCCCTAGGCTCGCCAACTCCAGCATTTCATCGCAGGTAATCTCGCTCATGAGTTGGGCATTGGGCACCAGTCGCGGATCCGTGGTCAAAATGCCGGGGACATCGGTGTAAATTTCGCAGCAATCCGCCCGCAGCGCCGCCGCCAAGGCCACAGCCGAGGTATCCGAGCCACCCCGCCCAAGGGTGGTGACTTCAAAATCCGCAGCAGCAGTAATCCCCTGAAAGCCGGCCACAACCACCACTTGTCCTTCTTTGAGGTGCCGTTCGAGGCGCTGGGTCTCAATGTGGAGAATGCGGGCACGGGTGTGGGCCGGTTCGGTGACAATGCCCACTTGGGCACCGGTGAGGGAGATGGCGGGTTCCCCCAAGGCATGGAGCGCCATCGTCAACAGGGCGATCGAGACCTGCTCCCCCGTGGAAAGCAGCATATCCATTTCCCGCTGACTGGGGCGATCGCTAATGGCATAGGCCAGTTGCACCAAGCTATCCGTGGTTTTGCCCATGGCCGAGACCACCACCACTACCTGATGTCCCGCTGCCACAGTTGCCTTGACTCTGCGGGCTACCGCTTGAATGCGCTCGACACTACCGACGGACGTGCCGCCATACTTTTGTACAATCAGTCCCATGGGCGTTCTAAAGAGAATGCTGTCCTATTTTATATTTAGGGCGGTGATTCTTGGCTGTGGCTGATCCAGGGCGCTAGGGAACTAAAAAATCGCTGTTAAACTGGAAATTAGAACTGAATTTCGGAAACGGGTGCCGATGAAATACGCTCAACGCCTTTCCCAACGGCTGAGTCAACTGGCTTTGGTCGTGGGTCTCTCGTTAGCTCCCACTCACATTGGTTTAGCGCAATCGAGCAATAACAACACCGTTTCCTACAGTCAATTCCTCAATGCCCTCAAGGCGGGTGAAGTCAGCTCCGTCGAACTCTATCAGGAACAGGGGCTAGCCAAGTTTCGCCGTAAAGATCAACCCGAACAATCTCCCCCCCAAGAGGTACGGCTCTTTGATCGCAATCCTGAACTTGTAGAACTGCTGCGCCAAGTGAGTACCCGCTATGACACGACGGTGCGGGTGGTGCCCTCTAGCAGTGATGGGGCAGTGGTTGGCGTCATTTCTAACTTGATGCTGGGCTTCTTTCTGCTGATTTTATTCCTGATGATTTTGCGGCGGGCGAGTAATGCCCCCGGCGGCCCTGGGCAGATTCTCAACTTTGGTAAATCCCGCGCCCGCTTTCAAATGGAGGCACAAACGGGGGTGACCTTTGGCGATGTGGCTGGGATTGAAGAGGCCAAAGAAGAGCTGCAGGAAGTTGTGACCTTTCTCAAGAATTCAGAGAAATTTACCTCCATTGGTGCCCGTATTCCCAAGGGGGTGCTGCTAGTTGGGCCACCAGGAACCGGAAAAACGCTCCTTGCCAAGGCGATCGCCGGTGAAGCCGGGGTTCCCTTCTTTTCCATTTCTGGTTCTGAATTTGTGGAAATGTTTGTGGGCGTCGGTGCCTCCCGTGTGCGGGATCTCTTCAGAAAGGCTAAAGAAAACGCCCCTTGTCTGGTGTTTATTGATGAAATTGATGCCGTCGGTCGCCAACGGGGTGCCGGCATTGGCGGTGGCAATGATGAGCGCGAGCAAACCCTCAATCAACTCCTGACGGAAATGGATGGCTTTGAGGGGAATACGGGCATTATTGTGATTGCGGCAACGAACCGCCCCGATGTTTTGGATGCTGCCCTCCTGCGTCCGGGTCGCTTTGACCGCCAAATTACCGTTGATTTGCCCAGCTACAAGGGACGCCTGCAAATTCTCCAAGTCCATGCGCGGCACAAGAAAATTGCTCCCGAAGTGTCCCTAGAGGCGATCGCCCGCCGTACCCCCGGCTTTTCGGGTGCCGAACTGGCCAACCTCCTCAATGAAGCCGCAATTCTCACTGCTCGGCGTCGCAAACCGGCCATTACCAATGCCGAAATTGACGATGCCATTGATCGCGTGACGATTGGCATGACGCTCACTCCCCTCCTCGACAGCAAGAAAAAGTGGCTGATTGCCTACCACGAAGTGGGTCATGCTCTACTGATGACGCTCTTGAAACATGCGGATCCCCTCAATAAAGTGACCATTATTCCCCGGTCTGGGGGCGTTGGCGGCTTTGCCCAGCAGATCTTTGATGAAGAGCGGGTGGATAGTGGCCTCTATACCCGCGCATGGCTCCTCGATGAGATCACCATTCTATTGGGGGGACGCGCTGCCGAAGTGGAAATCTTTGGCGATGCTGAAGTCACCGTGGGTGCCAGTAGCGACTTGCGAGCAGTGGCCAATCTGGCGCGGGAAATGGTGACCCGTTACGGCATGTCGGATTTGGGACACTTAGCCCTTGAAACGCCGGGCAACGAGGTCTTTCTGGGTCGAGATCTCATGCCGCGCGCTGAATATTCTGAAGCTGTGGCCGTGCAAATTGACCACCAAGTGCGCGAGATTGTTATGCACTGCTACGAGATTGCCCGCAAACTGATCCGCGAGCATCGGGTGGCCATTGATAAGCTGGTGGAGCTGCTCCTTGAGAAAGAAACCATTGACGGTGATGAGTTCCGTGCCTTGGTGCGCCAATATACTACCCTACCTGTCAAAGAACCCACTTGGAAGGTGACAGCGACACCAGTATCCTTTCGTCAGGGTGCCCAGCCGTCCTAGGCAAGGAGGCAACGGTGAGCCACGAGCGGCAGGCAGTCCGCCACCTGTTAGTCCTCGAAGACAGTGAGGGGCGGCGACCTATTTTGCTAGAGGCAGCCACTTATTCCATCGGTCGCGATCCAACGAATTCAATTGTGCTTCACTCGAAGATGGTCTCACGGCAGCACGCTATTCTCCTACGGGTGACCAGTCCTGAAACCAATAGCCATCTTTTTCGCCTCATTGATGGTGATTTGCAGGGCAAGCGCAGTACGAATGGCACTCTGGTCAATGGCCAGCGGATTGTTGCCCATGATTTGCGTGGCGGTGACATGATTGTGTTTGGCGGCGATGTGCGTGCCCGCTACTTGACCTTGACGAACATGACGGATACGGAGTTTCAGGATTTTTGCCGCAGTACCGATGTCTTAGGATTTCTCTCCAAAAGCACCAATCCCTTTGCAACACTTGTCCCCCTCAGTGAAGGTAATATCGAGAATTTTAGTGAAGCGGCCTTAGTGCGCTTGGCCTCCTATCCGGAGCTGACGCCCAACCCAATTTTGGAAGTGGATTTAGAGGGGAGGGTGACGTATCTCAATCCAGCGGCAGTGATACAGTTTCGAGATCTACAGCAACAGAAGTTGACTCATCCTCTATTGCTGGGATTGCCGGAACTCGCACGCTACATGAAGCAAACCCAAGAAAAAGTGCATGTGCGGGAGGTGGAGTACCAAGGGCGCATCTACGAGCAATCCATTCACTACATCTATGAAAGTGAGCTGATCCGCAGCTATGTCATGGATGTCACCGATCGCAAGCGAGCCGAGGAACAACTGCGCAACCAAGCCCGCCGTGAGGCCATCATTAACCGCATCATTCAAGCCATGCGTACCACTATGGTGGCAGCGGAAGTTCTGCAAATTACCGCTGATTTACTCCTAGAAGCCTTGGGATCGACCCTCTGCCTGATTACGCAAACCCATGCGCCCAATAGCCCTACCTATGCCAGCCGTCCTCAATTTGTCAGCTTACCCAACCACTTGATTGCTCTCAACCAGCAGGCGATCGTCCTCTTTGAATCTACCCTTCGCAGCGGTGAACAGGTGGTCTTAGCTGCCAGTCGCCCAGATCTGCCAGAGCCGCTGCAAACGGATCTCAGAACCTTAAATGTCAATGCCTTGGTGATCACTCCCCTAGTTTACCTTGGCCAACTCCTCGGCCAAATTACGCTCCTCGATTGGGAGTGGGAACCCAGTGAGGCAACGTCCGTTTTGGCGAGCGATCGCCAGCTTTGGCAACAAACCCTGCCCAAGTCTTGGACACCAGAAGATTTAAGCCTCGTCAAAACCATTGCCGATCAGTGTGCCCTCGCCATTCACCAAGCGCAGCTTTACCAACAGGTACAAGAACTCAATGCGGATTTGGAGCGCCAAGTGCGCGCCCGTACTGCCGAACTGGAACAGAAAATGCAGGAGCTAGAGCGGCTCAATGCCATTAAGGATGATTTCTTGAGCACCGTTTCCCACGAGTTGCGTACCCCCATGGCCAATATGAAAATGGCCATCTATATGCTGAAGCAATTTGCCACCGACGATCGCCAGAAACGCTACCTCGACATTCTCGCCAATGAGTGCAACCGCGAAACGGAATTGATCAATGATTTGCTGGATCTGCAACGCCTAGAGGCAGGGCGCAGCCAGATTCAACAGGAGGTGATTGATCTCGACAGTTGGCTGCCCTCGGTGCTCGAACCCTTCCGCAACCGCATGCAACAGCGGCAGCAATCCCTTGAGATTTTGCGCCCCGCCACGTTGCCGCCCCTCCTCTCCAACCGCCATGCCTTAGCCCGCATCTTGGCAGAGTTACTCAACAATGCCTGTAAGTACAGCCCTGCTGGCGCACAGATTGTTGTCCGTTTTGATCCAATCGGGGGCGATCGCCTGCAAATTCAAGTGAGTAATCCCTCAGAGATTCCTAGTGAGGAGCTACCGCGCATCTTTGAAAAGTTTTATCGCATTCCCAATGCCGATCCGTGGCAACAGGGGGGAACGGGTTTAGGCCTTGCCCTCACCCAAAAACTCGTGGAGCAATTGCAGGGTGAAATTAGCGCCGACAGTGAAGCGGGCATTACCACCTTTACCCTCAGCCTACCCACTGCATCAGGTGATCCCGCTGCCTGATAAAATAGGGTGCTAACGTTCTTAGGGTGCCATGACCCTTTCGCGAGTCGCTTTAAGTAGCCTACAGCAAGACCTTGAACAGTTAATTCGTCGCTTGGATAGGGTGCCCCACGGCGACGTGATTTACCAAGCCCTGCAACTTTTTCTGGATATTGCCGATGAGGAACTGGAACGACTAGATTGGAAGATTCTGCGTTCCTGCCTGCGGGATATGCACCAAGCCCTGCGGGTCTTTGCCCCCTATCGCCATACCCGCAAAATTTCGATCTTTGGATCGGCACGCACTCCCTCCACGGCGCCTGTCTATGAAATGGCGGTGGCCTTTGCCCAAGCGGCGAGTGCCACGGGGTTTATGATTATCACCGGTGCCGGGGGTGGCATCATGGAGGCTGGCAACAAAGGGGCAGGCTCCAATAAGTCCTTTGGCCTGAACATTGAACTCCCCTTTGAGCAGGGGGCTAACCCCTATATTGAAGGGGATCCGCGTCTGATTCACTTCAAGTACTTCTTTACGCGCAAGCTCTTTTTGCTCAAGGAAACCGATGCCATTGCTGTATTTCCTGGTGGCTTTGGCACCCAAGATGAAGCCTTTGAATGCTTGACTCTCTGTCAAACGGGCAAAGCCCCCCCTAAACCCTTGGTCTTGATGGACATTCCCGGTGGTACCTACTGGCAACATTGGGATCGATTTATTCGTGAAGAACTGGCAGCCAAGGGACTAATTAACCGTGAAGATCAGGAACTCTACCGCATCTGCACCAGTGTTGAGGAGGGGTTGGCTTACCTCAGTGGCTTTTATCGTGTCTATCACTCTAGCCGCTATGTGGGCGATCGCTTGGTGCTGCGGTTGAACCAAGACATTAGTGATGCCGCCTTGGCAGAACTCAATCGCGATTTTCAAGACATCCTCGTGTCGGGGCAGATTGAACGCGCTGAACCGTTGCCTCGGGAAGTGGAAGACGAGCAACCCATTAACCGTCCTGCCTTGACCCACACGCTCCACCTGCCGCGATTGATCCTGCACTTTAACCAGCGGGACTACAGCCGTCTTTACCAACTCATCTATCGCCTCAATGGCTTTGCCACGGCGGAAACTGTGTACCATCCCGAACGCAAATAGGCGATCGCCCCCAGATGACCGTTTTTGATCACCCTTAGAGATACATACGCCCATGATCGAACGCTATACCCTTGCCCCAATGGGGAATCTCTGGACGGATGCCTACAAATTAAAAACATGGCTGGATGTTGAGATTGCGGTCTGCGAAGCCCAAGCGGAACTGGGACATATTCCTGCTGACGCCGTTGCTGAAATCAAAGCCAAGGCCAAGTTTGACCCCCAACGGGTGCTGGAAATTGAGGCAGAGGTAAAGCACGATGTCATTGCCTTCCTCACCAATGTCAACGAACATGTTGGCGATGCCGGCCGCTATATTCACCTTGGCTTGACCAGTTCCGATGTCCTCGACACCGGTTTAGCCCTGCAATTGGTGGCCAGTCTGACGCTGATTCAAGAGCAGTTGGAGCAGCTCATTCAGGCAGTACGCCACCGTGCCCAAGAACATCGCTATACGGTGATGGTGGGACGCAGTCATGGGATTCATGCCGAACCCATTACCTTTGGGTTCAAACTCGCGGGTTGGCTGGCGGAATTGCTGCGCCATCGCGATCGCCTGTGCCAATTGCAGCGCACCGTGGCCGTAGGCAAAATTTCGGGGGCAGTGGGCACCTATGCCAATGTGGATCCGCGGGTGGAGGCGATCGCCTGCCAAAAACTCGGTCTCCAACCCGATACCGCTTCAACACAGGTGATTTCCCGCGATCGCCATGCCGACTATACCCAAACCCTTGCCCTCTTGGGAGCCAGCCTCGAGCGCTTTGCTGTTGAGATTCGCAATCTTCAGCGCACCGATGTCCTTGAAGTCGAGGAATTCTTCTCGAAGGGACAAAAAGGCTCCTCTGCGATGCCCCACAAACGCAATCCCATTCGTTCCGAACGACTGACCGGTCTAGCGCGGGTGCTGCGGGGGAATGCTTTGGCTGCCCTTGAAAATGTTGCCCTCTGGCATGAGCGGGATATTTCTCACAGTGCGGTGGAACGGGTGATTTTGCCCGATAGCTCCATCCTTGCCCACTTTATGCTGGTGGAAATGACTGACTTGGTGCAAACGCTGCAGGTCTATCCCGAAAATATGCGCCGCAATATGAACTGCTACGGCGGTGTCATCTTTAGTCAGCGGGTGCTCTTGGCGCTGGTGGAGAAGGGGCTGAGTCGCGAAGCTGCCTATGCCTTGGTGCAAAAACATGCCCATGCCGCGTGGAATCAACCCAACGGTGACTTTGCTGCCAACCTCAAAGGGGATCCAGAGATTCAGCGCTACCTGACACCAGAGGAACTCGAGGCCTGCTTTAACCCTGAACATCACCTCAAGCACCTCGAGGAAATTTACCAGCGGTTGGGAATTTAGACCGCATTGAGGTAGGCTTCGAGGTCGCTAATCCGAAAGAGCGATCGCAGGGGTATTCCTTGAGCGGCAAAGGCAGCTTCCCCGCCCGCTTGGCGATCGACAATGGCCAGAACCTCATTGACCACATAGCCTGCCTCTTGGAGCCGCAGCACCGCCTTGAGGGCAGACCCCCCCGTCGTGATCACATCCTCAAGCACCGTGACCACCGCCCCTTGGGGCAAGGGGGGACCTTCAATAAAGCTCATCGTGCCGTGGCCTTTGGCTTCCTTGCGCACAATCAGCGCTGCCCGATCCTGCCCCTGCACATTGGAGAGCACGCTCACCGCCACCACCAAGGGATCCGCCCCAAGGGTGAGACCCGCCACCGCCACCGCTTCAGGGGCTAACTGCGCCAAGAAGAGCCGCCCCACAAGGTAAGCGCCCCGCGCTGATAGGGTCACGGGTTTGCAGTTGATGTAGTAGTGGCTTTTTTGGCCAGAGGAAAGGATAAACTCGCCGGCACGGTAGGCATCGCGGCACAGCAGCGCCAAGAGTTCCTGACGCAGGTCAGCAAGGGAATCGTGCATAGTGTTCTCCACAGTTAGGGGGTTGAGCCAGCGGGCACGCGAAACCAATGGGTGGTGCCGTCCTTTTGATCCACGAGTTTGACCCCTTGAGCCAAAAGGAGATCCCGCAGGCGATCGCTCTCCGCATAGTTCTTGGCTTGGCGGGCAGCGGTGCGAGCAGCAATTAACTCTCGAATCTCCTCATCGGTTAGGCCAAACGTTGACGCAGCTTGTGCCTCTGCTTTTGCCTCTAGACCCAAAACCTGAGCAAGAGTGACTAGGGTGTGCCAGTCGCGGCTGATTTCAGCGGGCGATCGCCCCCAGTCTCCCCCGTGGAGATAGCGATGCTGCTCACGATTCAGGACTTTGGCCAGTTCAAAGATGACCGCTAGAGCTGCTGCGGTGTTCAAGTCCTCATCCATAGCTTGACAAAAGGCTTGGGTACTGGGGTGAGCTTTGACCCCCTCTGGATCAATGACGGGCAGGGAGAGCTGCCGATTGAGCTGTAGCGCCTCCTTCAGGGTTTGCCAGCCCTTGGCAGCGGCGGTCAGTGCCTCTGGCGTAAAGTCCAAGGGTTTGCGGTACTGAGCCTGCAAAACCAACAGGCGCAAGGCCATGGCATCCACCCCCTGAGCCAGCAGATCACGAATGGTTGTGAAATTCCCCAAGGACTTGGACATTTTCTCAGTGTTGACGGTAACAAAGCCGTTGTGGAGCCAAAATCGGGCTAGGGGCTGTTGCGTCACCGCCTCCGATTGGGCAATTTCATTCTCGTGGTGGGGGAAAATTAAATCCATGCCACCGCAATGAATATCCACCGTTGCCCCAAAGGCCTGTCGCACCATTGCCGAGCATTCAATGTGCCAGCCGGGGCGCCCTTTACCCCAAGGGGCTTCCCACGGGTCATAAACAGCCATTTCCTCCGGCTTTGCGGCTTTCCAGAGGGCAAAATCAAGGGGATGGCGTTTGCGCTGCTCCTCCTCTTCCTCAATGCGGCCACTGGCACCGGCCATGAGTTGCTCAAGCTGGCGCCCGGAGAGCTTGCCATAGCTGGGAAATTGTGCCACGGCATAGTAAACATCCCCGCCGGCCACGTAGGCATAGCCGCGATCCAGTAGCCCTTGAATGAGGTGAATAATTTCTGGAATCACCTCTGTCGCGCGGGGATAAGCAGTGGCAGGTAGGATATTCAAGGCCGCCATGTCCTCGTGGTAGGCGGCAATGTAGCGATCGCTCACTGTGGCCATCGTCTCGCCGTTTTCATGGGCGCGGCGCAAAATCTTGTCATCAATATCGGTAAAATTTTGCACATAGTGCACCACGTAGCCCAAGAACGTGAGATAGCGGCGCAGCACATCCCAAGCCACATAGGAACGGGCGTGCCCCAAATGGCAGTAGTCATACACCGTGACACCACAGGCATAGATCGTCACCCGCTCTGGGTGCAGGGGCGAGAAGGGTTCAAGGCGGCGAGACAGTGTGTTGTACAGATGTAAGGGCACAGAAACACCCCGCAAGGATCAACAGTTGCAGCAGCAAATCGCTCTTTGATAGGATATAGGATACCAAATTCATCATTATCGAGGACAAACACACCCCCATGGCCAAAAAAAGCATGATCGAACGGGAAAAAAAGCGGCAACGGCTTGTTGCTAAATACGCCAGCAAACGCCAAGAACTCAAGGCTCAACTGGCCAGCGCCGAAACCCAAGAAGAGATCATGAGCATCCATCGTCAACTGCAACGGTTGCCCCGCAATAGTGCCCCTTCGCGGCTACGGAATCGCTGCTGGTTGACAGGTCGTCCTCGTGGTTATTATCGTGATTTTGGCCTCTGCCGCAATGCCCTGCGGGAAATGGCTCACCAAGGGTTGCTGCCGGGAGTGGTCAAGTCCAGTTGGTAAATTGCCTCTGCTACCCTAGAGCTAATAGGGTTGAGGCACAACCATGGCAGAGCGACTCTCTCCAGCCGATATTGAGGCACAACTAGCAAACCTAGCGGGCTGGAAATTGGCGGGCGATCGCCTTGAGCAAACATTTGTTTTCAAGGATTTTCTTGGCTCCATTGCCTTTGTCAATCGTCTGGTGGATCCCGCTGAGCAAGCTGGACATCACCCTGATTTATCCATTTCTTGGAATCGGGTGACGGTCTGCCTTACGACGCATGATGCCGGCGGCATTACCCAAAAGGACATTGATCTGGCCAAGGTGATCTCCGATCTGGCCGCGGCATAACTTTCGTCAGCATTTGCCAATATTTAAGGATTGGGCGAAAAAGACAGAACTACGATAGGGAGTAGTGCCCGCGATCGCCCATCCTTATGAATACCGCCGAATTACTCGTGAAATGCCTTGAAAATGAAGGCGTAGAATACATTTTTGGTCTGCCGGGGGAAGAAAATCTTGATGTTCTGCAAGCGCTGCGTCGCTCCCCCATTCAATTTATCACCACCCGCCATGAACAAGGGGCGGCCTTTATGGCCGATGTCTATGGTCGTCTCACCGGCAAAGCGGGGGTGTGTCTTTCTACTCTCGGTCCCGGTGCTACGAATTTAATGACCGGTGTTGCCGATGCTAACCTCGATGGTGCTCCTCTTGTGGCCATTACAGGGCAGGTAGGCACCGATCGCATGCACATCGAGTCCCACCAATATCTAGACTTGGTGGCCATGTTTAGCCCGGTAACCAAATGGAATGCCCAGATTGTCCGCCCCAGCATTACGCCAGAAATTGTCCGCAAGGCCTTTAAGATTGCCCAGAATGAAAAGCCAGGGGCGGTTCACATTGATGTGCCCGAAAACATTGCCGCCATGGAAGCTGAGGGCTATCCCCTCAAGCCTAGCCCGCCCGAAAAAACCTATGCCTCGTTCCAGAGCATTCTCAAGGCCGCTGAACTGATCAATGCTGCTGAGAACCCCCTGATCTTAGTGGGGAATGGCGCTATTCGTGCCCACGCTGCCGCTGCCCTCACCCATTTTGCCGAAAAGCTGAATATCCCCGTGGCCAATACCTTCATGGGTAAAGGGGTCATTCCCTATCAGCACTCCCTTGCCCTGTGGACGGTGGGACTCCAGCAGCGGGATTACATTAGCTGCGGCTTTGATCATGCTGACTTAGTGATTGCCGTTGGCTATGACTTGATTGAGTATTCCCCGAAAAGCTGGAACCCCGATGGCCGCTTGCCCATTATCCATATTGCGGCCACCCATGCCGAAATTGACAGCAGCTATATTCCTGTGATTGAGGTGGTGGGAGATATTTCTGATTCCCTCTATGAAATTCTCAAGCGGGCCGATCGCCAAGATAAGCCCACCCCCTATGCCGTGCAACTGCGCCAAGACATTGTGGCTGACTACTGCCAATATGCCCAAGATGAGAGTTTTCCCGTCAAGCCGCAAAAGCTCATCTACGACCTGCGTCAAGTCATGGGGCCAGAGGATATCGTCATTTCTGATGTGGGTGCCCACAAGATGTGGATTGCCCGTCACTACCATTGCGATCGCCCCAATACCTGCCTGATTTCCAATGGCTTTGCCGCAATGGGGATTGCCGTACCAGGGGCAATAGCGGCGAAATTAGTCTATCCGCAGCGGCATGTGGTGGCAGTCACCGGCGATGGCGGCTTCATGATGAATTGCCAAGAACTGGAAACCGCGCTGCGCATAGGAACCAACTTTACAACCATCGTCTTTAATGACGGCGGCTATGGCCTCATCGAGTGGAAGCAGCAGCGCTACTTTGGTGAATCTGCCTATGTCCACTTTGGTAACCCGGACTTTGTCAAGTTGGCCGAGAGCATGGGACTCAAGGGGTATCGCATTGAAGCCACCGCTGATTTTATCCCAACGTTGAAAACTGCCCTTGCGCAGTCTGTGCCCAGCATTATTGATGTCCCCGTGGACTACAGTGAGAATCTGCGTTTTAATCAACGCCTTGGGGAGCTAAGCTGCGAAACTTAGGCCACGCACGCCACCCGAATCCAAGGGGCGTAGGGGTTCATAAACCCCGTTACTGTGATTCGCTGCCCACTTTGATAGGTTTGCAGTTGCTCGTTGACGGTGGGGTGGAGTGTTACCAAAGGCCAAGACCACTGATCCGTGCGGAGTTGATACGCCTGTTCCCCTAGTTTCACAAATTCGCCGCTAACCGTTTGCATGCCGGCGCTCACGATCATGGGTGTCGGTTGGGCGATCGCCACCGTCGGCGGTAGGGGAACTGTGGGATCAAATGTATTGAGTGTCTGGAGTTGCCAAGCTTCCCATTCGGGATGTTGCGGCGGCAGGTTAAAGAAGGGAAAGATTGCCTGTCGGCACTCCTGAATCAGGGGCTTCAGATCAAGGGTGCCCACCAGTTGGTGCAGCGATTTCCCTTGGCGAATGGCTGTGGCGGCTAGCCACCCTGCCCCCTGTCCAATGCCCATTACCAGCGGTTGCAAGCGAGTGGCACCATTGGCAATATGGGTTACCGAGATATTTTTCTCTGCCACTAGAAAGCCCTCTACCGTCTGGGGAATCAACGACGTATAGGGAATCACGAAGGGCGTCCCCGTCCAACGACCGCCCCAACGAATGGACTTAGGGACAAGGGGGAGTTCCATCCCCGGATAGTGGTGATCGTTCGGATAGTTGCCGATGGCAATGCCCGTGTAGTGACCTTGGGCATCAACGGGCGGTGGCGCAGTGGGGAGAATATCCTGCTCGTGAATTGTGGTGACACCCATCAGGCGCCGACTTTCGCGGTAATAGGGATGGAGGGCATAGGCTCCCCCCCCTAGCTGTCTGGGGAATTGGGGAAAGGTATCCTCCGCTAAACCATAGCGGCGACCCAACTGTTGCTGCACATAACGGGCAAAATCCTGGGCGTGCCAGCGTGCCTCTTGACAAAAGGCCTGTCGCTCTTGGGCAGAGCCAATCAGCCGTTCCAGACCCACCCCATAGTCATTCCCCTGCTGCGGCCAGTTGAGCATAAAGCGGTTTCCCGGCAGGCGGCCATAGTTGAGAAAGTGCAGCGGGTCATAGCCTGCCCAAGCACCGTTAAACTTGTGCTCATCCCAAAGGGGAGAAGGGGGAATCTCTGGGGCAGTGGCACCCTCACCGTAGTCCTGTAAAACGACAATCCATGTGGGGGCTTGAACGGGATAGGTTTGAGTCAAGGCTGTGGGTGCTGGGGGGGCTGAGGGTTCTTGGGTGTCTGCCTGCCACTCCCACCCCCAGCGATGGGGAATTTCCCCCAAGGCAAGGAGATCCCCGAGTTCTGTGGCGTCAATCGTGATTTGGGCATGGAGGGTGAGGGTGGTCAATTCCACCCCGAGGACGCGATCGCCTTGGCGCAAAACCGCTTGGGGAAGTTCACCGACAAGCCACGTCAGGTTGGGGGTTGCCTTGACCCACTCGGCAAAAAGATCAGCGGCGACCTTTGGCTCAAAGGTAAAAAAACTCACCCAAGCATGATCTAGCCCCCCCACTTGGCGTTGGGCGATCGCCCGCAGAAACTCACCCCACAGCCCGGTTTGCCACGCCATGAGTTCATTGCCATCGGGCGCCGCCACCCCAGCACTGGTGAGCATGCCCCCTAGCCACGGCGTTTCACTGACCAGCACCGTTTGCGCTCCCATACGAGCCGCCGTTAAAGCAGCAGCTACCCCCCCTGTGCCACCACCCACAACGAGTACCTCGGTGCGCAGGGTTTGCCTCACTGTTGCGGTTCCTTGGGATCGGTAATCAACCCCCAACGATCGGGGGGCCAAAAGCGAATCGCCGCACGACCAATAATGTAATTGCGCGGTACCACGCCCCAGCAGCGGCCATCAAAGCTGTTATTGCGGTTATCCCCCAAGACCAAGTAGCTGTTGGCAGGAATCACCTGCGGTTGAGCCAGATAGGGCTGAATACCGGCACAGGTATCGACGGAGGTCAATGTCGAGGGAGCTAGATAGGGTTCGGGTAGGGGTTGATTGTTGATATAGACGCGCCCTTGGCGGAGTTCCACGCGATCCCCAGGCAAGCCCACCACCCGCTTGATAAAGGCATCACGAAAGCCTGCCTGTTGCAAGGCCGGAGTTGGATTGAAAACAATAATGTCGCCGCGATGGGGGGCATGGAAATAGTAGCTGATCTTTTCAATAATCAGGCGATCGTTAATCAGCAGGGTTTCTTCCATCGAGCCGGTGGGGATATAGCGCGCTTCTGCTACAAAGGTACGAATACCAAAAGCCAAGAGAGCAGCCAGCCCCAAGGTTTTGGCCATCTCCAGCCACCAAGGTTCTGTCGTCTTTTCGGCCTTGGCTGTCACTGATTCAGGGGTAGAAGCATTTGTGGGTGGCAGTTTGCCATCGGACATAGGAAGGAATCTCGCAAACACTCAAAAATTGAAGCCATGCACTCCACGATACTACAGGGATGTGAGGCGAGGGAGCACTGTTTGATTTTAGAGTGCTTTGGCAAATGTTCTGTTCCACAGGGCAGCTTGTAGTTAAAGGATCTGCTCAATCATGTACTGGGCTTGAGTCCCATAACTGCCGCCAAAGAGATTGAAGTGATTGAGGATGTGGTACAGGTTGTAGATGGTTTTCCGTTGCCTATAGCCAGCCGCTAAGGGATAGGTGGCGTTGTAGCCCTCATAAAAGGCCGCAGGAAAGCCACCAAAGAGTTCACTCATGGCCAAGTCCACCTCGCGATCGCCATAGTAACTGGCGGGGTCGAAAATGACGGGTTCCCCCGTACGACAAAAGGCAGCATTTCCCGACCAGAGATCGCCGTGCACTAGGGTAGGGGTTGGCTCATGGTTCAGGAGTTCTGGAATGGCTGCTAGGAGCTGCTCCGCCTTGGGAAAGTGTCCACCCCGACGGCGAGCCAGATCAAACTGATAACGCAGGCGAGCATCGCGGAAAAACTCCCCCCAGTTGTCTGACCAAGGGTTGATTTGAGGAGTGGCACCAATGGTGTTATTCTCCGACCAGCCATAGCGATCGCCAGTGCCCTTGAGGTGCAACTGTGCCAGCTCTACCCCCATTTGCCACCAATCTCCGGCACTGGTGAGGGGCAAGTATTCCAACACTAAAAAACTCGCGTCCTCAACCACTCCCCATAGCAGGGGAAGGGGAACGCGAATCGCTTGAACCTTGGCGATCGCCCGCAGGGCATTGGCTTCGGCAGCAAACATGGCCTGCCGTTCAGGGCGATTGAATTTAACAAAGAGGGTTTGCTCAGGATGTTGCCACACATAGGTGGTGTTGATACTGCCGCCCCCTACCGCAAGGGCTTTACCCCCATGGAGCCGCTGACCCGTCGCTGCGGCAAATTGATCCCACAACTGTTGCCAGCGACCCACACCCTCAACCCTTAGTCGTCGTAAATGCGGCACTCAGCAGCATCAGGGTTGTCATCACAGTACTGCTGGAAGGAGGTTTTGTGATCTTGCTGCTCAGCGCGTTGGTGGGCAGCTTCCGCTTGCAGTTCCTCAAGGGCATCCCAAGCGGCGGCACACTGTCCAGAGGTTGCCCCTTCGGTATCACAGATTTTGTGGGCTTCCTCGCGGGCTTGTTCAATTTGTTTCTCGAGATTACTCATAGAGCCTTTATTGAATCACCGTATTCAGTTTATGCAATCTGCCCAAGGGCAGGAATGCCGTTACTCCACTCTAGCAATGAATGCCCTGAACTGCCAGTTGGAGACGGTGCATCCCCACCCCTCACCCCTAGAGGGTACTGTCGGCAACGGTTGCTTCACTAACTAGGCTGGGGGCGGATTGGGTCAGTTGGGCATAGAGGGGCAGATGGTGCTGCGCTACCGCCGGCAGAGCCGCATGGACATGGCTAGCGATCGCTGTCGTGGTCACATCGTAGGTTTGGGTGGCTAGCTTGGGATACATCCCCACGGCAATAATCGGCACCAACAGGGACAGGGCAATGAAGGTTTCACGGGGATTGATGTCCAACAGCAGTTTGTCAAACATATCGCCCGCTTGTTTGCCCGTAAAGACACGGCGCACCATCGAGAGCAGATAGACGGGCGTAATAATCACCCCAACAGCGGCAAGGAAAATCACCCCCACTTTGAAGGTCGTGGAGTAGGCATCACTGTTGGTCAAGCCCAAAAAGACCGTCAGTTCACTGACAAAACCACTCATACCGGGCAGTGCCAGCGAGGCCATAGAGCCAGCAGTAAAGAGGGCAAAGGTTTTCGGCATGGATTGGGCAATCCCGCTCATTTTTGCCATGGCCAATGTGTGGGTGCGATCGTAGGTCACCCCGGCCAAGAAGAAGAGAACAGCCGCAATCAAACCGTGGGAAAGCATTTGCAGCATCGCCCCATTGAGACCAATGCCATTGAGGGCACCAATGCCCAGCAGCACAAAGCCCATGTGGGAAATCGAGGAGTAGGCCAGCCGCCGCTTCAGGTTTTCTTGGCCAAAAGCAGTCAGGGCACCATAGACAATATTCACGACCCCAAGGGCAATCAGAACAGGGGCAAAGTAGATGTGGGCATCCGGCAACATTTGCAGGTTGAAGCGAATCAGGCCATAGCCCCCCATTTTCAAGAGCACGCCTGCCAGCACCATTGACACGGGCGCCGAGGCTTCACCATGGGCATCGGGTAACCAAGTGTGTAGCGGAAAAATCGGCAGCTTGACACCAAAGGCAATCAGGAAACCACCATAGGCCAGCAGTTCCAGCGCCAAGGGATAGTCCTTGAGACCCAAGGCCGCCATGCTGAGCGTAAAGTCCCCCCCATAGAAGGCCATCCCGAGGCCAGCAATGAGGATAAAGAGGGAACCAACGGCAGTGTAGAGGATGAATTTTGTAGCGGCGTATTGGCGTTTGGCTCCCCCCCAGATGGAAATGAGTAGATAGACGGGCACCAGTTCCAATTCCCAAATCAGGAAGAAGAGGATGAGGTCTTGGGCGGCAAAGACGCCAATTTGGGCACTGTAGAGCGCCAGCATCAGGAAATAAAATAAACGCGGCTTCTGCTTTACTTGCCAAGCCGCAAAGATTGCCACTGTGTTGACCAGACCCGTCAGCAACATCAGGGGGACGGCAAGGCCATCAACCGCTAGGGACCAGTTCAGGCCGATTTGCGGCAGCCAAGGCACGGTTTCCACCATTTGGATCTGGGCAGATTGGGCATCGTAGTGCTGCCAGAAAACCATTGCCGAGAGGCCAAATTCGAGGAGGGCGATCGCTAGGGCATACCAGCGGACTGTCTTCCCCTCACGGTCGGGCAATACGGGAATGAAAAAGGCTGCCACTAAAGGCAGCAGTGTCAGTACAGTCAGCCAAGGAAATTGGACATTCATCAGACAACCCCCCAAGGGACGAGTCCAGTACTCTGTTCACGCATCTGAATAAGAATATATACCTATTTGCCAAATGTTGCAAATTGTTAAGCATTTTTCTAAATTATAAAGTTTGTGGCACTTCTATTGACAAAAATCTATTCTATAAAGAATTAATATTGATCTGAATAAAGTTAAGATGGGGGTTGACGGGCTTAAGGTTCCTCACCGTTGGTTGCGGCAGTGCAGTTTTATAGCAACAGGCAAGGTGTAACGGCAAAGCAGAATGTTACAGTTTGTTCTAAATACCAGAGTGTCTGGGGGTGGGGTCTCATGATTTTCTTGGAAGCCAGTGTTTTTGTCACTATCCTCGTCGGGTTTCTAGCAACGATCGTCAAGAAAAACCTGCTAATGAAGATTGTGACGATGGATGTCATGAGCACCGGCGTAGTGGCTTTGTTTGTGGTCATTGCCACCCACAGTGGTCTGGTCACGCCCATTGCCCGTGGCGGAGCCTTTGATGCTGCCTATGCCGACCCCGTACCCCAAGCCGTGATTTTAACCGCGATCGTGATTGGCCTTTCGATTCAAACGCTGATGCTGGTGGCAGCAATGAAGCTAGCGCGGGATAACCCGACGTTGGAAACCCCAGAAATTGATCAAAAGTACCTGTAGGGAGCGGCAATGACGGCGCTGGCGATCGCTTGGATTTTGTTGCCCTTTGTGGCGGGTTTAACGCTTTACTTATTGCCCTCCTTAGCGCAGGGTCTGCCGCTGGCGATCGCCCTTGTTTCCCTCTGTGTCGGCTTAGGCATCACCATTAACCAAGTCAACACTGCGTTTGTCCTACTCGATAGCTTTGGCATTTCCCTGAGCATTGACCCCCTCAGTGGCTACTTTATTGTCACCAATGCCCTCGTCATTTTGGCAGCACTGTTACATACGTGGCAGGAGGGTTATAAAGCGTTCTTCTATGTGCTGCTGTGTCTGCTCCACGGCTGTGCCAACACCGTCTTTATTTCAGCGGATTTCCTCAGTCTCTACGTCAATATTGAGGTGCTGGGGATTGTTGTCTTTTTGTTGATTGCCTATCCCCGTAGCGATCGCCCCCTCTGGATTGGCCTACGCTACCTGATGGTGAGCAACGTGGCCATGCTCTTTTATCTAATGGGGGTGGCGCTCGTCTATCAGACAAACCATACCTTTGCCTTTAGTGCCCTGATGCAGGCACCGCCAGAGGCTGTGGCGCTGATTTTGATGGCATTGTTGGCCAAGGGCGCCATTTTCATTAGTGGGCTTTGGTTGCCCCAAACTAACGTCGTTGCTGCTCCCATTGTTGCTGCTCTCCTGGCCGGCATTGTCGAAAATGCTGGGGTGTTTAGCCTTGCTCGCGTCAGTCTGCTCCATAGCAACATTGCCGATATTGTGCAGCTGTTTGCCCTCGCCTCGATCTTTTTTGGCTCAATATTTGCCTTGGTGGCCGATGATGTACGACGGATGCTCAGCTTTAGTACCCTTGGCCACCTAGGATGGGTGATCATTGCCCCACCGGCAGCGGGTTTGTATGCTCTGATGCACGGCTTAGCCAAGGCAAGTCTTTTTTTGAGTGTGGGGGAACTGTGCCACTATCGTCTTAGTGAATTGCGCCAAGAGGGTCTGCCGCGCCCAGTGGCGATCGCCCTGATTATTGCCGGTTATGGCATTATCGGTGTGCCCTTCCTTGCTGGATTCCCCGCTAAGGCCTTGACCCTGAGTTACCTTGACCCGTGGCAGCAGGGACTGCTCTATGGTGCTGGCTTTTTGACCGCCACAATTTACAGCAAATTCCTCTTTTTGCCCCGCTATCCCAGCAAGACCCCTATGGGCTATAGTGCCGCCACAATGGTGCTCTTGGGTGGGCTATTTCTGGCCAATGCCGGCTACATGGAAGCCTACAGTAGTGGCATGAGTTTGTTACGCGCCTTTTTGCCGCCCTTGGTGGGGTGTGGCCTAGTGGCCTTGGGGGTCTCCCGCTGGGAATCCGCTTGGCGAGGGGCTTGGGAGCGCCTAGAGCATCTTCTAGGGGTGATGCTGTTACTCTTACTTGGCTTGGTGGGGTTAGCGCTATGAATTATTTGAACTTTGCCCTGCGCCTGACGATTTGGCTACTGCTGACGGCGGACTTTGGCTTGGTCAATCTGGCGATTGGGATTTTGGTTTCGCTCCTGCTGCCCCAAGGGCGAGGGGGTGTGGCAACACTGCGGCAGTGGCTGAGTACCCTAGGAAAAGTGGCGATGGCTGTTCCCCGTGCCTACTTTGAGACAATTGAAATGATGGTGCGTCCCCATCGTCATGAAGCGATCGTCCGTGAACCCGTTGATCCTACCCGTGCCCCCGGTCTGATTTTTCTGGATATTTTTACGATTACCTTCACCCCCAAGACGATCGTGCTGCACTACGACGAGGAGGGCTGGTTTGAAGTGCATCAACTAGTGGAGCACAGACCCGAAAAATGACCGCCTTTTTAGTCATCATGCTGTTGATTCTGGGCATTCCCCTCTATGCTGCTTGGAAGGGGGAGCACATCTGGTCGAAGATGTTGGCCTTTGCCAGTATTGCCACAAAGGCAGCCATTATGATCTTGCTGGTGTCGGTGCAGCGGGATGATTGGATGATTGGCATTGTGGGGGTGATCATCCTTAGTGTGGGCAATGGTGCCCTGATGCTCTTGGCGCAGATTCTGCGGCGACTACGGGATGTCGCCAATCTTTAGGGAGGGGGTCAGTGATTTTACAGTGGATCAGTTATGCCTGTATTAGTTTTGGTCTCTTTCTTTGGCTGTGGGGAACATGGCCGCTGGTGGGTCGGCGATCGCCCCTCTATAAACTGCATTTTTTGTCAGTCTCCGATACCTTAGGTTCGATGGCGATCATGATCGGGGTGTTACTGCGCATTCCCCGCGAATGGCCGCTTCTGGTCTTGGCGTTGATCTCCCTCGCCCTCTGGAACACCATTCTGGGCTACGTTTTGGCCTACTGCTCCCAAGGGGAGGACACTGATGGATAGCTGGCTCATTGCTGTCACTGCACTCTTGCCTCTAACAGCTCTGATGCTGGTGTTTCAGGAGAATCCCTACCACGCCCTTGTCATTCGTGGCATTATTGGTGCGGTGGCGGCCCTGCTCTATGCCATTCTCGGCGCTGCCGATGTGGCGCTGACCGAAGCCCTTGTGGGAACAATGCTCTCAATTATGCTCTACGCCGTTGCAGTACGCTCTTCCTTGGTGCTGCGATTGGGCATCTTAGCTTCGGCACTCTCCAGCGATAGCTTGGATCACTTACTGGCAGCCATTCGTGAAGCCGTTGCTCCCTATCATTTGCGTGTTGAATTAATCATTTATCCCACCTTTGAGCAACTTAAAATAGCGCTCCGCGATCGCGAGATTCATGCCCTATGTGCTGAAGAAACCACTCAATTATTAACGATGACCCGTGTAGCACGCCTTTACACCATCCTCAAGCCCCAGCTCACCAATCTCACAGAACTCGTGTATTACCCCTTGCCCAGTGAAGAGGAGTCAGCGACATGATTTGGCTCTATGGCATTGCGGCAGTGCTGCTGCTGGTGAAAATGCTGATGATCCCCACCCTACCTGCGGTACCAACGCTTCCCATTGTCGAAACCCTTGTTAACCAGAGTGGCATTCCCAATGCCGTTACGGCTGTGATTTTGCGCAATCGCCTGTACGACACCATTTTTGAAGTGGTGGTATTCACTCTTGCCATCATGGGGGCACAGTATCTACTCAGCAATGAAAAACCCCTTGGCCACGTTAGCCGCTTTAATGATCAGCCCTCGATTGTTTTGGCAAGATTTGGCGCCACCATTTGCTCCCTTGTGTGTATTGAGTTGGCCTTGCGGGGGCACCTGAGTCCGGGGGGTGGATTTGCGGCTGGCGTTGCTGGCGGGACGGCGATCGGGCTTGTGGCCATTACCTCAGCTCCAGAATGGCTAGAGAGCATCTATCGTCGCTTCCATGCCGCCACATGGGAAAAAATCTCCGTGATTGTTTTCATTCTCTGCGGTGCCAGCCTGTTGATGGGGGTGGCCTTGCCGGCGGGTCAGTTTGGCACGCTCCTCAGTGGTGGCTGGATTCCTTGGCTGAATATCCTCATTGCCCTGAAAGTGGCTTTGGGGTCGTGGGCGGCAGTGCTGACATTTATTCGCTATCGCGGCCTGCTTTAATCCATGCTCCCGTGATATATTCCCTAGCCCATGCGCCGCGACTCCCTCTTTTACCAACTTTTGCTCAACTGCCTCAGACGCTCTTTGAGCTGCTTGGAATTGACTATCCTAGGGGCTACCGCTTTGACTCCGTTGAACTCAAGCAAACCGCCTTCCGCATTGACGGTGTCTTTGTCCCCCCTGATCCCTCAGGAGTGGTCTATTTTTGTGAAGTCCAGTTTCAAAGAGATAATACCTTCTACGAACGCTTCTTTGCTGAAATCTTTCTCTATTTGCGTCTGTATCGCCAGACCTTCTCTGATGGGCAAGCCGTGGTCATTTATCCCAATCGATTACTTGCGCAGCGGAGTCAGACAGAAACAGACCTGAAGCAGCAAGCCATAATAGAGTTAATCATAACAACTGTCCTGTACAAGTTCACCACACTAAGTCGCGAGGAGGTGCTGCGGATGCTGGGGTTTACGACTGAAGAGCTGAAGTGGACGCGGTTTTATCAGGACTGACCTTGGGGAAGTGTCTGATTGGCTTGATTTCTATGCTTAGCCCATGCCCCCTGACTCCCTTATGAGCTATAGCTCGGACTTACGAGAGCGGGTTGTCTCCTAATATCAAGCAAGGCGGCAAAATCAGTGAAGCGACTCAAAGCATCCCGATGACCGTTTAATCGATCGTGTCCAGCGATTTGGGGTACAAGTTTCCACCGTTGGTTACACCCTCAATCAGATGGGCATCACCCGAAAAAAACAGATGCGCTAGCAAGAACGGTGTGATGAGGTGATTCGCAATTATTGGACTGGATAATATCTCATTCTTGATTAAAATGGCCATACTGGTGTTTGACGAGAGTGACAAAGTTGCGCAGTAGTTGCAGGCCGATCTTGCCCGACTTTTCGGGGTGAAATTGACAAGCAAAGACATTGGTGCGGGCGATCGCGGCTGTGACAGTTTGCTGACCATGACGGACGGTGGCGGCCACTAACTCTGGATCCTCAGGGGCGACAAAGTAGGAGTGAACAAAATACACCCAAGGGGTTGGCGGTAAATTCTGCCAGAGGGGACAGGCGGGTTGCGTCAAGGTCAGTTGGTTCCAGCCCATGTGGGGGATTGGGAGACCGGGTTCAGATTGAAAGCGTTTGACTTTCCCCGCAAAAATACCAAGGCCGGGTTCCCTGCCTTCTTCGCTACACTCAAACAAAACTTGCAGACCCAGACAAATCCCCAAAAAGGGCATCCCCTGCTGAATCACCCGCTGAATGACAGGCACCAGTTCCCGCTCGTGGAGATGGGTCATGGCGGGGTCAAAGGCACCGACACCGGGGAGAACCACAGCATCCGCAGCACAAATGTCACTGGCGCGATCGCTCACTAAGGGTGTTGCCCCCACTACATCAAGGGCTTTACTCACGGAATGCAGGTTGCCCATATCGTAGTCAATGATGGCGATCGCGGGTGTGCTCACAGAAAGCCTCTCCCAAAGGGTAACCCTACCTATTCTACAGGGGTACTCATCCCTGCTTGCCTTGCATCCCGAATAATGCGAATCCCGCCCCAAAGCACAAGGCTGGCGATGCCAAACCCCACAATCAAATCAGGATAAGGAGACTGAAAAACGGCCACTAGCGCCCCTGCTCCAATCACGCTGACATTGGCAATGACATCGTTTTGGGTAAAAATCCAGCTCGCCCGCATATGCACCTCCCCCCGCCGATGTTGGGCAATTAGATACAGACAGCAAGTATTGGCTACTAGCCCAAGGAGGGCGATCGCCATCATCCAATCTGCCTCTGGGGCACTACCGCTGACAAAGCGACGGATCACATCCAGCAAAATTAGGGCGGCTAGGGTTATTTGAAACAGGCCACTTAGACTTGCTGCACGGGTTTTCTGCTTGAGCGATCGCCCCACGGCATAGAGGGAGAGGCCATAGACGAGAGCATCGGCCAGCATATCAAGAGAATCAGCAATCAAGGCAGTGGACTGGGCAAGGACGCCAGTAATCACCTCCACAAAAAACATGAGCACGTTGATCAGCAGCACAATTCGCAGGGTTTTGCGCTCCGCCGCATTTCTTGCTTCGATGTGGCAACTACAATCGGACATGGGCTATTCCCAAACGTATCTAAATATCATGACTGAAGTAGCTATAGGGTTGCTAGACCTCGAATAGCACAATTGTTTAGCTAGTCAATGAAGATGTGACTTGCCGTACAACGGTCAGAGTTATTCTTTTAAATTAAACTGTCACAATTTTTGACGCAAAGTGGCTTTAACTAGCAGCTACAGCTACTTAGGGTACTAACTGGTATTCGATAATACAACAATAACATTGGCACTTTGATTGACAAGCAGGTCTGATTGTCACTTGATATGTTAATTTTTATTGCAAGATTCAATATTTCTGCCTCAAATCAGATCGTTTGACCATAGAATTTTTCTAGAACATCTTTTTCAAGCGTTAAGACTGTATGACTCAGCAACACCAAGCTCTATACTGGTCAACTTTTGGGGCTATGCAGAGGTAGACTATAATGTTGAACGTGTTGAACAAATGTTGTAGGGGTTTCTCGACCTAAATCAATCCGTGGTTACAGCTTAATTTATTCTGGTCAAGATTTACCAAAAGGTAGTCGATCAGGTCAGCCGTTTAGGGATTATTCAAATCCATCTTCTAAGGTTGCTCATCATCAATGCCTACATTTCTTAAGTAAAGAGTAAAGCAAGAAAAATATACCAATAGGAATGAAAGAAATATTGGTCTCATGGTTACCTACTCTGACTGGAATACTGCTCTCATCAACTACTTTACCCAAAATGTACCTTACGGCACAAAAATTTACCTGAGCCTAGATAGTGATAGCTTAGAAAAAATTGGCAGTTCTTTTTCCCAAAAGTGTGAACATGAATCTTGGGCTGTAAGCTTCTGCAATGTTGTAAGAAGTCGAGTAGTCAAAGGTGAAAAAATAGACCTAAGCACTGTGTCTTATTCGGACAAATCGGGTTACCCTCTTGGAGTTGCATTTTTAGGGATTATGGTTTTAGCAGCCAATGAAATGGCGGATGATGAAGATAATAAGTTAGATGAGAAAAATTATTTTTCTAGGTTTCGCAAAATCCTGTGCCTTCCTGAGGATAGACAATCTAGACCAAAGGGGCTACAAATAAGGCCTAATGAAGATGCTCCTGAAATATATTTGTGGAAAGAATGGAATAGCTGGTTGTTTCAAAAAGGCTTTATCCCAACAGCTGAAGAGGGTTCTAGTAAACAAAGAAAATACATTAACTATCCAATATCCCAGTCATTGCTTCGTAATGCAGATAAGGATCGATTGAGAAGACTCTTTCATGAAAAACAATGGCAAACAAGATGGGATGAGCAAACATTATTTACGAAAGTGGCTAATGAATACTCAACATTTACCCAGCATCTCAAAAAGTTAATAGATGATCGTAGTCGCTATGAATCAGTAGCTCAGGTAATTCATGAAACCTACGAAGACTGGCTGGCGGAAGGATCACCAAACACCTTAACCGGTAGAACAAAGCGTAGAGAGTGGAGTCGCCAGTTGTACGCAGGGATATATCGCACTGAGGATTTTTTGGGAAATATTGAGTACTACCTGTATCCAAAGCAACAAAAAGGGCGATCGCTTGGTTCATTAACAGTAGAAGCCAATGGAGAACGATGGGATTTACGAGAAGACAGAGCGGGCTGGTATTTACCGATCGGACAACCTTTGTCGAGACAAGAAATATCTAACGGCGGAACATATCAGATAAATCCCAATACCCAAGCTGAGAAGTTAATTTTACCCAAGCGAGACTTTTGGATTTTAGTGCCCGATCCAGATAACCCTGAATCAGGGGTATATGCTAGCTGGAGTAGTCCAAAATTGGGAGAGCAGTTTATTATCCTTTTCAGGGAATCACTATTTACAGATTTACAAAGATTGAGAGATGAAAACCTAATTCAATGGGAAGGCGATCGTGATACAAAATATCTAGTTTTTGGTGATAACTCAGATTGGTATGAAGTTTATCAGTGTCAAGTCCTTTCTAAAGCATGGGATGCAGTATTTATTCAATCAGCAGAATTGAAAAATGAACTACAACCGAAAACATCGCTATCTATTAGTTTTTCAGGAGGGTTAAGAGTACCCAAGAAGAATAATACATGGATCAGTGATCATCTCCCACAGGTAACAGTATTTGCATTTCATCCAACCGTTGCGGTAGAGATTACTAACATTACTACCAACGAAACGGTTTACTCTGATCAGTCTTTTTCAACTAATCAACGGCATTCAATTCCCAATTTGACTCAAGGTAGTTTTATAGTTAGTGCCACCTGTTCAGGGCAATCTGCTCAGGGACTAATAAAAGTTGTAACATGGGATGAAATTGATTTTACAAGTTTTAGTGCTTAATCAGCAGGGAGTTAATCATGACCCAATCCAGACAAGAGAGAACAAGTAGACAAAGATCAGTGAGATGGTATATGGGATTTAAGCAAAGTACAAAGAAATTAAAACCTAAACGGCTAATCGAAGTTATATCTAGGTCAGTTCAGTCTAGAAATCTTGTACCGTACATACCATTATTAAGAATCGAAAAAGAACCAAAAGGGGAATATTACTTTTTTATCGCGATTGAGAGCATAGAAATGGGGGATATCCCACCTGAAGTAGATAGTTTTATTAAAGGCTTAAAGGAACAATGTTTTAATTTTCCTGTTGGCAAGGAACGCAACCAATTTACTATTGACGATATTAAACCAATGGTTGGGGCAGCACATGATGTCCAAGATTACACAAATCCTATTCCATACCGATCCCAAAAAATTATTCGTGAGAGTCCTTTCGCCTTAGTTGATAGTACTAAAACTCAAAATCTCAGTGATGAGCAAATTAGGCAATTCTCAACTAAGCATGAACATCTGCTTTATTGGCTATCTGCTTCAGGAAGCGGCACATGGGAATCCTTTAAGAAAACCTGTGAAATTCTTGATCTCCATGAGCCAAAGCGCATTTTAAGGCGGCTAAAACTACTGAATCATTTAACTACCTCTGATAATGGCTCTAAATGGCAAGTTAATCCGCCCTCTTTAGTACATGTGGGTACTGATTCTGAACCTAGCGATCAGACTTTTTTACTTCATGGTCAGCGTAGCCATTGCTTTTTACAGAGGCTTAGAGAATTTGGATCACTAAAGGAAAGACATCAGCCAAGAGGGGAAGCACCTCCCAGAATTAAGCTAATATTGCCCAGTCAAATTACGATTGAAATTCTAGCTCAAAAGATTGGATATTCTATTAATTTAGCTGAATCCTCAAGTATTCTCAGTCTTAATGATTGGCAGAATAGTTTGAATAGAATTGATGGTGTTCTCCCTTTTAATTTTGATCTGAAGAGATTTGATGGAGCAAACTTTATTGATTGTATTTTCCAAAATGAAACGGGATTTTATCAGTTTTGGACAAAAGACTCTAGACGGCTTAGATATAATTTTTTCTACAATCAAAATACACAATCATGGTTACAGGGTGATTGGTATGGATTAAGATTTTTGGCAATTCTATCGCTTGGGCAGAATGTTGAGTTTTACTACAATCGTCAAGAAAAAACTTTGGCAATTCCTAGGGCTCAAAGGTTGCCAGAGATTTATGAATCTCATTTAGTTATGGCATCTGGCATGTTACCTACCTACCGAGATGGCTTCTTGATTTACACTAGAATTAGTTCACGGCTGGCTAGAGAAATTTCAGAAGCTCTCAAGATTACACTGACTGAGCAGTAGTTATGCATGACTTACTTGGCACATACCAAAGACTTGATCGCATTTATCAACTTTACATCAAGAGTGCATTTCCCTTGCGGTATCCTGCCCTAGCCAAAGAACGCGATCGCCGCTTGCAATTTCTTCGTGATCCCCATAATCCTGTCCTGAGTATTCCACCCCTAGTTGAGCCATTACCAATTTATCCCCCATCAGGCATGAGCTTGTCTGAGGCTGCAAGAAATTTACCAAGAGAGTATCAAGACTTAGACCAACTTGGACAAACTCTCTTTGATGATGGAATTCAGCTTTATCAGCATCAATGGCAAAGTTTACAAGAGGTGATCGTTTATCAAAGAGATATTGTGGTTACAACGGGAACAGGATCGGGTAAAACAGAGTGCTTTCTCTTGCCACTTTTAGCTGAGTTAGCCAAAGAATCTCAAAGCTGGACAGCACCTAATGCTAAACCTGCAAATCAACGCTGGTGGGATGAAACTGATAATCCTCGTGGTGATTGGGTTGCTCAAAGGAGCCATGAAACTCGTCCTGCGGCTGTACGCGCCTTGATTCTCTATCCCTTGAATGCTTTGGTAGAAGACCAATTACGCCGATTACGCAAAGTTTTAGATAGTCCTACTGTGCATGAATGGCTCGATCGTACTAGAGCAGGAAACCGCATTACCTTTGGACGCTACACAGGGCTTACCCCTGTACCTGGAACAAAAACTAGGCTAAATCATAGTCATGGGCGAGTACAAAATTCGGAAAAGCTCGGGGAATTGAGAACGATCATGCAACGCATGGAAGAAGAATATAAAAATCTTCAAAGTGGTATTGAAAGTGATCCATCAGTGCTTAATGACATGCCAGATTTACGCTTCTACTTTCCAAGATTAGATGGTGGTGAAATGCGATCGCGCTGGGATATGCAAGACCATCCCCCTGATATTTTGATCACCAACTATTCAATGCTGAATATCATGATGATGCGAAGTATCGAAAACAATATATTTGATGCTACAAAGAGATGGTTAGAAAGCAATTCAGAAAATAAATTCTACTTAATTATTGATGAGCTGCATGCCTATCGGGGTACACCGGGTACAGAAGTTGCCTACATCCTTCGCCTGTTATACCATCGCCTCGGTTTAACTGCTGATTCACCTCAACTGAGAATCTTAACGACCACAGCTAGTTTAGAAGCAGGACAAGAGGGAAATGACTTTCTGCGGCAGTTTTTTGGTCGGGGGGACTTTAGGTTTATTACTGGGGAGCAAACTCCGCCTAGAGAAGGAGCACGGTTAAATATCAATCAATATAGCGATGTTTTTGCTCAGTTTGCTCGCTCAGTTCAGCCCGATCCGTTTCGTCCCATGCAGCCACCTGATCTTGAATCATCACTGCCATACATAACCACTTTGGCAGAAAATTTAGGAACTTCCAATGGTGACTCTGACCCACGCAGACAACTGGGTGAAGCTCTAGAAAAAATAGAAGCGGCAGATGCTATCAGAGATGCTTGTAGAGCCGTCAATGGTAGTGTTCGTGCTACTGATGTAAGAGATTTAGATGATCAGCTTTTTCCGAATGCTAGAGAACCAGGACAGCTTACTTCTGATGCTATGCGAGGATTTTTAATGGCATTGGGAATGAGTACCTTAGCTAACGGTCGATCGCCCCAACCAGTGAGAGGTCATTTATTTTTCCGTAATTTGCAAAATCTTTGGGCTTGTACTAATCCCAATTGTACTGATCCAGCCGTTGATCGAGAGTTACGAAATAGTCAGCCAAAACCAAGTAGACCAACTATAGGAGCAATTCATGCCAACCATAGTTTATCTTGCTCCTGCGGTTCTCGTGTCTTAGATTTAATTGTTTGTGAAGTCTGTGGCGAAGTCCTAGTGGGCGGATACAAAGCTACAAGAAAGGTAGGAAATACTACTGTGGAAATTCTCACTCCTGATCAACCTGACTTGGAAGGAATTCCAGATGCAGTTATATTAAGTCAAAAGTATGGCAACTATCGCATTTTTTGGCCCCTACCTAATGATCGCAATCCTTGGGAAACTCAACCTCAAGATGAGCAATGGACTCACAATGGAATTAATTGTAAATGGACTAAAGCAAAACTAGATCATGTAACTGGAATGCTTGATCAGTCGAATACACCGCCAAGGAAAAATCAGGTACCAGGTTGGCTTTATCAAGTGATGGGTAGTCGCTCAGATGAAGCTTCCGCTTTTCCTAGTAAATGTCCTCGTTGTGATGCAGACTACGGCAAAGGAAAAATATTTCCAACTCCACTGCGTACCCATCGCACAGGTTTTCAGAAGGCTTGTCAGGTGATTGCAAGCGGCTTGTTGAGAGAAATGCCTGCTCCTTCCCCTCAAAGTATTCGGTCTTCCCGTAAATTGGTGATTTTTTCTGATAGTCGTCAAGATGCGGCAAAACTGGCGGCGGGGATGGAGCGAGATCACTATCGAGATATGGTGCGATTACTACTAATTCAATCTTTCAAAGATTATTGGACAGACTTCGTAGAATATCTAAAAAATTTCTACGCAGAAAACCCTTCCCTTAATTCTAGTTTAATCCAAAATGCCAATCCAGCTTTGTATGAGAAAATTATCACTGCTCCAGAGACATTTGATACCCATAAAGCAGATGAGTTTAGCAATAGATATTTAGAAATCGCAAGAGAAGCTGAACGATGGATGAGAAATCAACGTGCGCAAAATGAAAGTGCTAGAACTGAATGGCTAAGAATGCTCCGAGACTATCCAAATCGTGTGCCCCTCTTGGATTTAAGGCGCAAATTAAGAGACGCTTTATTGCAGTATGGAATTTGTCCAGGGGGGACTGATCTCAGTGCTCTAAACTACTCAGTAGGTCAGGGCGCTGGAAAAGAATGGCATCCTTGGTTTGAGTGCTATGACTGGCCAGATGACTGGGGCAAACCAGTGGTTCAAGTATATCCTATTACTCCTGAACAGACTAATCATTGTGATCGCCTAGAAGCAAAATTAGCTGATGAGATGATGTACGCTATATTCATTCATTCAGCTAGGGTACTTGAGAATATTGGACAAGGGTGGGTTAGCTATTCACCTGTCGGGAATGCCTCTGATGTTTTGGTTCAAGTCGTGGATGCTGTCGTTCGCCAATTAGGCACCCGCCGACTTCATAGGTACTCCAGTTATTTCCATGAAGGGACTAATCAAAAATTGCCCGGCTATTCTGAAAGATATTGTAACCGTATCGCTAATGTTTCTTCCGCTGATGTTCTACGACAGCTTGCTGACTCTAAGGCAGGTATAGCCAGTGGTAATTGTCTTGCTCTCAATCCAGACAGACTTTATCTTGTACCTCCTCCTACACAATTGAATAGTGATGGCACTCGCCCCGGTTATCGCTGTCCCCAATGCAATGCTTTTTATCTTCATCCTGCGGGTGAAATTTGTCCTGAATGCAATACTTCCAAAAATAAAAATGCGCCAATAGTAAGGCTTGAACCTAGCCAAAGCAGATCGGATTTTGATTACTACACTTATCTTTCGGAGCAGTCGGGGAATCCTTTTCGGATGAATGCGGCAGAACTCACAGGACAAACGGATAAGGATGAGCGACTAAAGCGCCAGCGCTGGTTTCAAGATGTATTCATCAGTCAGGAAATTCCCAGAGTTCAAGGCATTGACCTTTTAAGCGTAACTACCACAATGGAGGCTGGTGTAGATATTGGAGCGTTATTGGCGGTGATGATGTCTAATATGCCCCCCCGCAGATTCAACTATCAGCAACGGGTAGGACGGGCGGGACGGCGTAGTGCAGGAGTTTCTCTAGCGGTTACTTTCTGTAGGGGTAGAAGTCATGACGATTTTTATTTTCAGCGCCCAGAAAGCATCACGGGTGATTCCCCTCCCCCACCCTATGTGGATATGCGTAGTGAGGAGATTTTTAAGCGAGTGTTGATCAAGGAAGTTTTACGACAGTCATTTAAAGAAAAAGGGACTAGTAGCTCTTTGGAGCTAACTGATAGCGTGCATGGTGAGTTTGGCAAAGTTGACGATTGGCATAAATACAAACCTCAAATTATTGCTTGGTTGCAGGATAATTCTAATGAGTCAAAAATTCTATCTATTTTAAAGGCATTAAAAATCCAAGTTGATTTAAGCACAGAAGACTCTCAATTTCTGACTTATCTTCGTAATGATCTTATTCCTGAAATTGATCGTATTGTAGCAGATGCTACCTACACTCAAAATAATTTGAGCGAGCGATTGGCAAATGCAGGATACTTGCCCATGTTTGGGTTTCCAACTAGGGTAAGGTTGCTTTACACCAAATGGTCAAATAGAGAAACCATCGATCGTGATTTGGATATAGCGATTGGTCAGTTTGCGCCTGGTTCTCAGACTGTAAGAGATAGAGCAGTGCATACCGCCTGTGGAGTTGTGGAATTAGTACCTCAAAACAATGGTAACTACGTTGATGTTAAGCCTGGTTTTTCGCCCCCTTTACCTGAGCCTAACCAAGCACTGGGGTTATGCAGTAATTGTCAAGCCGTAGTTTATCCCTATCAACCTGATCAATCTATTACTGGCAGTAAAATAGATCAACTTTTTGAATGCCCTGTGTGCCATCAACAAAGTTTACGATCTTTGGATGCTAGAGAACCAAAAGGTTTTTTTACGAATTTGAAACCAGAGAATTATGATGGGCAGTTTGAGTGGCAACCTCGTTCTACACGTCCCACTGTTAGTATCAATTCTCCTGCTGGTAATCCAATCTTAGTTTTGAACGCTAATGTTTCTTCTGTAAGCGATCATATTATTTCAATCAATGATAATGGCGGGAGGGGAGGGTTCAATTTTCAAGATGCTTTAGTATTCAATGAACGCAAATCAGGAGCTTATGTAGTTGCCGATGCCATTGAAGAGAGCAGTCCTGTTACTGGTTCAGGACAGAAATATAGAATTGCACTCCTTGCACGCCGCAAAAGTGATATTCTCTTGGTAAGCATTGCCCGGTGGAGTGAGGGGGTATTTGCTGATCCAATGACGGTAGAAGGGAGAGCGGCATGGTATTCCTTCGCTTTTTGGCTCAGGATTGCCGCCTCTGCTTATTTAGATGTCGATCCGCTGGAATTGCAAGCAGGATTTCGTACATTAGCTCAAGATGGCAAAGTTGTAGGCCAAGCGTTTCTCTGTGACAGTTTGGAGAATGGTGCAGGCTACTGCAATTTTTTAGCCAATCCTCATCAATTTGAGAAAGTCATGGCTCAATCAGACCCTAATAATTCTCTGTCAATAGCCTACCGTTGGCTGAATTCTCAAGGTCACGGCAGAAACTGTGATACTTCTTGTAATGACTGTTTGCGGGATTATCGAAATCTTGCCTATCATGGTCTCCTAGACTGGCGATTGGCTTTGGATATGGCTCGATTGGTCAGAGACTCATCCGTTACTATAGACTTAGCCTCTAATTGGGGGAATGTCCCTAATCCTTGGCAAAGTTTAGTCACTGGTGCAATTTCTACAACTTTTCAACACCTTGGTTATGGCAGTCCTACTCAGTTTGCTAATCTAACTGGTTTTGTGAAAAATCAGAGAAACAACAGTGTGATTCGAATTATCCGCCATCCCTTGTGGAACGATCAGCATCCTGAATGGATAGAAGCTGTGGCAGATGCTAGAACACGATACCCTAACTATCAGATTGAACATGCTAATCCTCTGATTGCCCTCCGACGACCCGGAGATTATGTTTAGATGAGCACTGGTAAATTCATTTGATTTGATGAGAGATCAGGCAATAAAATCGGCTTTACAATATAACTTAAATCATTCCCAGCCAAATTTCCCGACGCTAAGTTCTCTGACTCGGAATATTGACTTAGACTATTTCAGTTGTTGCCACTCTATCTCTGATAGGTCTAAGGTAAGCATTGGCTCTTCTTCTGCAATGATGAGAGATGGGTTTTCCCCCTCGGTATGACGAATCATGACAATTGCAACTCGCCTAGAATACGACTCCCTCGGCGCCATTGAGGTACCAGCGGACTGCTACTGGGGTGCCCAGACGGCGCGCTCCCTAAAGTATTTTCCCATCAGTCACGAGCGCATGCCCCTCGAGGTTATTCATGCCATGGCACGGCTGAAAAAGGCAGCCGCGATCGCCAACCGCGATTTCGGGGTTTTAGCTGCCGATAAAGCGGCATGGATTATGCAAGCGGCCGATGAGGTCATTGAAGGGCGCTGGGATGATCAGTTTCCCCTCTCCATCTGGCAGACGGGCAGTGGTACCCAAACCAATATGAATGTAAATGAGGTGATTGCTAACCGTGCCATTGAACTGGCGGGGGGGGTGAAGGGGAGCAAAACGCCAATTCATCCCAATGACCATGTGAACTGTAGCCAGTCTTCTAATGACACCTTTCCGGCGGCGATGCATATTGCCACAGTGATTGAGCTGCAGGAGCGACTGCTGCCGATGGTGCGGCACTTACTGGCCGTATTGCAGGAAAAGGTCACCGCTTTTGCCGACATTATTAAAATTGGCCGCACCCACTTGATGGATGCCGTGCCTCTCACCCTTGGCCAAGAATTCTCGGGTTACGCCAGTCAAATTGCAGCCTGTCAAGCCCATATTGAGTACGCACTCCAGCATCTGTATCCCCTCGCCATTGGCGGTACGGCCGTGGGGACGGGTTTGAATGCCCCCGCCGGTTTTGGCGATCGCGTGGCGGCAGAATTAGCCCAAATGACGGGGTATCCCTTCTGCAAAGCCGAGAACCCCTTTGCTGCCTTGGCCGCCCATGATCCCTTGGTGATGCTCAGTGGTGCCCTGAAAACCTTGGCCGCAGCAATGATGAAAATGGCCAACGACATTCGCTGGCTGGCTTCAGGCCCCCGTTGTGGTCTAGGAGAACTGATCTTACCTGCTAATGAGCCGGGGTCGTCGATTATGCCGGGTAAGGTCAACCCCACCCAATGTGAAGCCCTAACAATGGTCTGTGTGCAAGTGATGGGCAACGACGCCGCAGTGGGCATCGCGGGCAGTCAAGGAAATTTTGAACTCAATGTTTATAAGCCCCTGATCATTCACAATGTGCTGCGTTCCATTGAACTGCTGAGTGATGCCGGTCAAGCCTTTACTGAGTTTTGTCTAATCGGCCTTGAACCCAATCGGGAGCAAATTCAGCGCCATTTGCAGCGATCGCTCATGTTGGTGACGGCTTTGAACCCCCACATCGGCTATGACAAGGCAGCAGCCGTCGCGAAAAAGGCCTACAGCGAAGGTAAAACCCTGAAGGAAGCGGCGGTGGAATTGGGGTATCTTACGGCTGAGGAATTTGATCAGTGGGTGCGGCCAGAGTTGATGCTGGGTGAAAAGGGCACTAATTGACCCCGCAGGGAGTGCTGCCAAAAGGGCGTATTGCGAGCGCGCGATCGCAGGCTTTGGTGCGTCACTGTCCAAGTCACCGTCGGATCAAAAAGCACAAAGTGGCGACTGTGCAGTTCGAGGCGGGGTGGCTCAATGCTCAAAATCCGCGCCGGTGACGTACTGAGGGCATGCCACAGGTCAAGGGCACTCAAGTATTCCTTGGCAACCAGTTCCTGCCAGAGGGCGGGTAGGGCTAATTCGAGACCAATGGCACCGGGGAGTGCCTCGGCAAAGGAAACCATTTTTTCTTCATAGAGCAAGGGGGTGTGGTCAATGGCGATCGCCTCAATAACCCCCGTTTTGAGTCCTTCGATCAGGGCTTGGCGATCGCTGGCCGTTCCTAGGGGCGGGTCAAGGCGCAGATGCGGATCGTAACTGGCTAGATCCTCAACCGTAAAGAGCAAATGTAACCACGACACACTGGCACTGACCTGTTCAGGTTTGTCCTTAGCAAGAATCTCGACACTGCGAGCGGTTGACAGGCGCATGAGGTGAATTGAGGTTGAGACGGTGCGGGCCAGCTCCAAAATCGCCAATAGAGGAATGGTTTCACAGCAGACCAGTTGCTCCACCAATCCGAGACGAGTGGCTACCCCACTTTGCCGTGCCACCCCATTGGCGGCCAAGGCCGGGTCAAAGGGCCAAAGGGCAACGGGTTTGCCTAGGGGCTGGACATAGGTGAGTGCCCGCTGCACCAAAGGCCAATGGGTCAACCCCCGATCATCACAAAAGCCAACTACCCCACTGGCGGCCAGTTCCGCTAAATCGGTTAAAGCCGTCCCTTGGCATCCTTGGGTGAGTGCCCCCCAAGCCCGTACCTGTGACCAAGTCGTCCGCGGTATCTCCTGCTGCAGCCCTTGCCAGACGGCAGGATCATCAATCACGGGGTTTGTAGTCGGTAAGAGGGTTAAATGCTGCACCCCACCGGCAGCGGCAGCGGCCAAGAGTGTCTCAAGGGTTTCTCGCGCCTCATAACCCGGCTGACCACTGTGGCTATAGAGATCTACCAAGGGGGGAGCCAACACCCATTCTGAGGCATCAATGATTTCGGCGTCAGCAGGTACCTCTTGGGGGGCGATCGCCACCAATTGATCCGCCGCCAGCAGCACATCGGCGCGATAATCTTGGCGGTTGACCGGATCCAGCAGCCGCACCTGTTGCAACAGTCGCCACACCATCGCCTACAAGGCTCCCGCCGCCGTCCGATCCAGCACGCCCCCCAAATGGGTGGTGATATTCACTGCCTGCAATCGCGGCAGACCGCCCTTGAGGGGATAGTCAATTACCGTGACGCTGCCATTGCCCTGCTTAAAGAGCCAGAAGTTTTCAATGCCTAGGCCAACAATGTGGCAGAGCAAGACCTTATTAGTGGCATCATGAGCCACAACCAAAACATTGTGGGGGGTGGGAGCATTGGTTTTCCAGCGCTTCAGCCACTCTTCCCATGCCTTAACCACGCGATCGCGCACCTGTTCGAGGTTTTCCCCATTGGGCATTTGCACTAGAGCCGGGGTGGTGCGCCAGCGTTCCAGTTCCCCCGGATAGGCCGCCGCCACCTCCGGTTCAAACTTGCCCTCCCAATCCCCGTGGCTAATCTCGGCAAGGGCTGGTTCTAGCTCTAGCTCGACATCAGGGTGATACTGCAAAATCGCCAAGGCCGTATCCTTGGGCCGCCGTAGGGGACTACTCAAGGCATGGTGAAAGGGCACCTCCTTGAGGAACTCGGCCACCGCCGCCGCTTGGGCACGGCCATTTTCATTCAGGGGCACATCAATTTGCCCTTGGAAGCGTCCCTCGCGATTCCAGTCCGTTTCACCATGGCGTACCAGAAAGATGCGCAGCGTTTGCTCCTTGAAACGGGGTTGCGGAAAAGGATCATTGAGATGGCTCGTGAGATTGAGGGCTTCTAGTTGTGCGGGTTGCCGCAAGCCATTGCTGAAATTGAGGACACTAATGCCGCCATTGGCCTGCTGGAGCCGTAAATAGCCCTTGACCCCCAAGCCGAGACCCGTGCAAATCAGGGCACGATTCATACCGCTGTGGCCGACAATGACAATCGTTTCATTTTCGTGAGCCGTCAGCAGCGCTTCCAAAACCATGCCCGCGCGATCGTAGAGATCCAATAGCGGAAAAAACTCCTGGGTTTGGCCACTCTCCGTGGTGATTTTCATCATCAAGGTTTCTGGGGCTTCCTGCCAGCGGCGATAGTCCTCGGGAAACCGTGCCTTCACTTCGGCAAAGGGCAGATCTTCCCAAGCGGGCAGCGCAATCTCTTTGAGTAAATCAAGGGAATGGGGTGGCTTGAGTTGCGGGTCTTGGAGCTGAGCATGGATGCCCTCTGCGGTTTCCTTTGCCCGTTTCAGGGGACTGGTGTAAATCTTGCGGATGGGAATGCCCTGTAGAGCGAGACCCACTTGGGCTGCCATCCAACGACCGCGTTCCGTGAGCGAAGAAGCATCACTGTGACCTTGCACCCGCTCTTGGACATTAAACGTGCTTTCACCGTGGCGGACAATGATGACTCGGGTACTCAGAGGTTTCTCCTTAACAATTCACAGACAACAAACTTGGCCATCCCACCTTGCCATACAGACTTTAGCAGAAACTGTGGCTTCAGGAGCGACAGATTCGAGAATTGGCGGGCATCATCTCTTGAGCATCACATAAAAATCAAAAAACCGACCGCAGGGGCGATCGGCAAGTATTAAAGACCTATTCGCTGATGGATCAGAGGCTACTTCTTGGTGATCCGAGGAGGCTCACGGAAGAAGATGGCAAAGAAGAACAGCGCGATAATGCAGGCAAAGATGAAAACGTAGGTGATGGTTTCCATAGTAGTCCCCTAGGAATGACTAGACAGCTTCTTTGCGACGAGTGGTGACATCGCCCACTTTTTGGTAGAAGCCCCATTCCACTTGCTCCGGCGACAGTTCGGGATCAATCCCAGAGAAGACATCGCGGAACAGCGTGCGGGCACCATGCCAAATGTGACCAAAGAAGAAGAGCAAGGCAAACACTGCATGGCCGAAGGTAAACCAGCCACGGGGACTGGTGCGGAAAATCCCGTCGGAGTTGAGGGTTTCCTTATCGAATTCAAAGATCTCACCGAAGATAGCTTTACGGGCATAGCTCTTGACGGTGGGTGGATCGGTGAAGGTTTGGCCGTTCAATTCACCACCGTAGAAGCTGACGGTCACGCCTTGTTGCTCAAAGCTATACTTCGACTCGGCACGCCGGAAGGGAATGTCGGCTTTGACAACGCCATTCTTATCGGTGAGGATGACGGGGAAGCTTTCAAAGAAGGCAGGCATGCGACGGACAAAGAGTTCTTCACCCTCTTTGTTGCGGAAGACGGCATGGCCTTTCCAAGCTTGGGCAATGCCATCCCCTTTGTTCATCGGGCCAGTACGGAAGAGACCACCTTTGGCGGGGTTGTTGCCAATGTAATCGTAGAAGGCCAGTTTCTCTGGAATGGCTGACCAAGCCTCTTCAAGGGTGGCGCCACTGGCGAGGGAGGCCTGCACACGGCGGTTAATTTCCTGTTGGAAGTAGCCACTGTCCCACTGATAGCGCGTCGGCCCAAAGAGTTCAATGGGCGTGGTGGCACTGCCATACCACATCGTGCCGGCAACAACAAAGGCAGCAAAGAAGACGGCAGCAATACTGCTGGAGAGTACCGTTTCAATATTCCCCATGCGCAGAGCTTTGTACAGCCGTTGGGGTGGACGTACCAGCAGGTGGAATAAACCAGCAATAATACCGACAATGCCTGCGGCGATATGGTGAGCAACCACACCACCGGGGTTGTAGGGATTAAAGCCATCGGGTCCCCATTCGGGTGCCACAGGCTGGACACTGCCCGTCAAGCCATAGGGGTCAGAGACCCACATCCCAGGACCAAAGAGACCGGTCAGGTGAAAAGCACCAAAGCTAAAGCAGAGTAAACCGGCAAGGAACAGGTGAATGCCAAACATTTTCGGCAAGTCGAGGGCAGGCTCACCGGTGCGAGGATCGCGGAAGAGTTCCAAATCCCAATAGACCCAGTGCCAGCAGGCCGCCAAGAACAACAGACCTGACAGGACGATGTGAGCGAGGGCAACCCCCTCAAAGCTCCAAAAACCAGGGTCAATCCCTGTTTCGCCAGTAATACTCCAACCGCTCCAAGACCCCGTGACCCCCAACCGTGCCATGAAGGGCAAGACAAACATTCCCTGCCGCCACATTGGGTTGAGAACGGGATCACTGGGATCAAAAATAGCTAGCTCATAAAGAGCCATCGACCCTGCCCAACCGGCGACCAATGCCGTGTGCATCAGGTGGGCGGCAATCAACCGTCCTGGATCGTTGATCAGGACAGTGTGGACTCGGTACCAGGGTAGTCCCATTGACTACGCTCCTCCTATACAAAAATTTAGCGTTTGCATGAACAAATTTTATTAAGCAGCCGGATCACGGTAACAACCGCTTCCCTACTAAGAGTTTAACGGCCAATTTACCCGTAACTTCAGCTACGGTTGGGCAGTTTTTCTGCCAAAATGAGAATGTATTAAGAATGGTAACTAGCGTCGGTTCCTATGGCAAGCAAAGCTGAATTTGTGGGCACAAATATTAAGTTTGTTAACGAAAACAAAGAAGTGATTGCTGCCGACGGCGCGAATCTGCGCTTAAAAGCAATGGAAGCGGGGGTTGACCTCTATACCCTCAAGGGCAAGCTCTTTAATTGTGGGGGCTATGGCCAGTGTGGCACCTGTATTGTTGAGATCGTCGAGGGTATGGAAAACCTCTCCCCCCGCACACCAGTGGAAGAACGCAAGCTCCGCCGTAAGCCAGAGAATTATCGCTTGGCTTGCCAAACCCTTGTCTATGGACCCGTGTGTGTGAAGACAAAGCCCAAAAGCTAGGTGAGGCTTGCTGATGGGGTCAATTAGACTAGTCAACCGTTTGCAGAGCCTGCACAACACTGGCGGCCTGCTCTAGCCACCTGAGTAACTGAGAATCGTCGAGGCTGTTGGTCACACTGAAGAGATCTTGCAGGAGTTCGGGCGATCGCCCGGTGGTGCGTTGCCAAGCTTGTAGGAGTTCAGCATCCTTGGGCAGATCGGCAGCAGTGGTTGCAAGGCCTAATTGGTTTGCCAGATCATAGCGGAGACGATCCTGAAGCTGTTTTAGAACAAACGTCCGCTGCTGTGCCCGTTGCAAAACGCCCGCTAGTGCTTCAATGTAGGCGGCACTATTACTGGAGACGGGTTCTTTCTCCAATAAGGGTGGGCCAAAACGTTGACTTTGCTGCCATAGCAAAAAGAGAACCAAGAGGGCAAGTTGCAACCCCACCGCCAACCAAGGGGTACGACTGAAGTAGTCGAAGAGGGTTTGAGGCACTGTCTCCCTGACCACATCCTCTGGGGAGCGTTGGCGATAGCCGTGGAGCCATTCATCAAAGTAAATCGTTGCCCCCGGCGTAACCACGTTCTGCAAAATCTCGGCCACAACGGCAAAGTTCGCAAGGGGGGGGTCACCGCCATAGACATTGGCCACCAGCCAAGGATAGACCCCAAGGATTCGTTGTCCATGGTTCTGGGGACTAGTGGCTTGCCTGAGATAGACAATTGAACCATGATCATCCTTGAGCAGGGGGCGATCGCCCCGCTGACGGGGGACGCGGCGGCGCGTTTCAATCAACACCTTGCCCTGAGGAGTGGAGAGGCGCTGTACAAAGGGGGCTGCGGTGGGTTCCCCATGCCAGTAAAAGCGCACCAGCGTATTGCCCTGAGCCAGCCACTCCAAAAGAGGCGGTGACCAGCCAATGGGACGACTACTTATTTGAATGAAAACGTGCCCCTCACCCTTGAGGTTGGCATAGTCCCGCTGCCAACGCGCCACTTGGAACCCCTGCTGCTCCAGATAGGCATAAAATTTCTGCGTGCCCCAAGGGGAGGGATCAAAGGAGGAGCCAGCGCGGCTACTGGGCGCCACCGCCAAAATCAGGAGACCAACCACCAACAGCACAAGGACAGCGAAGCCGAGGAAAAACCACTGGCGACGGTTGATCGCGATCATTGCTGGCGCTCCCGCAGGAAGGGTTCCACCTCAAAATAGGCGGCTTGACAGGTGGCTAGGGTTTGGGCATCCACCGCTTCGGCGCCATAGTAACTGCGACTGTGAACTTGAAAGAGGTGCTGAATACTCCGCCGCACGGCTGGCGATCGCTCCCCCAGTTGAAAGAGTCGCTCCAATTCCCGTAGATAGTCGCCATTGGTGCAGTGGGGCTGTAGCCGTAGCCAGCCCGCTTCCTGCAACCGATAGAGCAAGGCCATGTAGAGGGCACGGCAGGCCCCTCGGTAGTCTCTCGCCAATTGTAGGCTTTGGGCGAGTTCTAACCATTCCCGTACGGGTCTGGGGCGCTCCTCAAGGGTAGAAGCCAGTGTTGCTGAGGAGGATCGCGATCGCCGCTGCCACCATCGCCACAGGCTGCGCCCTAGGAAATAGAGGGCGAGTCCAAGGCCAACGAGCAAGACCCCTTGCAAGAACCAGCGTAGCCATGCCTCTAAGGAGGGGGAGTCCTGCCAAAATGGCTCCGTTTGCTGGCGAAAGAGTTGGAGAAAGCTGTACTCAAGGGCTTCACCCAATTGTCGCCACTGGCGATCGCCCTGCCAGCGCAGATCATCGAAAAAGGTCACCGTCGCCAGACCAGACTACGCCTCCGATTGTCGCACAAAGAGCACGGGGCACTCGGCATAGACCCGCACATAGTCAGAAAGGGAGGTGCCCAAAAGGCGATCCAAGTCGGGTAAACTGCGAGCGATGGACGGACGCCGATCCGGGGAACCCAGAACGAGGAGATCGGCATTGGTGTCAGCAGCAATGCGGCAGATTTCTTCACCGGGCTTGCCAGTGGTTAGCACACACTGGTATTCCACACCCCGCTGCTTGGCCACCGTTGCGGCTTCCGAGAGAATCGGATCTTTTTCAGCAGCCGTGCTAGGGGTATCAGCATGACCCTTGAGGTCGGGATTGACGTGGGCAAGAATGAGTTTGCCCCCCTTGACCCCCTCTATTAGGCGCACGGCTAAGTCCAAGGAGGCCTTGGCTGCAGCAGAATTATTGAGCGCTACCATGATGCGGTTGATTTTCTTCACAAAGAGGTCATCGCGCACCAGCAACATCGGTCGGGAAGACAGTTGAAACACATACTGGCTGACAGAGTTTTCGAGAATGGATTGCAGGCGCTTGAGTCCCCGCGATCCCATGATGATTAAGTCGGCATTGATTTCATCGGCCACGTGCAACACGGTATCTTTGGGATCCCCCTCCCGCAGCATGGTATTGACACTAATGACGGGGTCAAGATGCAGTCGGGCAACGGCTTCCGCTAGGAGTTTGGCACCCGCTTGACGTTGTTCGGCCATCTCCTCGGCAGTAATTTTCGGTGGAATCACGTGCAAAACAGTGACGGCAGCGCGTTGAATCGCTGGCAACTCCATCAGCGACTTGAGCATTTGTTCGGATTGTCCAGTTCCTGAGTCTGCCAATAGAATATTTTCAATCATAAATCTCAAACTCCCAACATCTGGTGAGCATCAAGGCACGGATGGCCACTACAGCCCTTTTCCCAAGGATGGCACACGCTGAAAACAGTCAAAACTGCTGGAGGATAGGATGCTCTCCTCATTCGTACACGCCACATCTCAAGAAAAGGGCTGTATGACGATCTTAGGTCTGGGTTAGGGGCTTCTTGGTGGAACGCTACAAATCTTAGGCATTGGCTAGGGGTGCGATCGCTGGGGGTGCTTTTGATACACTAGGCAAGAGGCCGTTCAAGGAAGCCCTATGCCGCGATCGCAACGGAACGACAATTTTATTGACAAAACCTTTACGGTCATGGCTGACCTCATTCTCAAGGTCTTGCCCACCAGTTCGCAGTCAAAAACCGCCTTTGCCTATTATCGCGATGGCATGTCTGCCCAAGCGGACGGGGAATATGCTGAGGCACTGGAGAACTACCAAGCAGCCCTAGAACTAGAGGAAGACCCCAACGATCGCAGCTACATTCTCTACAACATTGGCCTGATCCACGCCAGTAACGGCGATCATGAAAAAGCCCTAGAGTATTATCACCAAGCCCTTGAACTCAATCCCCGCATGCCCCAAGCCCTCAATAATATTGCGGTGATCTACCACTACTTGGGCACACAGGCAGAGGAGCAACAGCGCTCCGAGGAGGCTGAACAACTCTTCGATCGCGCCGCAGACTACTGGAAACGGGCGATTCAACTGGCGCCCAATAACTATATCGAGGCGCAAAACTGGCTGAAGACCACGGGTCGCTCCAGCATGGATGTTTATTTCTAAGGGATTACCCATGGCAACAAAAGTTATTACCACAGAGGATGTGCGCAAGGTGGCTCACTTGGCTCGCCTCGCCCTTGAGGAAAGCGAAATTGAAGCCCTCACCCAGCAATTGGATCGCATTCTCGACTATGTGAATCAACTCAGGGAACTGGATGTCACGGATATTCCACCGACGACCCGTGCGATTGAAGTCAGTAATGTAACCCGTCCCGACGTGTTGGAGCCTTGGCCAAATCGGGAGGACTTGCTGGCGATCGCCCCGGATCGCGAGGATGACTTTTTCCGTGTGCCCAAAATTATGTAAGGCATCAGGCTGTGCGGCGGCGTCAATCCCACCATTTACAACTGGACTTATTTCCCTTCCTGTCGATCTTGGCCTGCACCATTGGCACGCTGATCCTGTTAGTGGTGGTCATCAGTGCCAGCAGCCTTGGGCGAGAACGTACCAATGTGCAAATTTTGGCACGGGAAAATGCCCAAAATGACGGGCGTACCCCCCGCTATCTAGAGTGCCGTCGCGAGGGGGTGATCATTCATCCGCGAAAGGTGCTTGTGCGGGCAGCAGATCTGGCCAAACCGACCTCGCCACTGGCCATTTTGTTGGCCAATCTCCGCCGTCAGCGCGATCGCGAGTACATTATTATTGCCGTGCGCCCCGATGGCTTTGACTGCTTTGAGGAGGTGCGCTACCAAGCAGAACGGGCGGGGGTGGCTCTCGGCTACGAACCCTTCAATGCGGAATGGGAGTTGTGTGTGCCGGCACCGGGGCGCAGCAATTGTCCCTAGGACTTAAATTTCCCAACCTGACCGCCGGCGTTTGGACTGGGTGATCTCGGTGGGAAAGGCGCTCAAGTGCACTACTCGCCCCTTGGCTACAAGGGCACTACCAATGACTTCGGGATGGGTGAGCCGCACATCCGTGCCTTCGGCCAAGGCCTCAAAGGTTTCAGCCGTTGCAGCCGCCACAGTCGTCAAAAAGGTTTTAGCATCGGCAGTTGTGACTTCTGAACCGTGAGAAAGAGAGGGTTTCAGGGCTTCAAGGCCGTAGCTGCGGCTGAATTTGGGGAGCAGTTTGCCAAAGGTAGCAGGGAAGTCAAAGAGTTCCAAGCCCAAAATTTGACCGTGCACGACGAAAAGCGCACCAATCTGCTGGGCGATCGCCCGAAATGCTTGGACGTACTCATCGAGGGAGTGGGCTTCTTTTTCATAAACATCAGCGAGGGCATCGGTGGCGGACTTGCAAGCAAAGAAAAGCAGATGGTCATCGACATCCGCCCAGATTTCCCCCTGATCAGCAAGGCGGCTTCCCCTGCGTTTCAACGACTCTGTAACATAGCGGAGTTTCTTGGCGCGCCCTGTGGCATGGTAGGCGCGATCAGCAGCGGCAAACTCACGGCAGCGGTAGTGCCAGCGACCCCGTTCAACACAGGAAACGGGAATTTTCAGATCAGTGTGGGCGGGCACCAGTACTGTGAGGTTAAGAATACGGTTTTGCTTGGCACCGACGAGTTCTTCCCCATCCACAAGCAGTACCGAGCGATCGCTCCAGTTATGGCACAGGAGTTCAGGCACATGCCCCCCTTCAGACACCTCGGTAATCTTCAGCAGGTTTTGGTTCATTGCTTCCGTCAGCGTCCAATAGTCGGGTTCTGCCGCGATCGCGTGCAGCAGGGGAAACAGCGTCATGCCACCAAAGGTTTGGGGAGTGCCAATTTCAACGGTTTGTAGGAGTTCTTGGAGAAGATTCATGGGATCACCTCGCAAGGGTGTACATCTGGTTATCCATTGCTGTTGTTAGGGATATGCATCCACCCAGAAAATTTGCGATCGCCCCGCCAGACCATCCTAATTAACAGGTGCCTTTGTCCTTAGAAATCGCTTATGCTCAGGGTGAATTCTTGAGAAGTTCCAATGCTCCCAGTCGCGATCGCCTCCCTACTCTTTGGTTTTGCCACCAATATGGATAACTTTAGCGTGGCCGTTAGCTATGGTCTGCGCCGCTATCGTATGAGTTGGCTGGGGAATGTCCTGATTGCGGCTCTTTCGGGTAGCAGTACCTTTTTGGCCATGGGGTTGGGTGGGTGGGTACAGCAGTATGTGCCGTTGATTTGGACACAGCGGCTTGGCAGTGGCTTACTAATAGTCATGGGGGCATCGGCACTGGGGGGAGTCTGGCTCAACTTGAATCATCCCTCTAAAACCACAAAGCCGAACTTATTACCAATTCTTGACTATGCCTATGACTTCACGCTCTACCAGTCGCTGCTGTTGGGTTTAGCATTGACTCTCACAAACTTTGCTACAGGGGTAGCTGCGGGTTTGGCACAGTTACCGATCGCTAGTGCTGTGATAGCGAGTACAGTAACCAGTTGGGTCTGCATTGGTAGTGGCTTTTGGTTGGGGCAGCAACTCCGCGAACAAACCCCCTTGCGCTTTGGCCCTTATTTAGAGGGCTTGGCGAGTCTTTTTCTCATAGCGGTGGGTGTCCTCAAGTGGCTTGAGTCTCCCTAGGGCGATCGCCAGAGCACATCGGCCATCCGACACACCTGCACCATGGCCGCCACATCATGGACACGCACCATCTCGACCCCTTGGGCAATGGCATGACAGCAGACCGCTGCAGTACCCCAAACCCGGTCTTTAGGATTGGGCAGGTTCAGCACGTCACCAATAAAGCGTTTGCGCGATGGCCCCAGCAGGAGAGGATAGCCAAGGCTGTGAAATTGTCGCAGTTCTCGTAAAAGGGTGAGATTCTGGGGCGTGGTTTTGGCAAAGCCAATACCGGGATCAATCATCAGATGCTCGGGGGGAATGCCGCTGGCAACTGCCCGCTGCGTTTGTTCCTGAAAATAGCGAAGCAAATCACCAATCAAATCCCCGTAGTCTGTTAATTGCTGCATGGTGGCTGGCGTTCCCCGCCGATGCATGAGGATATAGGGCACCCCCAATGCCGCTACCGTGGCAAACATTTCCGGATCCGCCTGCCCGCCGGAGACATCGTTGACAATATTCGCCCCTGCCTCAACCGCTGCGCGCGCCACCACCGCATGGGTGGTATCAATGGAAATGGGAATCTGCGACTGCTGACGGATGCCCTCAATCACGGGCAACACCCGCGCTAACTCAGCACTAATGGGCACTTCACTGGCGCCCGGACGGGTGGACTCACCGCCGATATCAATGACATCAACCCCTGCCGCCACCATCTCAAAGGCATGGGCAACGGCACTGGCGGGATTAAAAAAGTCACCGCCATCGCTAAAACTGTCAGGGGTGATATTTAAGATCCCCATGATGTAGGTGCGCTCCCCCCAAACAAAAGCGCGATCGCCCACGTACCAGCCCTTCATGCACTAGCCTCTCCTTGCCGTTTAGCGTGCAGCTTTAAGAGAATCTCTTGGTGTACCGCTTGCGTAATCGGATAGAGGTAGGCCAAAACAATGCCAATAATGAGAAAAAAAGTCGGTAGCGGTCCAATGGCAATGCGGATTGCCAACAGTGCCGAGGGGGGCTGAACGGGGCGCGGTTCACCGGCAACGCTGGAGAGGTAGCCTGCCCACTGCAAGGCCTGACCGACGAGAAATAACCCCAAGGCAAGACCAATTTTTTGCAGTAGCACCATAAAGGCATAGAAGATCCCCTCCCGCCGCTGGCCACTGTTGAGTTCATCGAGATCAATCACATCGGGAATCATTGACCAAGGGACAAGGTAGGCCGTTGAAACCCCAAACCCCGCCAGAATCGCGCAGATATAGACCAGCGTTGTTTGTCCCGGCTGCAATAAAAACAAGCCAGCTTGGGCAATCATCCACAGTGCCATGCCCATGTAATAGACCGCCTTCTTGCCAATACGCCGACTCACGGCACTCCAAACAAAAAGCATGATCATCGCCGTCGATTGCACCGCCAGCGCCACTTGCGTATATTCAGCGGGGGACATTTGCAACCAATCGCCAATAAAAAAGGGAATCAGTGAGGCAGTAATTTGCACCGCCAGCCAAGAACAGAGGTAAATGCCCATCACGAATAGGAAGGGCCGATTGCTAAAGACCAACCGCAGTTGCGTCTTCAAGGGTAAAGGGCTTTGGCCACTGCTGGGGGTATGCCGTTCAAACTCGCGCACCCGTCCCCGTGTGCCCCAGACACACCAATAGATGGGCAGCACAGATAATACAGCGGCAATGCCCCCCAGGACAATGTACTGAGTTTTGGGTTCCTGAATGACTTGGAAGAGAATTTGCGCCAATAGGAGTGAGCCAATACTGCCGCCAATGGAAAAGGCAAAGCGAAAACTATTCAGACTAGTACGTTCGTTGTAGTCTTCTGTTAGTTCTGGTGTTAGGGCGCTGTAGGGTAGGTTGACTGCGGTGTAAAACGTGTTAAAGAGGAGACCCATGAGAACGTAGTAGCCAAAGAGCAACCCTTGATCCGTCGTTGGTACCCACCAGTTCAAGAAAAAGCAAATGCCAAAGGGAAGGGCTGCTAGGATCATCCAGATGTGGCGGCGTCCCCACTTGCCCACAGGGGTGCGATCGCTGAGGTAGCCGATGATCGGATCATTGATGGCATCCCAGATTTTGCCAATCATCAACACACTGCCTGCCAAGCCCGCATTGAGGCCAGCCACATTGGTCAAGAACACCATCAGGAAAAACACCTGTAAATTGGCAGTGATGGCGGTTCCGAGATCACCGGCGCCAAAGGCAAGTTTTGTCCATAGGGAAAGGGGCGAACGGGCACCGGTGGCAGGGGAATTTGGGCTGGATGGGTCTAGTGGCATGATGCGTTGTCCATTACGATTGTTTTTTTTTAACGATTAGCTAGCCACTGCAACTGCCCATTGACTTGCCCATTCTAAAATGCGCTGCACTTCTTCAGGCGTTTTCCCTTGGCAGTAGAGGCGTAGCAGGGGTTCGGTGCCGCTAAAGCGAATCAGTAACCAACCGCCATCAGCTAGATGAAACTTGTAGCCGTCAATGCTCTCCCAGTGGCTCACGGGGCTATCCAAAATCTGGGTGAAGGGATGCGCTGCTAGGATTGCTTCTAGTTGTTGTCGCTGCGCTAAGGACGCGAGGGTGAGATCAACGCGATCGTAGGCACTGTAAAAGTTCGTCGTTGCCTGCAACTGTTGATAGTATTCCCCTACGCTCAAGCCAGATGTCACTAGGGCTTGTAGTAGGTACAGTGCTGAGAGTAAGGCATCTCGCTCAGGAAGATGATGGCCATAGCCGATTCCCCCCGATTCTTCACCACCTAAGAGGACAGCTTCCCCTGCCAGCATGCGATCGCCAATGTACTTAAAGCCAATGGGCGTTTCAATCACCGCTAAACCATGGTGGGCGGCCACTCGCGCCACCAGATCAGAACTGCTAATGGATTTGATCACAGCCCCTCGGTAGCTACTGTGTTGTGCCAGATGATCAATCAAGATGGGAATAATTTCTTGGGCAGTGTACAGCACCCCCTCGCCATCAATGACTGCTAGGCGATCGGCATCCCCATCAAAGACGAAACACACTGTTGGGGTGGCACTGTGTTGTTGTCGCAGTTGCTCTTGGGTTGCGGTTAAATAACGGCCAATGGGTTCAGGAGCACCTCCCCCAAAGAGGGGATCGCGATCGCGCCGAAACTCTGGTATCGCTAAATCCAACAAGCGCTCTAGCCCTCCTGCGGCCACCCCATGCATAACATCGGCACAGATCCGCAGCTTACCGCTGGCGATCGCCTCACGAATGGGTCTTGGATCAACATGAGTGCGCAAGGCCGCACAATAGCTGGGCCACGGATCAAAGGCTTGATAGTCTGTTTTGGCCTCACCCACGGGTGGCGGCTCTCCCTGAGCTAACTGCGCTTCAATGGCTTGGGTGACGGTCGTGGGTACGGAGCCACCAAAGGCGCCCTTCACCTTGAGTCCTGCATAGATGGCGGGATTGTGACTTGCCGTCATTACCAAGCCGCCAATGGCTCCCTCGGCTTTGACAGCCCAACTAAAGGCGGGGGTTGGCGCCGCACAATTTGAAAGCCACACCTCATAGCCTTGGCTCGCCAGTAATTGGGCAACGGCTGCGGCAAACTGTTCCGCTAAAAACCGGCGATCGTAGCCCACAATGATCCGAGGCGTTGTGCCCTTGCCATAGGTTTGATGGAGCACTGCCGCTGCTGCCTTGGCTGCCCGCAGCAAACGGTTAAAAGTAAACTCAGCGCCAATGATGCCGCGCCAGCCATCGGTACCAAAGCGAATCGGGGCATCCTCAGGAATCAAAACCTGATCGAGGCGAAGGACAGAAGCAACCATAGAACCCAAGACCCAAGAACCCCTCTGAACATATCATGCTGCGAGACAGCTCTTTTCTGAAGCGGAAAGGAGGATGATATAATTATTGCGAATTGTTAATTAGGCGATGGGCACTGCTGCTAGGTGCCTTTTGGCGATGACTGATCTCTAGTAGCCTAAACCTGCATCACCTTTAGAGAGGTATTGAGCACTATGGCATTTGTACAAGAACCCCTTCCCTTTGATCCGGGTGCCCTTGAACCCTATGGGATGTCTGCGAAAACCTTTGAATTTCACTATGGCAAGCACCATAAAGCCTACGTGGACAACCTCAATAAACTGACTCAAGATACGGAACTCGCTGACAAATCCCTTGAAGATGTCATTCGCATGACCTATGGCGATGCTGCCAAGGTGGGCATCTTCAACAATGCGGCTCAAGTGTGGAATCACACCTTCTTCTGGAATAGCCTCAAGCCCGGTGGCGGTGGCGCTCCTACGGGTGATGTGGCCGCCCGGATCAACAGTGCCTTTGGTAGCTACGATGAGTTCAAGTCCCAGTTCAAAAATGCAGCGGCGACCCAATTTGGTAGTGGCTGGGCATGGTTGGTGCTCGAAGCGGGTACGCTGAAAGTGACCAAAACCCCCAATGCCGAAAACCCCTTGGTTCACGGTCAAGTGCCCCTCCTGACGATTGATGTTTGGGAGCACGCCTACTATCTCGACTACCAAAACCGCCGTCCAGACTTCATTGATAACTTCCTCAACCAACTGGTGAACTGGGACTTTGTTGCTAAAAATCTAGCGGCTGCCTAAGTTTCCCAATTTTTTGTTCCGCTCTTACTGAACTACTTCACTGATTTCACTGATCCCCGTTCTGATCGAGCGGGGCTTTTTTTGCTGAGCCATGATTCGGCCACAACTATGGTTAAGTTAAAATTAAGATAAAAGTAACCTTGGTTAATAAACGTTAATTTAATAGTGGTATTCCTTTAGGCGTTGAGCAGGGAGGGGGTCTTATGGAAACCCTAGGGCATATCGCGTACGCCGCTTTTGAAAAGTACTACCGCAAAATTAGCAAACACGAGCCGGGGGTGATTCGCGATCGCGATGTTGAGGCAATTCACCAGATGCGGGTAGGTTTGCGCCGCCTGCGAACGGCTCTGGAAGTGTTTTGTAATACCGTACGTTTGCCCAAGGGAGTCTCCATTCAACGGGTGCGGGCGATCGCCGGCAGTCTCAGTCCCGTACGGGATTTGGATGTGATGATGCTGGCGCTCAAGGAGCAGTATTACCCTCACCTACCTCGCCCTGAGCAACAACAACTGGCAAAACTGATCAAAAAACTCGAAAAGCAACGGACAGAACTGCTACAAAAAGCCCTTCAATTGCTGCGCAGCGATCGCTATCGCAAATTGCAACAGGGGCTAGAAGAATGGCTAGCTGCCCCTCAATATCGTGAGATTGCTAACTTACCCACAGAACTGATTGCCCCAGATATTTTGTTGCCCTTGGTGTGTCAACTGTTGCTGCATCCGGGGTGGCAAGTGGCCATTGAATGGCAGGGCGATCGCCCCCTTTTCCTTGCGGTGAGTAACCCGCCCCAGTGGCTGCAAACAGCGGGTGAAGATCTCCACGATCTACGCAAGCAAACCAAGCGGGTACGCTACCAAATGGAACTCTTTAGCAGTGTCTATGGAGACACCTTCACTGAACAGGTAGATGCCTTTGCTCAGTTGCAAGAACTCCTAGGCGCACTTCACGATGGCGTTGTCCTCCATGACTTTTTCCGTACCCAACTTGGACTCAATCTTCGCCAAGCCTCTCCTTGCCTCGCAGAAATGATTGCCCTTGAGCAAACACGCCAGTGGCAAACTTGGCGCTCCGTCCAGCAGGAATACCTCAGCCCCAAAAAACGCCATCAAGTGCGCTCTCTACTCCTCATGCCACCAATGACAATAAGCGCCAATGGCAACTCCCTCGGTCATCCGATGATCTCCTCTGCCAACTGACAGAGGTCGGGCGGCAATGGTAACAATTGATGTTCAATTGTCCTAGGGCGATCGCCCTTGCCGATCCGTATGCGACGATAAAAATAAAACCCTTGCCGGTCCAGGAGAACAACAAGCAAATGAGCGTTGTAGAGCAACCAACCCTAAGTGTAGGCCTGCGGGTACGCGTTAAGACCCCTACCATCGTCTATCACCACCCTGATCACCGCAATCAGCCCTTTGACATTCAAGGAATGGAAGGAGAGATTTTCGCCATTCTCAGCGACTGGCAGGGCCGTCCCATTAGTCCCAACTACCCGATTCAGGTGCGGTTTAGTCCCAAGTTCATTGCTCATTTGCACCCCGACGAGCTGGAAGTGATTTAGGTACGCTCTATATGCCTCCCCGTTGGCCCCGTAAGCCCGATCGCCGTGATCCGAGCTATCGCCGTTTGGACGATCGCATGAATTTTGCGGTTCATGTTGCCCTTTTTGCTGCTTTTAACTCTGGTGGCTGGTTTTGGCATCAGGTGCAACCCACGGCAGTACCCTTTATGCCAACGGTAACGCTGGTGTGGTTAACGTTATTGGCAGGCCATGCCCTCTACGTGTTCGCGATCGCCCGTTATTGAGAAATTATCTCCTTGAACGCAGTGGTGCTGAGATAAGAGCACTTTTTCGTGAGTCTCCATGAGCGATCGCACCATCACCTATAGTCCAGCTTTTACTCTTGTACCGACGTACGAGTGTTTTAATCGCTGTACCTACTGCAACTTCCGTCAGGATATTGGCACGAGTGGTTGGTTGAGTTTAGAGGCGGCGGCTCAACAGTTGGCAGGGCTTGACCCCCAACAGGTGCGAGAAATTTTGATTCTCAGTGGCGAAGTTGCCCCCAACAGTCCCCAGCGTTCCCAATGGTTAGAGCGTCTCTATGATCTAGCCGCCTTAGCCTTAGATCAGGGATTTCTGCCCCATACCAATGCGGGTCCCCTCAATCGAGCAGAAATGGCCGCTCTCAAGGCGGTGAATGTCTCGATGGGACTGATGCTAGAGCAATTAACACCGAAGTTGTTGCAAAGCGTCCATCGCCATGCCCCTAGCAAGGATCCGCAACTGCGTTTACACCAACTGGAACAGGCCGGGGAACTGGGTATTCCCTTCACTACGGGCTTGCTCTTGGGCATTGGTGAAGAGCCGCAGGATTGGGCAGAAACGCTCACGGCCATTGCTGAGTGTCATCGGCGGTGGGGACATATTCAGGAGGTGATTTTGCAGCCCCACAGTCCCGGCCAGCAACAGGAAGCAGCGTTGCCCCCCTTTGATCTGAGGCAATTACCGAACGTGGTACACTGGGCGCGATCGCTCTTGCCTGAAGACATCACGATTCAAATTCCTGCGAATCTCGTCACAGATCCAGAGGTCTTTCGGGCGTGCCTAAACGCGGGCGCTCGCGATTTGGGGGGCATCGTTCCCTTGGATCATGTCAATCCCGACTATCCCCATACCGATGTGACAGCCCTAAGGGAACAATTACAGGCGTGGGGATGGGAATTAGTGCCACGACTCCCCGTCTATCCCCAGTTTGTGGATGGGTTGCCGCCGCCATTGAGGGGGAAAGTCAAGGGGATGCCTGTTTGAGCTGGAGTCCCAGTTGATAGATGTCGCGCCGCGAAAGCCCTGTGAGATCTGCCAGTTGACGGCTGGCTTGGGTAAGGGAAAGGCCTTGGCTAAGAAGTGTCGCTAATTCGTCCGCGAGATGATGGGGATTCACGGCCACAGAGTGTTCAGGGGCACCGCCTAAAACCAGTGTGTATTCGCCACGGGGGGGATGCTCCTGTAGATAAGTGCAGGCAGTGCCGAGGGTTCCCCGCCAAAATTCTTCGTGGCGCTTCGTGAGTTCGCGGGCGAGGACGAGGGGGCGATCGCTCCCCAAGATTTGACGTAACTCTGTTACCGTTTGCAGCAAGCGATGGGGGGCTTCGTAGAGAAGAATTGTGCGCGTTTCCTGTTTCAGTGCTGCTAATCGCTGCTGGCGATCGCGCCCCTTAGTCGGCAAAAACCCTTCAAAACAAAAGCGATTCATCGGTAATCCTGCGGCCATTAAGGCTGTTAAGGCAGCATTCGCGCCGGGAATCGGTGTGACCGGAATGGCTGCGGCAATACAGGCCGTGATCAGTTCATAACCGGGATCCGACACCCCCGGTAACCCTGCATCGCTAACCAAGGCAATCTGTTGACCCGCCTCTAGGCGCTGAAGCAGTTGGGGCACGCGCTGTTGGGTATTGTGCTCATGGAGACTGATTTGGGGTGTGGTAATGCCAAAATGCTGTAACAGGCGGCCGGTGTGGCGTGTATCCTCCGCAGCAATGAGATCCACTGCCTTGAGAATGCGCAGGGCACGAGCGCTTATATCCTCAAGATTGCCAATGGGGGTACCCACCACCCACAGTTGCCCGCTGCCCATTAGGAAATTTTCTCGCCACTGAGAATAAAGATCGGTTCCACTGCTGCAAAAATTTGGTGGCCGCCCCGCGTTTCTAGGCGATTGATGACCGATTGCACCACCTCTAGGCTGCGGGCTTGGACTGTCGCGAACCCTTCAGAGAGGGCATAGAGATTTTCTAAACTGCTGGCGATCGCCACCAAGCGACCACCGGGCGCAAGATACTCCCACGCTTGCAGCAAAACTTCCTTAATCGGGCGCCCCCCCTCGAGACAAATGCGCTGCGGGGTGCGACGTAACTGGGGAAAGCAATCTGGAGCCGAACCAGCAACAATTTGCACATTTTTGACGCCAAAGCGATCGCAATTGCGTTGGATCAGATCAACGACTTCCTCATCCCGTTCAATGGCAATCACCTGTCCCCGCTTCGCCAAGCGTGCTGCCTCAACAGCGATCGTACCCGTGCCCGCGCCCACATCCCAAAGACAAGAGTCCGGCTCAAGCCGCAAATAGGAAAGCATCAATAATCGCGTTTCCCGTTGGGTGAGGGGAATACCTGGTAAGCGCTCAAAGAGATCATCGGGGATACCCGGGGTCACAAATGGCCAGGGATCCACCGTCATAGAAACTGCCTAAAACCTTTAAGCGTTGCTGCTTTGGGCGAGGAGCCGTTCCTTAAGCTGTGCTAAGGCATCTGCCCAGCGGGGATCCGGTTGAGCCGCCTCGGTATCCATGGAGCTATATTCAGCCGGCGCCGAATTGGCTGGGGTACGCCGCCCATTGTTTTTATTATTTTTGCGATTATTGCGGTTGCTGGGAGTGGGTTTTTCGGCCACTGTTTCTTCTTTTTCCTTATTTTCCTTAGCTTCAGATTTGGGCTTCTCGTTGGCTTTCTCAATCTTGAGGGGATTGTCCTTAAAGGTGTAGCCGTTGAGTTTCTCAATCACCTGATCCGCCACTTCCTCGGATTCAACGGTGACAAAGCCGAAACCGCGGCACTTACCAGTCTTGCGATCGGTAATTAGTTTGGTGGTGCCCACTTCGCCCACTTCTTGGTTAAATAGGGCTTCTAGCTCTTCGCGGCTCAGTTCACGCGGCAGATTGCCCACATATAAACGTACGGACATAAAGAAACCTCCCTTAGGCAGCTTAAAAACAACACGATTCAAAAATGGACAGTCGGGCGTGAGAAACCGCTCGCAACTGAGGTCTACGTCCCCCAAGGGTACGCAAAGCCCCTGCCTTGATTAGTGGTGTAAAATAACTGGATGGGTTCACAGCGATTGTTGCTAATTGAGAACCTGCATGGACGTAATGGAGCAAAAGCAATGAGAGCGCCTAGCTCCTTAATTGTTCCTACTTAGGGTATCACAGTTCCTCCACCTAGGGCTAGGATTTTGCGGAAAAATTTTGCTGTGGCAGCGCAAGCCCAATGTGGCACAATAATCAATGCTGTTTTTGCGATGTGATGCCTGTGACTGCGACTGCTGTCCCTCGTCGGCCTGTTTTTCCATTTACGGCAATTGTCGGTCAGGACGAAATGAAACTGTCATTGTTGCTCAATGTCATTGACCCCAAAATTGGTGGGGTGATGATTATGGGCGATCGCGGCACGGGCAAATCAACCACCATTCGCGCCCTCGCGGATCTGCTGCCGGAAATCGAAGTGGTGGCCGATGACCCCTTCAACAGTCATCCTAACGATCCCGATCTCATGAGCGACGCAGTGAAGGTGGCGGTGGCGGCGGGTGAACCCCTTCACACCATTAAGAAAAAAGTGCCGATGGTGGATCTGCCCTTGGGGGCAACTGAGGATCGGGTTTGCGGCACCATTGATATTGAAAAAGCCCTTGCGGAGGGGGTGAAAGCGTTTGAACCGGGTCTTTTGGCGAGGGCTAACCGCGGCATTCTCTATGTGGATGAGGTGAACCTGCTCGACGACCATTTGGTGGATGTGCTGCTGGATGCCGCTGCCTCCGGCTGGAATACCGTTGAGCGCGAAGGTATTTCAATTCGTCACCCAGCACGGTTTGTCTTAGTTGGCTCTGGTAACCCCGAAGAAGGGGAACTGCGACCGCAACTGCTGGATCGCTTTGGCATGCACGCCGAGATTCGCACCGTTAAGGATGCCACCCTGCGGGTAGAAATTGTTGAGCAGCGATCGCAATTTGATCAAAACCCCGAAGCCTTTTTGGCCAAATACCAAGCTCAACAGGAAGCGCTGCAAGCCAAGCTGGTTGCTGCCCAAGCCCTCTTGCCGAGTGTCACAATTGACTACGAACTGCGGGTGAAAATTTCCCAAGTCTGTGCCGAGCTAGATGTGGATGGCCTGCGGGGAGACATTGTCACCAACCGCGCTGCCAAGGCCTTGGCCGCCTTTGAGGGACGCACGGATGTTACCGTCGAGGATATTTCACGAGTGATTGTCCTGTGTCTGCGGCACCGTCTGCGCAAGGATCCCCTTGAGTCAATTGACTCCGGCTACAAGGTGGGCAAAGTCTTCCAAGAGGTCTTTGGCGTGGAGATTGCTGCTTAGGCTGGGATTGGGATTACTTCAGTTGCTCTAGTCCCCACTCGTAGAGCGATCGCGCCACCCCTTTTTCTGGCATTTGTTCTTGATTGAGAACTTGGCAAAGGACATTTAACAGCCCTTGATGAATTTCTGCTGGGGATGTCTCTGGGGAAACACCGGCCAACTGAGTCAACTCTTTACGGCCGATCGCTCGATTGCGGTGAACAACGCCATTGCGATATTCATTGACCGTCCCCAGCTTTTTAACAAGGTCATCAGCGGGCGATCGCTGCTCCGCTTTTGCCCAGGCTCGCCACAGCACCCCCAATGTCGGATCACGATAGTTGCCCTCCTGCAAAAATTCCTCACCTAAGTGCCCCTGAGTGCGCCAATCTTCCTGTTCGCATCGCCAAAACAGGAGCCGTTCAAGCATCTGGGCAAATTGCATAAAGGCGAGGGTATAGTTCGCCTGCTGCAAGCTCAGATCAATCAATAGCTCAAATTCCCAAATTTTCAAGAACTTGCTGGTGGCCGTTTCACTATTGGGACAACGATTGACCGTCGCCTCGCGCCACTGCTGCCGTTGAGCTTTGTGAGTCACTGCTTTCGTAGGCTTTTGATCCAGCCAGCGTTCCCCCTGAATTCCCTTGAGAAAATCTTGAATACTCCAGTTTGTTGCTAAGGCAAGGCGATCGGCCAACTGATAGAGCGCTTTATGGCGATCGCGATGGGCTTCAAGGAGTGCCTTTGCAGCCGTAAAGTCGCCCCGTTTCCATGCTGTGGCAATCCGCTGGCGTTCCAGTGGCCAAAAGACCTCACCTAAAGACACCTCTTCAAGAAATTCAGCACTGCGAGCAGACTGATTGCTTGGATCAAAGAACGGTTTTGGCTCTGTCGGGATAATTTTCCTAACGGGATACTGACGCATGAGAACTGCCGCAATCATGTTCAAAGCATCTGCCATTTGAGGGACAGACCCCTTTGTTTGAATTTGCAACTGCCAATTGCCAGCCGCGTTCTCTGGCAGACGCTTAATATATTGCTCTAACTGCTTTTCCGTGAAGTCCCACAGGGCTTGCCTCTGATTCACATCAACCGGACAGTTCCAAACCGTGACGTTGAGGTGGGGATAGCGCTGCCGAATCGCCCCTGCCATCAACTGCGCCAACCAGCAAGTATCCATGGCGTAAAATTGCCAGCCGACCGACTCTGGCTGATCTGTTCCCCAGAGAATCACCTCCGCAGGTTCCGTTGGCGTGGCATAGTGTGCTGCCAAGATTTGCTCATCCAGCAGCAAAACCACGGGTGAAAAGTCATTCTTAGCTTGACAATGCCGATAAACGATTTCACTTAAATAGCGCACGTTGTGGCGGTGCTTTGCCTCAGGATCATGAAAACCCCGTTGGATGCCAAATTCCTCGTACAACTCACTCAGGTGAGGTGGCGCATTCCCCTTACGGGCAGGATCACCATCAGCTCCAAAATTGCGCACAATACCGTCTTTGCACCGCCAGCCCACCTGTCGGTTGCCCACAGTAATCATCAGTGTTTTCATGGCACAGCAATTAAAATTGCAGAAATACTTACATATTATCTTGCAAAGGGGGACGCTCAAGGGCGATCGCCCCCAAGTACCCTCGGCGATAGTCTTGCAAAAGTTGACGAGCCGCCCGTTCTAAGTCCCCATGGTAGCGGCGACTGGCGAGATCATGAAGATAGGTTTCACCCGTGTCGGTGACGGCTAGACCATAGCGATCGCTGAGGCGATCGGCCTGTCCCAACTGGTGCAGTAGCTCAACAAGAATCGGCGCCACCCGACAAGGATCATAGGCAGCTTGGCCAATGTCATCGCAAATGGCCAGTTTCACCGCCGCCTCTTGATTCTTGAAGTTCATAGGCAACACCCCCGGCGCATCCAAAAGTTCCAAGGTGGGAGACAAACGTACCCAGCGCAGTTGCCGGGTTACCCCCGGCCGAGCGGCACTCTCGACCACCCGCTGCTGCAAAAGGCGATTAATCAGTGCTGACTTGCCCACATTGGGAAACCCCAGAACCACAGCCCGTACGGCTCTTACTTGCATGCCCCGCTGTTGACGGCGTTGATTCATGGCAGCCCCTGCCCGCACCACCGCCTGTTGGAGTTGGCGAATCCCTTCCCCCCGCTGCGCATTGGTGAAAAAGACGGTTTCTCCTTGGGTCTCAAACCATGTCAGCCACTGCTGGCGATCGCGATCGCTAATCCTGTCCATGCCATTGAGCACCAAGAGGCATTGTTTGCCACTGGCCCACTGACGAATTTGGGGATGGTAACTGGCAAGGGGAATCCGTGCATCCCGCACTTCTAAGATCACATCCACCTGTTTCAGTTGTTCCTTAAGGGCGCGTTCTGCCTTAGCAATGTGGCCGGGATACCATTGAATGATCGGACTCATAGAAATTCCACCCCCTTTTTTGCAAAAACAATAGAGCGATCGCCCCCCATGAACGCCATTCAATTGATTTCAGATAATCCTCAATCGTTTTTGAATAGACAGAGTACTATAGTTGTGCGCCTCTGATTAGAAACCTATAAACAACTCTAAAGATTGATAACCCAAACCTATAGAATAATTAAGAATCTCCAAAGCAAAAGTTATTGCATTGGGTATCAACTAAGCTGATGCTTAAGCATAAGACCTACGACGATATCACAGGCTTGCGGATGGTTGCATCATCTCGCTGAGTTTTGCATTGCTCAATTTTGCCCCATTTTGGGGGAATCGTAGCGTTCACACTACCCATTGCAAAGGTTGCCCGTAGAGATTGCTCTATTCGGCACAGTAACTGTTAAAGAGGAAAAACGTCTATGGCCTATACGCAATCCAAATCCCAGAAAGCTGGGTATCAGGCAGGGGTAAAAGACTACCGCCTGACCTATTACACCCCTGATTACACTCCCAAAGACACTGATATTCTAGCGGCCTTTCGTGTGACCCCGCAGCCGGGCGTGCCCTTTGAGGAAGCTGCCGCCGCCGTTGCCGCAGAATCCTCGACAGGGACATGGACCACCGTGTGGACCGACCTGCTGACCGACTTGGATCGCTACAAAGGTCGCTGCTACGACATCGAACCCCTGCCGGGTGAAGATAATCAGTTCATCGCCTACATTGCCTACCCGCTGGATCTCTTTGAAGAAGGATCCGTCACCAACATGCTGACCTCCATTGTGGGGAACGTGTTTGGTTTCAAAGCCCTCAAAGCGCTGCGTCTAGAAGACCTGCGGATTCCGGTGGCTTACCTGAAAACCTTCCAAGGGCCACCCCACGGGATTCAAGTGGAGCGCGACAAATTGAATAAATATGGTCGTCCCCTCTTGGGCTGCACGATCAAGCCGAAACTAGGTCTGTCGGCGAAAAACTATGGCCGTGCCGTTTATGAATGTCTGCGCGGTGGTCTGGACTTCACCAAAGATGACGAAAACATCAACTCCCAGCCCTTCCAACGCTGGCGCGATCGCTTCCTCTTCGTTGCCGATGCCATTCACAAAGCCCAGGCCGAAACTGGCGAAATCAAAGGCCACTATCTCAACGTAACCGCTCCCACTTGCGAGGAAATGCTGAAGCGGGCAGAGTTTGCCAAAGAACTGGAAATGCCCATCATCATGCATGACTTCCTGACCGCGGGGTTCACTGCCAACACTACCTTGGCCAAATGGTGCCGTGACAATGGCATGCTACTGCACATTCACCGCGCTATGCACGCTGTGATTGACCGTCAGAAAAACCACGGCATCCACTTCCGGGTCTTGGCCAAGTGCTTGCGGATGTCTGGTGGTGACCACATCCACACCGGTACCGTTGTCGGTAAGCTGGAAGGGGATAAAGCCATCACCCTTGGTTTTATCGATCTGTTGCGGGAAAACTACATTGAGCAGGATCGCTCTCGTGGCATTTACTTCACCCAAGACTGGGCCTCGATGCCAGGAGTGATGGCGGTGGCTTCTGGTGGCATTCACGTCTGGCACATGCCCGCACTGGTGGACATTTTTGGTGATGATTCTGTGCTGCAATTTGGGGGCGGCACACTTGGTCACCCTTGGGGGAATGCACCGGGGGCAACTGCGAACCGGGTCGCCCTTGAAGCCTGCATCCAAGCCCGCAACGAAGGTCGTGACCTGATGCGCGAAGGCAGCGACATCATCCGCGAAGCCGCTCGCTGGAGTCCAGAACTGGCTGCTGCCTGCGAACTCTGGAAAGAAATCAAGTTCGAGTTTGAAGCGCAAGACACGATCTAGGTGGTGCAGTTGGGGTTCAATCGGAGCTACGGCAACGATTTCCCCGTAGGTCTATGGATGTCAAGCACATTGCGAAGCAAACCACCAAAACCCTGATGAGTTATCTCACCTATCAGGCCGTGCGAACCGTGATTGGGCAACTGGCCGAAACCGATCCACCGCGATCGCTCTGGCTACACCAGTTCACGAGTCAAGAAAGTGTCCAAGATGGCGAACGCTACTTGGAAGCCCTCTTTCGCGAACAGCCCGATCTCGGTTTTCGCATCCTCACGGTACGTGAACATCTCGCGGAAATGGTGGCGGACTATCTACCAGAAATGTTACGTGCGGGCATCCAGCAGGCCAACTTGCAACAACGCTGTCAACAACTGGAGCGGATGACCCAAGTGTCGGAAGCCAATGTTGAGAGCAGCCATCCAGAAACTCCTGAATAATTTGTTGACTGTGAACCAATTGAGGAACCTATGAAAACACTGCCCAAAGAGCGTCGTTACGAAACTTTCTCCTACCTGCCTCCCCTCAGTGATGCCCAAATTATGCGGCAAATCCAGTACGCGATTGATCAGGGTTACCACCCCTGCGTAGAGTTCAACGAAACCTCTGATGCTGAGATTCACTACTGGACGATGTGGAAGCTGCCCCTGTTTAACTGCACCAATGCCCAAGAGGTGCTCAACGAGGTGCAGCAGTGCCGCTCGGAGTATCCTAACTGCTTTATCCGGGTGGTGGCCTTTGACAATATCAAGCAGTGCCAAGTGATGGGCTTTATTGTCTACAAGCCCAATCAGGCCAACAGCGGCTACGGCGGCTATCGCTATTGAGGCTGAGATTTTCTCAGTCCATTTTAGGGGGGGAAACACCCCCCTATTTTTTATTGCACGTTAATGAGGCGAGCGATCACACAAGTAGGCTTCAACTGCTTGCGGTGCTGTTTTCTACTGATCAGGGTTGGGTTTAGGCATCGGCACTTAGCGACTGGAGTCGGCGCTGAATAATCGCGAGTTGCTGTTGGGCAGCGGTCAGTTGCGCCTGAGCCGTAGCCACCACCTCTGGTTGGGCTTTGTTAACAAAATTGGGGTTGTTGAGGCGAGCCGTTAAAGATTGAATGTCTTTGGTCAGGCGATCGCCCTCCTGCTGGAGTTTGGCCACCAAGGCCGCCACATCCACGACCCCCGCTAGGGGAATGAGCACCTCGCTTTTGCCAACCACACCACTAAACACCTGCTGCGGAATTTGCAGGCCGGTGCCAATGGTTAGCGACTCAAGGCGCGCTAGGTGTTGAATATCTGCCGCCCCAGCCTCAAAGATCGGTGCTTCCTCAGCACTGGCCTCAATCAAGGCCGTAATATACAATCCCGGCTTAATCCCTGCCTCTGCCCGCAGATTGCGAAGGGTGCGGATGGTTTCAATCAAAAGGCTAAATTGGGCTTCAAGGTCAGGGTCAATGGCGCGGCGATTCACTTTCGGGTAGGGTTGTACCGCTAAAACTTCACTGTCTCCCACCTGATGCAGCGTGTGCCAAATTTCCTCGGTGATGTGGGGCATGAAAGGATGGAGCAGCTTCAGGATACCATCGAGAACCGTGGCTAGCACCTGTTGCGCCGTGCGCTTAGCTTTGGTGTTTTCCCCTTGCAAACGGGGTTTCACCAGTTCAATGTACCAGTCGCAAAAATCCCCCCAGATGAATTCGTAGAGTCCCTTAGCCGCCTCCCCAAGGCCATAGCTTTCAATGCGTTCGCGGGTGGTTTGAATGGCCGTGTGGTAGCGACTGAGAATCCAACGATCGCTGGCCGCCAAGTCCCGCCGCTGTGGTGTCCCCAACTGGCTGGGGGTTTGTCCCTCTAGATTCAGCAACACAAAGCGAGAGGCATTCCAGAGCTTGTTGGCAAAGTTGCGAGCCGCCTCGACGGTTGCCGATTCATCGGTTTTGCGGTTGTAGGCCAAGCGAATATCCTGACCGGCGCCCACCACTTCCTTGACCAAGCTATAGCGCAGCGCATCAGTACCGTATTTTTCAATTAAGATCAGCGGGTCAATGCCATTGTTGGCAGACTTGGACATTTTCTTGTTGTTTTCATCCCGCACCAAGCCGTGGATATAGACATCGCGGAAGGGGATTTTACCCGTGAAGTACTGCCCCATCATAGTCATCCGCGCCACCCAGAAAAAGATGATGTCAAACCCGGTCACAAGGGTGGTGTTGGGGTAATAGCAGCGATAGTCTGGCGTATCATCGGGCCAGCCGAGGGTAGAAAAGGGCCATAGACCAGAGGAAAACCACGTATCCAGTACGTCCTGATCCTGCTGGAGCTGAATCTCCTTGCCAAATTGGGCGATCGCCTTGGCGCGGGCAGCGGCCTCATCCATGGCCACCACAAAGGGCGTGTCATCGCGCACTTTGCCTTCGGTTTCACTGACCACATACCAAGCGGGAATTTGATGCCCCCACCACAGTTGCCGTGAAATACACCAATCCCGTAAGTTCACCAGCCAATCGCGATAGACCTTTGCCCAGCGATCGGGGATAAAGCGGGGGGAGTGCTTTTTATCCAGTGCCTTGAGGGTAGCATCCGCGAGGGGACGAATTTTCACAAACCATTGAGTAGAGAGGAGCGGTTCAATGGGGACTTTGCCGCGATCGCTATAGGGAACGGTGTGTTTATAGTCCTCCACCCGTACCAAAAAGCCCTCTGCCTCTAGGCGAGCCACCACCTGTTTACGCGCCACAAAGCGATCCAGACCTGCAAACTCGCCAGCATTCTCATTGAGGGTGCCATCCTTATTCATCAGGTTAATCATGGGTAGGTGATGGCGTTGCCCCATGACAAAATCATTGGGATCGTGGGCTGGGGTGACTTTCACACAGCCGGTGCCAAAGGTCGGATCTACTAAGGGATCGCCAATAATGGGAATTTCCCGATTCATCAGGGGAAGCCGCAGCGTTTTGCCAATCAAATGGCGATAGCGATCGTCCTCAGGGTGAACCGCCACCGCTGTATCTCCCAGCATCGTTTCTGGCCGGGTCGTCGCCACCTCCAAATATCCTGAGCCATCCGTCAGCGGATAGCGAAAATGCCAGAGATGCCCCTGTACTTCACGGTTTTCCACTTCTAAATCCGAGACTGCCGATTGACTGGCGGGGCACCAGTTCACCAAATACTTACCGCGATAGATCAGCCCTGCTTCATAGAGGCGATTAAAGGCGGTCAGCACCGCCCGCGACAACCCCTCGTCCATGGTGAAGCGTTCGCGCGACCAATCGACCGACAGTCCCAAGCGACGAATTTGGCCGACAATCGTATTGCCCGATGACTCCTTCCACGCCCAAGCCCGCTGCAGATAGGCCTCTCGTCCCAAGGCAAAGCGGTTGGTGCCCTCCGCGTGCAACTGTTGATCCAAAATCGTGCTAACAGCAATACTGGCATGGTCTGTCCCCGGCAGCCAGAGGACGTTGCGACCAATCATGCGGTGATAGCGAATCAGCACATCAATCAGGGCGTGCTCAAAGGCGTGACCCATGTGCAAACTGCCGGTGACATTCGGAGGCGGAATGACAATGCAATAGGGCTTGCCAGGGTGGTTGGGATCGGCGTGAAAGACACCACTGCTTTCCCAAAGCTGTTGCCATTTGGCCTCGGTTTGCTTGGGATCGTATTGACTGGGGAGGGTAATCGCGTCGGTCATGGGTTGCTGCACTACTCCAAGGCGCCTAGGCCATCACCATACCACCATCCACATTGAAGACTTGCCCCGTAATGTAGGCGGCTGCCGGATCCAAGGCCAAAAAGCGCACCATCCCTGCCACCTCTGTGGGTTCGCCATACCGCCCTAGGGGAATGAATTTAAGAATGTCCTCTGCCTTGAGTCCAGCGGTCATCTCAGTGGCAATAAAACCGGGGGCAACGGCATTCACGGTAATGCCCCGACTGGCGAGTTCTTTGGCCACAGTTTTGCTAAACCCAATCACGCCTGCTTTGGCAGCACTGTAGTTGGCTTGGCCAGGGTTGCCCATTTGCCCGGCTACCGAAGCAATGTTGATAATTCGTCCCCGCTTTTGCTTGAGCATCAGTTTACTCACCGCACGGGTACACAGGAAGACCCCCGTCAGGTTCAGGTTAATCACCGCCTGCCAATCCTCGAGGCTCATGCGCAGCAGCAGCGTGTCGCGGGTAATGCCGGCATTGTTGACCAGCACATCGACGCGGCCATAGGTGTCCACCGTTTTGGCCACAAGGGTATCGACCTGCTCAGGGATAGATACATCGGCAGCAATCGCGATCGCTGTTCCCCCTTGCTGTTCAATCATTTGCACCACTTCAAGGGCAGCTTCAGCAGAACGGGCGTAGTTAACCACTACCGTGGCTCCTTCTTTCGCCAGTTCGAGGGCGATCGCCCGACCAATTCCCCGTGAGGCACCAGTGACAATGGCAACGGCTGCTTCGCTCAAATCAGTTCTCTCCTAAGGGCAAAAATGCTGCACGTATGGATAGTCCATCACAAATTTTAACAGCCGATGTTACCCCTCTTGGGTCTAGGGCATGTCAACCCAAATAGATCAACACGCGAGGCAGTATTCTTAGGCGGAGTGATCGAGCCAATCAGACACTGCCTCTAGGTCAGTGAAGTCTAGAAGTGCTTCTGCCAACGCTTCGATTTGATCGGGAGAGAGCTGACGAATCCGTTCTTCAAGGTCATTGGGCACACTGCCAAACCGCCGCCTTAACTGCCGCAGGACAACGGCTGCTTCTCCTTGCTGTAGTCCTTGTTGCAATCCTTGTTGCAATCCCTGCTGTAGTCCTTGCTGTAGTCCTTGCTGTAGTCCTTGCTGTAGTCCTTGTTGTAATCCTTGCTGTAATCCATCCTCTCGTGCCTCAGCATAAACCTCTTGATAAAATCGCGTCCGCTTTAGTTCTTCAGTGGTAAACCCCAGCATGCGCAGCACCTCCTCGCGACTCAGCTTGGTGAACTTGTAGAGCACAATGGTTGTGATTAACTCCATTATGACTTCTGGCCTTGGCACTGCCTCTGTGCGAGTGCGCTCTGCCAGCAACCGTGCTGCTGTCGGCATTTCTGCTTCGGGTAACACGGTGAGCTGCATCAGGGCTAGGCTCAATGGCAACGCCTCAAGTGAACCGAGTTCATTCAAATAGACCCGACGCAGGCGATCGCTATTCACTAACAATTGATACGGCTCAAAACACTCTTGTTCTGCTTGGCGATTGGGATAAATAACCACCGCTTGCCAATCAGAGAAGGTTTGACGATACAGCCGCAAGTAGAGAAAGATTTCAGCAAAGAATCGTTCGTAGAAGGTAGTGTCCCGCTGAAACTGCACTTCACAAAAATAGACTATTCCCGAGGGGTCAGGGGGCACGAAGACGCCATCAATGCGAAAGGCGGTTTGCTTCAACTCGACTGAGTCAAAACGATACCCCTGAGGAGTGTCTCTGCCCAAGAGGTCAAAGAGGGTCTGGGGCAGCTGGGCAAACAGTTGGTAAAACAAGGAGTCGCGGTGCATGGGCTAGGAAGAGCGATTTAGCCACGCAAACACTTCCTCTAGGTCAGTGAAGTCTAGAAGTGCTTCTGCCAACGCTTCGATTTGATCGGGAGAGAGCTGACGAATCCCTTCTTCAAGGTCATTGGGCACACTACCAAACCGCCGCCTTAACTGCCGTAGGACAACGGCTGCTTCTCCTTGCTGCAATCCTTCTTGTCGCCCCTCTTGTCGCCCCTCTTGTCGCCCTTCCTCTCGTGCCTCAGCATACACTTCTTGATAAAATCGCGTCCGCTTTAGTTCTTCAGTGGTAAACCCCAGCATGCGCAGCACCTCCTCGCGACTCAGCTTGGTGAACTTGTAGAGCACAATGGTTGTGATTAACTCCATTATGACTTCTGGCCTTGGCACTGCCTCTGTGCGAGTGCGCTCTGCCAGCAACCGTGCTGCTGTCGGCATTTCTGCTTCGGGTAACACGGTGAGCTGCATCAGGGCTAGGCTCAATGGCAACGCCTCAAGTGAACCAAGTTCATTCAAATAGACCCGACGCAGGCGATCGCTATTCACTAACAATTGATACGGCTCAAAACACTCTTGTTCAGCTTGGCGATTGGGATAAATAACCACCGCTTGCCAATCAGAGAAGGTTTGACGATACAGCCGCAGATAGAGAAAGATTTCCGCAAAGAATCGTTCGTAGAAGGTGTTGTCCCGCTGAAACTGCACTTCACAAAAATAGACTATTCCCGAGGGGTCGGGGGGCACGAAGACGCCATCAATGCGAAAGGCCGTTTGCTTGAGTTCCACGGAGTCAAAACGATACCCCTGAGGGGTGTCTATGCCCAAAAGGTCAAAGAGGGTTTGGGGCAGCTGGGCAAACAGTTGGTAAAAGAGGGAGTCGCGGTGCATGGGCTAGGAAGAGCGATTTAGCCACGCAAACACTTCCTCTAGACCAGTGAAGTCTAGGAGTGCTTCTGCCAACGCTTCGATTTGATCGGGAGAGAGCTGACGAATCCGTTCTTCAAGGTCATTGGGCACACTACCAAACCGCCGCCTTAACTGCCGTAGGACAACGGCTGCTTCTCCTTGCTGCAATCCTTCTTGCCGTCCTTCTTCTCGTCCCTCTTGTCGCCCCTCTTGTCGCCCCTCTTGTCGCCCCTCTTGTCGCCCTTCCTCTCGTGCCTCAGCATACACTTCTTGATAAAATCGCGTCCGCTTTAGTTCTTCAGTGGTAAACCCCAGCATGCGCAGTACCTCCTCGCGACTCAGCTTGGTGAACTTGTAGAGCACAATGGTTGTGATTAACTCCATTATGGCTTCTGGCCTTGGCACTGCCTCTGTGCGAGTGCGCTCTGCCAGCAACCGTGCTGCTGTCGGCATTTCTGCTTCGGGTAACACGGTGAGCTGCATCAGGGCTAGGCTCAATGGCAACGCCTCAAGTGAACCGAGTTCATTCAAATAGACCCGACGCAGGCGATCGCTATTCACTAACAATTGATACGGCTCAAAACACTCTTGTTCTGCTTGGCGATTGGGATAAATAACCACCGCTTGCCAATCAGAGAAGGTTTGACGATACAGCCGCAGATAGAGAAAGATTTCCGCAAAGAATCGTTCGTAGAAGGTGTTGTCCCGCTGAAACTGCACTTCACAAAAATAGACTATTCCCGAGGGGTCGGGGGGCACGAAGACGCCATCAATGCGAAAGGCCGTTTGCTTGAGTTCCACGGATTCAAAACGATACCCCTGCGGTGTGTCTCTGCCCAAGAGGTCAAAGAGGGTTTGGGGCAGCTGGGCAAACAGTTGGTAAAAGAGGGAGTCGCGGTGCATGGGCTAGGAAGAGCGATCGCTCCGACCAGAAACCTCAGAAAACTTCAGAACTAGAGTGTTATGGAGGCAGGGGTTCCCCCTATGCTAAGCTGAGGACTGTATAGAATATGTTGTGGTTTTGCATAGATCCCTATGGCGACGTACTATTACATTCTCGCAAGCAAAAAGTTTTTGACTGAGGAAGAACCCCTTGAGGAAGTGTTTCGCGAGCGACAGCGTCACTATCGGGAGCAAGGCAAAGAGATTGATTTTTGGCTGGTGCCCGAGCCGGCGTTTTTAGAGCAGCCCCAGTTTGCTGAACAGAAGGCGCGTTGTCCACAGCCCGCCGCAGCCATTATCTCCACCAACCAGCAATTTATTCAGTGGCTGAAGCTGCGCTTGGAGTATGTGCTGATGGGGCAATTCACCAGCGAGGAGGTTCCGAATCCCCTTGCTTCCCTTGCAAGCGTTTAGGGACAGGCTTGAGCAACATCGGGATTTTGTTGACGGTAGTCCTTGAGCCAGTCACAGGCGCTGGTTAATAACTGTCCTAGGGTGGCCAGCGGGCTAATCAAGACCTCGTCATCCTCGGTACCAATCGCCACATAAAGTTCGTCTTGGCCACTCACATCAACGCTGTAGGGAATGGCAGAAATACGATCAATCAGTGTAATGAGCTGGCCTCTTTGGTTCCAAACCCGCACACTGCGATCGGGGGAGGCGGTGGCAATCATTTCACCATCGGGGCTAAGACCGAGACTGACAATACTGCGCTGGTGAGCACGAAACACACGGGGGTTGCTGGGGGCATTCTTGCCGTGAATTGACCACAAATAGACGGAGCCACTTTCGCCAGCCGCCGCTAGAAATTGGCCGTTGGCACTAAATTCAAGACTGGCCAGCCATCCTGCATCAGGGTTCAGGCGATAGGCAAGGCGATCGCCCTCAAAATTCCAGACCTCAATTGTGCCCGCAGACCCCGTACTCGCCAGCAGGGGGAGTGTCGGATGGAAGCTGAGGCTCCAAATTTCCCCTTCACTTTTGCGCTTTTGAATGTTCTCTGGCCGCTGGAGGTCAACAAGATAAATGGTGCCTTTTTCATCGCCTGCGGCTAAGTACCGTCGTTGGGGATCTATGGACACGGTGTAGAGGGTAGCCTCGATGGGCAGTTGCCAGATTTGCTGGGAGCGATCCGCAAGGTTCCAGATCACTAATTTTCCCCCTTTGGTGGCGATCGCTACCCGTTGGCCGCTGGGACTAAAGAGCACTTGGTTGATGCCTTGAGGATCGAGAACTGGGGTTGTGGCAAGGAGCGTGCCATCCCGTTGCCAGTACTTGACGCGACCATCTTTGCCCCCCGTGACCACTGTGGCTGCTTGGGGATCTAAGGCCACTGTCCAAATACTTTCTTGATCGGCAAACCAGTGTTCCGTGCGGTGATGATCGAGGTACCACAGCGTCATTTGCCCCCCGCGATCGCTACTGAGGAGCACTGACCCCGTTGGATTAAAGCTGACGGTATTGATCAGGCGTTCATGACTCCCCAACTCAGCAATCAGTTCACCCGTTGGCTGCCACAGACGCATCGTGTTATCTGTGCTCAGGGTCAATAGACGATAGCCCACAGGAGACGTACCCACAAAATACACTGGGGCTGCACTGACACGCCATTGATTGATTTGTTGCCCCTTGGTGTTCCAAAGGCGGAGGGTGCCATCTTTGCCTACCGTCGCCAGTTGGCCATTGCTGAGATAGGTCAAACTGGTTTGGGGAACGGGAAGATCGGCTTGGACTTGCCATGCTTGGAGCAGTTCCCCCTGACGAGACCAAACCCGAATCCAGCCTTCTTCATCGGCAGTGGCCAAGCGATCGCCCCTGATGGCATAACTCAAGCTATTGATACTCTGGCTAGGGGTGGGAATAGTGGCCAGTAATTCCCCTTCAAGGCTCCAACGCAGCATATCCCCTGTAGTTGTGGTGGCCGCCAACTCCTGCCCCTCTGGACTAAAGCGAAAGTTATTGATCGGTAAGGCAGGCAAACGCCGTTCAAAGATAAGTTTTTGCAGTTCGACACGCCACAGGGAAATTTCGCCCTTATTATTGAGCAGACCCACGCGATCGCCCCTAGGGCTGATCCGTGCCAGTTTGACATTGCCAATCTCCAAAGACTGGGCACTCAGTCGCTCGCCGTTCACTCGCCAAAATTCGACAACGCCGCTTTCACTAATGCTGAACTGCTGACCATCAGCCGTCAAAAAGGCCGCCATCAGGGGGGTATTGTCACTCTGCCATTGGTTGCGGGCTTGAATGTGATCGAGGAGAAAATTAAGCACAAAGAGGGGGCGCGTCGTAGGGTATTGACTCAGGGGGCGATCGCCCACCAGTCGTTTTAAGTGGCGTCCTGCCTCAATACCTGCTAAAAGGGCGGGTAACTCTTGGGCTTGAAACTGTTCCAGAAGATCATTACTGGTTTGCTCAAGGGCTAGACTTTCTTGGGAGGCTTGTAGATCTGCATAGGTTTTTGCCAAAATTGCCGCTACCCCCAGAGAAATCACAGAAACAATACCAAGAGCCATGAGGGCGCGGCGGGTCAGACGACTGGCTTTTTGGCGAGCTGCCTCGAGAATGCGGTTGGCAGCACTGATCGTCTCCTTTTCTTGGCGCTCGAGCAGTAACGTGTCTTGAATCGCTTTCTGGTTGGCCTCCTGACTGGCAGAAAGATACTGATAATCCAGATCACTGAGGCTTTTGCCACTGGCCCAGATCAACGCTTCCTCAAGGGCTTGTCCCCGCAGGAGACGGGAGCTATCACTGCCCCCAGAGCGCAGCCATGCTTGGAACTCCTCACTGTAGGGGCGCAGTTGTGCCAACTGTTGCTCAACCCACTGGGCATCAAAAACTTGGGCATAGATGGGGTTAAACACCTGCAATTTGCCTTGGCGCTGGCACACCAATCCCGTTAGAGCGAGGGCTCGCTGCTCACTACTGCCATCAAGGGGAATACCCCCCGTTTCTAAAACCCGCTGATAGAGACCCAAGAGACGACCGATGCGCTGTTCATCGGCCAGCAAGCGATTGCGAATGGTCTTGAGGTGTTCGGGTTCATCTTGCCGCTCCCAATCCTGAAGGATATGCTCTTGGACAAACTGGGCTAACTCATGGGAGAGGGTTGACGCCGGCATAAATGACCCGTGGTGTTGCAGCAGGCGACAGAGTTTTTGGGTCAAGAAGGGTTGGCCACCCGTCCAATTGAGAATTTCCGCCAAGAGTTGATCGGGGTTGTCGCTAAGATGGGCAATGCCCTTGAGTAGGGGGGTGGCTTCCGCAAGGGTAAATCCCTGTAAATCAATGGCACAACCAATGTTAAAGGGGGTGCGTTGCTTATCTTGAATCAGTTGATCGGGGGTGGCCACGCCAAAGAGAGCAAAGGTTAAGCGCTGATATTCGGGATAATCTGCCCGTTGGTTGTAACAAGCGCGGATCCAAGCAAAAAAATCATCGGTGGAAAAGGGCAGACTCAACAAACTATCAATTTCATCAATAAAAATGACAAGGGGTTCACGGGTGTGGGCAAGCAGCACTGTTTCTACGAAATCACTGAGGCGCTGAATGGGTGACACCAGCTGGCGATCGCGCCACCAAGCGCGCAAGGAGACCACATCAGTTAACTGAAATCCCTGAATGAGGGCACCCACAAAGCTGGCATACCACTGCTCGGGTTGAATATTTTGGCTGCCAATTTTGGTAATGTCGAGGGCAGCACAGCGGTACCCCATTGTGATCAATTGCTGTGTTACTTGCACCCGCAAGCTGGATTTGCCCATTTGCCGCGAATTGAGAATATAGCAAAACTCACCAGCGGTCAGGGCAGCCAACAGATCCGCATCCGCTTGCCGTCGGACATAGACTGCCGATGTGGTCGGTAAACTGCCCCCCACTTGATAGGTGGTTGCTGCATCCATTGAGGGTGACCTAGTTGGAAACGGTACGCTCCGGTGCTGTTGACGTGGTTGCCCTCTCTGAAGTGGCCTGACTAGCAAGAAATTCTTTTTCTGTCACTTCTCCCAGTTGCCCCATCGGTTGGGACGGACCATTATTGACACTCACCTTGACAGCGCCAGCATTCCCCGTGCGGACAATTAAACGCTCCTTGGCTTGCCAACTGCGCTCTGTTCCCGACTCCAAAATACCAGCATAGACAACTCGACCATCGGCTTCCACCTCGAGCCACGAGGCATCGGAGAGGGACAACTTGACCTCAACCGTTTCAGGGGTCGTGGGGCTGGGCGTCGGTGTTGCCGCTGCTGTGGGGGTGGGTGTGGGACTGGGGGACGCGGTAGGGGTCGGTGCGGGGGCTAAATCGGTGATGCTTTGGGCTTGAGGACGAAAGAGATAGGCCAACCCAGCCACTGCTGCTGCCACGAGGGCAAAGTACATTAGGTAGAGGTGAATTGGGCGCAACTGCCAACCTATATCGCCCCTGGGAAGACTGGGTTTATCGGGGCGCTCCACAGGGTCAGCCACTGTTGGAAAATTGGCGGCAATACTTTTGCCATCAAGGCCAAGGGCATCGGCAAAACGGCGAATAAATCCTTGGGTATAGACGGGTTCGGGCAACTCCTCAAGGTTGGCATTTTCAATGGCTGCAAGGATTGACTGGCGCACCAACGTTTTGGCGGCCACCTCCTCAAGACTTAGACCCACTTCCCCTCGCTTTTCGCGGAGGAAGGCACCAATTTCTGCCAGTTTTTCTGCCTGTTGATTACTGAAGTGAGGCATCGCTATCTATCTCCTGCCGTCAGTCTATGCCAATTTGCCGAAGAGGGGTTTAGCCATTGGGATTATCCTATAGCAAGCTGCTGTGGATTGGGGGACTGCCTTTGCTAGGCTAGATCTGGCTTTTAGACGCACCTCTTTTTATGACTCAGTTCTCTCCCTTGTACGAAGGCAAGGCAAAGATTATTTATGCCACAGCGGATCCAGACATCTTGCTGGCGGAGTTCAAGGATGAGGCCACCGCCTTTAATGCCCAGAAGCGTGGCTCGATCCAAAACAAGGGAGTGATGAACTGCGCGATCGCCAGCCATTTGTTTCAGTATCTGGCGGCTCAGGGCATCCCCAACCATTTTATTGCTCAAGTGGCGCCAAACAAGATGCACATTCGGCGAGTAGAGATTATTCCCCTTGAGGTGGTGGTGCGCAATCGGGCAGCGGGAAGCCTTTGTCGGCAGACGGGATTGCCCTTGGGATTAGAACTCAATCCCCCCTTGGTGGAGTTTTACCTCAAGAATGATGATCTTGGTGACCCGCTCCTTACAGGCGATCGCCTGCGCCTATTGCAGATTGCTACAGATGAGGAAGTTGCAACGATCAAGGAAATGGCCTTGGCCGTCAATACCCATCTCAGTCGCTTTTTTGCGGAGTGTGGCATTACCTTGGTGGACTTTAAGCTGGAGTTTGGCCGCAGTCCGACGGGGGAGATTCTTTTAGCGGATGAAATTAGTCCCGACAGTTGCCGCCTCTGGAATCAAGATGAAAGTGATCCTAAAAAGCGCATTCTCGATAAAGATCGTTTTCGCCAAGATTTGGGCGCCATTGAGGATGCCTACGCCCTCGTGATGCAGCGAGTGTTAGCCCATAGCGTGAGTTAGCAAGGGGTGGGCAATGACCGTTGTACTTGGCGCCGATGTGGGTGGCACAAAAACTCTCATCGAGTTATGGGATGTGGTGGGCAGTGATTGGCATTTGCTTCACAGGGCGAAATACGCCAGCCGCGATTTCCCTGACTTGACAACTCTTTTGCAAACGTTCCTCAAGGAGAGTCCTGCCCATCCACAGCGGGCTTGTCTGGGGATTCCGGGGCCTGTGATTGACCAAGTGGCTCAGGTCACCAATTTGGGCTGGCGGGTCAGTGGTGCCGAATTAGAAACGGCATTGCAGATCCCTTGCGTGACGCTGCTGAATGATTTTGCAGCCGTAGCCTATGGTGCATTAGTATTACCGCCGACGGATTTTGTTGTCCTTCAGGAGCGGCCGCGGCGTCCCCAAGCGCCTATTGCCCTATTGGGAGCGGGTACTGGCTTGGGGGAAGCACTGATGATTTGGCAGGGCGATCGCTACCAAGTGATGCCCCTAGAGGGTGGCCACACCGACTTTCCACCCCGCAATGAACAGGAAATGGGTCTATTGCGCTATTTGTGGCAAACCTACGAGCGAGTTTCTGTGGAACGGGTGGTTTCTGGCGCGGGGCTAGTGGCAATTTACGAGTATCTCAAGAGTGTCCACTTTGCTCCCGAATCAGCAGTGGTTGCAGCAGCCATGGCAGAGGTGGAGGATCGCGCCGCCGTGATCAGTCAATACGGCCTTGAGGGGGATCCTCTGTGTGCAGAAGCCTTACGGATGTTTGTGGATGCCTATGGGGCAGAGGCTGGCAACCTTGCCCTGAAAAGTTTGCCCTTGGGGGGGGTGCTGATTGCCGGAGGGATTGCCCCCAAAATTCTGCCGAAAATGACCGATGGCACGTTTCGCCAAGGGTTTGTGAGTAAGGGACGATTTCGCCCCCTGATGGAGCAGTTGTACGTTGCAGTGATTACGAATCCAGAGGTGGGATTGCGGGGCGCGGTACATTTAGCCGCTCAGGGGGCCTAGGGGTTAGAGGTGCTTCAGTTGTGGATAGGCCATTAGCAACTCATCGGCAGTGAGGGTGTCACCAATGGCTTGGGGTTGCCAGAGCAATTCGACCGCCAGTAGGCGATCGCTACCAATGCCTCCCAACTGTTGCAGCGCTTGCCGTAGCTCTAGGTCATTATTGACTGCGGGCAGTTTCAAGCGACCCGTGGCAGCCACCACCAAAGTTACAACAATATATTCACCCACATCATTGCTGACAATGGGGGCGATCGCTGTTTGCTTAATGTCACGGCGGTAGTTGGAGAGGGTTTCAGCGCTCAGCTTACTGCGCTCCGCAAGCGCCAGTTGGTTAAAGGCGGTTTCTGCTTGCAACAGCTTGGTTTCTTGGCTACTGGCATGGGCATAGACCCAATATTGGGGATGGCGCAGCAGGGCAAGGGTTGCCTCTTGAAGCACTTTGGTGAGACCTTCGGGCGTTGCGGTATCGGCAGTGAGGGCTAGTTGATTGAGTTCCTCTTGGAGTTCGCGAGCTTGGGCGAGGAGTCCCACCTGCAGCGTATGTAGCGAGACCACGGGGTTGTCTTGGTAGATTTCTGACTCATCACTGCTATTGCGGAAGTTGCGGAAGGTGGAGATCAAGATATTGGCCAGCACACCAATCATAATGATCGTGAATAGGCCGCCAAAGCCACCGCCAAAACCAAAGAAGGGAATCAGGAAGGGAAAGCCAAAACCACCGCCATAGACTGGAACGGGCTGAGCATAGCCGCCGTAATCACTGCGGGGGGCACCGTAGGAACGGGTGGGCGCCGGACGACTAAAGGAGCCACCTCCGACACGTCCACCACTGCGGGCGGCCCATGCGGCACCACTATCAAGGATAAGATGGGCAATCAATACCCCCACTGCCACAATGGCGGTGACAGATTTGAGACGTTGCCAAAAAGTTTTCATCATAAATCGTGTTCCCAAGGATTGACACACCGAAGGAGAGGTCCTGCTCTCAGTCTAACGTTTTGTCATCTTTAGAACAGATGGGTAAACCCTACAGCCCTTTTCGCGGGGATGGAACACGCTGGCAGCAGTCAAAATTACGGAAGCCTCGCGCCCCCTTGGTGTAGGCCATATTTTAGAAAAGGGCTGTATTACGATATGAAAAGCAAACTTTCGATGAATGCTTTGCCTGCCGAGTTCTGTTCACGAAAACAATGATTGAAATTCCTGAGCCTCTTAAGCCGGTGATTACCTTTGCCCACCCGGTGCTGATGTGGATTCTTTTTGCGCTCACACTTTATGCCATGTATTTAGGGATTCAAACCCGTCGCCTGCGCTCCCTCAGTGGCGAGGAAAAGAAAGCGCTGATCCAAGCCAAGGTGAACGTCAAACACCACCAAGTTGGCGCCATCTTACTCGCCCTAATGGTGATGGGCACGATTGGCGGTATGGCTGTGACCTATATCAATAATGGCAAGCTCTTTGTCGGGCCCCACTTGATTGTGGGTCTGACCATGACGGCTCTGATTGCCCTTTCCGCTAGCTTAGTTCCCTTTATGCAAAAGGGCAGTGAGACGGCTCGAGCCCTGCACATGACCCTCAACCTGTTTCTGGTGATCCTCTTTGGTTGGCAGGCGGTGACGGGTCTGCAAATTGTGCAACGCATTCTCAATGCTAGTTAGATGCGGATGGCAACCTAGGCAGCGAGCATAGCAATTGCAAAATCTCTGCAACAAGCGAGGACTTTTGTGCCAGAATATGAGGAGCACTAGTTACAGCCCTTTTCACAGGGATGAATATGCTTAGCACTGCGAAAGCACGTGTGGGTGAGCATTTCACTTACCTGACGTACTCGATATTTTAGAAAAGGGCTGTACTGCAAATAATTCCTAATGCAGTGGGTGCTCCTTCGCTTTACTGATTGCAGACAGTTCGCTTTCTGGGTGATCATGACCACACTTCCCCTAATGCCAACGCTTCAAACAGCCGTCCAAGTTGAGCACTTACATAAATCCTTTGGCCGCTTTGCTGCGATTCGCGATGTCAGCCTCTGGGTTCAGGAGGGGGAAATTCTGGGTCTATTAGGACCCTCAGGCTGTGGCAAGACAACCTTACTGCGCTTAATTGCGGGTCTGGACACGCCCGATGCCGGGGAAATTAGGGTAGGCGATCGCTGTGTGGCCGCGGCCAATGTCTTTGTGCCCCCTGAGCAACGGTCTTTGGGCATGGTCTTTCAGGACTTTGCCCTGTTTCCCCATTTGACGGTGGCGGAGAATATTGCCTTTGGTTTGCAACAACAAGGCCTGAGCAAGCAGCAAATTCAGGAGCGGGTGGCAGCAGTTTTGGCTCTAGTGCAGCTGGCGGATCTGAAAAAGCGCTATCCCCATGAATTGTCGGGTGGCCAACAGCAACGAGTTGCCTTGGCGCGGGCGATCGCCCCCCAACCAGCGGTGATTCTTCTGGATGAACCCCTGAGTAATCTGGATGCCCAAGTGCGGCTGCAACTGCGGGAAGAGTTACGCCGAATTCTCAAGGGCACAGGGACAACGGCAATTTTTGTGACCCATGATCAGGAGGAAGCCCTGAGTCTGTCGGATCGCTTAGCCGTTATGGGCAAAGGAAAAATTGAACAGGTGGGCACACCGGAGGAGATTTATTGCTGCCCGGCCTCGCGATTTGTGGCTGGGTTTATTAGCCAAGCCAACTTTTTGCCCGCCTGTGCTGAAGGTTCTCAAGTGCTCACGGATGTTGGCGTGTTTCCCCTGCCGGAAGCACTCCCCAAGCGGGAAGGGGAGGTGATGATTCGGGAAGAGGATGTGCAATTGCAGCCAGACACTGCGGCAACCAGCTGCTTTGTGATTCGCGATCGCCAGTTCCTTGGTCGCGAGTATCGCTACTGCATTCAACTGCCCTCCGGTCAAGATTTCCATGCCCGCCAGCCCCTTGCTGTGAATTTACCCGTTGGTACCCCTGTGAAAGTGGCCGCGCAAGCGGTGCGTTTCTTTCCCAAGGAACTCTAATTTAGGGCACGCCCCATATATTCGCCCCAAAGAGCAGCAGCCAACCCACTACTGCCTTGGCTGGGACTATTATCATCATTGCCCAGCCAAATTCCGGTGAGAACATCGGCAGTGGGCACATAGCCAATAAACCAAAGATCGCGACCATCATTGGTAGTGCCGGTTTTGCCAGCGACTGGACGACCAATGGCAGCGGCACGACCCGTTCCCCGGCTGACAACAGCTGTCAGCAAATGCGTCATTTCATTGGCGATCGCTGGATCGAGCACCCGTTGAGGCCTTTCATCACTCGCGGCATAGATCAGGCGACAGGTCTGCCAGTCGTTTGTACTTTTACAATCACCGCCATCGCGCACCGAAACAATGGCATGGGGGGGAATGCGCTGTCCTTCATTGGCGATTACGGCAAAGGCACCACTCATTTCAAGGAGGGTCGTCTCACTTTGACCGAGAACAAGGCCGGGCACCGCTTGCAGAGGCGTCGTAATCCCCATTGCTCTGGCCAATTGAATGGTGGCCTCCAAACCAACGGCTTGGGCAAGACGTAAAGCAATCGGATTTTCCGAAAGGGCTAAGGCGGTGGCTAAATCCATGGCACCACCCCCCCCACGGCAGCCCTCGAACTGTTGCCCCTGCCAGAAGACGGGCGCGCAGGAAAAGGTTTCACCAGCCCTATGGCCTTGCAGGAGGGCTTCGGTATAGACAAACACCTTGAATGTGGAGCCCGGTTGACGCAGGGCAAGGGTGGCACGGTTAAACTGGCTTTTTTGGTAATCCACGCCACCCACGAGGGCAAGAATCAGACCATCCCTCGGCCGCAGGGTAATCAGTCCCCCCTGATGAACCCCATAGGCGCTGCCAGTGCTGGTGATAAAATTGCGCAGACTGGTTTCGGCCAGTTCTTGCCAGCGGGGGTCTAGGCCTGTCTCCACAATCAGGTTGCCCTCTTGGGCGAGTTCATCGCCAAGGAGTTGAGCCAGTTCTTGATAGACATGGTCGGTGTAGTAGGGAAAGCGCTGGGTGCTGAGCCATTCTCGCGCCTTTGGGCTAATTTCAATGCGGGAGCGACGGGCGCGATCGCCCTCTTCTTTGCTGATGTAGCCCTGCTGCACCATGCGCAAAATGACCCGATTGCGATAATCCACCGCCGCATCGTAGTCGCGCACCGGGTTAAAGCGGTTCGGTGCCGGCAGAATCCCCACTAGGGTGGCGGCCTCATTGAGTGTCAAGTCTTTGGCAGGCTTATCAAAGTAGAATTGCGCCGCATCCTCAAAGCCACGATTGCCCATACCCAGATAGACACGGTTGAGGTAGGCCAAGAGCAACTCATCTTTGCTGTAGAAAAATTCCAACTTGAGGGCAACCGCCATTTCGCGCCACTTGCGGCCGAGGCTCTCATCCATCCCCACATGGGAACGAAAGAGTGTACGTGCCAACTGCTGGGATAGGGTACTTGCTCCTTCGCGTGTTTGGCGGGTTAATAGGTTGGTAACTACCGCTCGCGCCATGCCCAGAGGATCAACACCAAAGTGCCAGTAGTAGCGCACATCCTCAGAGGCCAAGACCCCATGGACTAAGTAAGGGGAAAACTCATTGAGCCGTTTGAGTTCGCGGTGGGGGCGATCTTCGACTGGATTGATCAGTTCCCCTTGGCGATCAAGGAGAATAATCGGGCCTTGCTCAAGGGGTGGCAGGGGACGCACCGCCACTTTGTTGGCTTCCACACTCAGCAAGCCAATCCCAAGGGCACTGATGCCCATAATTCCCCAAATGCTGTAGGTGAGAACCGCAACCCATAGCGGGGGCGGATTGTGGAAGTGGAGGGTAACGGCGCCTTTCACCTCCGGTGGTCCAAGGGTGATCACATCGCCATGGTGTAGCTCAGCCGTTTGCAGTCGCTTGCGTTGGCGATAGAGGCCATTGGTGGAGTCCAAATCCTGAATTTGAAAGACCCCTGTGGGGGTGAGGCGTTTGAGGCGGGCATGGGTGCCACTGACAATTTCGGCATCGACAATAATATCGGCGCGGCTCTGACTGCGGCCAAGAATGTAGCGATCGCCCACCAAGGGAAAGACTTGGCGTTGACCTTTGAACTCCACCCATAGTTCGGGCGTGCGGGCATTTTCCCGCAGGGAGACCTGTTGCCAATCAAAGCGAGAGTGTACCGTCTGTACCGCTTGGGTGACGGTTTGAGTCATGGACTGCCAAAGATCGCGGGCAGGATTGGGCATGGCAGCAGCTATAGGGACAATGATATTGGACGCACTGGCAACCTAATTGTATCCCTACATTTCTGGCACATAGCCCGCTGGCACGGCACTGGGATCCGTATCCCGCTTGGAACTGAGAATATCCATTCGGTCAACTAAAATGACCGGCGAGGAGCGATCGGCCCCCGTGTTGCGGTCTTGCCAGCGATCGAACTTGAGACTGCCCTTGATACCCAACAGCGTTCCTTTGCGCACATAATCAGCAGCCACCTGAGCGGTTTTTCCCCAAATTTCCAAGTTAAACCAATCGGGCTGATCCTCCTTGGTGGGGCGATTCACGGCTAAGGTCAGCCGACACTTCACACTCCCCGACTCAAAATAGCGAACGTCGGGATCACTGCCGACACGACCCACTAGATGAACCACGTTTAGACCCATGGCTGACTAGCCTCAAACTGCTCTTTGCCCCATTGTACATGGTTCCATTGGTGCTACTGCCTCAAAGCCCAGCCAGCGCCTTGCTCAGCTGTTGCCTCTCTATAGATTTTTGTAAAAATTGGGTTCTGCGGGGTTACCGAATGCGGGGATCAGCCCATTTCAGGAGTAAATCTGCAAGGAGGTTGCCAATAATCAGCATCACTGCCCCCATCATCAGGCTGGCCATGACCACGTAAATATCTTGGGCAGTTACCGCCTGTAAAATTAAGCGCCCCAGACCCGGCCAGTTAAAGAAAAACTCGGCAATAAAAGCACCACTGAGGAGGCTGGCAAATTCAAAACCCAACAGGGTAATGAGGGGGTTCACCGCATTGCGTAGGGCATGGACGTAGATCACCCGCGATTCTGGGAGTCCCTTGGCTCGTGCCGTTTGAATGTAGTTTTGCCGCAGCACATCTAGTAAATTACCCCGCATCAACCGTTGTAAACCCGCAAAACTGCTGAGGGTGAGGGCGATAGTCGGTAAAATCAGGTGCCAAGCAATATCCAGAACTTTGCCCCACCAAGGGAGGTCGTCGTAAAACAAACTGGTCATGCCCCCTACGGGAAACAAAGGCGTACTTTGCGCCAGAAACAGGAGCAACAGAGCCGTAATAAAACTGGGAAAGCCTTGGCCAATGTAGCTAATGACCCGCAGCAGGCGATCGCTCCAACGATCTTGCGTCACCGCTGCCCAAATACCTAAGGGAATGGCTAATCCCCAGGTGAGCAGAATGGAACTTACGGACAACAGGAGGGTGGCGGGTACCCGCTCCCACAATAGGGAGGCCACCGATCGCTGGTAGACAAAACTAGTGCCAAAGTTGCCATAGCGAATCATCTGCCACAGCCAGTGCAAGTATTGCTCCACGGGCGACTTGTCAAGACCAAATTGCCGCTCCAATTCCTGCAAGCGTTCCAAAGAAATTTGGGGATCCGCCTTGAGATTGTCCAGATAGTTGCCCGGTGCCAACTGCATAATGGCAAAACTCAACGCCGAGGCCAACAGCAGCGTGATGATCGCTTCTCCCAAGCGTTTGAGAACAAGGCGGCTGGTGTCATTCCCAAGGGGTTCAAAGCGTTGGCCAATGGATTTGAGCATGGATCATTTGGAAGCCAGCACGGCATCAATAGCAGCCTTGAGTTCTGCTTCACTCAGTTGGGTAATGACAAACACCTCCTGCACCGTTTTGCCTCGCCGCGCAATCACCTTAAACCCACCTTTGATGGGCACCGACACCCGTAGATGCAGATGGGGGGATTTCCCTTTGACGGAAGCAATGACACCGGGCGTGAGGGTACTAATGCCTGCCACCTTGGCCAATTTTTCCAAGACGGGAATGAGACCTTCAATGTGAGTGGAGTGATTGAGGACGACCCGACCCGTTCCTGCTGCCATGTTAGGGTAACCACCGTGCGTGCAAGCCGGGTGCCAAAGGTTCTGGCATCCCAACGACAATTTTATCTTGATTTAATTCTAGGGGGAAAAGCCAAATTTGATGTTGTTGGGGGGGAAGTTGACGCGGTGGCGGGGGGGGTGCTTGGGGGTCAGTGGGCAGTTCTGCCAGATCACTGGGACTGGGGTTGACAGGGGCAGTCTCGCTATACAGATCGCTATTATCCACCACATCGGGCATTTCCCGTCCCTCAACAGCGTCAATGGCCAATGTACGGCCATCGGGTGCCAAGCTGAGGTAGAGTTCCTGCTGCGGGTCAAAATCTTTGAGCTTGAACAGTTCCTTGGTTTTCAGATCAAAGAGGGCAAGATAGGGAACTTCGCGGTAATGGCCTTCCCCTTCAATGCGGGTGAGGATGGCATAGAGAAATTCCCCCTTGGGGTCAAATTGGCCGGCAATGATTGAGCCATTGATGGTTAGCAGTTCCCTATGCTCGCCAAAGATGTCCACCACATAGAGCGATCGCGAGAAATTGGGGTTAAACTTCACCGCTGCCACTTGCCGGCCATCGCGGCTAAAGTCCAGCACCATGCCATACTGGGGCAAAAAGTCAAAGTCACTCTCACCATTGCCGGCTTCTAGGGGCACAATCGCTAACCCCTGCCCTTGGGCAATGATTAAATGCTGGTTGTCGGGGGCAATGCGAAAATCACCGGCAGCCGCTTGGTTGAGCCGCCGAGGCTGAAAATTTTCATCGAGGAGCCACAGGGAGCTATCCGCAGGCTGGAGACGATTTACCCGCTGAACCACGATTTTGCTGCCATCATTGGCCAACTGAAAGCGCAGGTTTTGATACTCGCTATTGTCAAGGATCAGGGAAATTTCGCCCACGGGTCGAGGTTGCCGGCGGGGGGTTTCAGGGGCATTGAAGTATAGCCCGGTAGTCACGGTGTACAGTTGGGGGTCAAAACCCATTTGCTCGCCGCGCTGACCGGCACTAAAGAGAATGCGATCGCCAGCAGGATAGGGCTGAAAGTCAAACACCCGTAGATTGGCAGGTGTAAGGAATATCTTCCGTTGCAGCGTCAGGTTATAGAGGATGAGGCGCCCCTCTTCAACCCCGGAGCCAAGATAGACCAGCACGCGATCACGACTACGAAACTGCCCCTGAAAGGGTTTGATCGGTTTCCCTTGGGGCACAGAAACGGCATCCTCGAGGGAGACTTTGAAGGTTTGACCGTAGGGAATCGGCTGTGTCAGCGTGTAGGCAAAACGACGCCCCGACCAACTGGCCTTGCCCTCAAGGGGTGGCTCAATCTTGAGATGCGCCGCCACCGATGACCAATCCATCAGCCGATTAAAGGCGAGGATAAAGGCGCGATCGTCGGCGCCCACATCGCGGTCTTGCCACGTAAAGTCCCGCACTTGGGCCTGGGTGCGATCGCCCCCCCACAACAGCAAAAGGGTCAGCACCAGCACCACAAGGAACACACTCAAAGCAGCGCGATCAAGGGGCTGAGGGAAGGAGTGAGAACGCATTAGCAGGAACGGTCACACAGCAACAGGCGTACTATACCAGAGGGCTTCAATGTGCTGGATCATGGGTAGGGCTGCCGCTGGTTCTGCCAACAGCACTGTAAGATGACCCAACTTGCGACCCGCGTAGGTTTGACTTTTACCATACCAGTGAAGGTTCGCGTGGGGGAGAGCCGCCAAGACCTGACATTTTGCCCCATAGTCAACCTGCGGTTCGGCTAAGCCCAAGAGATTTACCATCACCGCTGCCGGTACCTGCATGGCGGGACTGCCCAAGGACTGGCCACTAATGGCGCGCAAGTGCTGCTGAAATTGACTCGTGACGCAGGCATCAATGGTGTAATGCCCAGAATTGTGGGTGCGGGGCGCAATTTCATTCACGAGTACCTCACCCGTGGCTGTGAGGAAAAACTCAATGCCAAAAATACCCACAGCATCAAGTGCCGTTAGGATTTGGCGGGCAATCTGCTGAATTTGCTCACTCACTTGGGGGTCAACCGGGGCAGGGGCAATCACCCAGCGACAGATGGCAGCCACCTGCTGCGTTTCCACCACGGGGTATAGGGCAATGTCTCCTTGGGGCGATCGCGCTGCCATGATCGCCAGTTCTTTGACATAGGGCACAAAGGCTTCCACCAAAAACCCTTGGGGCGGAATTTCTGGCCAACGCTGCTGAAACTGCTGCCATGCCTGCTCATCGGAGATGACAAATGTGCCTTGGCCGTCATAGCCGTGGCGACAGGCTTTAATCACACAGGGAATGCTGGGCGGGCGATCGCCCAAATAGCCAAAGGCGGGTACAGGAATCCCCAGTTGTTGCAAAAAGTGGCGCTGCTGGTACTTGTTCAAGAGGGGAGCCAAGGAGGCAAGGCGGGGATAAAAACAAATCCCCTGCTGTTCAAGGCGCTGCAACCCCTCGAGATCGACAAACTCATTCTCAAAGGTAATCACATCAACCTGCTTAGCCAGTTGCGCTGTCGTTGCCACATCGGCGATCGCCCCATAGCAGACCCCCGCAGCAACCGCGACGGCTGGATCCGTTGCCGCAGACGTTTGTACCCACAGCGAGAGTCCCATTTCCTTGGCCGCCAGCCCCAACATCCAAGCCAACTGACCACCACCAATCACCCCAATCTTGGTTACTTTGTTCACGCTTCCTCTAATCGACTCAACGGAACCTATTGTCCTACACCAATGATCCTAGGGTTCTATGCTTTGTATCCCCTAGAGGGCAAGCTGCACAAACCAAACGCTGGGATCATCACCCGCAGCAAACTCAAAGTTCAATTTGCGGCAAATACGCATCATCCCCTCGTTATCCTTGAGAACATAGGCGTGGATGGCACTTAGCCCTTCATCGCGGCCAATTTGAATCAAGCGGTGTAGTAATTCAGTGCCAAGGCCTTGCCGCTGCCAGCGATCGCTAATCAACATCGAAAACTCGGCTGTATTGCTAAAGTGATCCTTACTGAGGCGAGCCGCACCAATAATTTGCGGTTCACTGGCGCCTTGATGCTCCACCACCAGAGCCATCTCGCGATCGTAGTCCACAAAACAGATGCGCACTAGGCGATCGTGGGCAACCCGCTGCGACAACTTCATCAGGTGGAAATAGCGCAAATAGACACTCTGCTCCGAGAGGGTGGCATGGTACTGCCGCATTAGGGGTTCATCCTCTGGCCGAATCGGTCGAATCAGCACTGGGGTACCATCGCGCAACTGCCAAGGACTCACGTATTGGGTGGGATAGGGACGAATCGCAGGCTTGACAAAGGTGCTTTCCTCTTTGTGGAGCACAATGCGGGCATCCAAGGCCATCAGGCGATCCGGGGGTGCCACCAAGAGGGGGTTGATGTCAATTTCCTTAATCCACGGCTGCTCCACCACCAGCAGGCTAAAGCGCACCAGCAGATCTTCTAATAGGGCAAGGTTGACGGCTGGCCAGCCCCGCACGCCGGCAAAGGCACGGGAGATTTTCGTTTGCTGAATCAGACGGCGTGCCAAGGTGGTGTTCAGGGGGGGAAGGGCGATCGCGGTGTCTTCGAGGACTTCCACCAACTGTCCCCCCGTACCAAAGAGAATCACCGGCCCAAACTGAGCATCGGTGGAACTGCCCAAAATGAGTTCAAACCCCTTCCATGGGATCATCGGCTGCACGGTGACACCAGCAAAATGATCCGCGCCAGCAGCAGTGGTGACATTTTTCTCAATCTGTTGGTAGGCGGTAATGACCGCAGCCGCATCGGGAAGATTGAGGGCAACACCCCCGACATCCGTTTTGTGGGTAATTGTGGGTGAATAGAGCTTGAGAACTACAGGATACCCTAGGCGATCGGCAGCAGCCACTGCCTCTGCTTCACTGCGGGCAATACAGGTTTCCACCACCGGTAGGCCGTAGGCAGCAAGAACCGCCTTGGCTTCCCACTCCGTCAATAGGGTACGCCCCTCACTGCGCACGTGCTCAAAGAGTTGACTGACAGCATTCCGATCCGGGGGGGTGGTGGTTAGGGGCAGCGAGGGGGTTTGGTAAAGCGCCTGCAAGTGATCGCTATAGCGCCACATATAACTAAAGATGCGGGCAGCGGTATCGGCATAGGCATAGGTGGGAATGCCCGCCTGATTGAGAATCGCTTCTCCCCCTTTGACCGTTGTGCCCCCCATCCAACTGGCCAGAATCGGCTTGGCACCACTGGGACGGTTTTTGGCATAGGTAGCGAGATCTTGGGCGATCGCCAGCGGATCGGTCATAGCTTGGGGCGTCAGCACCACCAGTAGGCCATCACTGTTGGCATCAGTTTCACAGTATTGCAGAGCTTTGAGATAGCGATCCGCAGTGGCATCCCCCAAAATATCCACGGGGTTACCGTGGCTCCAAGCGGGGGGGAGCACTTGATTCAGTGCCTGTAGGGTATCCCCAGAGAGGGGACTGAGTTTACCACCCGCCCGAATCAGGGCATCAGTGGCCAAGACCCCAGGTCCACCGGCATTGGTGAGAATCGTCAGATGGGGGCCTTTGGGGCGCGATTGCTTGTCTAAGACCTCTGCCATGTCAAACAAATCTTCAATGGTTTCCACCCGCAGCACCCCACAGCGTTCTAGGGCCGCATCCACCACTGCATCGGATCCCATCAATGCCCCGGTATGGGAAGCGGCGGCCTGAGCGGCGGCGGCAGTACGTCCTGCTTTGATGACAATAATCGGCTTGACATAGGCCACTTCCCGCGCGGCGGAGAGGAACGATCGCGCATCCCCCAGAGATTCCATGTAAATAACAATGCAGCGGGTTTGCGGATCATCGCCTAGGTAGTAAATGAGGTCGCCCCAGCCCACATCCAGCATCGTGCCAATGGAAACAAAAGCACTAAAGCCGACATTCTCCTGCAAACTCCAGTCCAAAATCGAAGTGCACAGGGCGCCACTTTGACTGAGAAAGCCGACATGACCCGATCGCGCCATTGTCGCGGCAAAGGTAGCATTCAGCCCCGTGGGCGGACACATTATTCCCAGACAATTGGGACCAATAATGCGCATCCGCGCCTGATGGGCGATGGTTAAAATCTCTTCTTCGAGGGCAAGACCCGCCGCCCCCACTTCCCGAAATCCCGCCGAGACAATAATTGCCCCCTTCACACCCGCTGCTGCACACTCGGCAACCACCGCTGGTACTGTAGCCGCAGGGGTGGCAATGACTGCGAGATCAACCGCTTCGGGGATCGCCGTCACACGGGCATAGGCCTTGATGCCCAACACCGAACTGCGGCGCGGGTTGACGGGAAAAACCGTTCCGCCAAAGGGGGTTTGAATCAGATTCCAGAGAAGGGTGCGGCCAACACTGCCTTCTTTTTCACTGGCACCGATGACAGCAACACTTTTGGGGGCAAAGAGGGGGCGCAGGGGTTGATGACCGGCGCGCCAAATGTCGTAGGCGGTGGTTCGGGTCATGCTGTTGCTTGCGTTACAGAGGTTGGGAACTGAGCCACCTCTACTCTAGCGAGGGCGATCGTTCCGAGTTACGATTCGTTACGCCGGCTGTACTTCCCAGTCACAGCCCTTCTCGCCCGTGCGCCAAAGCCGCAGGTGAAAGCGAGTGTCACCGACCCGCAAATTACGGAGGTGGAGTTCCTCGATACTGTTGGGCAACAGGGGCTGATGCACCAAAAACTTGCCTTGGGGCACATCCACCAGCGGCCAAGCCATGATCTGAATGAATTGAAACAGACTGCCCGTTGCCCAAGCTTGGGGAGAGCAGGCTACGGGATATTGCACCGGTTGGGGATAGGTCTGGCGATCGAAGCCACAGAAAAGTTCTGGTGGGCGCAAATCTGGCTGCCGACAGGCCATATCAAAAAGGGTATCCACTAAGGTCAGGGCAAAGTCACTATCACCAATGGCGCGCAGCCCCAAGGCAATCAGACCCGTATCGTGGGGCCAGACCGACCCCAAGTGATAGCCAATGGGATTGTAGGCAGGGGAGGTGCTGCTGAGGGTACGAATGCCCCAACCATTGAATAGATCCGGCAGCCGCAGACGTTGTCCGACCCGTTGGGCTTTTTCGGGGTCACAGATTCCTGTCATCAAGCACTGACCTGCATTGGACGTGAGGCTATCAACGGGGCGACCCTCGCCATCGAGGGCTAGGGCATAAAATCCCTCCGGTTCAAGCCAAAAGTCGCGGTTAAAGCGAGCTTTGAGATCCGTTGCTTGCTGCCGCCAGCGATCGCCCCACTCGCCATAGCCAAAGTCTCGAGCGAGGGCACTCAGACGGGTTTTGGCGGCATAGACGTAGCCTTGAACTTCACAGAGGGCAATGGGACTGTGAGCCAGTTGACCGCGACGGTTGACGATACAATTGCCAGAATCTTTCCAGCCTTGGTTGTCAATGCCTTTGGCTGCTTGGCGATCGTAGGTGAGGTAGCCCGTGGCGGCCATTTGTTGATCCACCCAGTTCATTGCCGCAAGGGCATGGGGCCAGAGCGCCTCGACCGTGGTGCGATCGCCCGTCCATGCGTAGTAGTCGGCATAGAGCATCAGCCACAGGGGGGTGGCATCCACCGTACCATAGTAGGGGGTATGGGGAATCTCGCGGTTGCGCGCCATCTCGCCAAAGCGCAGTTCATGGAGAATTTTCCCCGGCTGCTCATCGCGCTCAGGACAGACCTGTTTCCCTTGGTAATGGGCAAGGGTGCGCAGCGTATCACGGGCGATCGCTGGATTCAGGATCAGTGTCTGCATGGCTGAGATGATCGAGTCACGGCCAAACAGGGTGGCAAACCAAGGAATGCCAGCCGTCAGCACCTTGCCATGGCCAAAGGACTGCAAGAGCATATAGAGATCTGCCATCCCCCGCCGTAGGATGCGATTCCACTGCGGATTTGAGGTGACAATTTCCGTGCAGTCTGACCACCACTGTTGCCGCTCCTGTTGAGCCGCTTGATCGGCAGCCGCTAGGGATGAAGGCACAGGGACATGGGCTGTGGGTGCCCCATTGGTAAAGGGGCGGATGCAATAGTGAATGCTGTGGTAGCCTTGGGGTTCTAGCTTGAGACGCCAGAGGGCGGTGGTGTCATCAAGACGATCCGGAGGGGTGCCCAAGAACTGCACTTGGGTTTCCATAAGGGCGCCATCAAGCCCCTGGTAGGCAAAGCACAGATCCGCCCGTCCTTTGGTGTGGCGCAATTCACAACTGACGGGTTGCAGCGTTTTTCCCCGCTGTGGGCGACCACCGCCGTATTGGCGAATTTCAAATAAATCTTGAAAGTCTGCCGCAAAGGTTAAACGAATCTCCACGCTGGCCGGCTGCGCCTGATGATTGGTGATGAGAATCGTTTCAAAGAGGGCACCCCGCACCACTAGGAATCGTTCAATTGCTAAGGCCTCCGCGGGCAGAGAAGGTTGCTTGGGATTGGTGCACACCACCTTGAGCGCATGGCTACCTGTACAATGAAAACTCAGCAGAATCGGGCGATCGCCCCCCACGCGCAATTCCGCCTGACTGAGGAAGCGGGTATCCTGACAAAATAAACCTGTAATAGCCGTTTGCTGCTCGTCATTACAGATATTGCCCAACTCATCACAAATGAGCAGCACATCGTCGTCCTTGAGCACCGGAACCGTTTTCGGGTGAGTTCGAATTTTAGTAGCCGGCGGGGGCGGGGCGACAATGGGGATATAATCGCGCCCATACAGGGAAACAACATCGCTCTCCATGGGTGCGGCAGCAGTCTATGTTCAATAGGAACAATTTTGGGTCATTTGTTAGATCATCTCGCAGGACAGCCATAATTGCAATAAGTAAATATGCACAATTGTAATGAGTCAATATGCGGTTGAACCCTGCCTCTGGTTGGAAGATCAACCCCCGATGGCCTTAAGGTGGCGCTTTGCGCCATTGCAAATAGGTGGCCACGCCCGTGTAAATGAGGCTGTGGAGGATCAGCAGTCCCCAATTTAGCAGCAGATTACCCCAAGTGGGAGCATAGACAGGTGTTGGATCAAAGGGCTGAGGCGGTGGTTCAAAAAGGCCAAAATCGAGGGGCGGCGGTACCATGCCATTCACGTCAATCAAGGCACCATAGGCACCCATTGTCCAACGGCCAATCGTCAGCCAAGAGAGAGCCGTTGCAATCCCTGTGAGCTTAAAGAGGACGCCAGCAAAGATAATTTGGGGCAACAGCAACGGCGGTAAAATCTTGCTGGCCTGCTCACTGTTATTTACAGCTGCAGAGATCAGGAGTCCCAAGCCGAGACTGGCCACCAGGGTCAGGAAGGTGGTGATGCCAAACCCCACCGGCCAAGGGAGGAGGGCACCCTGCGGCAGACCAAAGGCCAACAGTGCCACAAGGGTAATGAGCAGTGTTTGTACCAAAGCCATCCCCTTACCAAGGGTGAGTTTGGCTGCCATGTAAGCCCAGAGACTGAGATTGGCAAGACGTTCGCGGCGGTAGATGGCCACCTCTGTAATCAAAGCTTGCGCCCAGCCGGAGAGTCCCACCCAAAGACAGGCACAGGTAAAGACAAAGAGAATGCGCAGGGCTTGAGCCGCTTGCAGCAGGCCGGGGGGATCTTGGGGGACAAAGGGGGAGCGATCAATAGCAAAGCGGGTGAGCAGCAGGGCAATGGGGACGCTGATCAGATTCAAGACAAGGCTGAGGCGATCGCGCCACAGGAGTTGCCACTGGCGTTGACACAACACCCGCCATTGATAGAGGTGAGGGGGTGCTGGCTGTTGGGGAGGGGATTCGGCACTGGCACGGTTTTCGCCCCCCAAAACACTGGTGCTCTCATAGTGGTGCCCCATGTTGAGGTGGCTGGCAAGGTAGCGTTGATAGTCCGTGGATTGGCGAAATTTTTGACTCCATTCGGCACTATTTTCGGGAGTCAAGAGGGCATAGATTTCAGCCACGGAATTCAGGGGGCGATCAGCGCTAAAGAATTCACAAGCGCGATCGCTAGGGCCAAAATAGCAAAGACGCCCACCCGAGCCTAGAACCAGCAGGCGATCGCACAAATGCACATGACTCGTAGCATGGGTCACCAAGACAATCGTGCGTTCTTCATCTGCCAATTGCCGCAGCAACTGCATCAACAAAAAGTCTAGCCCCGGATCCAGACCCGAGGTGGGTTCGTCAAGGAAAAAGAGCTTGGGGTTGGCCAATAGCTCAACGGCAATACTCACCCGCTTGCGCTGACCGCCACTGAGACTCGCCACCAGTTGATCTTCAGTTCCCGTTAACTGCACCTGTTCAAGAACTCGCTGAATGGCGGCTTTGCGGTTTTGGGCATCGGTATCCGCTGGTAAGCGCAGTTGCGCCGCATAGTTCAGGACTTCGGCGACCGTGAGGCGGGCGTGGACAATATCATCTTGGGGTACATAACCAATTTGGTGACGGTAGGTGGCAAGATTGCGATGCAGATCGAGACCATTGAGTAGCACCTGTCCTGCCTGAAGGGGAGCCAGCCCCATCAACACTTTCAAGAGGGTGGATTTCCCCGTACCACTGCCACCGACAATACCCACAAGCTGCGTCGGCTCCGCCACAAAGGAGACCTCTTGCAAGAGGGAGCGATCGCCGGCAGCCGTTTTCACCCATCGTTCCAATCCCCAAGCATCAATGCGAATGTGGCTGCCCTGATCCGTAATCTCCAAGGTCTCGTGGCGGTAGAGCAGGACAAAGGGGCCAATGCGAATTTGATCGCCATTGCGCAGCGTGTAGGGTTCCCTCAGCAATTGATCATTGACATAGGTGCCATTGGTACTGCCCAAATCTCGCAAAATATAGAGACCCGCACCCGTGCGATCAATACTGGCATGGCGTAGGGAGACCGTGGGGGCAGCCAATTGCCAATGCTGATAGCTGTTGCTGGTTTCGCGCCCTAAAGTCAGCGGCCATTCCTTGAGGGCTTTGAGGACAAGGCGGCGCTGCTGGGGCAAAGGAGGTGGACTCGCCGTGCCCGAAAACTGGATCTGCACCAGCAATTGCACTTTGTTTTTCGGGTCTTGGCCAATTTCTAAGCGTAGGGTTTCCCCAAGGGCAAAGCCCTCTTCAATGCCGATGCGGCGTCGGTTGTAGAACGTGCCATTGGTGCTGCGGCGTTGATGGCCATCTCCATCCCAAAGGTAGTAGGTTGCCCCCTGTTGCTTAAAAACGGCATGGCGGTTGGAAATCACTGACCAGAGCGGCTCATCGGGCACTACTAAATCCGCCCATTGGTAATCGCGTCCAAGGCGATGCTCCGGTTGGGTCAGGGAATAGGTCAACATTTTCCCCTGACTTTCGAGGGTGAGGGTGACGGTGGGGAGATCAACAACCGTTTTTGGGGGGGGCGATCGCATCACTATCTGCCTGTTCAAGGTGTTCAAAACTCTAACTAATATCTTGCCTAGTTTGGCAGACACCCTGTCCTCGTGACACACAAACCCCTCAGAATGGAGAAGATCGAGTGGCATTTTGCGATTTCTAAGGGTTGACCTTCGTGGGGGTAGAAGATTGAGAGGGTTCGGTATGCGCTGCGGAATTCAGCCGTTGTGTTCGATAGGCTTGCCAACCTAGACCTGCCCCAAATAGAGCGATCGCCCCAACAGCCGCCCCCAACCAAATCCACGGTGGAGAGTCTGTTTCCGGTTTTGTGTCTGAAGTAGCGGTTGAGGTATCCCCCCACAGAGATTGGGCATAGAGTTGCATCGTACCTTGGGTAACAATACGATCGCCCCCATAAAGACCGCTAATCACTTCTACCTGATCGCCAACTCGCTGGCCAAGGGTCACTTCGACAGCTTCAAAGGCAGTACCATTCTGCACAAACACAAGGGGGGGCTGATCGACTGGCTCCACGATCGCGGACTGGGGAATCATCACGGCATTGCGGGTTTGGCGATCGTCAAAAATTTGGACAGTCGCAAAGCTACTAGATTTGAGTTTTTGGCTGGAATTAGCCAAGCTGGCGCGTACCGCAACTTGCTGCGTGGCGGGATCAACGACACTATCAATGAGTTCAATACGACTGCGGAAAACACGATTGGGAAGTCCTGCAACAGTGATATTTAGAGCTTGACCCACAGCCACCTGTGCTCGCTGTGCTTCTGTAAGGTAAGCAACAACTTGGAGGCGATCGCCATTGACAATTTTGAGGAGGGGTTTACCAGCATCTTCACTGGCCTCGCCGGGAGTAATCCTTTGCTCTACCACCGTACCAGCAATGGGAGCTGTGATCGTGACACTGCCATCGGCATTGGCGGTTGTGCCCAATTGTTGCAGGCGGGTGCGGTAGGTCTGTTGACTGAGGTGTAGCCGATCGCGAGCTACCGCCACTTGGGCTTGGGCGCGTTGCAGTTGGGCATAGGCTTCAGCAGGGGGGAGTTGACTTTGGGCTTGGGCAAGTTGGGCTTGGGCGGCTGCTAACTCCTCTTCTGTGGCTAAAAAAGCTCGCCGGGCAATGGCACCGGCATTCAATAGTTCGCGATCAAAGCGTTCTTGCGCCGCTTGGACTTTGACTTGCGCTTCGCGGAAGGTAGCAGCGGCAATCCGTTGCTGTTGTTGGAAATTTTGCTGGGCAAAGCGCAGATCTGCTTCCGCCGCCCGTACACTCATGAGGGCTTCACTTTGGCGATCCAAAGCACTGGTTCGCAGTTCCGCCAGTTCAGGGCTAGCCAGAATGGCTCAGGGCTGGCCGACACGAACCCGATCGCCCGGCTGCACCAGCAACCGCAGTAGGGTACCGCGTACGGGCATGGTTACTACGGCCTGCTGATTGGGCAACGCCACCAGTTCACCCGTCACCTCTAAAATGGCAGCCAGCGGACGGGGTTGCACCGTTTCTAACCGCAGCCCCAATTGCTCTTGGGTAGTCGCGTCCACCTCGACTGCCGTCGGCCCAGTCCCCGCTGTGGGGGCGTGAAACTCGTTTCCATGCCCAGCATGACTGTAGGCTGCAGGGGGCAACAACAGTACCAAAAAAACAAGGGGCGATCGCAACCACTTCAACATTTCTGCGCCTCAAAGCGAGCCATGACTTATTTTGACGGCAGCCGATGAAATGTTAATGAAATTGAGGGTCGGTTTTTGTTGATAGTGGCAAATATACGGTAAACGTACTGCCTTGACCCAAGTCGCTCTTAACCTGAATCCGTCCGCGATGGTGATGGAGAATTGCTTGGGCGATTGCCAATCCCAACCCTGCTCCGCCCTGTTGCCGCCCGCGATCTCTAGCAACGCGATAGAAGCGGTCAAAAATCTTCTCCTGATCCGCTGCTACGATACCGATACCAGAGTCAGTGACGGTGAATACCGCCTCTTGGTGCTGTTGGTGTAGCGTTACCTCTACCTGCCCGCCTGCGGGTGTATATTGGAGTGCATTTTGCAGCAGATTGCGAATGACGCGGCTCAGTTGACTGGGAATCCCCCACACGTAAAGTTGGGGAGCCATGCCTTCCTGCCAATGGAGATCAATGCCGCCGGCGATCGCCAAGACCACAAGTTCATTCACCACCTCACTAATGAGTTCGGTCAGACAGCAGCGTTCTGCCATTGGCAATCTCTCAGTTTGATCCAGCCGCGACAACAACAGCAAATCCTGCACCAAATCCGTAAGGCGATGGCTCTGGCGCTGGAGAGCATTCAAGGTTTGTGCCACGACCTCTGGGGCAGGATCTGGATCCGTCGCCAAGGCCTCCAAAGTGGCGCGAATGGCGGCAACGGGAGTGCGCAGTTCGTGAGCCGCATCAGCGGTAAACTGCTCCATGCGCACATAGCTTTGGTAAATGGGAACCATCGCTCGCCCTGCTAAGTGCCAACCGGCAAAACCAATGAGTGTCATGCCCAAAGGCAGTCCAGTCAACAGTAACCAGCGCAGCATCGTCAATCGCTGATCCTCCAATTGGAGCGATCGCCCAAGGACAAAATACCCCCAAGGTGCACCCGTCACCGTTTTTAGGAAAACGCGGTGCTGTTGATAGCGTTGGCCATCCGTCGCCACCATAATTTGCCAGTCTTGGGGCGGAAACTCCACAAAGGGAGGCACGCCTAGGTAGCCGATGGGCTGACCCTGCCCGCTCCAAAACACCAAATAGTAGCGGGATTGTTGACTCAGACCCAACACATGCCGCTGAGGATCAAGGGGGGGATGGGCACAGGGTTGAGTCGCGCGACATAGCCCCGGCAGTGTTGCCAGCACAGTGGTATTAAACTGACCTGCGTGAGTGAGCTTTGCCTCCAACTGATCGTGAAGAGTGCCAGCAACGGAGGCCATCTCCTGCCGGAGGGTTTGTGCCTGAAAATGGCTGATGATGGCGTACATTCCCCAGCCCATGCCGTTGAGAATAGCGCTCATGGTGAGGGCATACCAGAGGGCAAGACGACTGCGGCTGTGGCGGAAGAGCTTATGATCAACCATGATCGACAACAAAGCGATAGCCTAACCCATGGACGGTTTCAATGCAGTGCTCTTGACCAAGGAGGGCGAGTTTGCGGCGCAGCAGGCGAATTTGTGCTGCCACTACATTACTACTGGGTTCACTGCCCACTTCCCAAAGCTGCATCATCAGTTGGTCGCTACTGAGAATCCGCTGGGGGCGTTTCATGAGGTATTCCAAGGTCTGGAATTCCTTAGCGGTTAACTGCACCTCAGTACCCGCCCTATTTCTCAGGGTGAAGGTACCATAGTCTAACGTTAATGCCCCTTGACACAATTGCTGGGGTTGGAATTGGGGCGATCGCCGCAGTAAAGCCCGCAGCCGCGCCAGCAACTCAGCCATTGCAAAGGGCTTAATCAAATAGTCATCTGCCCCCGCATCTAATCCCTGAACGCGATCGCTGAGGCCATCCCGTGCCGTCAGCAACAAAATGGGCACCGTGTAGTGGTGGATACGCAGTCGCTGACAAACCTCCAACCCCGACAGCCGAGGAACCATCCAATCCAAAATCGCAACACTGTAGTCCACCTGCAACTGCTCAACGTAGGCCCAAACCAGTTCCCCCTCCTGCGCCCAGTCCACCACATAGCCTTCCCGTTGCAACACCCGCTGAATGGCGGCTCCTAAATCCGGTTCATCTTCAAGCAGCAACACCTTCATCCGTGCAATCCCCTAATTCACCGTCACCCAAAAGGGAGCAGTAACAATTTGCTCACCCCGCTGGAACTGTCCCCAGAGCTTGTAACGTCCGGGCACAGGAAACTGGGTCATAAAACGGATCACCTCCTTAGGTTGATGATCCACGGCATGGGCATGGAGATAATCAGCAGGTTCGAGGGGAGTCGTGTCTCGCAAAATCACCAGATGCCCTGCTTCGCCAAGGTAGGGGCGCAGATCCCTAAGGGGTTGCTGGGTGGCAGCATCCCGTAGGCGAAAGGCCACTTCCACCGCTGATCCAGCCTTGAGGGGTTGAGGGAGTTTTAGTTCGACTGCCGTTGTGCCAATCACTTGGGTGGTTTGAGAGGTTGGCGTACTCGATGCGGGCGGCGTTCCTTCAGCCGCGATCGGGATCATCGCCACCGTTTCGTCAGCGCCAGCGGGTTTATAATCGGCAATGAGGGTGTAGCCTCCCCCTTGGGGCAATGTGGTTGTGACTTGAAACTGACCTTCACCCAGATAGCGGGGATGCAGGTGCTGAAACACTTGAAAATCATCACTGACGATGATCAGGTGCATTAGCGCCTCTTGAAAACGCTCAAACTGCGTCACTGCTTCACCAGTGTGGGTGCGAATCGCCAACGTAAAGGTGGTTGGTTGTTGAGGCGTAGGTGCGGGCGCATTCAGCAGTTCCATATGGGTCGTAGCAGAGCCGTCTGCGTGCTCATGGTTGGGACTGTGGTGCAGGTGATGGTGGTCATGAAGCATAGGCATTTGCCGTTGCTGGGCAATCCCAAGGGTGGCGATCGCCCCACTCAAGAGCATGGCCAGTCCCAAGAGGGTGGGTTGGATAAAGCGTGGTAGCATCATTCTTGTTTTCCTCCCTGATTGGGTTCATAACGAAAGCGAAAACGACTGTTAATGGGTTGACCATTGATGGTGCTAAGGAGAACAATACGATAGTCTCCTGCCACGGGATTGGCTAGCCGTGCGGTGTAGTGTTTGTCCCTAGGGGTATAGGTCATCGGTAGAGTGACCCGATCGCCCGTTGGCGTTTCAATATCAGCAGTAACGGTAGCAGTACCCACGGGAATATGGTCTTCCCCCTCTTGGATATAGAAGTCAATATAAGGATAATTGCTCGCTGTCCATTAACACTGCCATCTCCCCGCGCTAAGGCAGGCCCTTTCGTGACTGTTGCCACATTCTGCACGCGAATTGGTTGGCCATTGCGGTGCGCCACCAACGCCACCGCTAAATCAGCGACTGATGTTGCCCGACCAATGCCCCGCACAATTAACTCCTGATCGGGAGTGACAATGACCCCACCCGCTGCATTTTCATTGGCGCCACTCACCCCCGCCACCACGTCCTGCAAGGAGACCTGTTGTGCGGCGAGGCGATCAGGATCAACCAGCACCTGATACTGGGGCACATCTCCACCATAGGCAATCACTTGGGACACCCCCGGCACTGCCAAGAGGCGATTCACCACCTTTTGATCCACAAGCTGTCGCAGTTCCATGAGGGAGGTGGCATCTGGGGCAGTGGGCACCTTGGGGGCAAGGGCATACATCAAAATCGTGGCAATCAGGGAGGTAATCGGTGAAATTTGGGGTGAGGCATTAGGTGGTAGGCGATCGCGCACCTCCTGCAACCGCTCGGTAATCAGTTGCCGTGCTTGATAGATATTCGTTTGCCAACTAAAAACTACCTTGACAACAGATAAGCCAAGAGACGATGCAGAGCGCACAGTTTCGACCCCTGCCGTACCATTGACGACACTTTCAATGGGCAGCGTAATCAGCGATTCCACTTCCTCTGGTGCTAGGCCCGGTGCCTCCGTTTGAATTTCCACTTGGGGGGGCGCAAACTCTGGCAGTATATCAAGGGGCATTTGCCGCAGTTGAAAAATACCGAAAATCGTCAGGGCGATTGCCCCGAGCACCACCAACCAACGTTGGACAATTGACCACCAAAGAATTCGATTCAGCATTACCACAGTGTGTTACTAAGGCTGATTTTGGCAAAGGCACATGAAATAAACATGAAATAAAGATGAAAAGCTAGGAGTTGCCGAACGATTTGTGCTTTATTCGTTGGCAAAACCGAGTTGCAGTTTCAATCAGGACAGGAACAAACTCGTGGGCAGCTTGCAAACTCGTGGCTAAAATGGCTGCATCTCGAATGTAGTCGTGAACCATTTGATTGCGCAGTTGCCGCATAGTAAACCAAGCGTCTGCATCAGGCACAAGGCCGAGTCGCTCAGCACGGTCAAGGTTTTCCAAAAAAGTTGCCACTGGTTCGCCAAAGGCACTCAGATAGGCGGGCAACAGCTTGCTCCCTAGGGTATCTTGAAGGCGACCAAAACGTGCCACAAAAGCATCCACCCGCTCCGCTAGGTCAATATCCTCCTCCAATTGTGCTGCCCGCCGTGCCGTAAATGGCTCCTGAAAGAGGCGTTGATCCGTCACCTGTAGGTGTGCCACTTCTCGCTCCACCAGTTGGCAGAGGTGATGTAGGCGTTCCTGAAGTTGAGGACTCAACATTGAAGGCGAACTCCCGTTTGTTGGGCCCAATCGTGAATCGGCTGCCGCTGGAGATTGGGTGCCCAGAGGAGAATATCCACTTTACGACCTGCCATGGCGCGGCTGATTTTGGCACTGAGTCGAGCACTGACAAGGGCAGGATTCTCAACGGGGTGAGACAGCCGGATCAATAAATCCACATCGCCGCCCTTCAGGCGATCGTCCACCCGCGAACCAAACAACCACACCTCAGCCTCGCTACCCACCAGCGCCGCCACTATCTGGCAAATTTGCTGCACTTGCTGATCCGTTAATCGCAACCTGATTCTCTCCTAAGCCCACAAGACCAGTCCCATTTCATAGGGATGACTCAGATAGACGTGGCGCGGTAGCAGTTGGAGGGCAATGCCTTGGTGGCCACTCGTGTCGTAGCTCATCTCGGCGGTGTACAGGCTATAGCCTTCAGGGGTGGTACCCACAAACGTCATCAGGGTAGGACAAGCCTCCTCTAGGGTACCGGCGTCATTCACCCGCCCTTGGAACAAAATCACCTGTACGTCATTGGGGGAGAGCGCACCGAGGGCAATCACAGCTTTGACTTCAACTATTTCATTGACTTCGAGGTTGTGCTCAGCCGAGGTTTCAACACTGATGATCTGAATTGAGTACCAGTGTTCAAAGATATGGGCTTTCCAGCGTGCCAGTTCCTTGGCTGCAGCATAGTTATTTTCCTTGAGAGTAAAGTAGCGATCGCTGGCGGGGAAATAGCCCCGATGGGCATACTCGCGCACCATTCGCGCGGTGTTAAACTGAGGCGTATTGAGAGCAAGGGCTGCCTTCATTTTTTGCACCCAGCCGCGCGGCACCCCATTTTCATCGCGATCGTAAAACAGGGGAATGACATCCCGCTCCAACCGTTCATAGAGCGCATTGGCTTCCACCAGATCTTGATAGTGGCGATCGTCATAGGTTTCGCCGTGGCCAATCGCCCAACCCGTTTTCACATAGTCCGCCTCGTCCCACCAACCGTCCAAGGTACTCAGATTGGGTAAGCCATTCATGGCCGCCTTCATGCCGCTGGTGCCGGAGGCCTCCTGAGGCCGCAAAGGGGTATTCAGCCAAACATCACAGCCTGCCACCATCATTTTTGCCACGTGCATATCGTAATCCGGGATAAAGGTAATGTGGTTGGCCATGCCCTCTTGGCGCGTAAAGTGAATAATTTCCTGAATCAGTTCTTTGCCGGGGTTATCCTTGGGGTGCGCCTTGCCCGCAATCACAAACTGGACAATCGGCCGCCGCTGCTTCACCTCCGTTTTCACCGGTACTGATCCCAATAAAATTCGCCGCAGCCGTTCCACATCCCGCAAAAAGAGAGTGGCGCGTTTATAGGTAGCAAAGCGACGGGCAAAGCCAATAGTCAAGGCGGTCGGATCCAGCACTTCTGCCGCTTGCGTCAATTCAGCACTAGAGGCGCCCTGCTCTTCAAGCATCCGTTGTAGGCGCGATCGCACAAACATCACCAACTGATAGCGGCAAATCTCATGGATACGCCACAACTCCTCATCGGGAATACTGCTGACCCGCGACCAGAGGGGATCCGCCAAGGGCGCATCAGACCACTGCGGCCCAAGGTAAATATCCAGCAGGTATTGCAATGGTTCAGAAACGCGACTGCGAGCATGGACGCCATTGGTAATCGAGGTAATCGGCACCTCCGTCGGCGGCAGATTGGGCCACAGGCCTTGGAACATCTGGCGGGAGACTTCACCGTGGAGCGCGCTCACCCCATTGACAAAACTGGCGGTATGAATGGCTAGGTTCGCCATACTAAAGGGTTCTTGAAAAGCCCCCGGATTCACACGGCCAAGGGAGAGAAACTCCTGCTGCGAAAGGTTAAAGGCCTCCGCATAGTGGCCGACATAGTACGTCACCTTATCGGCAGGAAACAGATCAATCCCCGCAGGCACGGGGGTATGGGTGGTAAAGAGTTGGCTGGCCTTGACCACCTGCAAGGCTTCATCGTAGGTAAGCTGCTCTTCGGTGATCAGTTGACGAATCCGCTCTAGGGACAAAAAGGCCGAGTGCCCCTCATTCATGTGATAGACCGTTGGCCGCAACCCCAAGCTGTGGAGCAGGCGTACTCCCCCAATGCCTAGGAGCATCTCCTGATGGATGCGCAGATCCATATCGCCGCCATAGAGGTAATCGGTGATCTGCTGATCGTAGGCGCTGTTTTCTGGCAGGTTTGTGTCTAAAAGATAAAGGGGAACCCGACCCACCTGAACTTGCCAGATCCGTGCTTGCACGTCCCGATTGGGGTAATCAACCCGGATGCGGAGTTCTTGGCCTTGGGGAGTCGTGACGAGTTTCAGGGGCAGGGTATAAAAATCATTGCTGGGATAGCGTTCCTGCTGCCAGCCATCGGCACTGAGGTACTGCGAAAAGTAGCCCTTTTGATAGAGCAGCCCCACCCCCACCAAAGGGAGTCCCAAGTCACTAGCAGATTTGAGGTGATCCCCTGCCAACACCCCCAACCCCCCAGAATAGATCGGCAGGCACTCTGTCAAGCCAAATTCAAGGGAAAAATAGGCAATACACTCGCCGGGAGGCGCGTCCGTGCGCGTTTGCTGGTACCACGTCTGCACAGGCTGGGCATATTCTTGAAATTGGCTGATCACCCGCTCCATCTGTGCCAAAAAGCCGTTGTCGGCCGCCGCATCCAAGAGGCGATCTTGGCGAATACGTCCCAACAGGGCGACGGGATTGTGGTTGGTTTGCTCCCACAGTTCTGGGTCGAGACGGCGAAAGAGGGCGATCGCCTCCGTGTTCCACGTCCAGTAGAGGTTGTAGGCCAGTTCCCGCAGGGGTTCCAAACGTTGCGGCAAGTGAGGACGAACGTTAAACGTGCGGATGGGCTTCATAGGAGCTGCCAGTGTCGTCGTTTCTATCTTAATTTCCTATGCGCTTTGAGTATGATTTGCTGATTGTGGCGGCGAGTCCTTTGGCATTGGACATTGCCTATCGGTGTGCGGCCTTGGGGCGGATTGGCCTAGTGATCCCAGCCGCTGATGCGCAGTGGCAATGGCAGTGGCAACGCTGGTGGCTGTCGCAGTTTCCCCCTCAAAGATTGGATACTCAGCAGTGGCAGCACTTTCAAGCCCACCTCAGCCACGGACAGCGCCGCTATGCCCCTAGGGTCTTGGAATTGGTGGGGGTCGATGTGATCACAGGGGCGGGGGAATTTGTCTGGCAGCCCCGCTGTCATTTTCAGGTGGGGGGCGATCGCCTCTATGCGCGAGGCTATTTCCTCCTTGATGCGCCTGCGGCAATGGATGCTCAGGATATGGACGCCCTCAGCAGGATTGAGCTGGCCTGTTGGCACCACTGGTCTGGCAAAGCCCCTGATGCCGATGGACAAGGTCTGCCGCTTGTGGCCACAGAAGATGCGTGGTTCAACGATCGCCTGCATGCTGCCCTGAGTGGCCTCGGTCTAGGGGTTCCCCCACTGGGAAGGCGCAAAGCCCCCGATCCAACTCCTTTGAACCTGCACCGCCTCCAGCGAGATGCTCAAGGGTGGCTGCGGATCAATTCCCAGGGGCGCACCAGTCATCCCCAAGTCTATGCCTGTGGCGGTTGGCAGCGGGGGTACCATTTGCCCTCCCTGACCTACTTTGAAGCCTTTGCGATCGCCCGCCAGATTTTACAGCGAAAATCCCTGCCCCTTGATTACTACCGTCAACCGTGGTGGATTGCCCTACCTGTTCCCATTGCCCGCGTCGGTTGGAATGCGCGGCAAGCCCAGCAACGCCTCAGGGAACCCGTTCAACTGTGGGAGATTCAGCAGTTTAGTTCCGAGGGTCAGAGCTTGGGTCAAGTGGTGATCAACCGCCAAGGACAACTGCTGGGAGCTACCTTAATGGGTCAGGACGCGATCGCCGGTAGTCGCATTTTCGGGCGGTGTTTAGATCAAAATGCCGTTGCTGCCATTACCTATGCCGGTTGGGAATTCGATTGCCAGCGCCAGCGATCGCCCAAGGCGCAACCTTCAGCCAATTGCGGTAAAGGATTGGCTTCCCCAGACCCCTGATGCTGCCAGAGGATCGTAAAGGCGCCCGCTCCTTCCCCTTGGTGGGGCCACAGCCGATAGCAGGGAAAGGCTGCTAGATGGGATTGATAGGCCGCTAGTGCCGCCACAGGTTGAGGAACCCACTGCGGAAGCCTTGCCATCAGCCAAGCCGCCACATCCTCATTTTCATCCTGACTAAAGGTGCAGGTGCTATAGAGCAACCATCCCCCCGGGCGCACCAAGGCTGTTGCAGTTGCGAGAATGCGTTTTTGCCGCCGTTGATTGTGGCGAATCGTCAATGGATGGAAACACCCTTCAGCTTTTTGCCCCTTGGCCAGCAGCGATTGCCCAGAGCAGGGAGCATCCACAATCACCACATCAGCAGCGCCTTGGAACTCAGCAGCCAGCACTTCACTATCCCAAGCGGTGACGCCCACTGGATGCACTCGACAGCGTTTGAGATTGCTAATCAGCATCCCCACCCGTTTGCCAATGGTTTCATTACAGATGAGGTAGCGGGGTTGCAGCGATCGCCACGCAAAGAGGCTCTTGCCGCCGGGCGCCGCACACACATCAATCACCAATGACGGCTCTTGGGGCAGCGTCAGCAGCGGAACCGCCGCAAACACCGATGAGCTATCCAAGCAATAATAAGCCCCGGCCTCATGGAGAGGGTGTTGACCGGTACGGCTGCCGGGGGCAAAGCGACTCACCCAAGGGGGCTGCCAAGAAAGTGGCGGCAATGGCTCAAAGGGTAAGGGAGACGCTGGCTCGCGACACCACAGCACCGTGGCAGGGTAGGGCGGGGGAGTGGTGAGAGCCTCTAAAAAACGCTCCCGATCGCTGGCAGTCTCAAAGAGACGGTTAGCACAGGCCACAGCCAATCGGGAGAGCTTCACCACAGGCTTAGCGGTGGAGGGCGATGGCACCTTTGACTGCTTCGGCGAGGGCACGCACACTGGCCACCATGGCCACTTCACTATTGAGTTGGTTAACGGCAGAGCCGACCCCGACACCCGCAGCCCCAGCAGCGATCGCCAAGGGAATCGTCACTGTCGAAAGCCCCGAAGCACACAGCACCGGCACCGCAACGGCGCGGGAAATTTCGTAGGTTGCCGCCAATGTCGGGGCTGCTTTTTCAATGAGACCCAACGTGCCACTGTGGTGGGGTTGGCTACTGGTTCCCCCTTCGGTTTGAATGACATCGGCGCCGGCGGCCACCAAGGCCTCAGCGAGGGCAACCTGTTGATCCAAGGGTAGCGTGTGGGGCACTGTGACCGACAGCATGATTTGGGGCAGCAACTCGCGAGTTTGGCGCGTCAATACCAGCACTTCCTCAGCGCTAAACACCCGCCCTTGGGCGTAGAAGCTATCGTAGTTGCCGATTTCCACCAGATCGGCACCAGCAGCAACGGCATTTAGCAGTTGTAATGGCTCCACCGCAGACACACAGACCGGCAGTGTCGTCAGTTCCTTGGCAAGGCGCACCAGCTCAGGATCGGCAGCAATATCCACAAAAGTGGCACCCCCTTGATCGGCAGCAGTCACCACCGCCCGCACGCGATCGCGATCAAAATTGTTGAGGCCACTAATAATCTTGAGAACAGAACGCTGCTCAAAGGCAGCGGCTAAACGCGGATGCAGCATAGACTTGAAACTTTCCGTAGTTGTGCATTTTTTTATCCTACAGCCCTTTTCACAACGACTGTAACGGATATTTGATAGGCTCAAAGAGTCTCTAGCTGTTGTCCAGCCTATGACCGTTCCCGTTACAGTGCTCACTGGCTACTTGGGTGCCGGTAAAACCACACTCCTCAATCGCATTCTCACCCACGAACACGGCAAGAAGGTCGCTGTGATTGTCAACGAGTTTGGCGAAGTGGGCATTGATCATCAACTGGTGGTCAATACCGATGAAGAAATTTTCGAGATGAATAATGGCTGCATTTGCTGTACGGTGCGCGGCGACTTGATCCGTATCATTGGCAACCTGATGAAGCGGCGGCACAAGTTTGATCACCTTGTTATTGAAACCACGGGGCTTGCCGATCCCGCACCCGTCATTCAAACCTTCTTCATGGATGAGGACATCCGCAGCCAAACTCACCTAGATGCCGTGATTACCGTGGTGGATGCCAAGCACATTCACTACCACTGGCAAGCGGACGAAGCCCAAGAGCAAATTGCCTTTGCCGATGTGATTTTGCTCAATAAAACGGACTTAGTAAGCGAAGCAGACCTCGCCCAGTTGCGCGATCGCATTCATGCCATGAACCCCTTGGCCAAAGTGTATTGCACCCAGCAGGCCGCCATCCCCATGGAGCACATCCTCGATGTGGGGGGCTTTGACCTTGAGCGGGCCCTCGAACTCGACCCAGACTTTCTTGGCGAAGATCACCATGAACACGATGAATCTGTGGGTTCTGTGGCCATTGTTGCTGAGGGCAAATTGGATGGCGCTAAGCTGCAAACGTGGCTGAGCCAGTTGCTGCAAACCCAAGGCCCCGATATTTTCCGCATGAAGGGGATTTTGCACCTCGCGGAGCAGCCCCAGCCCTTTGTTTTTCAGGGGGTGCATATGCTCTTTGATGGTCGTCCCCTCGATCGCCCCCTTGGCCATCAGCGCAATGAACTCATCTTTATTGGCCGTAACCTTGATGAGCACCAGCTCCGCCAAGCCTTTAGGGCGTGTCTGATTTAGAAGCTAAACGTGGTGCGGATCAACCCTTGGAAAATGGGGCTATTGGTGGCGCTATTGTTGGCATTGGTGATTGCCATAAACACAGGCGTAATTGAGATATTGTCGCTGAGGGGATAGCGGAAAAAGAGTTCATAGTTGGTTTGGGTAGCATCATTGATCCCGGGTGCTGATGCCAACGAGTTAATAAAGGGCTGACCCACCGCCGCTGCTAGCAATGATCCTTCCGCCAACAAGTCCCGATAGGCCAAACCCGCCATCCATGTTTGCGCGGTGGTTTTCACTTGGCCACCAGCGGGAATGACAAAGACCCCCGGATCCACAGTAAATGGCCCCAAGCCATTAATCGTTGCTCCATCGCCATAGAGTTTCATATCGGAGTAAGCATAGCGGCCAAAGAGGCCAAACTTACCGAGGGTGAGTTCCACATTGACACCGCCGGCATTCTGGGAAATATTCAGGGTTGAGGAGTTGGTATATTGCAGGCGCACCGCAAAGTTGTTCCGTTCATTGGCACCAAAGGCACGGGCAAACTCCAGTTCCACGGTTCCCTGATAGGGATCGCCAAAAAGACCTCCTCCCGTAGGGATACCCGTCGGTGCTCCCGCTGCAGCGGCCACATAAACACCGCGCAGTGTGAAGAATCCGCCTCCCGGATTCCATTCAATACTGACACCCGCCCCACCGGGATCATTGACGGCGTAGGGCACAATCAGCGGGTTGTTGATAAAGAAATTGGAACTAAAATCCGTGAAAGAATCGTTGGCGTAGCTATTGGTATCCACAATATCACTGGGATAAAATTGCGGCCCAACGCCGATGGTCAAATCTTTTGTGGGCTTGAAGCTATAGAACAGTCGAGATAATTCCACATTTGCGCCAACGCCACTGTAATCGGCAGCGCCACCGGCAATCAAGCCGTCAGTACCAATCCCCGTTGCCCCAAACGTATCTAACCCGTTGTTACCCACTTCGAGGGTCGTGGTCAGTAAATCCGTACCGCGAAAACTGGTATTGAGGTTAATCTCCACCTTGCTAATCACCGTCGGATTGTAGCTGCCCCCAGTGAACGTATTCCCAGAGATGGGGTCAACGACTTGGCGAGTATTGCCACCGGCTTGAAAGGCCATCACGGCATCCACAGAGAGCTTGGTGGTTGTTGAAAATTGCGTGGCCTCCAGAGTAGCAGTACGGGCTTCGAGGTTGTCCACCCGTCCGCGTAGGGTGGCCAGTTCGGCGGCAAACTCCTCCCTAAGCCGTTGCAAGGTGGCTAAATCTTCCTTGGTGGCAAAGCGATCGCTAATCACATCCAAGCAGGCATTCAAAGCAGCCGCCATTTCAAACCGCGTCAGGGCACGGTTGCCCCGAAAGGTGCCATCGGGATAGCCAGCAATACAGCCGTACTTTTCCACAAGGGACGCAAGGGCTTGATAGGCCCAATCGGTGGGGCGCACGTCAGACAGTTGGGAGACAGAGGTCACCTGTCCGATGCTGGCGGGAGCGGGCATCCTAGGTTCAGCAACAGCAGCTGGACTGAGTAGTGCAAGGTGAATGGCAGCCACCATAACCGTTGTTAGGGATTTTTCCATCACTGACCTCCTTACCTCACACCAAGACACGGCCTCGGGAATTCACCAAGGCTAAATGAGAATGGTAACGATTATTATTCTATTTTTTCGGTCTGTCAACCGAAGCCACGCTCAAGTTAGCATTGGGGTTATCGCTTTGCCTATCTCCCCCCGCCGCATTATGGGTGCCCTTCCCCAGCAACGTTGGCTCTTGCCACCCATTGATCTCGAGTCTTGTGACGCCTTGAGGCAGGCCTTGGGTTGCCCCGCATCACTAGCGGAAATTTATCTGCGGCGGGGTCTGACGACTCCAGAAGCGGTACAGGCCTTTCTCGAGCCGGAAACTCTAGCGCTACCGCCACCGCAAACGGTCTTTCCCGACCTTGATCTGGCAGTGGAACTCCTGCAGCAGGCGATCGCCCGCGGTGACAAAATGACCATTTGTGGCGATTACGATGCTGATGGCATGACCAGCACTGCCCTTCTATTGCGTGCGCTGCGCCATTTGGGAGCTGACATTGACTATGAAATTCCCTCCCGCATGCAGGAAGGCTACGGCATTAATGAGCGGATTGTTCAAGACTGCTACGAGCGCGGTGTGAAACTGATTCTCACCGTGGACAACGGCATTGCTGCCCACCAGCCCATTCTCAAGGCACGGGAACTGGAACTGACGGTGATCGTGACGGATCACCACGATGTGCCGGAGCAACTGCCCCCTGCCCATGCCATTCTCAATCCGAAACTGGTGCCGCCAACATCCCCTTACCATACCCTCGCTGGGGTGGGGATGGCCTATATCCTTGCTCTGTCCCTAGCACAGCGACTGGGCAACTGGCGCGAACTGGTGCGGCCTTTGCGGGAACTGTGTACCCTTGGCACGATCGCGGATTTGGCGCCCTTGATGGGGGTGAATCGCCGCTGGGTCAAGCAGGGGTTACAAACAATTCCCACCTCTTCTCTTGTGGGGGTGCAAGCGCTGATGCAGATGGCGGGTTGTTTGCCAGCCCAGAATACCGCCCTCAAGCCCACAGCGGTAGGGTTTCGGCTGGGACCACGCATCAATGCCATTGGCCGCATTGGTGATCCCCAAGTGGTGATTGACCTGCTGACCACCGAGGATCCGCAGCGTGCTCAGGAACTGGCAGCCCTGTGTGAGGAAACCAACCGTCGCCGTCAGGAACTCTGTGCTGAGATTGAGAGACAGGCGATCGCCCACCTTGAAGAGACGGGCTTTGATCCCCAACAGGAGTGGGTCTTAGTGATCGTCCAGCCCGACTGGCACCATGGGGTCATTGGCATTGTTGCCTCGCGGCTCGTGGAGCGCTACGGCGTACCGGTGTTTATTGGCACCTATGAAGATGAGACAACCATTCGCGGCTCAATTCGCAGTATTCCCGAATTCCATGTCTTTGAGGCCCTTGAAGCGACCAAGGATCTGCTCTTGAAATATGGCGGTCATAGGGCAGCCGGGGGGTTTAGCCTACGGGCAGAGCATTTAGCGACTTGGCGCGATCGCCTGCGAGCCTTTGCCCAAACCTGTCTCAAACCAGAGGATCTGCGTCCCCTTGTTACCCTTGACGCCGAAGTCTCCTTTGAGCAGCTGACGTGGGACTTTTACGCCCAAGTGGAGCAACTGCAACCCTTTGGCAGTGAGAATCCGCAGCCAATTTTCTGTAGTCGCGGGGTCAAGATTCTCGAACAAGCACCCATGGGTCAGCAGCGGGAACATCTGCAACTCACCCTAGAGCAGAATGGGCGGCAGATGACCGCTAAGGCTTGGCGCTGGGGACAATTTTTTCCGTTGCCCACCACGGTCGATATTGCCTATCACCTCACAGCCCACACTTGGAATGGCGAAACCCAGTTGGAACTGGAACTCAAGGGCGTCAAACCCTCACTGGCGTGGTACGTCCCTAATCCGCCCAGTCACCCGCTTCCCCATTGGCAACCCCTACCGCCTTTGACAACGCTCCTGCCGCAGTTGCGGGACAATGTCTTGCTCTATGGCTATGGCCGCCCTGAGGTTCCCCCGAACTTAACCACAGCAGCCATTCACTACGATCGCCCCCGCGATCGCTGTCGCACCCTCATTCTCTGGTCACTGCCGCCCTCTGCCACCCACTTGCGTTGGCTCTTGGCCATTGCCCAACCAGAAATGGTCTATGTAGGGTGCCAACGACCGGCGATCGCTCCGCTGACAACCCTCATCCTCTCAATTCAAAATGACCTCAAAGAACAGACTAAGGTGAATCTTTTAGCCTTGAGTCAAACCTATTGGATTGCTCCCTGTACGCTTGTAGCGATCCTGCGCCATTTGGGCTATGGCTGTGAAGGATTTGCTCCCACCCTGAGCATTACCGCAGAACTAACACGATTGCAACGCTGGTATCAGCTGCAAGCTAAGGATTTGGCACGGCTAGCGCAAAGGTGGGAGACTTCCTAATTCTTGGCAAAACAATGGCCTACAAATTGCCGCGCCGCACAGCCAGTAGGAAGATAATTGCCGGCCCTGCAATGCCAATCATGGCAATCATGGTCAGTTGGGCAATCACTTCAAAGTTGATATTGCTAAGAAACTCAATAATGCCATTGAAAATTCCCATAGGTTCTCCCGAGCAATCAGCGGTTATCAGTTCGTGATTTTATTGTAGAGCAGGGGGGAGCACTCGCAGCATTTGCTTAATGGGCGCTTGAGCTTGCTGCGTCTATCCCTAAGCTACACTGTAGGAGCAGAATTCTCGGAACATTGGTCGGTGATGGGCGTGGACAAACTAGCGGCCTTACGGGATCTCATTGGCGAACTCGATCAAGCCTTGATTGCCTACTCTGGCGGCATTGATAGTACGCTTGTGGCCAAAGTTGCTCAGGATGTCTTGGGCGATCGCGCGGTGGCAGTCACGGCGGTGTCCCCCTCGCTCTTTCCAGCGGATCTAGAGGATGCCCGCATTCAGGCGGCGGCCATCGGCATTCGCCATGAACTCATTGAAACCCATGAACTGGACAATCCCAACTACGCCACGAACCCGGTGAATCGCTGTTATTTCTGCAAAAGTGAACTCCACGATCGCCTGCGGGAACTGGCACAGGCGTGGGGCTATGACTACATTCTCGATGGTGTAAATGCTGATGACCTCCAAGACTATCGCCCCGGCATTGCTGCGGCCAAAGAGCGGGGGGTGCGATCGCCCCTTGCCGAGGTGGGGATTACCAAGCTAGAGGTGCGCGAAATTGCCAAATCCTTGGGTCTGCCGTGGTGGAATAAACCTGCTCAACCCTGCCTGAGTTCGCGCTTTCCCTACGGTGAGGAAATTACCCTTGCCAAGCTGCAACGGGTGGGCCATGCCGAATACTACCTGCGCAAGCAGGGCTGGGAACTGTGCCGCGTCCGCAGTCATGGCGATACGGCGCGCATTGAGGTGCCCCAAGCGCAGATTGCCCACTTTGTGACGATGATGGATCTGGAGAAGCTGGTGAACCACTTTCAGTCCCTTGGCTTTACCTATGTCACCTTGGATCTGGAGGGCTTTCGCAGTGGCAAACTCAACGCGGTGATTGGGCGCGATCGCTAACGCGGTTGTAGGGACTGAGACTCTGGAGAATTTCCCGGCCATAGCTGCGCTCCGTGAGCCGCCGATCCAAAATCGCCACCAGCGTTTCATCCTGACGCACAGGGGCAAGGGCGCGATCCAATATCGTCAAGCACTCTGGCAAGAGATACTGGCGAAACCAATCCTGTTTTTGCTGCTTGTGCCATTCAATGCGGGCACTTACCACCGCTTTTTCCGGCGAGGGCAAGGGCAGTGTGGTCAAGACAAACAGCGCCGGGCAAGGCAACTGCGCCCCATGACGCAGCCAAAAGGCTTCCCCCGTCACTAAAATCGTGTTCGTATCAAGGGTTGGCGTCTCCACCTGTACCCGTGAACCGTAGAGGGCAGCCAATTGGGTGGCCAACTGTTCCCGCAGCGGCACATCACTCACAAGGATCACCGCCCGCCGATGGCCAATCGTGCCAATAAGATCGTAGAGACGCCGCAGGACGGCTGGGGCAAATTCCGGGGTGTTGGGGAGAGGTAAGTCTTCGGAGATCGCAAGGGTAATCGCTTCACTGTGGCGATCGCTGGCAAATTTAATCGTCGTTTGGGGCGGAATCCCTAGTTCCTGCTGCACATAGGCTAGAGGGGAGTCTGTATCGGGGCCGCTGCCGATGAGGACAAAAGGCGCTTGCGACCAAAGCTCCTTAAAATAGGCGCGGAAACTGAGGGGGTGTCCTTGGAGGCTGAAGTACCCCACCGTGGGGTGGCGCCGTCCCCAAATCACCGTGTCACTGCGGTTGAGGTAGTCCCGCAATTGCGACCATTGGGGAGGCAGCGCCTGCGGCCATTGATGCAGGAGTTCAAGGAGCGGTTGCTGTTCTGTAGGGGTGAGCAGATAGTCGCCGTAGGGATTCTGAGGCCGCTGAAAGAGGTGCTGCACCAACTGGGCATAGACTTGGCGAATCGCACCAACAGCGCTGGGAATCGCGAGTTTCAGGTGCTCCCAATCGCTGGTGGTAATGGTGCAGGTCATCTGCTGCTGGGCAATTTGGGGTAAGGCTTCAATGCCATCAATGATCGTGACAACGTTGGGATGGGCGGTGGCGTGGCGACACCAGTCCTCGAGGCTCATTACAAGCACCCCCTCAAAGGCTGGCTGCGGGTACGGGCTATGCTGAATCGGTTTCGCAACCGCAAGGAAGGTGAGGAGTTCAGGAATTTCTTGGTGCAGTAGTCGTGTCAGTCGCTCTTGGGGGACGACGAGCAGGGCCGGTTCAGGATACAACAGCAGCGGCAGCAGATAACTCAGGCCATAGCGATGGTGCAACACTGCCCGCTGAGTGACTTGAAGTAAACACCCCCGCTGCAGCCGTAGGGCACGGGCAACCAGCCGCGCCAAGGTGAGATGGTGAGGCCACCGGCGATCGCCACTGCTGCGTAAAAATGCCCGTAATTGGCGGTGAACCTCTGCCTCAATCACAATCTGCTCGCTGTGGAACAACAATCCCCTATTGTGGCACGTTAGCCTTGATTCAGTTGTTGTTTGCGTCGCTGTTCGAGGGCAGTACGGGCTTCCTCGCGATCGTCGAAGTGGACTTTTTCAGTGCCCAGAATTTGGTAGTCCTCATGACCTTTGCCAGCAATGATCACGCCATCACCCGGCGCTGCCCTCAGAATGGCTTGCAGAATCGCTTGACGGCGATCGGCCTCAACGATCAGCGGCGTTTGCGGTGGGATACCAGCAAGGATGTCATCAAGAATGCGGCGGGGATCCTCGGTGCGCGGGTTATCGGATGTCACCACCACTTGATCCGCAAGGCGAGCGGCAATGGCTCCCATCTGGGGACGCTTGGTACGATCGCGATCGCCCCCACAGCCAAAGACACAGATTAGCTTACCGGGAATAAAGGGACGGGCAGCTTTTAACAAGTTCTCAAGGCTATCGGGGGTATGGGCATAATCCACAAGAACCGTAATCTCTTGGTCTGGGCTAATGCGCACCTGCTCCATCCGCCCCGGTACCCCCGCAAAATCACGAATCGCCTTCAGCATCGATTCTAGGGGGAGTCCTACCGCTGCCCCCATGGCGATCGCGGCCAGCACATTGGCCACATTAAACTGTCCCACCAACGGCGAGTCTAGGGTGCCGCTACCGATAGGGGTATGAACCGTGCCCGTCACGCCATTGACACGATAGGTGAGATGCTCAGCCCGAAAATCAGCATTCTCGCTGAGGCCATAGGTCCAGTAGCGATCGCGCGGCAACTGTTGAGCCAGTCGCTGGCCAAAGGGATCATCGCCATTGAGAATTGCTCGACCCTTGAGATAGTCAGCAGTAAAGAGCTTGGTCTTAGCGGCAAAATAGTCCTCCAGATCGCGGTGATAATCCAGATGATCTTGGGTCAAGTTGGTAAAAGCCGCCACCTCAAACTGACAGCCCCACACCCGATCCTGCGCCAAGGCATGGGAACTCACCTCCATCACCCCAAACCGACAGCCCGCTGCGACTGCTGCCGCTAATTGTTCCTGAAGAGTCACCGCAAAGGGCGTGGTATGACTGGCAATCTCACAGTGTCCCGGCCAGCGACTGTAGAGCGTTCCCAAGAGTGCCGTTGGATAGCCCACACTGTTGAGGAGATGTTCCACCAAGTGGGTGGTGGTTGTTTTGCCGTTGGTACCCGTAACCCCTAGCAGGCTGAGATGCTGGCTGGGGTAATGATAAAAAGCAGCCGCGAGCCGACCACAGGCACGCTCAATATCGGGCGCCACAATCACACAGGCATCTCCCTCACGGGGTTTGGCTTGCGGAGACACCACAGCCGCGATCGCCCCCGCTGCCAAGGCACTTGGCCAAAAATTGCCCCCATTCACCCGCGTGCCAGGCATGCCAATAAACAACGAGCCACGCTGACACTCCCAAGAATTCGTACTCAGGGACTTCACCTCTTGATCGAGGGCAGGATGCTCAAAACTCGGCGTAATCTCTGCCGCCGTTAGGAGTTCCCGTAGGTTCATGGCTGTGCATCTCCAGTGATAGGCCGTTTAGGGTATTGTGGCACTACGGCACTCGCCGGTGAAAGATACGGAAATGAACGACCCCACTGTATGGATGAGGAATTCTACGAGAGGAGATGAAGCCTAGGCACGTACCAGTTTGTGAAGTGTCTTGAGTTGCACTGAAAGCGCATGAACCCTAGCGGATTGGCGTAATTGCTCAACACAGCAGGTGACGGGAGTTACAGGCTGTCCCCCTAGCATCCTGTGACAATTTTTGCCCAAAGCTTGCCTTTTGTTAAAATTCCGATAATCTAGTTCATAAAAATCCGAATAATAACATGTCATTAAGGTGTGGGTGTTGGGTGATGAGTGAGTGGCACAAAACAGAGTGGAACATGGATGATCAAGAATGGCAAGCGATCGCCAATTCTCGCCGCCAGATTGAAACCTCTTGGCACAGGACAGTTTACCGCGTTCAGGTTCCCTCCAGAACCGCCTCGAAACCCTTAGACGCGATCACCATGCCAGCAGTTTCCCATCCGCGTTCGATTCAACCCATTGGCATTCAACCGTGGCAAGCCGAATTCACCAAAGAACGCTTTGCCTCCCGTTCGCGACTCCCCCTCAAACGGTCACAGGTGGAACTGCCGCAATTTGCCAGCCGTCGTTAGAGCACTCCTGTTTCTCTCAGCTTACGAGGTCTATCAATTATGTGTGGCATTGTTGGTTATATTGGCCCACAGCGAGCAACCCAAGTCCTGCTTCAGGGGCTGCAAAAGCTGGAATATCGGGGCTATGATTCCGCTGGCATTGCCACACTCAATGAGGGCGAACTCCTCTGTGTCCGCGCCAAGGGCAAACTCCACAACTTAGCCGAAAAAGTTGAACAGCTCGACATTGTTGCCCATGTTGGCATTGGCCACACCCGTTGGGCGACCCACGGTAAACCAGAGGAACACAATGCCCACCCCCATCGCGACAGCCGCGATCGCCTAGCCGTGGTGCAAAATGGCATCATTGAAAACTACCGTGAACTGCGGGAGCAACTCCAAGCGCGGGGGCACATTTTCCGCTCCGAAACCGATACAGAAGTCATTCCCCACCTGATTGCCGAAGCGTTGCCTGAGACCCCCACCGCCAATGGCCTCCTAGAAGCGGTGCGTCAAGCTGTGCATCAATTGGAAGGGGCGTTTGCGATCGCCGTTATCTGTGCAGATTATCCCGATGAATTGATCGTGGCCCGGCAGCAAGCTCCTCTTGTGATTGGTTTTGGCCAAGGGGAATTCTTCTGCGCCTCCGATACCCCAGCGATCATTCCCTATACCCGTGCTGTATTGCCGCTGGAAAATGGCGAACTGGCTCGGTTGACGCCCACAGGGGTTGAAGTCTATGACTTTGCGGGACATCGCCTACGCAAAACCCCTCGCACCCTCAACTGGAACCCCGTCATGGTGGAAAAGCAGGGCTTTAAGCACTACATGCTCAAGGAAATCTATGAGCAGCCGGGGGTGGTGCGCACCTGTTTAGAGGACTATTTGCGAGCCGATTGGGATGAGAACAGTTCCTTTAGCCCGGTGCAATTGCACCTAGACCCCAGCCTCCTCGAAAATCTGCAGCACATTCAAATTGTTGCCTGTGGCACCAGTTGGCACGCCAGCCTTGTGGGCAAATATCTTCTTGAGCAAATCGCCCAGATTCCCACCAGTGTGCAATATGCCTCAGAGTTTCGCTACGCGCCGCCGCCCCTGCTACCCCATACCCTGACCATTGGTGTCACCCAGTCTGGGGAAACAGCCGATACCCTTGCCGCTCTAGAGATGGAGCTAAAACGCCGCCAAGGACTCGCGGGCGCTCTCCAACCTCGTTTGCTGGGGATTACCAATCGCCCAGAAAGTAGTCTTGGGCATCTGGTGCCCCACATTATTGATACCCGTGCCGGTATTGAAATTGGCGTAGCCGCCACAAAAACATTCGTTGCCCAGTTGATGGCCTTCTATCTGCTGACCCTAGAATTGACATGGCAGCGGCAGTCTTGCGATCGCTCCCGCTTGGCGGAACTCGTCACTGGCTTGCGCCAATTGCCTGCCCAGATGGAGCAAATTTTAGAAAGCCAAGAACGCTATATTGAAGCTCTCTCCCATGACTTTTCCGAGACCCAAGACTTTATCTTTTTGGGACGCGGCATCAACTTTCCCATTGCCCTCGAAGGTGCCCTCAAACTCAAGGAAATTAGCTATATCCATGCCGAGGGGTATCCTGCGGGTGAGATGAAACATGGCCCGATCGCCCTCCTCGATGCCAAAGTACCGGTGGTCACGATCGCCATGCCCGGCAGTGTCTTTGAGAAAGTCCTCTCCAATGCCCAAGAAGCCCGTGCCCGCGATGCCCGCCTCATTGGTGTCACCCCCCTCGACGGGGTCGAAGCCCAGCACACCTTCGATAACCTTTTACCTGTACCCGAGGTCGATGAGCTTCTCTCCCCCATCCTGACGGTGATCCCCCTGCAACTGTTGGCGTATCACATTGCTGCCCGCCGTGGCTTAGATGTCGATCAACCCCGCAACCTCGCCAAGTCAGTAACCGTTGAATAACCTTGTATTACACCGACGGCAATGCCAATAACTAATAAAAGATAAAAGACCACATAGAAAAACTTGTGGTTCTGCTCCTAGGGGGTACTTAATTTTTGAGCGATAATAATGACGAAATTAACTAAAAGAAGATTAAGTCAAGTTCAGTAAGTTATCTTCTTCGTGGGTTGAGATCACGCAATCGGATGTGGGATAGGCCGCACACAGCAGCACAAATCCAGCATCCAACTCCTTGGGCTTTAAAAAGGAGTGATCCGACTGATCCACCGTCCCTTTGATGATCCGACCAGCACAGTTGACGCAGGCACCGGCGCGGCAGGAGTAGGGCAAAGCAATGCCCTGGGCTTCGGCAGCATCAAGAATATACTCGTCGGCATGAACACGAATGGTTTTATTCAAGCCTCTTGCTTCATTGACCAGTGTGACACTATAAACTTTGCTATGATCCCGCTTTGTCATTTAAGCTCTCCTAAAACTGGCTTTTGAAATGTCTGTCTGTTTGTCCGCTTAACTCATGACTTTAGAGCGATCGCAACCCCACAGGCAGTTGTAGAACGCATTCCATATTGCTTTCATTTTAGCAAAGGCACTCAGGGGAACGACTGTTATACGGAATTGTTTATACTTTGAAACTATTTATCAAAGCAATGCAGGATCTGGGTTGAGCTAGTTGCGGTTTTGAGTGGCAGGTGGTGTACCCTGCGGTTGACTGGGGGAGAAGCCCGATCGCCAGACGGCTCCTGCGATAATGGCAACAACCACAAGGGCGATCGCCCCTAGACCCACGAGGCTGGTTTTTGAGCCTTGGCTCTCTTTTTCATGGACGGTTTCTTTGTTGTTCCCCTGCGGCTCCCTGTCGCTCTCACTGGCCAAGGTCTCTTTTGCGGATTCGGCTTCAGGATGTAACTGCGTGGCTGCCGCTGCCACCAATTCACGGCTCGGGGTTCGCCGCAGTTCGCCACTTAGCTCCATACCCACAAGGGTTTCCTTGGCACCCCGCAGATCGGATTTAATGCTTTGGAAGGCAATGGATTGCAGATATTGGCTGAACTCGGTATCCGCCATCGAGAGCATGAGATAGGAAGCCTTGGCTTTACGACCAAAGAGAATCACATCGCCGTGCTGCAATTCATGGCTACTGATGCGCTTGCCATTGACAAAAGTGCCGTTGGTGCTCGGTTTACCATTGGCATTGCCATCCACCAAACGATAGCGGTAGCTGGTGGTACCGGGGACAGGTACCCGCAGGAGAATAGCGTGCTGGCGAGAAACCGTTTCAAAGTCAATAACAATGGCATTACTCTCATCGCGCCCAAGGGAGTAGGCCGCTGCCTCAAGGGCGATCGCCCGCCGGCCACCCACGGTATTCAAAATTAAAACGTGACGTTCCTGTTGCAGGCTATTCATTACCTCTATCCCCCGTATTTCAACAGCCCTCAAGAAATCATCCCCTCTGCAAATCTGAATCCTCCCCCCTTCATCTTGAGTTAGGGCAGGAGCAACGTTACAAAACGTGACACTTCAACACCTAATCTAGGCTATGTGCTTACTTCTACCTTTGCCTGTCTCACTTGAGATGGCTGTGATATTGATCACATTTAAGAGGGTTTTTAGAGAGCGCTATAAATTGTAATAAATCGTTATCCTTAACCCCGCTGCCAGAAGAGCAGCCTAAAATTAATTTGGTTACTGTGGATTCAATGGTGCTTGGAGTTTATTCCTATGGCCACGGATTTTAATCGCGGCATTATGAAGTTTGATGGTGCCGACAGCCCAGCGATGATCGCGATTTCTGCCGTTTTGATTCTTGGCTTTATTGCGGCACTCATTTGGTGGGCACTCCACACGGCCTACGCCTAAGGGAGCGATCGCTCCAGATGGATCGTGTGCTCGGTGAGGGCTTCAAAGGTTGCATCGTGGCTAATCACAAAAAGTTGATGAAAACTTCTGAGATTGCTTAGGCTCTCGGCCAGTTGTTGGCGGCGCACCTGATCCATATTGGTGGTCGGTTCATCAAAGAAGGCAATGTCGGTGTTGACCAGTACCCGCAGCAGGGCTAAGCGCACCGCAAGAGCCGCACACATTTGCTCACCGCCGGAGAGGCTTTTGAAGGGTCGCCAGTAGCCGCCTTCATTCACCTGAATCTCATAGTCCGATGTCCACTGGAGCGCCACATCGGGACGGTTGAGAAGTTCGCGCAGCAGGCGATCGGCTTCGCTGGAAACGGTGTGCAGATAGGCTTCACTAACGCGGGGGCCACTCTTTTTGAAAATCTCGCGAGCCGTCTCAATCAGAGAGTGGTGTTTTTGTGCCGCTACGAGCTTTTGCAGTGTCTTTTCCTGTTCGGTGGCGACTTCATCAAGATGCTTGAGGGTGGCAAGGCAGCTTTGGTACTGCTTTTCTTTTTCAGGAATCGCACCAAGGAGCCGTTGATACTCGCGGTGTAGGTTTTCGTAGCGATCGCGCACGGCTTCCAGAGCGGCTAAATCCACCCGCTGCTCTTGGGCGTCGTACTCTGCTTGGGCTTTGGCAAGGGCAGCTTTTAAATCATGGGCGGCTTGCATAGCTGTTTTCAGGGCCGCTTCATAGCTTTCTACTTGGGCGGCCTGCTGCTGGTGTTGGAGATAGGTATCATAGCTGGGACGTAGTCTAGCTAGCTCATCGCTAAGCTGTTGCCGCTGTTCCTCAAGGGTGGCATAGTGTTGGCGTTCCTCATAAAGGGGGGTGAGGCGAGCTTGTAGGGTGGCCTGTTCGGTACCCAAACGTGCGTAGTCGGCTTCCAGTTGGGGGGCTGCTGCCTGCTGCTCCAGTAACAGTTGGCGCTGGGCATGGGGTTGGCCAAGGTTGGCGCGTTCTTCCCGTAACTCGTTCAAGCGGCGTTCTAAATCAGTGAGTTCTTTGCTTAGGGGTTCTACGGTTTGCTGGCGATCGCTCAACTGCTTAAGCTCTGCTGCCAAACGGCTGCGTTCCTCCTCAAGGGCTTGGGCTTGCAAGAGGGATCGTTCTGCGGCGGCAGCACGGGCAATGTCAGTTTCTAACTGTTTTAACGTTTGGTTGAGGGCAGGAATAGCGGCAGGATCTGTGAGGGTTTGTCGCAGTGCCGTGAGTTGATCCAAAAGCCAACGGTAGTTCTCCTGCAGCTGTTGGAGTGCCGTTAGCCCCTGTTCAATGGCAGGGCGAACTAGAGCAAATTGCTGAGCGGCAGTGAGTTCGGCGATCGCCGCCGCTACAAGGGGATCCGTTTCCGTGGCTTGGGTTTGCGCTCTCTTGAGAATGGGATCGAGGGTAGCAGCAAAGGCATGGGCGGCGGTGGCGTGGCTGAGTTGGGCTTGGAGTCGCTCCCGTTCTGCCTGTTTAGCGCTCAAGGTGGCGGCTATGGGACGCTGTTGCTCTAGGGCTTGCACCTGTTGCGCCATTTCCTCAAGGCGGGCTTGCAACGTTGCCGCTTGTTGCTTGAGGTGGCGCAGTTCTTGATCCGCCTGCTGGGCTTGCTGGTAGCGCGCCTCAAGGGGGGCAATTTCGGCATCGAGGGCGTCGGCAGCAGCAATTTGGGGTTCAAGGGCAGCAAGTTGACTAGCAATGGTGGCGATCGCTTGGCGTTGGCTTTCAATACTAGCTAATTGGGTGGCCAGCTTTTGTTGCTGCTGCTCTAGCTTGCGAATGTTCTGCTCAAGGGCAGCTCGTCCCCGTAGTTGCTGCTCAAGTTCTTGGTAGCGGCTCTCTTGCTGCCGATAGCGATCATAGTCGGATTGCAGTTGCTGGCACTGGGCTTGGCTATTGCGAGCTGCGGCCAACTGGCGCTGGCGATCGCGACAGAGTTCCTCCTGCTGACGCAGTTGGGCTTCGAGGCGCTGACAGGTTTGCGCAAGACGGTTCAGCGTTTCAACGGCAGCTTCGTATTGCTGTTTTTCGGTGGCTAAGGCCTGACATTGTTGGTGTAATTCCTCGCACTGCTGGCGATCGCGCTCTAGCTCCGCTGCCAAGGCGGTTGCCTGTTGTTCATATTGCGATCGCGTGGCCAGTTCCTGCTTTTGCACAGCCAACTGCCGCTCTAGGGACACCACCCGCTCTTGGGAAAAATTCACGAGGGCAAGGGCATTGTCAAAGGCTTGGCGATAGTCACTGACTTGCAAAATCGGTTCAAAAACTTGCCGCCGCTGGGCGGGTGGCTTGAGAAAATCCGCCGTGATCATCCCTTGGGGAATGCCAATGATCTGCTCAAAGAGATCCCGAAGCGGAAAGGCACTGCGGATACCAAGGTGCTCCTGCAACCACACCTGCACATCTTCACGCAACGAAAGACCGAGGTCTCCCACTTGGGGGTCATAAATCGCGTACCCCATTTGCGTATTGCGCCGTACCACATAGGAGCGACCATCTGCTGCCGAGATAAACTGAACTGTGGCTTCGGCGCGTTTAGCACCCTTGCGAATAATCGCCTTATTAAAGCCACTGCCATAGCCCGAGGTGGCATCAAAGAGAACCCAAGCAATGGCTTCAAAAATACTGGTTTTGCCCGCACCATTCTCGCCACAGATGACATTCACACCGGGCAGAAACTCAAACGTGCGATCGCGGTGGGTCTTAAAATTTTTTAGGGTTAGTCGCTGAATTTCCACCGTCTGTCTCCAAAGGCTAGGGCAGTTGATAGAACGTTGATCAACCCATATCAAACAACAAGTGAGAGACCAGAAGCTAGCTACCCTCGCTCAGCCAAGTGTGAAGTTCCTGAAGAATATTGCTTGTCGGCAGGTGTTCTGCATTGATAAAACAATCCATACTTTTACAAAAGTTTACTTGGTCTTAAGTCTTTTTGAAAAAGTTGCCATTAGCCAGTGACTTTCCCTAGGCTGGATCTATAGTAATACCCTTGTTTCTCGGCAAGCTTGGTCTCCGCACTCGATGCTCCTGACGCTAGGCATCCTACGCTTGGGGAAATGCCTACTCTATCAAGTGTATTTCTAGTGCCTAGGGTTGGTGATGCCTCGCACCGCTATTTTCCCTAGAGGCAGTTGAGTTGACAACTACAGCATTCCACCACGAGAGGATTTGACCTGTGGATTTATTACATAAACAGATTCTGGTTCTGAGTAACAAAATTGATGCCCTCTACCAGATCGTTGAACAACTCAACCAAAAGGTTTCTAAGGCCCTAGAGGAGGGGCGGCTCAAGCCTCTGCCCGTAACCCCTACTGAGCAGAATCCTCTGCCCAAACCGCGTCCTTTGGTGAGTACTCCAGAACACAAGGATATTCTGGTGGATGATGACTATAGCCAAACACGCAACCTCAGTGGCGATCGCCCCCTGAGTCCAGAGGTGCAAATTCAACGGCTGACGGCACAACTCACGGCGGCCTACAATCAGATTGCGGCGCTAGAGGAGCAGTTGCTCTCCCACCACATCCATAGCCACTGAGGTACCGCAAGTTAAATTGTGAGGTGAGCCAGTACCTGCTGGCGCCATTGGGCATTTTGCTGGCGATCGCTCTTAAATTCCAAAAGTCGTACCTTTGGCCAAGGGGCAAGGGAAAGTTGGGTTTTCACATCCGCCCAGTCTTGTAAGCAGTGATAGGGAATGCCGTAGGCCGCTGCAAGCTGGGCAAAATTGACCGCTTGGGGGGTGGCAAAAAAGCTCTCAAAGGGTGGATCAAACCGCCGAATCGGTAGATGCTCAAAAATACCACCGCCGTTGTTATTGATCAGCAGTACGGTTAGACACCCTTGAAACTGGGGCGTGATCAGCCAGCCATTGGTATCGTGCAAGCAGGCCAAATCCCCCGTGATCAAGAGGGTGGGCTGACCGCGATGGGCAACCCCAAGGGCACTAGATAATGTGCCATCAATGCCGTTGGCGCCTCGATTAAAGTAAAAACGATGGTGGCGATCGCTCGCCCGCCAAACACTCTCAACATCGCGCACGGGCATACTACTGGCCACAAAAATCGCCGTTTGCGATGGCAACCACTGCGGCAGATGGTAAATCAGCTTGGCCTCACAGAACCAATCAATGGCCTCCAAGGTTCGCTTCAGTTGCTCATGTACTCGTTGATCGTGGTCTTGCCAGTCCTTGAGGTAGGGGTTGGGGGGCAGGGGGTCGGGGGGGCAGTCCAGATCTTGGGGGGCGATCGCCAGCGTTTGACAGCGGCCATGGAGGGGATTGTTGTTATCACCCGTGGGGTCAAGGCACCAGATCAGGGGATCGCAGGCACTGAGCCATTCCCGCAGGGCTTTACTGGTGGGTAGCGGCCCTAGTTGAATCACTGCTTCAGGACGCAAGGATTCCCGTAGGTGGCCATTTCGCAGCAGCAGATCGTAATGGGTAATGCCGTGGGGCAGTCCCCGTGCGTAGGAGAGGGCATCGGCAAGCACTGGCCACTGCAGAAACCGACTCAGGCGATCAATCGCGTCCGCTTCCGCCAAAGGCTCCACCCCATGACTGGGTCCCGCAATAATCAACCCCCGCTGCATCTGTTGCCATGTTTGCCAAGGGAGAGCGGTGACAACCCGAGGCGGCACAAAGGGCTGCACCTGATCAAAGAAGTTTTCAGGAAGTGCCCCATGAAAATTGGCCTCAGAGCGCAGGTCAAGGGGATCCCGTAGAGGAATATTCAAATGGACTGGCCCCGGATCTGGCCAGAGGGCAGTTTGCCAGCTATGGCAGAGGGTTTGCCGCAGGTAGGGCAGCAAAGCAAGTTCCGGCAGACTTAGTTCGCGATAGTGACGTACGGCATGACCATAGAGATGCACCTGATCAATGGCTTGTCCCGCTTGGCAAAAGCGCAATTCGGGGGGGCGATCGGCGGTCAGCACAATTAACGGTAAATGACTAAGGCTTGCTTCAATAATCGCGGGATAGAAATTGGCCGCAGCAGTACCTGAAGTGCAGACAAGGGCAACGGGTCGTCCCTGCTGTTGGACAAGGCCAAGGGCAAAAAAAGCTGCCGAGCGTTCGTCAAGAATCGGCAGGGCCTCAAGATGGGGATGGGCAGCAGCCGCGATCGCCAATGGTCCCGAACGTGATCCCGGCGAGAGAACGACTGTCCGCAGTCCTAAGCGATAGAGGGTTTCAAAGAGGACGCTCGCCCAGAGGACATTGAGATTTTCAGTGAGAATCATTCATCAATCCAGAAGCGCTATCCTAGCCGAAGTGGCTGAGCCATAGGCCACCAATAGAATAGGGTGCTAAATCCAGTTTGAGCCTATTTTGAGACTTTGAAAGAGCATCCCAGAGTCTTTGCAATACGCCAAAATGCAGGTTCTTCAAGGAGTTGAGTGTTAAGCGGGCAGCGGGAATCGAACCCGCGTCTCTAGCTTGGAAGGCTAGGGTTTTACCATTAAACCATGCCCGCAGTCCCAAGGAATACTACATTAGCACGACCCTTTGGGCGATCGCAAAGGGCAAGCCTAGGGAATCGTTGCCATCTTCACATCGTTGCGATCCAAGATGCTTTGGAGTTCCTCCGCATCGATTGTTTCTTTTTCAATCAGCACTTGGGCAATTTGGTCAAGGACGTGGCGGTTGTTCACCAAGACCTCTTTGGCACGACGATAGGCTTGCTCGACGAGATTGCGCACTTCGTCATCAATGGTGGCAGCCGTTTCCTCGGAGAAGTCCCGTTCTGCCATAATGTCGCGGCCAAGGAAGACATTCCCGGTTTGCCGTCCCAAGGCCACAGGTCCTAGGCGATCGCTCATGCCAAAGCGGGTAACCATTTGGCGAGCCACCCGTGCCACCTGTTGCAGGTCGTTTGAGGCACCGGTTGTCACCTCCTCTTCACCAAAGACAATTTCTTCAGCAATGCGACCCCCAAGGGCAACGGCCATTTGGTTTTGCAGGTAGGCACGGCTATAGAGACCCGAATCCATCTGATCCTCGTTGGGAGTAAACCAAGTCAGACCACCTGCCCGCCCCCGGGGAATGATGCTCACTTTTTGAACGGGATCGTAGTCGGGCATCAGGGCACCGACAAGGGCATGACCCGCCTCATGGTAGGCGACTAACTTCTTGCGGCGATCGCTCATGACACGGTCTTTTTTCTCAGGCCCAGCGAGGACGCGATCGATGGCATCGTTAATCTCATCCATGGAGATTTCAGTCAGGTTGCGGCGAGCCGCCAGAATGGCCGCTTCATTGAGTAGGTTCGAGAGATCCGCACCGGTAAAGCCAGGGGTACGGCGGGCAATTTTATCGAGATCCACATCCTTAGCGAGGGTTTTGCCACGGGCATGAACCTTGAGAATATCGAGGCGACCTTTGTAATCCGGACGATCCACCACCACTTGACGGTCAAAACGCCCCGGACGCAATAGTGCTGCATCCAAAACATCCGGACGGTTCGTTGCAGCAATAATAATGATGCCCGTATTCCCCTCAAAGCCATCCATTTCCGTCAGCAGTTGGTTGAGGGTTTGCTCCCGTTCATCATTGCCCCCCCCCAGACCAGCACCGCGCTGGCGACCGACGGCATCAATCTCATCAATGAAGACAATACAAGGGGCATTGGCTTTGGCTTGTTCAAAGAGGTCGCGCACCCGTGAGGCACCCACCCCAACGAACATTTCCACAAACTCAGAACCGGAAATTGAGAAGAAGGGAACGCCCGCTTCACCAGCCACTGCCCGCGCAAGCAGGGTTTTACCCGTTCCGGGAGGCCCGACAAGGAGAACCCCCTTGGGAATTTTGGCGCCCACTTCGGTAAAGCGATCGGCGTACTTGAGGAATTCCACCACTTCACCCAGTTCCAGCTTGGCCTGATCAATGCCAGCCACATCATTAAAGGTCACTTGGGTTTGGGGTTCCATCTGTACCCGTGCCCGTGACTTACCAAAGTTCATCGCTTGGTTGCCAGGACCTGCTTGGGCACGCCGCAACAGGAAAAAGAGCAGTACCAGCAAACCAATGGGAACCAGTAAGCTGCTCAGGGCGCGGAACCAGAAGCCATCGTTGCTTTGGGGCAAGACGGCGATGTCCACATTGTTAGTTGTGAGAATGTCAAGGAGTTCAGGGTCATTGGGAAGATTGACCAGCACCCGCGTGCCATCTTGGGTAATCGCTTGCGCTTGCGAGCGGTCAGGGGTAATACTGACTTTGGTGATTTGCTGATTTTCGACCTGTTGGATGAACTCACTGTAGGGCCATGTCTGTTTGGTCGTGGGTTGGCGATCAAAGAAGGCAGTGGCCAAGGCCAGCACCACGATTGCAAGAAGAACGTATAAACCTGCGTTTCGCCATTGTTTATTCACCGATCGCCATCCTCCGCTAGGAAAAGTGAAAAGTCTTTACATAAGTTCATACTAACGCATTCTTTCGCAACCCTAGGTGAGCAGTCCCGTGGTTAAGATCATCAATATCCATGATAAGCCGTCAGAAAATGCTCGATTTAGACACCTGCTACCGGGTACTGGAGTTGGAGCCGGGGGCAACCCTCGAGGAAGTGAACCGAGCTTATCGGGATTTGGTGTTTATTTGGCATCCCGATCGCATCCCGAAGGACAACACACGGCTAATCGAGAAGGCACAAGAGAAAATTAAGCAGTTTAATGAAGCGCGGGATCAACTGCGGCAGCATATTGCCCGACACGGCAGCCAAACCTCCCAGCGGACTGCTAGCCAGCGGCAAACCTATCGTTCCTCGCCGCCACCCCCACGCTATCAATCCAATCCCTACACCTATCGCAGCTATCATGCGCCCCGTGAGCCGCAGCAAACGACGCACCAGACCTATAGCCAACACCACAACCACACCTACGGCACCTATCAGCGCCAACGCACAGCCGCGCCCCCGCCCCCAGAACCACCCCGCACGACGCCTCCCCACAAGGATATGTCGGGGGTGAATTTACAGGGAGCCAACCTGAGCGAAAAGGACTTTGAGGGGCGCAATCTCAGCCATGCCAATCTCAGCTATGCCGATCTCAGTGATGCCTTTTTGCACCGCGTGATTCTCCACCGTGCTAACCTGCGCCACGCCAATCTCTTTCGCGCCAATTTGCTGCAAGCAGATCTCAGCTATGCCGACCTGCAAGAGGCTAATCTCATTGGTGCTGACTTGAGTGGGGCTGATCTGCGGGGTGCCGATTTACGGGGAGCAAAGATGAGCCAAGGCAATCGCCTCCTAGTGAAACTGACCGGGGCACGCCTCACGGGAGCGATTATGCCCGATGGGCACGTCCACACCTAAGCTTGGATCACCCCCTTAGAACTGGGAATGTGCTGACTGCGGCGCGGGTCAATGGCGATCGCCATGCGTAGGGCACGGGCAAAGGCTTTGAATGTCGCTTCAATAATGTGGTGGGAGTTAATGCCATCCAATTGGCGAATATGCAGCGTCATGCGGCTATGGTTCACCAAAGCAACGAAAAACTCCCGCACCAGTTGCGTATCATAGGTGCCCACCCGCTGCGTGGGAATCTGCAACCCATAGCTAAGGTGGGGACGCCCCGAGAAGTCTAGGGCAACTTCCACCAAACTTTCATCAAGGGGAGCCACAAAGTGACCAAAACGATGAATCCCCCGGCGATCGCCCAAGGCTTGATCGAGTGCCATCCCCAAGGTAATGCCCACATCCTCATTGGTGTGGTGGTCGTCAATATGGGTGTCGCCTGTGGCCTGCACCCGCAAATCCACAAGGCCGTGGGAGCAAAGCTGATCCAGCATGTGATCGAGAAAGGGAATCCCCGTGTGATTGTCCGCTCGACCATTGCCATCAAGGGTGAGTTCAACGTGAACCTTGGTTTCTTTCGTCTGGCGATCGACCGTGGCTTGGCGCAACCGAGGCGCGTGGCCATTACTGAGGAGAGAGTCGTTCATGAAGCGTTACTGACGCGGTTGGGGATTGGCAGAGGTGGCTGGCGGTGGACTCGCCGCAGGCGTTCCGGAAGGAATTGCCCCCGTACGCGGAAAGGGCACATCCACAAAACCTAATTCTAGCAATTGCTGATAGGCCTTTTGTCCCAGTTCACGGGTGGGGTTTTGGCTGCGGATAATTTCTACCAAAAGGGGCACGGCAAGCTCAGGTTGGTTATTAGCGCGATAGACCAAAGCCAGTTGAAAAGTCGCTTGATCGCGCAGTTGTGCTGCTTCTAGGGCACGGCGACGGTTGCTATCGGCAGCCGCAGTATCAATCCCCAAAAAGCTAGAGTTGAGGGACTGGTAAAAGTTCGAGAGTTGGTTCATCACCGTACGGGCTTCTAAGAGCTTGCGAGCGGCGACGGCATAATTTTGGCTATTGACTGCGGCGGCAGCCTCATCCATCAAGCGCTTGCCCCCCTCAAGGGTATAGATTGAAGAGCTGGGTGGGGGTGTGGGATTCACAATCTGGACATTGGGGCTAGAAGATTGATTCTGAGCAAACACCGCCCGCGGGAGTACCCCCAGTAGTAACACCCCGAGGAGCAGCGATGATCTTGAGCAGTGAGCAAATGTATTCAGGGGCATGGTGCGAAGCCTTTACTAAGATAGAGGCAGTCAAGCGGACAATCAACATCGCGTATCTTACCACCAAGTAATGACAGCCCGTGCAGGATCCTAAGTTCCAATTTTCCTCAAGACTGAGGCCGTGGCCATGGTAAATCCCACCCCTCAGGGGACAACGGCTCATGATGCCATTCGGGAACGGCGCCGCCAATTGCAAAGTAAACGCCGCTGGCGGCAACTGGCAGGGCTTTGGCGTACCAGTGTCCTCTTGACCTTAACAGGGGGACTGGTTTGGGGACTGACGCTGCCGGACTGGGTTATCCGCCGCCCGGAGCAAGTGGTGATTCGCGGCAATCAACTGCTGAAAACGGAAGCGTTGCAGGCACAATTGCCCCTTGAGTATCCGGAGTCACTGCTGCGTTTGCGGCCACAGGAGATCATTCATGCCCTAGAAACGACGCTGCCTCTGCAACGGGTGACGATCGCCCGCCAACTCTTTCCGCCGACACTGATTGTCGAAGTCCAAGAACGCAAGCCTGTCGCAGTCGCCACCTGCAATCAATGCTGGGTAATGAGTGCAACCGGGCAGCTGCAAGGGCCTGCCAGTCGCTGGTTGGTGGATGGCCTCGGATTTGTTGCCCCCCTGAGTAGCTATCAAGCCAGTGCCGTGAAGCCAATGCCCACACTCCAATTGCAGGGGTATTTTGTACCCGTTAAGGATGCACCGCGCCCGCAGACAATGGCCATCGATCGCGATCGCCAGCAGCAGTGGCAGCAAATTCACCAGATTCTCCAGCAGCAGGATTTACCGATTACGGGTTTAGATTGGCGCAATGAACAGAATCTAATTGTCCAAACCCCCCTCGCGCCGGTTCATCTTGGGGTGGTGCAGTGGCATAGTCCCACATTGAAGAAACAACTCAGTGCCCTAGCCAGCCTCAAGCAGTTACCTCAGTACTTGGATCCCCGCCAAATGGTCTTTATTGACTTGGTGAACCCCGATGAACCCTTAGTGCAACTGCGGCAACAACCAACACAGCAACCCCTTCCCCGCAGTCATTAGGGCGCAAGGGCACGGCATAATAGAACGGTTAGCTTGGAGTGGCTGGTCAATGAAACCCCTGAAGTTCGGCACAAGATTGCCCCGATTTCTGCCACAGTTGGTGATGGTGCTCGGTGTGCTTCTGCTGGTGAGTTGCGCGTCACTCTCCTCAGTGGCTGACACCAGTTCAATTCCAGGAGCACAAAGCCCAACCCCTATGGCCAATTTACCTCGACTCAATGGCGATGCAACGGTTGTACTGACAGTCAACGATCGCCCGATTACGATTCAAGTGAAGGGGGATGCTGCCCCGATTACCGCTGGCAATTTTGTGGATTTAGTGCAGCGGGGAGTCTATGATGGCACGATTTTTCACCGTGTGGTTCGTGAACCCCGACCCTTTGTGGTTCAAGGCGGGGATCCCCAGAGCAAAGACCCCAGTGTGTCGCCGCAACTCTACGGCACGGGTTCATTCATTGACCCCGCGACCAATCGCCCCCGCTACATTCCCCTAGAAATTCTCGGTCAGGGCAGTGACACCCCCACCTATAGCCAAGCGGGCAAAGTCTCACCCGTTCTCAATCATACGCGCGGTGCGGTGGCCATGGCGCGATCGCAACTCCCCGATTCGGCCTCAGCCCAGTTTTATATTGCCCTTGATCAACTGGATTTTCTGGATGGCAATTATGCCGTCTTTGGCTATGTCACCGATGGTATGGACGTGGTGGACAGGATCCAACAGGGCGATCGCCTGCAATCCGCTAAGGTTGTGGCCGGTTTAGAAAATTTACAGCAGCCATAGCAGAACGCCGCCGAAAGCGTTGTCGCAGGGTGGGTAGCAGTCGCAAACACAGGGCGTAGGTGAGGAGTCCGGCAACCACGCCCACCCAAACACTGCCAAAAATCAGAATCGTTGCCATTTGCCCCCCCTGTTCGAGGAGCTTTTCCCAAGATTGCCACTCACCAAAAGATAGGGCAGGCTGCCCCATCAGCCACCAACCCACCTGAAAGTTAAACCAAAACAGGGGGACATAGGTGAAGGGGTTGCTCACCCAAGTGGCAAGGGCAGCCAAGGGCTTGTTGCCGCGCACAAGGAGGGCCACCGTGACGGCAATAAGTATTTGCCCCCCAAACAGGGGCAGCATGCCAGCAAAGACCCCTGCCCCAAGGCCACGGGCAATACTCTCAGTGCTACTGTGGGAGCGCATCAAGCGCAAATAGTGATAGCGGAGCGATCGTCGCCAAGCATGGAGCCAACGGGGCTGTCGAGAAGGCTGAGGAAAAGACAACCGCATCATAGGTGAGCGTCGAGAGGGTTCAAAGGTTGAAAAAATGGGCGAATAAAGGTCTTTGCTTAGCAGTTTGACATATTTTGCTTAGAGAGTGCTAGGGGTCGCATCCTTGGGCTTGCCCAATCCCAGCGCCAAAAAGCCAAGGGCGATCGCCATCATCACACTGCTTTGCCAAGCGGGCGCCACCCCACCCCAGCGATCGAAGACCCACCCTGCCCATGCCGGTCCAGCAATCCCCGCCACACTTTGGAGTGATTGGCTAGCGCCAATAATTTTCCCCTGATCTTGATCTCGCACCCGATTGGAGATCACCCCTCGCAGCGAGGGCAACATGATTCCCACGCCAAAGGCCAAACCCACCACACACCCATAAAGCAAGGGCGCACTAAAGCCGCCCGCACTGGGCACCGCCGCAATCCCCAACAAGGCCAAGGCCACTAGGAGCAATCCCCCCAAGCTCAAGCGCTGCTCACCAAAGCGAGGAATCAATGAGCGAATCAAGCCCGCCTGCACAATCGTACTCACCACGCCAATAATCACAAAAATGATCCCCGCTTGGGCAGGTCCCCAACTCAATTGCCGCTTCAAGAAGAGGACGAAGATACTGGTAAAGCCAGCAAAGGCAAAGTTGAAAATAAAGAAGGCCATGAGTAAGGCTTGGAGGGTGCGTTGATTGAATAGCTCCAACCACTGTTGCTGCAAGGCAAAGCTCTTTAGGGTCAGGGGCGATCGCTGGGCTGCGGGCAATGACTCTGGCAAGATGAAATAGGCCAAGATGACATTCACCAGTGCCAAGCCCGCTGCAAACCAAATCGGCAACTTGAGATCAATGGCTGCTAGACTGCCGCCAATGGCCGGCCCAAAAATGAAGCCAATGCCAAAGGCTGCCCCCGTTAAACCAAAGTTCTTAGCCCGATCTGCTGGAGCAGAGGTGTCAGCAATATAGGCCTGAGCCGTTGAAACCACGCCCCCCGTGAGACCATCAATAATCCGCGAGACAAAGAGCAGCCAAGGAACCGTCGCCACAGCAAAGAGAATGTAGGACAGGGCCGTACCGGCAATGCAAATCAGCAACACCGGGCGACGTCCCCAATGATCCGAGAGGGCACCCAAAAGGGGAGCAGCAATGAATTGGGCAGCAGCAAAGGCAGAAAATAACAGCGTCAAGCTCAACGCATCAAAGTTAAATCGCTCCACGAGGAAGGGCAAAATGGGGAAAATCAGACTCTCACCCAAACGGTCGATGACAATTGTGAGTAAAACAATGAATAATGGTGAGCGTAGGTTGATCCCCATTGATGTGATACGTCCTCAACTGATGGATGCCTGCCCTGTACGGTTTTGACCCCCAGAAAAAGGCAGTACAATAAAAGACTACAACTTAACACAATACAGCCCTTTTCCCATCGATTGGACACCGTCCAAAACATCCTACAGATGAGGTGATGCAACCCATGTCTGCTTATACGGAATCTTTGAAGCGATCGCTCTTTTTGACACTGATTGCCCTAGTTGTATCATTGACGATTTCCTTCTTGATGGCAATCTAAATTTGCCCTGAAAATCATTTATCATCTTCTATCAGTGATGTGAGTTGAGTGAGGTATGGCCACTCGTTCTGCCGCTGCACCCCCGCCGCTGCCCCTGTGGGTCATGTTTCGCTTGGGTCTGTTTCAGATGGCACTGGGGATGATGTCGATTCTGGTGTTGGGGGTGCTCAACCGCATCCTGATTAAAGAACTGGCGGTGCCGGCCACATTGGTGACGCTGACGATCGCCATGCATCAATTTGTCTCACCGGTGCGCGTGTGGTTTGGTCAGCTCTCCGATGCCCATCCCATTGGCGGCTATCATCGCACGGGGTATGTCTGGGGTGGGGCTTTGGCCTTTACGTTGGTCACCTACGCGATTGTTCAAGTGATCTGGCAGGTGGGGCAGAGTTTAGATCAAGCGGGCTGGAGTCTCATCACCCAAGGGTGGATTGGCCTATTGGGATTGCTCTTTGCCGCCTATGGCATTTGTGTCAGTAGTAGCTCGACCCCCTTTGCTGCCCTGCTCGTGGATGTCTCCGAAGAGGAAGATCGGGGCAAATTGGTGGGCATTGTCTGGTCCATGTTGACCGTGGGCATTGTGGCGGGTGCCATTCTCAGTAGTGTGCTGCTGCGGCAGTTGGAGCTAGACCCCCCCATTGAACTGCTACAACAAAGTGTTAATCGCCTCTTTTTGGTGGTTTTGACGGTGGTCTTTGCCCTCGCGATCGCCAGCACCTGGGGAGTTGAGGCCAAGTATTCCCGCTACCATGTGCGCAGCCGTGCCTGTGACAATCCGGAAAACATTACCCTTGGTCGCGCCCTGAAAATTCTCACGGCCAACTCCCAAACGTGGCGCTTTTTTCTCTTCCTTGTCCTGATGACCCTGAGTTTATTTATTCAAGAACCGATTCTGGAACCCTTTGGCGGTGAAGTTTTTGGCATGACGATCGCCGAAACCACCCGCTTGAATGCCTACTGGGGCATGGGTACCCTTGTGGGTCTAAGTTTCACCGGATTTTTGATTGTGCCCCGCCTCGGCAAGATCCGCACCACCACCTATGGCTGTTGGGGGGTGGCCTTGATGTTCTTGCTCTTGATCATCTCAGGCGTCACGCAGCAGGTGTGGCTCTTTCAGTTGCAACTCTTTCTCTTTGGCATTGCCGCTGGGGTGACAACAACGGGTGCCCTCAGTCTCATGCTGGACTTAACGGCGGCGGAAACAGCGGGGACATTTATTGGCGCTTGGGGCTTAGCGCAGGCCATTGCCCGGGGATCAGCGACTGTTGTCGGCGGAACGGCCCTTGATATTGGGCGTCAACTGTTTGGCGTGCCGATCCTCGCCTATGGATTTGTCTTTTGTCTGCCGATGCTGGGAATGCTGGCCGCTGTCTTGCTTCTGAAACGAGTGGATGTCAGTCAATTTCGCCAACAATCTCAGGTGGCGATCGCCAAGGTCTTGGCTGAGGACTTGGAATAGAGTCACCTACCAGCGGGCAAAGAAGGAAAAATCCAACTTACCAAAGTGGGTGACATGGGCGATATTAAAATGCTCTAGGCAATTCACCAGCCAGCGTACCTTGCCGCGACTAAAGGACTGATAGTGGTTAAACAGGATCGCAAAGCGTTTTTCAAGGTAGGGTTTTACTTTCTTGCTGAGGAGCACAACCTTGAGCAATAAGCCAATCGTTGCCGCCGTGCCGATGGTATTGAGCAAGTCAACAAAAACCAGATGGTTAGGATTTTGGGCGCTATCCACCACTAAGTAGTTGAGGGTCTGGCTACAGGTGCGCACAATCGTAAATTCATTCAGAGGTTGTGGCTGCTGAAAGAGGGGCAGCGTTTCCAAATACTGGTAAAAGCGCTGGCGAAAGCGACCCCGCCCCACATCCGCTGTGGTGTCCGTCAAGTAGTGGAAGAAGGCATCCCGAAAGTCGCGGGTGGATTTCAGGCGTTGCAGCCGCTGTCCAAATTGACTGGCCAAGTCGCGATAGGTGTGGCGGCCATCCACCTTACCGACAAAATGTTGAATCGAGGTTCTGACTTCCTCAGCAGAGAGCAACGTGGGATTTTTCACCAGTGGGATATTGTTATGCCCCTGAGCACGGCGAAACTCACTCGTGAGGTATTGACTCAGGTTCATTTCAAACTGCTGAGTGGCCTTTTGCTGAAAGTCTTGAATGTAGCGCAGGTCTTCGGGTGTCGTGTCATCGCCCACCAAGCAGTGGTTATAGAGATAGGGATAGCGGCGAATTAAGGTGGCAAGGGGGCGATCGCTATTTTGCTGAATCTGTGAAACGTCTTGGGCATCTTCTTGCAGAAATTGCACCATGCGCTGGAGCTTCTGAAAGGCTTCACTCTCTAAATAATCCTTGAGGAGCAGCCGCAGCTTACGCACAATCGGTGCCCGGCTCAGACCCCCCGCCGGCATCGCCACAGGCGTTTGCAGCATAGCCAGAAATTCGGGAACTGCCCCTTGGAGCAAAGGACGCGACTGCCAGCGGTTAATCAAAATGTGGCAGCAGCGGTTCATAAAGGGACGAAAATTATCTGCCACCCGTGCCCCCGTCACAATCCGATCCATCACTTCTTGAATCTGGCGATCGGGATAGGTATAGCCCATGAGAAAAAGGGCACGAAACCGCTCAATGACTTGCTGTGGACTCTCGTGCTGCACGCATTCCAGCAAGTGTTCATAAATCAGTTGGTAGTCGTTTGTCTTTATCCAAGTATTCATAGGGGATAATGCGCTCCTAAGCCACGCCGCTACCGACCGTGCTGGAATTCAGGGGCACAATTGAGAGGGTCTAACATACCTGCATCATAGAAGGCAACATATCGTTAACTGGTGATCGAAAGCACGTTTTTCCCGTGATCCTAATCACAAGAATGACTTAGGTACCTTTGATCGCTGACTAGCGCAAACGCCCTACTACTTTTTGATGATAAACAACAAGACAATCAATTGACAACCGACGATAAAAATTGGTGCCAAGTTCTCTCCTCATAAAGAGTTTTTAGGCTTCGCGAGCATTAGCGCCCCTGATACCCCGAAAGCTGAGCTAGACCCTCTAGGGGATAGACCCCCTCATAGCGTTTACCGTTGATTTCCCATGTGGGGTAGGCACGGATATTGGCCTGCTTGCACAGTTCTGGCTGGCCATTGGTACCGCGGGCATCGCACTCAATATAGTTGATACTTTTGAAAGCGCTGCCAAAGAGTTCTTTTTGCTTCATGCAAGCGGGACACCAGTAGGCACCGTACATCTTGGCATTGATTTTCTTGAGGTGGTTCGCCAGCCCTTGGGGGGAAATGGTCTGACTGGTTCCCTGCGCCATGACCATATCGGGAGAGTGCAAAACAGGTAAACGGGGCACAAGGGCGATCGCCAGCCCCACACCCAAGCCAAACAGGAGATAGCGCAAGGAGTTTTTCATTGAGAACCATCCACTAACCGAATCTAGTGTACTGTACTCCACATAGTGCTAGAGCTAAAGACCGCGAGTACCGTCTTGTAGTTCCGCTATTCTGAAAATTGCATCTAAGAATCATGCTGGCACGCCTTATCTAGGAACAATGAAGCAGCAGTACGACCAAGATTACAGTGCGTGGATTGCAGAAACAGTGGCATTATTGCGAGAAGGACGATGGCAAGAGTTGGATCTGCCCCATCTCATTGCTGAGGTAGAGGACTTGGGCAAAAGTGAACGGCGCGCCATCAATAGCCAGTTAACTCGTCTGCTGCTACACCTCTTAAAGTGGCAATATCAACCCCAGCGCCGATCCGATAGTTGGTTGGATTCGATCACGGATGCCCGCACTCAAATTGAGCTGACCATAGCTGATAGTCCGAGCTTGCGGGATTATCCGGCCAGCCAACTTGCCATAAACTATGAACGCGCTCGCCGCCAAGCAGCAGAGCAAACGGGTTTACCGCTGAGCACCTTTCCTGAAACCTGCCCTTATCCCCTAGAGAGGGTTTTGACCCAGAATTGGCTCCCCGAAACGGACACTTAGCTCAAAACACTAGATGAGGTGCATTAGATGAGGTGCATTCGCCCGTGCTATTGCCGTTAAACTAAAACTACGTTATAGCGGCAGTGCCCTTGCGGATCTTTGAATGGCAGCGATTTTTGAGCTTCATCCGGTTAACCCCCAGCCCCGCACGATCGCCCAAATTGTTGAGGCTCTCAAGGAAGGGGCAGTCATGCTCTACCCCACGGATACCGTCTATGCCATTGGCTGCGACATGAACCACAAAGGAGCGGTGCAACGGGTACGCCAACTCAAGCAACTCTCCAACGATAAACCCGTCACTTTTTTGTGCTCTTCCCTCTCCAACATTGCCCAGTATGCCTATGTCAGCGATGCTGCTTATCGCCTCATGCGTCGCCTGATCCCAGGCCCCTACACCTTTTTGCTCCCCGCTACCAAACTGGTGCCCCGCCTTGTCCAAAATCCCAAACGCAAAACCACAGGGATTCGCGTACCTGACCACGTTGTGAGCCAAGCGCTATTGACCGCCTTGGGGAATCCGATTATTTCCACCTCAGCACGACTGCCCGACGACGAGACGTATTACGTGAATACCGCAGATCTCTTCGATGCCTTTGACAAACGGGTGGATTTAATGATTGATACCGGCGAACCCCCCGGACAGCAAATGTCGAGTATCCTTGATCTCACCGTTGACCCCCCGCTACTGGTACGCAAGGGACAAGGGTGGGAAGCGCTGCCAGCAGAACTGGTGACTGTTGAGTGAGCCACTCCAGCTTTTCAGCAGATAGAAACCGTTATACAAGGTTTGATTCAAGAATGAGTTCATCGCAATTAATTGGCAAAGTATATTTAGTGGGCGCAGGTCCCGGCGATGTGGGGCTACTGACGGTGCGTGCCAAGACGCTACTGGAGTGGGCGGATGTGGTGCTCTACGATGCGCTGATTAGCCCCGAAATTCTTAACTTGATCAACCCCGAAGCGGAAAAAATTCATGTGGGCAAGCGGCGGGGCAACCATACCCTCTCCCAAGCGGAGATTTGCCGCCTGTTGATTGACTTGGCTCAGCGCCATGCGGTGATTGTGCGCCTCAAGGGGGGTGATCCCTTTGTCTTTGGCCGAGGGGGTGAAGAGTGTCTTGCCCTTGTCGAGGCTGGCATTACTGTCGAAGTGGTGCCGGGGGTCACCAGTGGGGTGGCTGCACCTGCCTATGCGCACATTCCCCTCACCCATCGGGATTTTAGTTCTTCGGTGGTTTTTGTCACGGGCCATGAGGCTGCTGGTCGCTATCAACCGCGTGTAAATTGGTCGGCTCTGGCTACGGCGGTGGATACGATTGTGATTTACATGGGACTCCATCATCTGCGGGAAATTGTGCCGCAACTCCTGGCAGGGGGGCGATCGCCCCAGACGCCCTTGGCCTTTATTGAATCAGGGACAACACCGCAGCAACGGGTGGTGGTGACAACCCTAGAGCGAGCGATCGCCACCTATGACGAGGCACAGATTCAAACGCCTGTCTTGATTGTGATTGGTGAGGTCATTCACCTGCGCTGCCAGCTAATGGGAGGTCTCCACCAGATCTGAAACAGCGGGTTCTAGGGGCAGCGACAGCATCGCCTGCTCCAAATAGGGCAAAAGCTTACGTCGCGTTTGATCCAGAGAATAGGCAAGGCGGATATTCTCTCTGGTGAGCAGTCCCAAAACCCGTTGCGGATTGTTGCGATCCACCACGGGTAACTGCCTCAAATCCCGCGCCCCCATGCGATCGAGGGCGTCCTTCAGGGGTTCATCACCGTAGGCAAGCAATAGCTCCCGCGTACAGACACTCCCCACCGTTTGCGTTTGATAGGCCGTTGTTTCCTGATCAGTTTCCCAACGGGTCAGCACCCGATTAATATCCCCAAGGGTGATCAACCCCATCAAGTCCTGCTGATTATCGGTCACAAAGGCGCAGTAGGCTTTTTTTTCGATTAGTTGTAAGCCAGCTTCAACCACAGGCATTGCTTCGCTCAGAAACAGCACCTCCGCTTGCATGGCTTCCGCCACAGAAAGATTGGGGGGACTTTCCTCCTGCTCCTCCTTCTGGGTCTGAGCGCTGGGTGCCAATGCGGGCAGTTCGCCCCGTTTTTGAACACTCAAACTATTCACCAACCAGACACTTAAGCCCACCGCTGCCATCAAGGGCAAAATAATGCGGTAGTCCCGCGTCATTTCAAACAGCAGCAAAATAGCTGTTAAGGGAGCATTGACACTTGCCGCGAGGACAGTTGCCATTCCCACTGTGGCATAGGCTGCTGGTGCAGCAATACTGTTGGCAAACATGGGTAGCAGGATCGGCAACACCTTACCGTAGGCAGCTCCTAGAGAAGCCCCCAGAAATAGGGCTGGTGCAAAGATGCCCCCCACCAAGCCACTGCCAAGACTCACTGCTGTCAGTACCATTTTGGCTAGCAGCAATACCAACAACAAACCAAGGGAGAGGTTCACGTCCCTGAGAATTGCTTCCACCGTTTCATAGCCAATGCCCAGCACTTGCGGTAAATGCAGAGCCACAAGGCCAACGCAGAGGCCACCCACTAGGGGACGCAGCGCTAGGGGAATACGACCTAAAAACTGCATGGGTGGAATCTTCCCCTGAAAGACTTGGGGGAGCCACTGAAGTAACTGGGTATAGACAATGGCAACGCCGTAGGCCAACAGTCCTAAGCCCAAATACAAGGGCAACTCAAGGGAACTGCGCACCTCATAGGTGGGCAAATCAAAGGCGGGTTGTGCCCCCAAGCCAATTTGGGTAATCAGGGCAGAAATCACAGCAGCCAAAAGCACCACACTCACAGCCGTTGTTTCAAACGTGGTGCCCAATACCACCTCTAGGGCAAAGAACACGCCAGCGATCGGGGCATTGAAGCCTGCTGCCAACCCTGCCGCCGCCCCTGCACCGAGGAGCAACTTTTGCCGTTCTCGGGAAACCTTCAGCGCTTGACCCAAGAGAATGCCGATGTTGGCACCCACTTCCACACTGGGGCCTTCTGGACCAAGGGACGCACCTGTACCAAGGGAAATCGCCGCCGCAAGGGTTTTGGCAATGGGGCGAATGAAGGGAATTTCCTTGCCTGCTTCTACAGCACCCATCAATGACATCAGGTTGGGACTAAACTCTTGGACAAACCAGCGGATGATCCCCACCAGCAAGCCCCCCAAGGCCGGAACACAGGCCAGTGTCCAAGCGCCCCATCGACCAATAAGCCCCATCAAGTCTTCAAGGGCCATGTGATGAATTGTCTCAATCAGGTAACGAAACAGCAGCACACTTAGCCCGGCACTGCCGCCAATGAGTACTGCCAAGACCAGTACGACGGTTTCCGGGGGCGGTTGTAATTGATTGAAAAGTCGAGTGAGGCGAGATTCAGCAGTCAGAGAAGGAGGGGAGGATGGGGAGGACACTGTTGCAAAGCGGTGAGAAAAAGTTGCTTAAAATAGCTCCATCTTCAATTATGCGGAATTTCCAATGGAGAAGCTAAAAGGGCAAAATTTGCGGCGTGACATGATAAAAGTAAGGATGTAGCCACCACAGCAAACCGACAAAGATGGCTACTCCCCCATAGGCGGGGCGCAAAAATTCTTGCCACATCAGTTGTTGCTTGCCCTGCCAAATGGCTTTGAAGGGAATGATTGAGGTGCGGGCTTTCAGGGCAGTAAACGCTTCTCCATGCCGTGCGTACCAGCGGCGATCGCCATGCCAAACTCCAAAGCAGTGATGGGCAATCAGCCCAAGGGAGGTCAGCAGTGTAAAGGACGTGCCCAACCACAGCGTATGCGCCACACACCAGATCACCTGTCCCCATAACTGCGGGTGGCGGGTAATGCGAATAATGCCCGTTTCGTAGAGGTGCACTTCTGGCTTTTGTACAGCGGCAATCTCTAGCAAGTTAAATGTGGCCGGATAAAGAAAGAGAAACGAGATCGCCGATAGCCCCCACACGAGCGCCCCCATCCCCGGTACCCCTTGGAGTTGCCACAGTTGCACGCCATCGTAGCGATGGGCCAAAAAGTAGAGAATCAAGATTGTCGCTAAGGGTAGACTCACTAAGGCAAAAAAAATGCGATAAAGGCGGGCACCGACGCGCTTTTCTGCCCAAGGACGTAAGCTTGCCAATCCACTGTGGGCGATCGCAAACAAGAGCAATAACCCCACCATGATCCACTGCGAACTGGTTTGCCAACTGTGCTGATCCACGCCGATCTACTCCGTACGATTAAAACCCCATCCCATGATCCCAAAGGGTCAGACGCTTTGTAAAGTAATGTAACTGAGCCGCAAAACGCAGCCTATGAGCTATAGTCAAGGCGTTGAGGGCATCTGACATCAATCTATGTTCAATTGGCTCGATCGCCTCGAAAACCACCGTCTACTGCGCCTGCTGCTGCTCTTTGCTCTTGGCTGGATTGGCGTGCAACTTTTGCACTACTTTGCCTACGTCTTACTGATGTTTCTTTTTGCAGCCATTCTGGCGTTTTTACTCAACTATCCCGTGGGCTGGCTCAAGCGTTACTTGCCCCATGGTTTGGCGGTTACCATTGTGTTTCTCGGGACATTGGCAATTCTAATCGGCTTGGGGATTACCCTTGGGTTGGCGATCATTGGCCAGTTGCAGGACTTGATCACCAATTTGCCCAGCCAAATTGATCTGTGGATTGACTCCCTTGAGAGGATGCAGCAGTTTCTGGCGCGATGGAATCTAGACATCAATTTCCAGCAACTGGAGTCAGAATTACGCAACTTTGCCCTTGCGGGTCTGCAGTTTGGTTTTGGCAAGTTGCAGTCTGTCTTTGCGCTGTTGCTCAGCGGCATTATTCTGGCTGTGATTACCTTCTTTATGCTGCTGGAGGGGGAGCGGCTATGGCAGTACCTACTGAGTTTTTTGCCTGATCCGTGGCGCGATCGCGTGCCCCAAGCCTTAGAGCGGAACTTTTTGGGCTTCTTTAGTGGCCGTTTGCTTCTCTCTCTCTTCTTTGGTACCGCCACATTCCTTGTCTTGCTGGTGTTACGTGCCCCCTATGCCCTTGCCCTTGGGGCGATCGCCGGTGGCTTGGATCTCATTCCAGGGATTGGCTCAACGATGGGCATTTCCCTCATCTGCTTGATCCTGCTGCCCAAGAGTATTGCCCTGAGTGTACAAGTGCTGATTAGCTGTATTCTGCTGCAACAGGTGGAAGAAAATATTCTCATGCCCCGTGTCATGCGCAACACCGTCAACCTGAATCCAGTGGTTTTATTTTTTTCCCTCCTAGTAGGGGCAACAGTCGCAGGAATTGTCGGTATTTTCCTTGCCATTCCGATGACGGGGACGATCGTCAGTTTGCTAGATCTCAAAGCCTTACAGGCAAGCAGTGAGGCTGATCCGAAATCCTCGCAGGGCAAACGCATACTCAGGCAGTAGCAAGGAGATGAGCGAGATAGTCATCGTCCCATCCTGCTCTCAAACGTTTTGCCTTGACGCTGACCTTTACAAAGGTGTCCTGACGCATTCACAGTTATTGTGCTGGATAATATCTCATTCTTGATTGGAATAGCTATAGTCCCTGAGCAAGTTCCACGCCAGTTCAAACGTGTACTCAAATCCTTGAATCACTCCCTGCTTTTCTATATTGCTCAAGGGGCGAGTACGGCACAGTTCCACCCCTTCCTGAAGCCTCTGAAACGCTTTTTTATAACTCTTGAGTCGCCACTGCCAGCGTTCCATGATCTATCCTTCACTGAGGGGGTGATCACTTCTTGTTGACAACCCCTGTTGCAATGTGAGCATCACCTTTTTCATATCCCCTTGTAAAAGGGCCGGCAAGTTCAGCCAGAGGCCGGCAAATTCCTGACTACGCAGCACTCCCTCGCGATCGGGCTGTTGCTGAACGTAGCTCCCCTGCTCGCGGTGATACCAGTAGAAGGCCTGTTCTGAGACCACCCACACCAGATATTCCTTGACGCCAAAACGGCAATAGAGGTCTTTCTTGTCGTGGAGATCGTAGGCGGCACTGCTAGAGGCAATTTCAATCACTAACTCCGGTGCCCCTTCGATGTAGTCATCGGCACTAATGCGTGATTGTCCCCCCGCCGATTCTTCGAGGCGCAATAGCACATCAGGTTGCACTTCATTGCTGTCATCCAGCCGTACAGTAGCATTGTCACACATCATCAAACTGGGCATCAGTGTCGCATAGGTACCCAGCCACACAACCATGTGTCCGTGAGGTTGAGCGTGCTTTCTTACTCTAATTGGGGAGGCCACAAACACGACTCCATTGATGAGTTCCGCTTTTTTGATGTGGGGAGAGTGCTCATAGCGGTATTCAAATTCCTCGCGGGTCAGGCGATCGCCACTTTCAAGGGTGAGGAGAGGAGCCGTCATTTTTCGCAACCGTCCGTGATAGCAGCCAGCACCTTTATTCTAGGCGTCAGCGAAATGGTGAATGGTACATGCGCATCAACTAAGCAGGAGGTAATCCCAGTACCTCACTGGTGCCCGCAACAACGGTGCCAATTGGCCAACTCTCAACCCCCCACTCGGCAAAGCAGGCCTGCGCCGCTGCAACCGCTGACGGCGGTAAAACCACGGTGTACCCAATCCCCATATTGAAAGTGTTGAAAAGTTCGCCCAAACTGACCCCTCCCATTTCCCCTAGCCAGTGGAAGAGTGGCGGAATTGGCCAAGCCTGAGGATCCAGTTGTGCGGATTGCCCTTGACCCAAGCAGCGGGGCAAATTTTCCGGCAGACCACCGCCGGTGATGTGAGCCATGCCGTGGATGGGAATCCCTTGCGCCAAAGCAGCACGAATGGGTTGGACATAGAGGCGCGTCGGTTCTAAGCACAGCTCGCCAAGGGGGGTGGAGCCAAGGGGGGTATCCTGCCAACTGAGCTGGCGATCGCTAACAATTTTACGCAACAAACTAAAGCCATTGCTGTGCAGCCCAGAACTGGCCAATCCCAAGACCACATCCCCCACCTGCACCTGCGTGCCATCCAGCACCTGATCCTGCTCAACGACACCAACACAGAACCCCGCAAGGTCATAGACCCCTTCGGCATAGAATCCCGGCATTTCCGCTGTCTCCCCCCCCAAGAGGGCACAACCCGCCGCTTCACACCCTTGGGCAATACCCGCCACCACAGCGGTCATCATCTCTGGCGCCAGACGACCACAGGCAATGTAGTCCAAGAAAAAGAGCGGCTCAGCACCACAGGTGAGGACATCGTTGACGCACATGGCCACCAGATCAATGCCAACCGTATCGTGGCGATCGAGGGCTTGAGCCAGTTTTAGCTTCGTGCCCACTCCATCAGTTCCCGACACCAAAAGGGGTTGACGATAGCCCTTGGGAATTTGACATAGCCCAGCAAAGCCTCCCAGTCGTCCCACTACTTCCGGTCGTTGGGTGCGCTGCACCAAGGGGCGAATCTGCTCGACAAAGGCACGGCCAGCGGCCACATCTACACCGGCACTGCGGTAGTCCATCAATGCTGCTCCTGTAGTTGGGGGTAGTGAGCCTTGAGATACTCTAGGAGGCCTTCACAGGCATCGGTGAGCAGATCCAACACCTTCTCAAACCCCTGACGGCCACCGTAGTAGGGGTCGGGCACTTCCCTCGCGTCGTGGTGACGGCAAAAATCACACATTAACCGCACTTTATCGCGGTATTTCCCTTCGGGGTCAAGGCGCAAGATATCATAGTAGTTTTCCCGATCCATCGCCAAAATCAGATCAAATTCCTCAAGGTCGGCGGCATGAAATTGGCGTGCTCGATGGGTCAAGTGCAGTCCCCGTTGCCGTGCCGTCATTACCATGCGGGCATCCGGTGGATCGCCAACGTGAAAGTTGCTGGTGCCGGCAGAGTCACACTGAATCTCATACTCTAAACCTGCCTTTTTGATCAGATCTTGCATGATCCCTTCGGCGGCAGGGGAGCGACAGATATTACCAAGACAAACAAAAAGAAGACGGATGGGCATAGGACATTTCCTAGGGGGCGGGAATCAACGTACGGATGAGATCAGCGACCTGCTGACTGCTGTTGGGCATCGCCAATTGGCGGGCATTCTCGGCCATGGCTTGTAATTTTTGCGGCTGCCCTAGCCATTCTAAAATGATCTGCCCGAGGCGATCGCCCGTCAATGCCGACTGCGGGATCATTTCAGCAGCGCCGGCACTCACCAGCACTTCAGCATTCACCGTTTGGTGATCTTCAGCCGCATAGGGATAGGGAATCAACAGCGCTGGGGTTCCTGTGAGGGTTAGTTCCGCCAAGGCACTGGCGCCAGCTCGACTAATGACGATATCCGCGCGGTGCAGCAGGGATCCCATGGGTTCAAAGAAGGGAAAGACGAGATAGTGGGGATGCTGAACACTTTGGGCATCGGGATCATTGTTGCCCGTGAGATGCACCACCCAAGCCCCCGCCTCGAGCCAGCGGTGAACCGTTTCCCGTACAAGGCGATTGATGGCCACTGCCCCTTGACTCCCCCCCATCACTAGAATCAGGGGTACCTCCTTGGGAATCGGCAACTCCAAGTCGCCGGGATGGAGAATATCGGGACGCACCGGGGTGCCCGTGACCCGTAGGTTCAGCCGTTTGGATTTGAGGTAGGCTAAACTCGCGGGAGTACCCAAGGCAACCAGCGTACACCAAGGCGCCAGCCAGCGGGTGACTTTGCCCGGTAGGGCGTTGGATTCATGGAGCAGGGCGACACGCCCCAAACTGCGAGCTGCTAAAATAGCTGGCGCTGCAATGTAGCCACCGGTGGTAAACACCCCTTGGAAGTGTCCCTGTTTTAACAACTGGCGCGTTTGCCAAAAAGCTCCCCAAAATTGCCAGAGGGGGCGCAGCCTTGCCCAAGGGGTCTTGCCTTGGACACCAGCGAAGTTGATCGTATGCAGGGGGTAATGGGGCGGAATTAATTTCTGTTCAAGGCGATCGCGCACCCCCAACCAATGGATGTTATATTCAGGTAACTCTTCTGCTACTGCTAGTGCGGGAAAGAGATGCCCGCCAGTACCACTCGCTGCAATCAGTAGTTTCTTTGGCCCAAGCATTAAACATTCCAGCCCAATGTGGTCATGAGCTTATCGACAAAGTTGGTATAGACAATACCGCTGCGAAACTCTGGCGTGTCCATCACCTGCTGATGAAAGGGAATGGTGGTCGGCACCCCCATAATCGCACATTCTCTTAGGGCACGCTTCATGCGGGCAATGGCAGCGGGGCGATCGCTCCCCCACACCACCAATTTACCGATCAGCGAATCATAGTAAGGGGGGATTTCATAGTCGGTATAAACATGGGAGTCCATGCGCACCCCAGGGCCACCGGGGGGCAAGTAACCACTAATACGACCGGGATGGGGACGGAAATTGCGCTCCGGATCCTCGGCATTGATGCGGCATTCAATGGCATGTCCCCGCAACAGCACCTGTTCTTGGGTCAAGCTGAGGGGTTCCCCTTGGGCAATGCGAATTTGCTCCGCAATCAGATCCAGCCCCGTAATCATTTCTGTGACGGTGTGCTCCACCTGAATGCGAGTATTCATTTCCATGAAGTAAAAGTTGTCTTGGCCGTCGAGGAGAAATTCAATGGTGCCGGCACCGACGTAGTTAATGGCTTTAGCGGCAGTGACAGCAGCAGCTCCCATCTTGGCACGCAGTTCGGGGGTGAGGGCAGGGCTAGGCGCTTCCTCAAGGAGCTTTTGATGACGCCGCTGTACAGAGCAATCGCGCTCCCCAAGGTGAATGACATTGCCATAGCTATCCGCCAGAATCTGGAACTCAATGTGGCGGGGATTTTCAATAAATCGCTCCAGATAGACGCCGGCATTGCCAAAGGCGGCTTCCGCTTCCCCTTGGGCGGCACTGAGGGCCCGTCCTAAATCTTCAGCAGAGCGCACCAAGCGCATCCCCCGGCCACCCCCCCCAGCCGTGGCTTTAATCATCAGGGGATAGCCAATTTTGCGGGCGATCGCCCGAGCAGTTTCCTCATCTTGCACCAGTCCATCACTGCCGGGAATTGTCGGCACCCCCACCTGTTGCATCGTCGCTTTGGCGGTGGATTTATCCCCCATAGCACGCATGGCAGCGGGACTCGGCCCAATAAAGGTAATTTTGTGGTCGGCGCAGATCTCGGCAAAGCGGGCATTTTCCGCCAAAAAGCCATAGCCCGGGTGAATCGCCGAGACATGGCGGGTGAGGGCAGCAGCAATAATGTTGGGAATATTGAGATAGCTGCGGCTACTGGGGGCTTCGCCAATGCACACCGCCTCATCGGCCAATTGCACATGCAGGGCATGGCGATCTACGGTGGAATAGACGGCAACCGTTGCAATGCCCAATTCCTCACAGGTACGCAGAATCCGCAGTGCAATTTCGCCACGATTGGCAATCAAAATTTTCGTAAAGGCCATGGCGGTCAACGGTAGGGGAAGCGATCCCTAATGCTACCATGCCAGCCGAACGCTTCCGAAAAGGCGACGGCAATTGCATTGGTGCCACTGGCAAAAACAAGTTAGGATCAGCAGGGTTTTATTTGGGAGCGCACTATGGCTGCTGTGTCACCCACGATGGCCTTGACCGTTACGAAAACCAGTAATTGGACAATTGAGGACAGCGAGCAGCTCTACCGCATTCAGGGCTGGGGCGAACCCTACTTTGGGATTAATGCGGCGGGTCATGTCACCGTTTCTCCCAAGGGCGATCGCGGTGGGTCATTGGATCTCTATGAATTGGTGCAGGCGCTCCAACAGCGCAACATTGGCCTCCCCCTGCTACTGCGGTTTTCCGATATCCTTGAGGATCGCATTGAGCGACTGAATGCTTGCTTTGCCCGCGCCATTGCCCGCTATGGCTATCAGGGAGCCTACAAGGGGGTCTTTCCCGTTAAGTGCAATCAACAACGCCACATCATTGAAGCCCTCGTGCGCTTTGGCCAGTCCCATCAGTTTGGCCTAGAGGCAGGATCAAAACCGGAATTGCTGATTGCCTTGGCCATGCTCAATACACCGGGGGCACTGCTAATCTGCAATGGCTATAAGGATCGCGGCTACATTGAAACGGCTATTCTGGCGCGTCGCCTTGGCCACACCCCGATCATTGTCCTTGAACAGCCCGAAGAAGTCGCGGAAGTGATTGCTGTCAGTCAGGCTTTGGGCATTGAACCCATTGTGGGCGTGCGGGCAAAACTCAGTACCCAAGGGGTGGGGCGCTGGGGCACTTCTGCGGGCGATCGCGCCAAGTTTGGTCTCACCGTGCCAGAGATTTTAACGGCAGTCGAACAACTGCGAGAAGCGGGGATGCTCAATTCCCTGCAACTGTTGCACTTTCACATTGGCTCGCAAATTTCTGCCATTAGCGTCATTAAGGATGCGATTCGTGAGGCGGGGCAAATTTATGGTGAACTGGTGCGCCTCGGTGCCAATATGCAATACCTTGATGTGGGCGGTGGCTTAGGGGTGGATTACGACGGCTCCAAAACCAATTTCCATGCCTCGAAAAACTACAGCATGCAAAACTACGCCAGTGATGTCGTGGCCGGCATTAAGGACGCCTGTCGGCAGCGAGGCATTCCCGATCCTATCCTCATCAGTGAGAGTGGCCGCGCCATTGCCTCCCATCAATCGGTATTGATTTTCAATGTCTTGGGGGTCAGTGAAGTGCCCAAAATTACCCCCGAACCGGCCACGGAGGACGAGCACCTGATTATCCGCAACCTCTACGACACCTACCAAACGATTGATGAGAACAACTACCAAGAGGCCTACAACGACGCCCTGCAATTCAAGGGGGAGGCCATCAGTCTCTTTAACTTTGGCTACTTGAGTTTGCCAGAGCGGGCACGGGCAGAAAGTCTCTTTTGGGCCTGTTGTGCCAAAATCCTCGGCATTGCTCGCCAGCAGGAATATGTGCCCGACGATCTCGAAGATCTTGAGAAAATCATGGCTTCGATTTACTACATCAATCTGTCGGTGTTTCAGTCGGTGCCTGATAGCTGGGCGATCGATCAACTGTTTCCAATCATGCCAATCCACCGCCTCGATGAAGAACCCACAGAACGGGGCATCCTTGCAGATCTGACCTGCGACAGCGACGGCAAAATTGACCAATTTATTGACCTGCGGGATGTGAAATCGGTCTTGGAACTGCATCCCTTTCGCCCAAGGGAACCCTACTACCTTGGTCTCTTTCTCAACGGTGCCTATCAGGAAATCATGGGCAATCTCCACAATCTTTTTGGGGATACGAATGCCGTCCATATCCGTCTAACTCCCAAGGGTTATGAAATTGAGCACCTAGTGCGGGGCGATACAATGCAAGAAGTCCTCGGTTATGTGCAGTACCAAGGGGATGCCCTGTTAGAAAAAATTCGCCGTCGCACTGAGGCAGCGCTGGCAGAACAGCAAATTACATTGGCAGAAGCGCAGCACCTGCTAGAAAACTATGAGCGGAGTTTGCGCAGCTACACGTATCTATCCTCTTAGGGAAAGCGATGCTGGGAACATTTCAGTCAAGCCATTTGCGCATTGAGGTGCCGGCCACCGCAGACCAACTGCGGGAGTATTTGACGCAGCCAGCACAGTTACGGCAGTGGTTGTGGCCCCTACAGGTTCAGACGACGGGCGATCGCCTGCAAGTGGGGGATACCTTCACCAGTGAATTCCTGTGGTTAAAACTGGAACATCGCGTGGAACTACTCACAGCAGAGCGACTGGTATTGGTACTGCGGCAGGCCATTGAGGGCTGGCAAGAATGGTCGTGGGGAGAGGGCTGGGTACAGTCCTGTATTGAGGGGGTGACACCGCTGCCTCTAGAGTTGGGGCAGACTTTCCTTCTATGGCGGTTGAAATCAGTGCTGAGTGAAACGGTAGCAAGCTGAGGGTCGAAGAACGTTGAAGCGATCGCGCCAATTGGGATGGATCTTATTCTTGAGTGCCCTGCTTCTCAGCAGTTGTGAGGGCAGTGGGCTACAAAGTTGGTTTGCTGCTGACCCCAATGCTGATCAATGGGCAGGGAAGGCACCCACGCCAGAACCGACGACAACGCTACCAGAGAATTTACGGTTTCCTAATGCGATGCTTGTAGCCAATCAGCCCCAAGCGGGGTCACCCCAGACGACGGAAACCCGCTGGCAAGCACCCGCGCCGGCGATCGCCATCCAGCAATTCTATAGCCAACAATTTCAACAGTCGGGCTGGCAACTGGTGGAGCAACAGGTAGCCGACAATACGATCACCCTCAAGGGGCGCAGTGCTGAACTGGAAGTGAGCGTCACCATCAACACGGTGCCAGAAAATAACCTGACAACCTTCACCGTGGCCTACACACCCGTCAATAGCACCACGGCCACACCGTCTCCCCAGCCCACCCATTCCTCCCCCCAAACGTTCGCTGATCTAGAGGACGCCCCTGCCCCCCTACAGCCGGCCATTCGTGACTTGGCAGAACTGGGGGTTCTCAGCACCACGGGCGATCGCCTGCAACCCAATACCCCCATCAGTCGTGCTCAGTTTGTGCGTTGGTTGGTGACCACCTACAACCGCTTTTATGCCGATCGCCCCGCACGCCAAATCCGCTTGGGCAGCCGCAACGACACACCCATTTTCCAAGATGTGCCCCGTGATCATCCCGACTTTCCCTATATTCAGGGACTGGCGATGGCAGGATTTTTGCCCAGCCCCCTCACCGGCGATACTAGTACCCTCTTTCGCCCCAATGCTCCCCTTACTCGCGAAACGCTGTTGCAGTGGAAAGTGCCCCTCGATCAACAGGGGCGGCTCAGTCCCAGCACGATTGACCGCATTCAGCAAACATGGGGCTTCAAGGACAGTCAACGGATTGCTCCCCCCGCCATCAATGCCGTGGCCGCTGACTATCTCGCGGGGGATCTCTCAAACATTCGCCGCGTTTGGGGAGAAACCCTCTTGCTCCAGCCCCAAAAACCCGTCACCCACGCCGAAGCCGCAGCAGCCCTGTGGTATATCGGCAACGGGACCGAGGGACTCTCAGCAGCGATGGTGAAGCAAGCACCGCCCTCTGCCTCCTAGAACCTTGCTAGATTAGAAATCCGAGTCAATTGTTACGATTTGCTGAACTGATTGCTGCCTATGCCTTGGCCCTTATCCCGTGGTTACCATCGTCAAATTGCCCGCCTCGAAATTACGGGGGCGATCGCTGGGGGTACTCGCCGTCGTGTCCTCAAAGCCCTGAAAACCATTGAAGAACGGGGCTATCCGGCACTACTGGTGCGCATTGACAGTCCCGGCGGAACCGTGGGGGATTCCCAAGAAATCTATGCGGCCCTCAAGCGTTTGCAGTCGAAAATGAAAATCGTTGCCAGTTTTGGCAATATCTCTGCCTCTGGCGGGGTCTATATCGGTATGGGGGCACAGCACATCATGGCCAACCCCGGCACCATTACGGGCAGTATTGGCGTCATCCTGCGGGGCAACAATTTGCAACGGCTCCTCGACAAGGTGGGGGTCTCATTCAAGGTGATCAAGTCTGGCCCCTACAAGGACATTCTTGCTTTCGATCGCGACCTCACTGAGGAAGAAATCCGCATTCTCCAAGACCTCATTGACACCAGCTATCACCAATTTGTCCAAACCGTGGCCGAAGGCCGTAACCTCGATGTGGAAACGGTACGCAGTTTTGCCGATGGCCGTGTCTTTACCGGTGAACAGGCCCTTGCTCTCGGACTGGTGGATCGCTTGGGAACCGAGGAGGATGCCCGTCGCTGGCTGGCGGAATTGGCAGGACTTGACCCCGACAAAACCAAGGTGCAAACCATTGAAGAACCCAAGTCGCCCTTGGCTCGGCTGTTTCCGCGTCAGCAGGAACGATTCCCCTTTCCGTGGCAAGCGGGTCTCGACTGGTTGGAATTTGAAATGGCCACCAATGGACTTCCCCTATGGCTCTATCGCCCCTAAGCTGGATACAGTACCCTTGCGGATATCTTGATGGAGGAGCACACTGTGGGCTGGCGCGTCCGAGCAATTCGTGGAGCAACTACCGCCACTGAAAATTCAATTCCAGCAATCCGTGAGGCGGTTTTGGAACTCCTCGGCGAGATTGAGCGGCGCAATGCCCTCGATTTCTCGGAAGTGATTAGTGTGACCTTCTCTGTGACCCGTGACCTCGATCAAATCTTTCCGGCGGCGATCGCCCGGGAATGTCCCCATTGGCGCAACATTCCTCTCCTCGATGTTCAACAAATGCATGTGGAGGGAGGCTTACCCCGCTGTATCCGCTGCTTGATTTACTTCAACACCCCCAACCCCGATCAACCGATTTACCATGCCTACCTGCGCCATGCCCAGAGCCTCCGTCCCGATCTGGCAATGCACGGCGACTACCATCCCCTCCATCTGTCCTCTCATTCCCTAGGTTAACTATGACCGCTCTTGTCCGTGACTACATGACCCCCAACCCCTTTACCATTCGTGCCGATGCCCCGATTTCTGAGGCAGTTCGCCTGATGGAAGAAAAACAGGTGCGCGGCCTCCCCGTGGTGGATGATAAGGGCAAATTGGTGGGCTTGGTGTCTGAAGCTGACCTGATCGTGCGCGAAGCGCCTCTCGAGCCACCGTTGTACATTACGTTCCTCGGCAGCATCATTTACTTTGAGTCTCCAGAATCCTTTCATCAACACCTCAAGAAAACCCTTGGCCAACAGGTGCAGGATGTGATGACCCCTAACCCCCACACCATTGGGGTGGATGCCCCCATTGCCGAAGCGGCTCGCCTCATGGTGAATCACCACATTAGTCGCCTGCCGGTCTTGAATGCCCAAGGAGAATTGGTCGGCATTATTAGCCGTCATGATCTGTTGCGCGCCCTGCATACCCAAGAAACTTCTGCGTGACGTTTGTCAAATTGGCCTGACACTAACTTTCAAGATTGGTGACTTCCCATAGAATAACCACAGGTTCGCTCGCGATCGCCTGAGGGTTCTTTGATCATGACCGCTTCCCTTGATTTGATTTGGCAGCAGGCACGGCAGGGTCAAGCAGAGGCCATTGCCCATTTGATGAACCGCACGCTTCAGGCCAAGGGAGTGCGTGCCCTCGTTCGGCGACGGGGTGACTGTTTACAAATTATGTTTGAAGCGGCGCGATCGCTCCCTCCCCAAGTCTGCGTTCAGTTTGTTTGCCGAGGCCTCAAGCAATTGGCGCCCCAAGGCGTTCTACGTGTACGGCTCCATGCTCGGCTCCTTGGCGAAGAATGGCCAGAATGGACACAGACCGTTGACTTACAGGAGACCTTACCAGCGGCGCCGTCTGTGCAGGCAAGCTCAAATCCAACAACACCTGCCACCACGCCATCCCATCAAGCGGTCAGTGCTTTTGCCCTCAGTTTACTGGCGATCGCGGGCACGAGTGCCGTTGCCCTTACCCTGCAAAATCAACTCAGTGTCGATGCCCCGCCGAGTGCGGAACCCAGTCCAGCCATTACAACCCCTGAACCCGACGTTCCCCTTGTGCCCCCCCCACCCGCCCCGAGCGATCGCCGGCTGCGGATTAAGGCCGTTGGCGATATTGTCCTTGGCACCAATTTTCCGAGTAACCGCTTGCCTGCGGATCCACAAAAGCTCTTTGCCCAAGTGAAACCCTATCTTCAGGGGGCAGATCTCCTCTTTGGCAATTATGAAAGTACCCTCACCGATCATCCCCATCCCTTCAAAAACACCAGTAGTGGTCGTAGTTTTGCCTTTCGCTCACCGCCCAGCTATGCACAGGTGTTGCGCCAAGCTGGTTTCAATGTCCTCAACATTGCCAACAACCACAGCTACGACTTTCATGAGCAGGGATTTCGCGATACGATTCGCCACATCAACGCCGCTGGCATGACCGCCATTGGTGATCTCAATCAAATTACCTACCTCGAAGTCAATGGCCTGAAAACCGCATTTATTGGCTTTGCCACCTACTACGGCCAAAATCGCATTCAAGACCTCAAGGCCGGTGCCGCTCTTGTACAGAAGGCCAAGCAAAACGCTGATATTGTGGTTGTTAGTTTCCATGGTGGCGCCGAAGGCAGCGATCAAATTCACACCCGCGATCGCACCGAGTACTTTTATGGCGAAGACCGCGGCAATGTGGTTCAGTTTGCCCGCACCATGATTGATAACGGTGCCGATTTAATCTTAGGTCATGGCCCCCATGTCCCCCGTGCCCTTGAATTGTATAAAGGCCGCCTCATTGCCTATTCCCTAGGGAACTTTGTCGGCTATCAGACCCTGAGCAGTCACGGCACCCTTGGCAAGTCCTTAATCCTAGATGTTGAACTCGACGGTTCTGGCCGCTTCCTTCAAGGTAAAGTCATTCCTGTACGCCTCGATGCCAAGGGGATTCCCCACATTGATCAAAACTTTGCCAGTGTGCAACTGATTCGCCGTTTAACCCAAGCCGACTTTCCCAACACTCCCTTGCAGATTGAACGCCTCGGTGAAATTGTCAGCACCGATTCCCAATCCTAGTCTTCCTCTGGTCGGTGAGACAACTGTTGGTGCTCAATTTTGACCGGTAGAAACTTAGGAATTTGTGTAATAAGGGATTCGGCTATGGCATCGTTACATCCTTGATAAAGAGGCACTCTGCGAGGAGGCCCCGGCACATTAAGAGTGAAGTAAATCTTGAAATGATTCTGTTCCCAAGAACGGTCATGCCTGCCTTGTATCACTTCGACATATTTTTGGACAATCATTGCCTCTATATCGGGAAAGTCATATTCTCTGCGAAATTTGGTTTTCGGATTCTCCCATATAATCTTTCTTGTAGACCGATCAATGATTAATGTTTCCTTATATTTCAACAACTCTGACATACGAGGATAGTAGAATCGCTGATAAGAGACTGCTAAGAAGTTAACCGTCAAAGGCAAAGTCAAAATAGATATAATTGCACTCGGTAACCAATCACGGTTTCTATAGGTATACGTCTAGGTTTCTCGATTAGACTACAGGAATCTTGATAATCAGTCTTGTGCCGCTTTCATCGCACCACAATCTCCCCCACCCCATCCACCAACAGAGGAACCCCCATGATCCTCTAGGCTCCAAGAAGCGCAATATTTCCGTCGGTGACCACGTCGAACTATTTCCTCTTTGATTTCAATGTTACTCCCTGAGACGTATTCAACTAACATTTCATTTCGTTTATACAATCCCCAAAACCAATATTCTTTAACTCAGCACTGGGCAGTGGCGGTCATATCTTTCGTTTCAGTGCGCTGACAACTCAACTGTACTGAAAGGATGGGAGAAAAGTATAATTTTAAGAAGATGATTATCAAGCCAGCAAGCATCCATAAAAGAGCCATTTCATCAGCAACGGATGAACCTTCTAGCTTGATTTGAGATTCGTTTTTCTTTGCGATGTTCATTTTTAATAATTTATTAAATTTTGACAAAAATTCTCTATCTCATCCCTATCTAGCAGGGTAACAATTTCACCTTGGAGATGGCTTTTAGGTTTATAGACTAGTAAACAAAATTTAGTGGTTTTTCATTTTCAATTCCTATGAAAAGGGCTGTGCACTAACTTTCACAGCGTTGCGAGTGTGCGATACTTGTGGAAAGGGCTGTACTGCGATGCAAAGCTTCAACCAGTGAAAAAGCGAGTCACATTGACATTCCCTCGACGGACGATTCAAATGCCCGTCACCTATCGCCTAGCCAAGGACTTTAACATTGCTGCCAATATCATTCGCGCCCAAGTGGCACCTAACCAAGTGGGCAAACTGGTTCTAGAGTTGGCTGGGGACATTGATCAAATGGAGGCCGCCCTAGAATGGTTGCGGCAACAGAATATTGAGGTTTCCCTTGCCAGCCGTGAAATTGTGATTGATGAGCAGGCCTGTGTCCACTGTGGCCTCTGTACGGGGGTATGCCCCACTCAGGCGCTGACGCTGCATCCAGAGACGTTTCAACTCCAATTTACCCGCTCCCGTTGCATTGTCTGTGAGCAATGTGTGACCGCGTGTCCGATGGAGGCGATTCACACCAACTTTTAATTCAACTCCTCAACTCCTCCTCAAGGGTCACGTCTTGATAGATATCAGACAAGTGGCCTTGCCAAGCGATGCTCTTGAGTTCAACCGAATTTTGTGGCGGGGAATAGGCCTGCCAAACCCATAAGCCCGAGGTACTGCGACGAAAGGTCTCTAGCCGCTGCTGACGAGTATTGACCAGCACGTATTCCTCTAGCGTCTCAAGGCTTTGATAGTCAAGGAACTTATCGCCGCGATCAAAGGCCTCTGTTGAAGGAGAGAGCACCTCAATCACCAAGCAAGGAAAAGATTTATAGAGAGAGGTTTGCCGATCCCGTGGATCGCAGGTAACAAAAAGATCCGGATAGTAAAAGCAATTTCGCTGCTCCAGACGCACTTTCATATCTGAAATGTAGAGACGACAGCCCCGTTGGCGCACCGTTGGTCGTAGCAGAGTTGCCAAATTTAAGGCTAAGGTGACATGGGCATCGCTTGCCCCTGCCATTGCGTAGATCTGACCGTTGATGTATTCGTGCTTGACCCCACTTTGGGTTTCCCGTTGCAGATAGTCTTCAGGACTCAGTTGTGGCGAAGGTTGCGTGCTCATTGGCAGCCTAGAATAGCCAACGCTTATCTCGCTACTATTGATCCTAGGGTACGAAGAAAATTATGACCCAACAACACGGATATTGGGCACTGGCAACGCTGGCGGGGATGATGCTCCTGATTGCCCCGGCCAAGGGGGTGCCTGTGGTGGCACTGCCAGAAAGTTTTTATCGGGCGATCGCCAGCCAAGACTGGGCAACAGCGGTGCAAATTCTCGATCAGGTCATTCGTGCCCATCCCCAACAGGCGCCAGCCCTTACTAGCTATCGTCAAGAATTGGTGCGGCTGCAACAACTTCCCCGAACCCCTGCTCCGCCCATGGCAACAGTGATCACCCAGCCCAGTGGCATCGTACCGATTCTGCGGCGGCAGGGAGGAATTCCCGTTATCCCAGTGATGTTTAATCAACGGTTACGGTTTGAGATGCTAGTGGATTCAGGCGCCAGTATGACAGTGATTACGCGATCGATGGCACGCGCTTTAGGCATTACCCCCGCTCAAGTGGTGGATAATCGCCTGTTTCATACCGCGAATGGTCAAGTGGTGCTGCCAGTGGTCTATGTCCAATCCATCAGCGTCGGCGGTTTTCATCGGAAGCAAGTGCCCGTTGCTGTCGCTGGGCCTGAAATGACCATTGGCCTATTGGGGCAGGATTTTCTCCAGCACTTTGATGTCAGTTTGCGGCAAGATCATATTCAGTTGCAGCGTCGTCCTTAGGCAATGCCCATTCTCGCCCAAGCGGTCTTAGCCAGTCACAATGTCGGTAAAGTCAGAGAGTTTCAAGGCTGGTTACAGCCATGGATTGGGGAGTTGCTGCCCCTGCCAGCCACGCTTGAGATTGCTGAAACTGCGGATTCCTTTGTGGGCAACGCCTGTTTGAAGGCCACCACTGCTGCTCAGGAGCTGGGAACGTGGGCGATCGCCGACGACTCGGGGCTAGCCGTTCATGCCCTTGAGGGGGCACCGGGGATCTACTCGGCTCGCTACGGTGCGACGGATGCTGAGCGTATTGAGCGTCTATTACGGGAAATGGCCGGTGTCAGCGATCGCGCCGCTGAATTTATTTGTGTCATTGCCCTCGCGCGTCCCGATGGCACGATTGCCGTTACGACCGAAGGACGGTGTGCAGGCGAGATTTTAACGGCGCCCCGCGGTCGGGGGGGGTTTGGCTACGATCCTATCTTTTGGGTGCCCAGTCAGCAGCGTACCTTTGCCGAGATGAGTCCCACTGAAAAGCAACAGGTCAGTCATCGGGGTCAGGCATTGCAGCGGCTGCGGGAGTATTTGCAAACCTTTCATCCGTAGATTCACGGTTGTTGGCAGCAAGCTTTTTGTCCTACACTGACGCCAATAGTGTTCCTCAACCAACCTGTGGCTCCTATGCAAGAACGGGTCTAGCGTCGCAAAGTTGCATTCAGCAATGCCCTTCATTGAAAGAAGTTCATAGGGAATATAATGAAAGGAAGGGGGCACGTCCCTTAGGCCCAGTGGCAGTCTTCTTGCCGTGATTCAAAGCAAAAACTATGGGCGATCGCGAATTAATAGACCAATTTATTAAAGACTTGATTCAGAAAAATTCGCGAATGCTCTCGAATCGGCACCTGCGCGTCGAAACCACCTTTGATGAAGTTCAGTTGATTTCCTACAAAGATGGCATTGTTGCTCGGGTGAAAACAGATGCCCCCACCCTTGCCATTGAAGTACGAGATGCCTCCCCCTATCGGCCTCTGATTCAAGAGGTAATGGTAGACTATGAGATCTTCCAAGTCGGCGTGGCTCAAACCCCCGGATGTTTACGTTACGAACATCGCACCGTTCCCGAAGGCTATGTGATCCAATACACCGAAGCGGGAGTGCTGTGGAAAGACCGCTGGGCACGGGGTAAGCGACGCGGCGCTCTGACAGGGGGTAACTCCCTTGGGATGGATGCGATGATTCTCTATCGGGGCACTTGGTATCCCATTCAAAGCGTCAATGCGGCCAATGGCTTTGTTGCCATTCGTACCTTGGGCGGGGAAGCCACCTACAGTGCCTCTGACTTTCTGGTATGGCTAAAAAAAGAGGAAAAAGACACCGCCGAGAGTCCCAGTCAGATCAGTGCCTACAAACGGGGAGAACGCATGGGAGACATTGACAGCGCCCCCACCCAAATCCTTGAGGCTACGGAAATTATGGCTGCCAAGGCCAGTGGCACCCCATCAACGCCAATTGCCTCCCCTGCTGGCGAACCGGAGAAGGAAGAAGATCACGCCGTCATTTTGCCGTCAGCGCCACCAGTACCTGCAGTTGCAGCAACAGTTTCAACCCCCTCTGAGCCTGCACAACCGGTTGAAGCCACCCAAGACCATCCAGCGGCCAACTACGAGCACGCCGTCGGCTATTCTCACCCCAACTATGACTACTTCCAAGGGTATCCAGCGGCCAACTACGAGCATTCCGTGGGCTATCCCCACCCCAACTACGACTATTCCCAAGGGTATCCAGCGGCCAACTACGAGCATTCTGTGGGCTATCCCCACCCCAACTATGACTATTCCCAAGGGTATCCAGCGGCCAACTACGAGCACTCCGTTGGCTATGCCCATCCCAGTTATGGTCAGCCCTACCCGCCCCAAACCTACCAGCACATTGATCCCAACATTCAGATGGCGCTGACGTATCTCCAATCCAGCTTGGCCTATCTGCTACAAGTGGAGCCAAAAAACGCCAATATCCATGCAGCCATTCGCGCTACCAGTATGGCGATTCAAAATCTCCTCACCCTTCTCAATGGTTAGCGGCTCTCGGCGAGGGGATGCAGGCGAAGGACACTTTGAATCATTGCCCAAGCGGTTTTAATCTCAGGCACACGAACTTCATCCCATTGGCCGGGTTGACAGTAAAGATAACGAATAAAGCGACGTTGCTTTGGCAAAGAAAAGGGAAGAAACTGCACACCAATCTCTAGAGCCGTGGCGTTTTTTCCTAACGCAACCATTCTTGACCACCGCAGTTGGATCGGTAAGCGCAAGTAGACCAAAGGGCTCGGCGCCAGAAAGTGCAGTTCGCCTCGGGGGTCATCTAACAACTCCGCCGGCAACCTATTGAGGCGTATTCGTGCCCCCTCCTCAGACAGGTCAACCGTTTGTCCGCCATAGCAGTTGTTCCCAACGATGAGTTCACAGGGTTCAGAACGCAGGAACCGCGGATGTCGTCGCTGCGGCACATCAATGGCCACCAGAGCACAGACCAAAATCAAGAGAAAGTTGTAGCTAGACCAGACCATGTTAATGGCCAAACTATCGGGATTGACCAGCGTCTCTTGCAAAGGCGAACTCCGCCAAATGAGACCAAACATCATCAGAGCGGCAATGATTAACAAGGGACGAATGACTGGCCAATTAACATTGATGCGATGGGGATCCACAATCCCCTTAGGCGTGACTTTGAAGGTTTTGCCCCTAGGACTGATCAGGGTGCGGATCACTGTGATAGCCATGGGAAAGGCAATGATGGTTTCATAAACATCGGACCAAAAGGCGGAGCGGCGGCCTTCGGTAAGCCAAGAAAAGGCCATGATATTGCCCAAATAGTAGGGACAGTAAAAGTACACTACCTCGTTAATTGTGGCGCGCAGCGGCGCCAGCCCAAACAGTAAAAAGGCCAAGGGCGCCAGCAAAAAAATAACGCGGGGAATCGAGAGCAGCCAATAGAGCACGCCAAGGCTATGGTAAAAACGCTGCAGGAAGTTGAGGTTAGGAATGGTAAAAAAGTTGTCCTTGAGAAACAGTATTTGCAGGGTACCTTGTCCCCACCGCAATCGCTGGTTAATATAGGCGCTGATGGTTTCTGGTGACATTCCTGCTGAGAGGGCTTCATTCAGATACTTGATCTGATAACCACGCCCCTGCAAATAGAGCGAGGTGAGGTAATCTTCGGTGATACTGTCGGTGGGGATACCGCCAATTTCATCGAGGGCACGGCGGCGAATCACAAAACAGGTGCCACAACACACAACGGCGTTAAAGAAATCGCGGCTGGGCTGAATGAAGCGGAAAAACAGCGTCTGCTCGTTGTTGAGAATCCCCTCTAGCCCTAGATTCACAGTCACTGGATCCTCATTGAAAAAGTGTTGGGGGGTCTGTACCATTGCCGTTTTCGCATCTTGGAAAAAACCCACCGTGCGGGTGAGAAAGTTGCGACTCGGCACAAAGTCGGCATCAAAGACGGCAATCAACTCCCCCGTGAGCGTGGGCAGTGCATGGTTAATGTTGCCAGCTTTGGCATGGCGGTTGTCGGGGCGATCGCGATATTCACAGCCCAGTTCTGCAGCTAGGGCACGCACCGCCGGCCGTCGGGTATCGTCCAGCAAGTAGATGCGCTTGTGGGGATAGTCCATGGCTTGGCAGGCAATGACTGAACGCCGCAAAATGTCCACCCCTTCGTTGTAGGTGGGCAGAATCACATCCACCCAAGGCAAATACTCCCCCCGAATCACGGCTTGGCTTAGGCGATCGGCCTCAGGGCTGCGGTCTTTGGAAAAGATACACAGGGCAAAAAAGCAAATGGTATTTGTTAGGGTCAGTAGTTCAGCGATAAATAACAGAATCGAAATCGTGCCATTGAGGGGATCATCTAGGTTGAGGCTGTTAAAAAAACGCCAGAGGATATACCGCAGTGCCAACAGGGTCAGCCCCAAACCCACAATAAAACGCGACCAAAAATTGGGCTTGGGGGAAATCTCCTTCAGGAAGAACGTAATGGCAATCCAGACTAGTGTGGGCAATAGGAGTGCTTGAAGCGTCGTGCCGTCAGCCCGCAGCAGCGCTTTCCCCTCGTGCCAAAGACCGACTAAGTTGGGTAGAAAGTTTTGCCAATCCAGTTGACTCAGCAGGACGGCCAGAAATGTGCCACTGCCCAACAGTAAAAGCCACAGATCAGGGCTAATACGTCGCGATCGCGCAGGTGCCTGTGGTGTAGGCGGCCTCGATGGCTGAGAAACCCTAGGGGATAGGTTGTTAGTTTCAAGTAGCTTCATGGGAACACAGTCAGTTGGGATGAAGCTCTACATCCTGTACTCACTCAGAGTTGAACAACGCCACGACCTCAAAATTACGATCGGGTGAGCAACTCTTTAGATTTCAACTATTTTCAATGCTTTGATCAATGAATCTTGGATGTAGCAGTCGTGTTAATTGATTTGATGAATAACAATGCTTCTACATGCAAGACTAATTATCAGCAAAATTTCCGACTGCCTAGAATAATTGCAGCGAATTCGTAGGCTAACAAATATGGCCAGTTTGGCTTGGCAAGAATGGGACAGATGTAATTTTTCACCATGGTGCTAATCCATTTAGGGAACTTACCTCTAGTGTACCCAATGCTTTAGCAAAACTAAGCCTATACCGAAAAATTAAAGCAAAAATTCAACAATGGGCTAGCGACTTTCCGCAAGGGGATGCAGGCGAAAGACGCTTTGAATCATTGCCCAAGCGGTCTTAATTTCAGGCACACGAATTTCATCCCATTGTCCCGGTTGGCAGTAGAGGTAGGGGATGAGACGACGGTGCTCTGCCAAGGATAGATCCACAAAGCGAATGCGCATTTCGACAGGGTTGCTGCTCGCCCCCTGCTGAAGTTGAATCAGGCGCTCCTGATCGTGCCAGCGCAGCTCTGCCGAGAGCCATAGATCTGCGAGTTCGCTAGGAGGCAAGAGGCGAAATTGGGCACTGTAGGTTCGTAATCCCTGCGGTGAAGCATGGTTTTCCTGACAAGTGTCACAGTGGCGGATTTGTAAGCGGGCGCCCTCTTCAGAAATATCCACAGTTTGCCCGACATAGCGATCGCCCCCAACAATGAGTTCGCAGGGTTCAGTCCGCAGGAAGCGGGTAAAACGGCGCTGCGGTACATCAATGGCCACCAGCATACACACCAACAAAAGTGACAAATTATAGATTGACCAGACCATGTTCACCGCCAAACTATCGGGATTGACATTCGTCTCTTGAAGGGAAGAGCTGCGCCAAATCAAGCCCCCAATCGTCAAAAGGGCAATCACCAGCAGGGGGCGAATGAGTGGCCAATTAACATTGATGCGGTGGGGATCCACAATCCCCTTGGGCGTTACCTTAAACGTTTTGCCCCGCGGATTGATGAGGGTGCGAATCACCGTGATGGCCATGGGAAAGGCAATAATTGTTTCATAGACATCCGACCAAAAAGCGGAGCGGCGACCCTCAGTCAGCCAAGAAAACGCCATGATATTCCCCAGATAGTAGGGAAAGTAAAAGTAAAGAATCTCGTTCACCGTTGCTCGCAAGGGAGCAATACCAAAGAGCAAAAAGGCCAACGGTGCCAAAAGAAAGATCACCCGCGGAATGGAAAGAAACCAGTAGATGATACTCAAGGAATGGGAGAGGCGCTGCGTTAACCGCAGATTAGGGGCAGTGAAAAAGTTGCCCCCCAAAAAGAGCATTTGCAGTGTGCCCTGCCCCCAGCGCAAGCGTTGGTTAATGTAGGCACTAATCGTCTCCGGCGACATCCCCGCCGCCAAGGCTTCATTGAGGTATTTGACGCGATAGCCAAGGCTTTGCAGCTTAATGGTTGTCATGTAGTCTTCGGTGATACTGTCTGTGGGAATGCCACCAATTTCATCGAGGGCACGGCGGCGAATCACAAAACAGGTGCCACAGCACACCACAGAGTCCCAGTAATCGCGGCTGGGCTGAATAAAGCGGAAAAACAGCGTCTGCTCGTTGTTGAGAATCCCCTCTAGCCCTAGATTCACAGTCACTGGATCCTCATTGAAAAAGTGTTGGGGGGTCTGTACCATTGCCGTTTTCGCATCCTGGAAAAAACCCACGGTGCGGGTGAGAAAGTTGCGACTCGGCACAAAGTCGGCATCAAAGACGGCAATCAACTCCCCCGTGAGTGTGGGCAGTGCATGGTTAATGTTGCCAGCTTTGGCATGGCGGTTGTCGGGGCGATCGCGATATTCACAGCCCAGTTCTGCAGCTAGGGCACGTACCGCCGGCCGTCGGGTATCGTCCAGCAAGTAGATGCGCTTGTGGGGGTAGTCCATGGCTTGGCAGGCAATGACTGAACGCCGCAAAATATCCACCCCTTCGTTGTAGGTCGGTAAGATCACATCCACCCAAGGCAAATACTCACCGCGAATCACTGCTTGACTGAGGCGATCGGCTGCGGGTGTGCGGTCAATGGAGAAAATACAGTGAAAGAAAAAGGCTACACTATTGAGAACTGTCAGCAATTCTGCCAAAAAGAGAACGACGGAGATCGTGCCATTGAGGGGATCATCCAAGTTGAGGCTATTCAACAGGCGCCAGAGTTCATAGCGAATCCCCAATAGGGCAAGACCCACACTGACAATCAGCCGTGACCAGAAGGTCGGTTTAGGGGAGAGTTCCTTTAGGAGAAACGTGATTGCCAACCAGACAAACGCCGGCAGCAGTAAAGCCTCAAGTGTGGTTCCTTGGGGGCGCATGATGGCTTGTCCCCCATGCCAAAAACCGACAAGATTCGGTAGTAAATCTCGCCAGTTCACTTGCCACAGCAGTACCCCTAGGAGGGCGAGAATGCCTAAGAGCAAGAGCCAGCCATCGGCTTGCAACGACTTGAGGCGCATGATTTAGCTTCTAAACACCACTTCGACACTTTGGCCCACACCACAGAAACGCTCAGCGGTTAAGTCCTCTGGTAGGTTGTAGAGTTGAACATCAACCGCCAGTTCATTGCGCACTAGATCGGGGGGGGGCACAGCCACATTTTCACCCACTTCGACTTTACCTGGCCCGCCGCGAATGGCACGGACAATCCCCGTTAGCCGGCGATCGCTCCCATCCAATAAGCGCACTGTTGCTTCCTGACCCACCTGCAGGCGAGGATTATCCCGCTCCGCCACCAAGCCCGTTGCCCAAACATCGCTACAGTCGAGAATTTTAACGATCGGATCCCCTGCGGTCAGGGGAATACCCAAATCCCCTGTTTTGTGGATCACTGACCAAACCACTGCGGTCGTCGGTACTGTCACGGGGGCAAGGCGTTGCAGGGAGAGTTGCTGTTTGATATTGGCAATTTCACGGCGTAGCTCGGCAATCGTTGTGGCCACTGCCAAGCGTTCAACCTCAATATCGACCAGTTCAACTTGCAAATCAATCAAACGGATCTGGGGAAAACTAAAGGTGCGTGATGCATCGAGTTGCAGTCCTTGGCGAGCCGCTTGTAGGGCTGTTTGTTGGCGGCGCAGTTCGGCCTGTTTACTCTCAACAAATTTCGCTGCTTGCTTGGCACGGGAAACGGCTTCATCGGCGAGTTGGCGCGCCACAGCCCCTGTTTCCACTAAGCTGGTATAGCGATCGGCTTCAATGCGGGCAATGGCCAGAGCTTCTTGGGCTTGGCGCAGTTCCCCTAGGGTACGCTGCACTGCCTCTTGGGCAAAGCGAACTTCAAGGGTTTGCTGACTCTGCTGATAGCGATCGAGTTGAGAAATCAGAGCCATACGGCTGTTGCGTTTCTGTTGCAGTCCCTGCTGCTGGGAAAGGGCGACATTGAGTCGAGTTTCTAGATTTTGGCGATCGGTTTCCAGTTGGGGATTGCGATCGTTGCGGATGGTACCAATTTCCGTACCGGCATTCAGGCGTTCGCCAGGGCGCAAGTCTTTTAGGGTTAGGGTGCCGGGGATCGTGGCATAGAGGGTAATCACTGTGCCATTGAGGTAGCCGACACGACTGACCACATTGCGCTGTCGCCACCAGAGGAGATAGACCGCTAAGCCAATGAGCGTCACCCCCAAGCCAATCCGCACTATCCGAAAAATGCGGCGCCGTTTCTCAGTTTGTGGGGGTTTGGTGGCAACTGCACTGGAAGATGATGAGGTATTCATATTCGGTTTTTCCACTGCCACAGCTCAGCAACATACTCAACAGGAAACCCATGCTCCTTTGCCCCTTGGAGAATTGTCTCTAAATAGTCGGCTGAAGGCCACAGGGTTTCATCAATAAAATCCTCCCCTGCCACATAAGTCAGAGCTGTTATCGCCTGACCCGTGGACGTTATGACTCTAACAAATTCATGGCGGTAATGTCCCCACTTAACACCTTCGTAAAAATCTAAGCGTTCAATGTCTGCTTCTGTGCAGCGATAAATCACACCCCAAACAGAACGGTGAGGATCAGGGACAACATTTGCTTTGCCAGTGCCATCATTACTGCGTTTATTGAACACAAGGCGATAGCCCCGCAGTTCAGCAACTTCAGCAGTGGGGACGGTACCGATGCGACGTTTTTTTTGGGCGGTACAGAGGTTGCTGCCGTAGGCAAAGTACCAGATACAGCCGTTGTCTAAAATATGGGAATCATCAAGGGGGAGTGATTCGGTCATCAAGCAGTTGAGGAATAGAGTTGGCGGTAAACTTCCATGAGGGCGATCGCCACCGAAGCCGAGAGATTCAAACTGCGCACCGCCGGCTGCCACATGGGAATTTTCAAAAAGGCGTCACAGGTCGCTAAGACTTCGGCGGGGATGCCATCGGGTTCGCTGCCAAAGATCAGCCAATCACTCTCAGCAAAGCTAAAGTCCCAGTAAATCTGTTGGGCTGAAGGCTCAAAGGCAATCAGACGACCCCCGCTATGGGTAGTTTTGAGGAACGTCGGCCAGTCGGGGTGGCAGTGCAAGGTGACATAGGGCCAGTAATCAAGACCAGCTCGCTTGAGGTAGCGATCGCTGAGTTCAAAGCCCAAGGGTTCAATCAGATGCAGCGGTGTGTGGGTGGCAGCACAGGTGCGGGCAATATTGCCTGTATTCGGGGGAATTTGGGGATGGACAAGCACCACAGCAGGCATGGCGTTGAGTCAGTGGCAACTAGAGACTTAATCCGTTGTCGCCCGGCCACTGGGGGTTAAGCCGCGCCGTCCCTCTTCGCGGGCATAGGTTAAAAAGCGCTGTAGATGCTCTAAATACTCAGAAGGGGGCAGGGTTGCTAATTGGGCGATCGCTTGGGCAAGGGGCAAGTCCCGCCGATAGAGAATCCGAAAGGCTTCCTTGAGGTTGCGCATTTCTGCCTCCGTCACCCCCGCTCTTTGCAGCCCCACTTGATTGAGGGCACGAACCCGTGCGGGATGACCTTCCACCAGCATATAGGGGGGCACATCCCGATCTACCCGTGCCATGGCTCCCACCATTGCCAAGCGGCCAATATGGACAAACTGATGAATGCCCACCATACCGCCAATGCGAGCCTTTGATTCAATGCAAACATGGCCCGCGATCGAGGCCGCATTTGTAATCACCACCTGATCCTCAATCACACAATCATGGGCCACATGGACATAGGCCAGCAACAGATTGTGGTTACCAATAATTGTGGCATCCCCTTCGCCGTTGGCACGGTTGATCGTCACGAACTCGCGAATGGTGTTGTAATCCCCAATACGTAGGGCACTATTGGCACCCGTATATTTTTGATCCTGAGAAGCCGTGCCGATGATCGCTCCCGGAAAGATACGATTACCTACCCCCACCTCCGTTGGCCCTTCAATAATCACGTGGGCACCAATTTCGGTATGGGCACCAACGCGCACCTGTTCGCCAATCACGGCATAGGGGCCGACCCGAACTGTGGGATGTAGCTCGGCACTGGGATGAATGACAGCAGTAGGATGGATCAGTGTTTGCATCATTGATTGTGACTAGTCCACCAGCGAGAACATCATCTCGCCCTCACAGACCAATTGACCATTCAACTCAGCCCGTCCTTGCATTTTGCCGATGCGCTGCTGCTTGACAACAAGAAGCTCGGCCCGCAGGATTAACTGATCGCCGGGGAGGACGGGACGGCGAAAGCGCACCTTATCAATGCCCGCAAACACAGAGAGCTTATCCTTTGCCCAATTCATCTGCATCAGGACAACCCCTCCCACTTGGGCAAGGGCTTCCACAATGAGCACCCCCGGCATAATTGGGCGACCGGGAAAGTGCCCTTGGAAAAAGGGTTCGTTGATCGTGACGTTTTTCAGCCCCACGGCATACTTTTCTGGAACATAGTCAATGATGCGATCCACCAGCAGAAAGGGATAGCGATGGGGGAGCAATTGCTGGAGATCCGTTACCGTCAGCACAGTGGTGGGTGGGGAGTCAGTCAACGTTGGCATAGGGATAGGGGTCAGCTTCACATCAAAGATATACACAAATCATAGGGGAGAATGGTTGCCGACTAAACCATCTGTTGGGCGATCGCCCGTGCCAATTGGGTATGCAGATGATGACTCGCCCGATAGGCGACATAATGCGCGATGGGGGGTGTCCCTAGGAGGGCTAAATCTCCCCAAAGATCGAGTAATTTGTGGCGAACGGGTTCATCGGCAAAGCGTAACGGCGGGTTGACCCAACCACTGGCACTGCACACCAGAGCATTCTCTAAACTGCCCCCCTGAATCAGGCCTTGGCTGCGCAGATACTCCACTTGTTCGGCAAAACCAAAGGTACGGGCAGGGGCAACGGCCACCGCTAGTTCTGAAGGGGTAAAGCTACACCACTGGCGACCAATCGCCGCATAGGGGAAGTCAATGCCATAGGTGAGGCGTAGCTCAGGAGCAGGAATGGCACTGACAAAGGCTGCTCCTTCGTAAATGGTGACAGGTTCCTTCAAGATGACTGCTGGCCGAGGAATCTCCTGAGGGACAACACCGACCCTTTGAATGCCTTCTAACCAAGGTTGCGCCGAGCCATCGAGCACCGGCACCTCAGAGCCTGTGATCTCAATCGTGACATTATCAATACCAGCGATCGCCAGCGCTGCCAAGAGATGTTCAACCGTGCGCACACTGGCGCCATTGGCGACCAACTCCGTTGCCAACTGAGTGGATTGAACCGCATCAATCTGAGCAGGAATCACGGGCTGTCTCTCCAGATCAAGGCGCACAAACTGTCGCCCCGTGTTGGCGGGTGAGGGTTTCAAGGTCACTTCAACTGATTGACCAGAATGCAAACCTACCCCTGACCATTGGGCAGCCTTTCCAAGAGTTTGCTGTGCAGTTGCAGTCGGTGCCGTTGGTACAGAGGTCGTTACCATGGGTATTTCTCCTAGAAGCGCTCGCCAATGCCAAAGCTGAAGGCACTGCCCCCTTCATTGTTCCAGCCAAAGTCAATGCGGATATTGCCTAGGGGGGTATTCACCCGCAGCCCTGCCCCGTAGCCTAGCCCCTCTCCGGGTTTACCGCGCACAATCCCCGGCTGACCGGGTACGCTGCGTTGGGTACCGAGCAAACTGGCTCCATCCACAAAGAGGGCGCCACCAACAATATTAAAAATGGGGAACCGATACTCTATTGTTCCTTGCACAAAGGCGCGCCCGGAGCCGATTGCCCCCTCTTCCCAACCGCGCACCGAATTAGCGCCGCCAATTGTAAAGGATTCATAGGGGGGCAAATCGCCAAAAATGTTGCCCGCTTGGATATTGAAGGCAAGGGTTTGTGGCCCCTCAATGCGCAGAAACTTCACGGGGATATAAAAGCTATAACTGCCGCGCACCCGGTTCATTAAGATGTTGCCTGCCCCCACAGGGATTGACTGATCCACCCCTAAGCGAATCACCTGACCACTCGTTGGCCGCAGCGGATCATTGCGCAGGTCTCGCAGAATTGCCGCCTGCACCGTAAACAGGTCATTAAAACCACGGCAAACACCATTGTCTGGAAAGGTTAAGCAGTTGCCTGAAGCATCCGTATTAAAGCGGCTAAAACCACTGTCTAGGGAGGTAACCCGCTGATATTGCAGCCCCAAGGAACCGGTCCAAGCGGTGCGTATCTGATCCCGATCCTTCGTAAAGGGTCGCGTAAAGAAAACGGCACTCCCCAAGCGGTTAATCCGCGGAAAGTCACCATTGGGCAAGCGAACATCAATTGGGCCATTGGTGAAGGTGGTGGGCACTGTCAGGCGGTTAAAGGCACTCACGGTGTAGGAGGTGCGATAGGGATCCCCCTTAATCCAAGGATCGGTAAAGTTAATGTCAAAGAGAAACTCCCCTTCCGTCCCCCCTTGGGCTTCAACACCAAATTTCCAGTTGCGACCAAAGAGGTTGTTTTGTTGGAATGCCACTGTGCCAAATAGCCCCGCAGCGGAACTATAGCCCGCCCCAGCAGAAATACTGCCCGTATTGCGCTCTTTGATATTCAAAATCAAGTTAACCTTGCGGGGATCTTGACCGGGTTCAAGGGCAACTTGCACATCCTCAAAGAGTCCCAATTCAAAAAGGCGTCGCAAATCTGCTTGCACGGTATTTTGGTTGAGAACCACGCCGGGCTGGGTGTCCATTTCACGGCTGATCACAAAGTCACGGGTACGCTGTTTTGTCGGCTCTCCTTCTTTATTCAGGAAGCGGTAGGTGACCTGTTCAACCACACCCTCAGCCACCTGCAATGTCACAACCCCATCGGGATCGACTTGGGGTGTACCAACCACCTGCCCCAAGATATAGCCATTGTCCCTATAGAACCGGTTGATTTGCTCAATGCCAGACTGTAGCTCTCTTAGATTGAGCGTGCGACCAATTTGCGGTGCAAAAATCTCGTTGACTTTTTCTGGGGTGAGCACTTGGTTGCCCGCTACTTGAACGGCTCGCAGTACTGGATAGGGGCGCACGACAAAGGTAATCCGCACACCGAGGGGAGTATCGCTGGGGACGGCATTGACATCAGCAAAAAAGCCCGTGGCAAAGATGGCGTTGGTATCCTCTTGTAGTTGCGTGCGGGTGGTGGTACTGCCAGGGCGAGTGCGAATGACTTGATACACCAATTGCTCAAGTTCGGGTGTGGCGCCTTCAACCACCACTTCGGCAATGAGAACTTGAGGTTCATCAGCGGGGGGCTGGCTCACAGGTAGCGGGGTGGGCGGTGCTGGGGTTGCTGCGGGAGGGCTTTCAGGCACAGGCTCTGCCGCTGGTGGCGTTGGGGATGCTGGAGTTTCCGCAGGTTGGTTTTCAGGCGGCGGGGCTTCTTGGCCACGACTGGGATGCAAAGAACCGAGGGCGATCGCCACGGTTGCCATTGCCACTGCTACCGTTTTCAGGGCAGCCCCCATTGGCTGCATTCGCACTGGCGAAAAAAGTTGGTTATTCACTGCTCACACCTAAAAAACAAATCGCGTCAACACAGCCAAACCCATTGGCATTCCTATAACAGTAGGTTAATGACTCAGAAGTGGCAACAAAAGTGCCCCCCTGTTTGCCCTTGACCCTTAGCCATAATAGGCGGGCTCATTCCCCGCTTTCCACTTGATATTACAGCCGAGACTCGGTTTTTGATCTTCGCTGGGGGTTTGACCAGCTAACACGGCATCAATGGCTGCACGCAAGTCTTTCCCAGTCACCGGTAAGCCATTCTGGGGGCGGCTATCATCGAGCTGTCCACGATACACAAGCTTGCGATCGCCATCAAACAGGAAAAAGTCCGGTGTACAGGCTGCCGTGTAAGCCTTGGCCGTTTCTTGGCTCTCGTCGTAGCAAAGCGGAAATGTAAACCCTAGTTCAGTGGCCATCGCCTTCAGGGACTCTGGGGCATCATCGGGATAGTTGGCAGCGTCATTGGCACTAATGGCAACAATCCCTAAGTCTGTGTCTTTGTAGTCGCGCCCCAGCTTCGCCAGTTCCTCTTGGACGTGTTTTACGTAGGGGCAGTGGCGACAAATAAACATCACCAGTAGGGCTTTCTTATCGGCAAAGCTACTGAGGGAAATCGTTTGCCCACTCACCACATCGGGCAGCTGAAAATCGGGAGCAACAGTACCAAGGGCAAGCATCGTGGACTCTGTCCGCGCCATAAAACCTCCTGAGAACGCTGGCAAGAGTGTTACAAATAGCAATATCGTCCCTAGTGTACTCTGTTGCGATCGTTCCTCAAAGTGGTGAGAGGAGCAACTCCCCCAACGAACGCAAAAAGCAGCAAGATCACTCCTGCTTAGATATCATCGGTTTTAATTTTTGAGCACAGAGAAAAATTGCTTTAGCCAATATAGCTTTGACGGGAGACGTGCTTCTCAAAGGTGGCTTGGGTTTGATGGAGAAGTTGCTCGCGGCTGTCGCTGGTGTGTTTCAGGGCAGGCACCAAATTGCGCGCTTGGAGTGCCATGTGCAGTTGCAAATGGGCAACGTATTCGCTGAGGTCTTCGCGGAGTAGCGGATGACTTTGATGCACAGACACAGTGTTCTCCTTCAACTGATAGTTCAGTAGGCGTTCCATAGATCCTGTCAATCCCCAAAAGCGGTCATGTCAGGAATGGTGCGTTCAAACTGTTCGGCAGGGTGGGGTGCGTCACTTAACCCTTTTAGAGGTTAACATTTCTCAGGGAGGGTGTTGCGATTTGCAATCAACTGTAATGTTTTGCCAATACTTCACGATTCAGGGGGCAGGAAATGCGGTTACTCATTGCTAATGATGATGGGGTCTTTGCCCCCGGTATTCGGGCGTTAGCAGATACGCTGGCGATCGCTGGCCATGAAGTCGTGGTTGTGTGTCCGGATCGCGAACGCTCTGCTACAGGGCATAGCCTCACGGTCTTTGATCCGATTCGCGCCGAAGTCGTTAGCGATCGCTTTCACCCCAGTATTAAGGCGTGGGCCTGCTCCGGTACCCCCTCTGACTGTGTCAAACTCGCCCTTGGTGCCCTCCTAGAGGAAACCCCAGATTTTGTTGTTTCTGGGATTAACCAAGGCTCCAACCTCGGCACGGATATTCTTTACTCCGGCACGGTGTCTGCTGCCATGGAGGGGGTGATTGAGGGAATTCCCAGTATTGCCATTAGCCTCACCAGTTTCACAGTTCATGACTTTCAGCCAGCCGCTGACTTTGCCAGTCGTCTCCTCAAGGCGCTGGAAACCGCCCCCCTGCCCCCAAAGATGCTCCTCAATGTGAATGTACCGGCGCTGCCTGCCAGTGAAATTGCTGGCGTTGTCATTACACGACAGGGGATTCGGCGCTACCATGACCTGTTCCAGAAGCGCATTGACCCTCGCGGCAAAACCTACTACTGGCTCGCTGGTGAAGTGGTTGAAGAATATCCCCAAGACCCCAATCAAGCCCCCACGGATGTGGAAGCCATTGCCCAAAATCTGATTAGTATTACGCCGTTGACCTTTGATCTCACCTACGGTCAAGGGGTGCAGAGTTTAACCGAGTGGCTGCGCCAACCCACTGTACAGCCTCTATTCAATCTCTAGGATCACGGGTGCATGATCACTGGGCTTGGGTAAGCGCCGCGGGGCAATATCAATGTGACAGTTGCAGGCCCGGGCTTTGACAGCGGGGGTAAGGTAGAGGTGATCAATACGCCAGCCATGATTGCGGCGAAAGGCACCCGCCCGATAATCCCACCAAGAGTAGTGCCCAGGCTCCTCGGTAAAGTGGCGAAAGGCATCGTGGAAGCCAAGGTCGCGAATGGCCGCTAAAAGGTTGCGTTCGGCATCGGTGGCTCCCACTTTTGTGGCGCGATCGCTGGCATCAAAAAGGTCTTTATCTTCTGGGGCAATATTAAAATCACCACAGAGAATCACCTCTCCTTGGGCAGTGAGCTGCTCGAGATAGACATGGAGGGTTTTTAACCAGTGCAGCTTATAGTGGTATTTCTCACTGTCGTACTCTCCGCCGTTGGGAATATAGACATTTACCAAGGTGACATCAGGGGCTAATTGGGCGCGAATCAGTCGTTTTTGCGTATCCAACTCACTGTGACTGGGTAATTGGGGGGCAAAGCCTGCTTCTACACCCGCAAGAGGCTGACGACTGAGAATGGCCACCCCGTTGTAGGCCTTTTGGCCACTACAATAAACTTGATACCCACGATCCAGAAAGGGCTGACGCGGGAACTCAGCATCTGTGACTTTGGTCTCTTGAAGACAGAGATAGTCCACTCCAGTGGTGTCTAACCAGTGGCACACATGGTCAAGGCGAGTGCGAATTGAGTTGACGTTCCAAGTAGCAATTTTTGGCATCGGTTGATTTCGGTCAAAGTGATTTGCCCAAACCGTTATAGGGGGCAGCATCGGCACATACTGTAGAAAGTATAGTTGGGGAGTGGCAGCAGTACCCGAAATATGGCTGGGTATGTTCTGGTCTTGGCCGTGATTATTCTTGGGGGCGCGATCGCGACGGTGGGCGATCGCCTTGGCTCAAAAGTGGGCAAAGCCCGATTGAGCTGGTTTAATTTGCGGCCTCGACAGACAGCTGTCCTGATTACCATTCTCACAGGGAGTTTAATTTCTGCCTCCACCCTTGCCATCCTCTTTGCCCTCAGCCGTGAATTGCGCGATGGCGTGCTGCGCATTGATACGATTCGCCGTCAACAAGCGGCGGCTGAACAAGAACTCGCCGAAACCCGTGCCCAAAAGGATGAAATTGAGGCGGAACTGGCACAATCCCAAATTGAACTGGCCAACATTCGCCAACGCCTTAGTCAAACCAACCAAGTCCTAGAGCAGGCCGTCAATCGTCAAACCCTCACAGAAGCAGAACTCAAGCAACTTCAAGACCGCTACACCCAAGCCCAAAAAGACCTCGAAAACTTTGAAGCCCAAGGGGCACGCCTGCGGCAAGAAATTCAGCGTTTGCAACGGGAGCGACAAGCCATCCAAGGCCGCCTCGAGGATGTGGCTAGCCAAAAAGCAGCCCTAGAAACTGCCATTCGCACGGCTCAACAGCGCCTTGCCGAGGTGGAAGGTCAAAAGGATCGTCTCCAAGCAGAGATTGATCGTATTCAGGATCAACTGGCCGTTGCCAATCAGCAGCAGCAGGTGTTACGCAATCAACAGCGCACGCTTCAGCAGGAAATTGCTGCCCTTGAGGCCAGTCGCCAACGCCTTGAGGAAAACGTGAGCATCCTGTTGTTGGGACTACGGCGGGGGACGATCGCCATTCGCACGGGGCAAGTCTTGGCCTCTGCGGTGATTCAACATGTCAAGGATCCGGCTCAGGCCACCCAAGTTATTGAAGAGCTCCTGCGGGAGGCGCGACGCAATGCCATTGTCCTGAATCGTCCCCAGAACCTCAAACCGACGGATCAGGTGATTCAAATTACCACCGAAGACGTGAACCGGCTGCGCAGCCAAATTAGTGATGGCCAGCCCTATGTGGTGCGCATTTTAGCTGCGGCCAATTATCTACAGGGGGAAAGTAATATTCTTGTGGTGCCCCAAGTGGCGCGCAATCAGGAGGTTTTCCGCGAGGGTGAGAATCTAGCTACCATTTCCTTGGATCCGAGCCAGATGACCGATGAGCAAATTTTGCAACGCTTGGATCAGTTGTTTACGGTCAGTAATCAGCGGGCGATCGCCTCGGGTGTCCTCCCCGATCCTGTGACTGGCAGTGTTGGCTCCTTTCGCCAAATTGAACTGGTGAAATTTGTCCTCGACCTCAAAGATCACCAAGGGACGATTGATATTAGTGCAGTTACCCCCACCTCTGTTTATACCGCTGGCCCTCTCACCCTTTCCCTTGTCGCCCGCCAAAATCAGCGGGTGATCCTGCGCAGTGGTTAGGCATCAGCATCATTTCCCGCGAATTGGGCTGGATTCATCAAACCGCAGGCTAGGATAGAGGAGATTTTTCTCCGTTCACCATGTAAGGGGTGCCCCCATGAAGCGACTGGTTTCGATTGGTTTTTTGGTGTTTATTCCCCTCTCTATTGCCGCTGAAAAACTGGCATGGGGTGCCCTCACCGTCTTTATTTTGGCAGCACTGGCGATCGTGCCCTTGGCGATTTGGTTGAGCACCGCAACAGAGGAGGTGGCACTTGCCACAGGACCAACCATAGGTGGCCTCTTGAATGCCCTCTTTGGCAATGCAACGGAACTGATTATTGCTATTGTGGCGCTGCGAGCGGGCTTAGTGGATATTGTCAAAGCCAGTATTACGGGCACCCTGATGGCGAACCTTTTGCTGGTGATGGGGTTATCCATGCTGCTGGGGGGCATTCGCTACAAGGAGCAATCCTTTGCCCCAGTGGTGGCACGGGTGAATGCTTCCTCAATGACGGTGGCGATCGCCGCGATTCTCCTACCGGCAATGGTCATTTACACCTCCAGCAGTGTGCCGCCAACCGCAATTTCCAAAATGTCAGTGGTGGCCGCCATCATTCTGATTCTGGTCTATGGACTAACGTTACTCTTTTCTTTGAAAACCCACAGCTATCTTTACGATGTCAGTCAGGTGGAACTGGGGGACGAAGCGGGGCACCATGAAAAGCCGAACCTGCCCCTGTGGATCACGGTTCTAATGATTGCCACGATTGGCGTAGCCTTTGAGTCAGAAATTTTTGTCGGCGCAGTTGAAGCAGCAACGGAGGGCTTGGGTCTAACGCCCCTATTTACTGGGGTCATCCTCTTGCCGTTGGTGGGCGGTGCAGCGGAATATGTGACTGCGGTGGGGGTTGCCCTGAAAAACAATATGGATTTGTCCGTGTCCATCGCCTTGGGTTCATCCCTCTTGGTGGCGCTCTTGGTGGCACCTGTGCTGGTGCTGATTGGCCAGTTTATTGGTCAGCCGATGGATTTAAACTTTAGTCTTTTTGAAGTGGTGACGGTGATTATTGCGGTCGTGATTGCTAATGTGATTAGCCTAGATGGCCGCTCCAACTGGCTGGAGGGGGCGCTGCTGTTGGCCACCTATGGGATTCTCGGCACCGCCTTTTTCTTCCATACCTAGGAGAGGCGCTGAATCTGTAGTTGATAGGTCATGGTTGAGGTCACCCCTTGTCCCCGCAGGGTACCTTGAATGGGGGCAGCATCCGTCGGATCAGCGGCAGCCACAAGGGCAATGTGGCGATCGCTCACCGCTAGGCCGTGGGTGGGATCATAGCCGCGCCAGCCTGCCCCCGGCAAATACACTTCTACCCAAGCATGGAGGTGCCGTTCAGGATTATCCAAGTCTCCTTCCTGATAGCCACTGACAAACCGCGCCGCTAAGCCCACAGCCCGACAGGCATGGATAAACAAGACGGCTGTATCGCGACAGGAACCCATTTGTTTTGCCCAAGTCACACAGGGGGGCCAAGGGGCACCGGTTTCACGAATTTGGTGCTGACAGGTACGGTAAATTTTGTTATTGAGGTCACTGAGAAATGTGAGGACACTGCCATCGCCACTGGCTAAAATTTGCCAAGCCAATTCATAGGCAACAGGATCCACTGACGGTGATAGATAGGGATGCAAGCTAGTTGCCAGTCGCTGCGGATAGTTAAAAGGGAGGGTGACTGCCCACGAGTCAAGCAGATAGTTAAAGGGGTTGTCGCAATAGGTTTCTACTTCAGAGGTGACCTGAATCATCAGGGAGGTGGTGGGCTGTGGTGACCACCAGTAGCGTTGAATGTGATTGCCATGGACATCGAGGACAGTACTTTGGCCTTGGGGAGTTGGTAAAATTTGGAGGGAGAGCGATCGCAGGCGTTGGTGGCCATCACTACGCGGGATCAAGCGTAAATCATGGGGGGCAAGGGCAACAGGGGCGCTGTAGGTGTAGCTAGTTTGATGATAAATGCGGTATTCCATTTCATATCTAAAAGGAAGCCGCCCGAACCAATAACTGTCCAGGCGGGGTGTGGTGTGAGGAGTGAACGGAAACGTGCGTCTCCGCTATTTCTATTGTAGGGGACAGTTTCCAAATTGCCATAAGTAAATGGCGTAAAAAGATCAAATCTTTAGACCACACCCTAGATCCTCTCACTACCAAAGCAAAAAGAGTCAAGAACAGATCCTGACTCCTCAATAAAACAGATGTTTGTAAAAAAAACAGCCTAACGAGTCGTGGCTGCCATTTTCTCTTCTGCCAGTTCCCTTAGGCTAGGGAATAAAAAGTGGTTTTCTTCAACGTACTGCGCACCAAACAAGCCCTTTTCTGCCCAGAAGTAGCGATCGGTGGTGTGCTCATTCCGCTTAACAAGAAGTAAAGCGGGTGGGGTGATCCCCTTGGCTTGAATAAATTTTCGTGCCGCTGTCACAGGTTTATCTTCGCCACTTTCGATGCTATATTGAGGTACGCACTCAAGGATTTTGCGTCCTTCGAGACGCCGCCGGCTCTTCCGCTTCCGTCTTCTGGCCAAGTTGCCTTACCTCCTTTGCCTTCAAAGAACTGTTATTGAGTTTACAAAAGTCGCCCTTTAGTATATCTGGTGTATCCTAGAATTTCAACTTTCCTTAATTTATCGAAACACGATTTATTGACGGGACAACGATCCCCAGCTTAGGATCAACGCTTTGCTGATCCCAGTGACCCCACTATAGCAAATTGTGCCACTTGAGAAAGTGGTTCCTTCCATTTGCCCCACAGCCAATGGGCTACCCTAGAGAACGACTGTCTAAGCTGCTGAACCCCTATGATGAGCCAACGCTTAGTGCAACGGGTGCTCGAAACCCAAGTGTTAACCTCAGCCATTGAAAACCAAATTTCCCAACTGTTGTGGAAGCGGGAATATGACGGTGATGACATGGCAGCGCTTGGGGAATTGCTCGATGCCCTAGAGGCCAAGAAAATTCAAACCCAACAGTAGGTGCTGCGGTCTCTCCTGCAACTTCTGATCCTTGCCCTCAGCTACAGTGCCTTAGCCCTTGGGGGGGTGCCGGGGCTATGTATGAATCGCGCAACGATCGCCCTTGTGAGTGCGGCTCTTTTGATTGCCTTAGGGGCGATTGATCTACCCACTGCATGGCAAGCCATTGATCCCCAGACCATTGTGTTTCTGTTGAGCATGATGATTGTCAATGCTTATCTGGGCTTGAGCGGCTTTTTTCAAATAGCGATGGTGACGGTGGTGCGCTTTAGTGGCAGTCCCTTGGGGCTACTGGTGTTTCTCACTGTAGCTACAGGAATGTTGTCGGCGGTCTTTCTCAACGACACCCTTGCCCTTGTGACGACGCCTTTAACCCTGCGCATTACCCATGTCTTGGGCTTAAATCCAGTGCCCTATCTGCTGGCGATCGCCGCCGCAACCAATATCGGTTCTGTGGCCACCCTCAGCGGCAATCCCCAAAATATCCTCGTGGGATCGTTTTCCGAGTTAGGATATCTGCCGTTTGCCCAAGTGATGGTTCCCGTCGCAGTGCTGGGGTTAGGGCTGCAAGTGGCTTGGTTGGGGTGGCTCTATCCGGAGGTGCGATCGCGCCAACCCTGTACATTGGCTACGCTCCAACCGGTGCAGGTGCAAAAAGGGTTACTCCACAAGACACTGATTGTCTCTGGGCTGATGTTTTTGGCCTTTCTGCTCGGCTTTCCCTTGGCAGAATCCTCTCTTTTGGCGGCAGCAGCTTTACTGGTCACCCGTCGGGTGAAGCCAGAGCGCATCCTTGCTCAGGTGGATTGGTCACTATTGGTTCTGTTTGCGGGTCTGTTTATTCTTACCCGCTGTATTCAAAACTTTGATTTATTAGCCGTTTTGCGCCCTTGGGTGAATCAGCCCTTGCCCCTCGTGGTGATTACAGCACTGCTGTCAAATTTAATTTCTAACGTGCCCACGGTGCTGCTGCTCGCACAGTTTATCCCCAAAGGTGCCGATCAACTCTGGTACCTACTGGCAGCCACAAGTACCCTCGCGGGCAATCTTACGCTTTTTGGTGCTGTGGCTAATTTAATTACAGTTGAGGCCGCTGCTAGCTCAGGACAGCGGTTTTCCTTTTGGCAGCACTTGCGCTTTGGTGCACCGCTCACAGTGTTGACGCTGGCGATCGCCTACGTTTGGATCGTGAGTCAGACCTAGGGGCTAAAGGTTGGGGTCGTTGCTCCAGAGGCACTCTCAAAGTAGGCCACATCAGACAGAATGACAGGCGCATCGGATTCAGGAATGGGCTGCCCTTGACTGAGATAGCCGACACAGCCATTCATCAGGCTATAGACAAAAATCACGCCTCCCGCTGAGATGGCCACGAGGCCACTGGCCAGCAGTAAGGAAAAATCCCGGAGGCGGTAGGCACCGTGGAGGAGTCGCACCGACCACAGCACCAATGCCAGTACCAGTAGAAGTAAGATAGCCATATGTAAACTATCTTAACAACTCTCAGGATTTTCCTCATCAATCTTTAGATTCTTCTAATGAATTCTTGCTAGCACAGTGCCCGTGTTCGCTCTATGGTGCAGGTGAGGTTGGCGCCATACTGACCCACATGGGTAATTTCAGGTGTGTAGGCCTCTAGCACCCGTCCTGTGCGATCGCACATCGTTAGGACGTAATCACAGTGGGGACACTGGGTGTGACTCACGGAGCCATAGCGTTGGCGAAGGGCTAATTTACCACAGTGAGGACAGTGAATCGTTTGCATGGTAACCATAGTTAAATAATCCTTAAGTTCTTTTTGGCGTGTAGGAACTTGTGATAAAAGGCGTTGCGCAAATCTGCGTTTCAAAACAACAAAACTCAACAAATAGTATTGCGCAACATTAAGGGAGTTTATGAGAGGACACTTTTTATTATGGATGGATTTTCTAGCGATGGCAATGATCCCAATGTTAAAAAATATGCTAATTCGACGGGGATCAAGGAATTCTACAAATGGCCTTAGAGAAACTTGCTTCGCTTTTCTGAGAGGTGATTGACCTTTATTACAGCCCTTTTCACAAAGATTGAAGAAGATCAAGCTAGGCAAAACTGCCCTCGAAAAGTATTACATTCTCTTTACGCCCTCCCTGCTTTGGAAAAGAAAGGCATCTACCTTACTTGCATTTCTATTCAGCGATGTTTACTTAATGTAATGGTCTGTAACTCTGATCATTGACAACTCAATAGTAATAATCTGAAGAAAATATTAAGAAGTTGAGTGCATGGGGGTAGCCAGTGAAGTGGTTCAGCCTTGGTCTATTAAGTGGATGTTTCGTTGGCTCAATGACCTCAGCAGTAGCACAGGGTTCTCTGCAGGTGGTTTATCCGCCGCGAGAGCACACTACAAGCGCACCCCGGATTTTCTTTATTGGTACAGCACCGCCGCAAGTTGTCGTTACCCTCAATGGGCAGGTCGTTGGCGATCGCTCGCCAGCGGGACACTTTGCCCCCAGTCTTCCCCTGCAACCCGGATTGAATCACATCACCCTGCAAGCAGGGGATCAACGCCTTGACTTTGCCATCACTCGCACGGTGCCCCAAGTACCGACCACCCTACAACCCCTAGAGCCAACAGCCGATTTAGTGCGCCTAGCCAATGAAATTGTTTGCTTTACCGCTGCTGCCCCCAGCGATCGCGCCGTGCAAGTCCAAGTGGGTCAGCGCATTCTGCCCCTAGAACCCCTACCGCCCCAAGTGCAACTGCCCTCTAATCTGGCTGCGCTGATTCATCAAGCGGAGGTGGTTACTGCTCGCCCTTCTCTCTATCGCAATTGCCTCCAGCTCACCGAAGTGGGCGACTATGGCCCGATTCAATGGCAATTAGGAAACCAACGCCAACCCGGTGCCCGCATTCGTGTGGCTGAGCCAACGCAATTACCAGTTGTGGAAGTCACCCGTTCCCTTGGGGGGGTAGCCCGCACTGGTCCTAGCACTGATTATTCCCGGCTGACGCCACTGCCAGTGGGAACACGCGCACGGGTACGCGGACAAACGGGGGATTGGCTGCATTTGGACTATGGGGGTTGGATCCGCGCCAATGAAGTGCGGCTCCTCTCCAGTGCTCTGCCGACCACCGCCACTATCCGCAGTATAACCAGCCGTCAGCTTGCGGGTTGGACAGAAATCAGCTTTCCTTTGGATGTGCCCGTACCGATTTCGATTCAGCAGGGCGATCGCCAGTTCACCCTAACGCTCCACAACACGATTCCCCAAACCGACATCATTCGCCTCGATGCCGATCCCGTCATCCAGCGCCTTGACTGGTACCCCCTTGATCAAGAGCGGGTGGAGTATCGTTTGACGCTGCATCATCGCCAACAGTGGGGCTATCGTGTGGCCTATGAAGGCAATCGGCTGGTGCTGCAACTGCGTCATCCACCCCAACTCCAACGGGGGACACAACCCCTGCGGGGGATTAAAATTCTCCTTGATCCCGGCCATGGCGGGCCTGAGGACTTGGGAGCACGCGGCCCAGATGGTACGCCAGAGAAGGTCGTCACATTGGCACTGGCCCAAAAACTGGCACCCGAGCTAGAACGCCTTGGGGCAACAGTCATTTTGACGCGCACAGAGGATATTGATCTGGACTTGCCCGATCGCCTTCTCGCCATTGAATCAGCCCAACCCACCCTTGCCCTCAGCTTGCACTACAATGCTCTCCCCGATGCTGGCGATGCCCGTAATACCCAAGGGATTGGCGCCTTTTGGTATCATCCCCAAAGCCATGACCTTGCCGTTTTCCTAGAGGGGTATCTCAGTCAGCGACTGCGGCGGCAGCAGTACGGTGTGTTTTGGAATAACCTTGCCCTGACTCGTCCGACAATTGCCCCTGCGGTGCTGCTGGAACTGGGCTTTATGATTCACCCAGAGGAGTTTGAGTGGATTGTTAACCCCCAAGCCCAAGCTGAGCTTGCCCGCACCCTTGCCCAAGGCATTCTGGAGTGGTTACAGCAGGCGACGCGGGATTAATCTTCCAGCAAATGGTGAAGGGCTGCCGCCATCTCGGCAGTGGATGTGGTGGCTGTGCCAAACTGACGTACGACAATACTGGCGGCCAAATTGCCTAAAACTGCCGCCTCCCAAAGACTGGCACCCGCCACAAGGGCAAGGGTTAAAGCAGCAACAACGGTATCGCCTGCGCCAGTGACATCAAAGACATCCGTACGGTTAAAGGCGGGTAAATGGTAGGGCGCCGCCTCGCGACTAAAGAGACTCATACCAGCATCCCCCCGCGTAATCAGCATATATTTAGCCGCCGTCAACTCCAGCAGGTCTTCCCCAGCTCGCAGTACCTCGGCCTCTGTGCGAATTGGGTAGCCCACCGCTGCCTCTGCTTCTGGCAGGTTTGGCGTAAATAGGAAAGCACCGCGATAGCGAGCTAAATCCCGTTGGGTATCAACAATCGTGCGCTCATGCTCTAGGGCAGCCGCAATCACAGGGGGTGTAAAGACACCATCGCCATAGTCGGAGCAAACCACGGCATCGGCAGTCCCCACCTGCTGACGAATAAAGGCCGCTAGCGCCTCCTGAAGGGCTGGGGCAGGCAGATCATCGGACTTGCGATCCACGCGCACAATTTGCTGCGTCACCGACTGGCGAGCATGGCCAGAAATACGGGTTTTCGTCACGGTGGGGCGATCGCCATCCTTAAAGATGCCCCGCGTATCAATCCCTGCCCCTTGAAAAATGCTACAAAGCGCCTCCCCCTGCGGATCTACACCCACCAGACCAACCGCCTGCACCTGAGCACCCAACTTGGCCAAATTGTAGATGGCATTGGCACCGCCGCCGGGCACTTGGCGGGTAAACTCATGGCGCAAAATCAGAACGGGGGCTTCCCGCGAGAGACGCTCCACCTGACCCGTGAGAAATTCATCGAGGGTGAGATCCCCCACCACCAGTACCCGTGCTGAGGAAAAGGACTCCAAAAGGTGTAGGAGTCGCCCTTGGGACGATTGCAATTGCTGGCGCAGGTCGGGTGGTAACATTTGGCTTTGCCTCAATTCCCGCTGATCCAGAATACTCCTGTGGGGGGACACCCATGCGCAGGGCAAGGTTCACAGAGATGATATAGTCCAAAAAGGGTAAATAAATGTTAAGAATCGTCTCCTGCATAGCCAAGGGGATCGACTAGAAAATAGTGAGTATTGGTGTGGCGTGAGGAATCAACCATGACTGGGCAGCAGCCGATTCGGTTCGGAACCGATGGCATTCGTGGACGGGCGGGGGAGTTGCTAACCCCCAACTTGGCCTTGAGCTTGGGATATTGGGTGGGAGAAGTGCTGCGACAAAGGACGGATGCACCCCAGCGCCCCTTTATCATTGGTCAAGATTCCCGCAACTCCAGTGATATGTTGGCCACAGCCTTGGCCGCCGGCTTAACCGCCGCTGGTTTTGAAGTGTGGAATGTGGGTCTGTGCCCGACCCCCTGTATTGCCTACCTAACGGCCACCACAGAAGCCATCGGTGGCGCCATGATTTCCGCCAGTCACAATCCCCCCGCCGATAACGGCATTAAAATTTTTGGCAGCGATGGCAGCAAGCTCAGCCCTGATCTGCAAAAAGAAATTGAAGCCCACCTAAATGCTGGCCTATCCTTGCCCCATACGGAGCACTGGGGGCATTTGCATCATCGTCCCGAATTGCTTCAGCGCTATCGCCATGCGGTGCAAGCGCCCCTTGAGGATCGTCAACCGCTGCGGAGACTGCGGGTGGTGTTAGATTTGGCTTGGGGATCTGCGGTGGCGGTGGCACCGACGGTGTTCCATGCCCTAGGGGCTGAGGTGATTGCTCTCCACGATCGCGCCGATGGCGATCGCATTAATGTCAACTGCGGTTCCACCCATTTAGAACCATTACAACAGGCTGTCCGTGAAACCCGTGCCGCTATGGGGTTTGCCTTTGATGGCGATGCCGATCGCGTGCTGGCGGTGGATAGTCAAGGACGAGTGGTTGATGGCGATCACATTCTCTACTTCTGGGGACAACGGCTTCAGTCGCAGGCACAACTCCCCAAGGATTTGATTGTCGCCACTGTGATGTCGAATCTCGGTTTTGAGCGAGCTTGGCAAGCGCGGGGTGGACAACTGGTGCGGGCTGCTGTGGGCGATCAATACGTCCATGCAGAGATGCTGCGCCACGGTGCCATGCTGGGGGGAGAACAGTCGGGACACATCCTCTGCCGTCACTATGGTGTGGGGGGGGATGGCTTGCTCACAGCGGTTCATTTAGCGACCCTAGTTCAGGATTCCCGTCTATCCTTGGCACAACTGCGAGACCAAAGTTTTACCGCCTACCCGCAAATTCTTCGCAATGTCCGTGTTGACGATCGACAGCGACGACTCCACTGGCAAGAATGTGAGCCTTTGCAACAGATGATTACCAAAGCGCAACTGGATATGGGCGATCGCGGGCGAGTCTTGGTACGTGCCTCTGGGACAGAACCCGTTATCCGCGTCATGGTGGAAGCCGAGCAGCAAAGTGTTGCTGATTATTGGACAGAGACCTTGGTGCAGACGGTGACTGCTTATTTAGCGGCCTAGGAACAGGCGTCACTAGCTTGTATGATAATTGCCTAGTCGCGCTCTAGCCATTTCCTTGTCAGTCTCGCGTTTTCAAGCTGCCTGTGAGCAGGGTGAGTTTCTCATCACCGCAGAGGTTTGCCCCCCTAAGGGTAGGGATGCCAGTACGATGTTGCGCCAAGCAGCCCATCTCAAGGGGCGGGTTCATGCGGTCAATGTCACCGATGGCAGTCGCGCTGTGTTGCGCATGAGTTCTTGGGCAGCCGCCTATTTGTTGCAACAGCAGGGGTTTGAACCCATTTGCCAGATCGCCTGTCGCGATCGCAACCGCATTGCCCTGCAAGCGGATCTCATGGGCATTGCCGCCCTTGGTTTACGCAATATTTTGGCACTCACGGGCGACCCCGTCAAAGCAGGCGATCATCCCCAAGCCAAACCCGTCTTTGATTTGGAGTCTGTGCGGCTATTGCGCGTCATTGGCCAACTGAATCAAGGGGTGGATAGCGAGGATCGCCCCCTAGCCGATGGAGCGACGCAATTTTTTGCCGGGGCAGCGGTTGATCCTCAGTCTGCCAGTTGGTCAGGACTGCAACAACGGTTTGAACGCAAATTGGCAGCGGGTGCTCAATTTTTCCAAACGCAGTTAATTACTGACTTTGAGCGGCTAGCCAAGTTTATGGATCAGATTGCGGCGGGCTGTGGGCGACCCATTCTTGCTGGAATTTTTCTCCTCAAGTCGGCCAAAAATGCCCTGTTTATCAATCGCGCTGTGCCCGGTGCACTGATTCCCCAGCACCTTATTGATCGCCTTGCCGCTGCCGCTGATCCCCTCGATGAAGGGATAACTATTGCTGCCGAGCAGGTACAACAGGCGCGGGAACTCTGCCAGGGGGTGCACTTAATGGCGGTGCGCCGTGAGGATTTGATTCCCGAAATTCTCAACCGAGCGGGAATTGCTCCCCTTAGCGCGTCACCTGCACCCCGCGCCAAAACGCCACATAGCCCTTGATATTGGCAGCCGCCGGCTTGGGATCGGGGTAGTACCATGCCGCATCACGGTTCACCTGACCATTGACAACAACGTGGTAGTAGCTGGCTGTGCCTTTCCAACCACAAACGGTGTGGGTATCGCTGGGCTGAAAATAGGCCGGATTGAGTGCCTCTGGCGGAAAATAAACATTGCCTTCGACCACTTCATAGCGATCGCTCTCGGCCAAGGTTGCGCCTTTCCAAACTGCTTTTGCCATTGCTTTTTTTCTCAGTCGTTCCCCTTCTTAAGATAAAGCAGGTGCCGTCAGCGGGCTAGGCACATTGGGGCGATCGGAACGAATTTGACCGTCACGAAACTGAATAATGCGGTGCGTGACAGCCGCCACATCGGGTTCATGGGTCACCATAATTACCGTCATGCCGGCCGCATTGAGTTGCCCAAAGATAGCAAGAATTTCCGCCGTGGTGTGGCTATCAAGGGCACCGGTAGGTTCATCGGCGAGCAGGAGTAGCGGCTGATTGACAATGGCGCGGGCGATCGCCACCCGTTGTTGCTGTCCTCCCGAGAGTTGATTGGGACGATTCTCAAGGCGGTGACCCAACCCCACCTGTTCCAATGCAGCGATCGCGCGATCGCGCCGTTCCTTGGGGGGAACTTGGGCATAGACCATGGGTAGCATCACATTTTCCAGTGCCGTTAGCTGCCCCAGCAAGTAAAACTGTTGAAAGACAAAACCAATCTTGGCATTGCGAATATGGGCGAGTTCATCATCACTGAGGTGTGCCACATCTTGGCCGTCGAGAAAGTAGCGGCCAGAGGTCGGGCGATCTAAACAGCCAATAATATTCATCATTGTGGACTTCCCTGACCCCGAAGCCCCCATAATTGCACAGTACTCTCCCCGCTGAATGTTGAGATTCACCTCCCTAAGGGCGTGAACTTCCGTTTCCCCTTGGCCATACACTTTAGAAATCTGTTCTAGGCAAATGAGCGGCGGGTCCAGCATTACAATGAGGTGACAAGGCCATTTGCACTCATTCTAAAGCCTTTTTTCATAACCTTGGTGGCGAATAGATGGCGTATGGTAGAACAAACAAGTGAGTGAGGAGAATGAACCATGGGGTGCAAATCATTACCAAGGCTACACAACACCGTCATCACGCTGGCGATCGCCAGTGGATTCACCCTTGGGGCAACACTGATGGTACCCCGCTCGGCCACTGCTCAACCCATGCCCGTCAGCCCAAGCTCCTATAGTTTTACCAGCATTAACCCCCTTCAGGACTATCTCCTGGGTGCAGGGGATGTGCTTTTCATTGAAGTGGTCAACCTGCCACCAACAGTTACTAATCAACGACAATTCACTGTTAATCTCGATGGCTCAGTCACCCTACCTTTGGCAGGGCGCGTCATGGTGGGTGGCTTAACTCTCCCCCAAGCGGAGCAGGTGATTCTGAACGCCTATAGTAAAGTCATGCGCTTTCCAGCAGTAACGGTTACATTGCAGACGCCGCGCCCCATGAAGATTTTAGTGGCAGGTGAGGTGAGCCGTCCAGGCTCCTATGTTGTTCCTTTTACTTCTGTATCAGCTTCTGCCCCCGGTATCGGCCTTTCCGGTGGCTTAACATGGCCTCGCCTGAGCCAAGTCCTTGCTCAAAGCGGTGGAATTACCCAAGAGGCCGATATTCGCAACATTGAGATACGCCGCCAACTGGGGAATGGCCAAACAGCCGTAACCAGAATTAATCTTTGGGAGATGATTCAGTCGGGGGATGCGAACCAAGATATCACGCTGCGCAGTGATGATGTGATTGTGGTGCCCAAGGCGAAGGAAGTGAATGCGGCTGAAGCGGTACGGGTGGCCTCTGCGACGTTTTCGCCACAGGTGATTCGGGTGCAGGTTGTGGGCGAAGTATTGCGACCGGGCTTGGTGGAAGTGCCAGCGAATGCCACGCTCACTCAGGGAATTGGGGCGGCTGGCGGATTCAATGTGCAACGTGCCAATATGTCTAGGGTGACGCTGGTGCGGCTGAATCGCGATGGTACGGTCAGTCGGCGACGGATTCCCTTTAGCTTGGCGGCTCAACCCAATGCCAACAATAATCCTGTGTTGCAACAGGGGGATGTGATTGTGGTGGAACGGTCAGCGCTGACGCAGGTGGGGGATACGATTGGGAATGCCCTGCGGCCTATCGGCGCCTTAGGAACCTTAGGGATTATCATCAATCTATTGAATTAAGAATGGCGTACTACTGATGTCGCTCCCACAAAAGATACCCAATTTACGGGTCGTTGATCGCGAAGCGCGTCCTGCGGGCGATCGCCAGCGAAATCCATCACGGTTCAGCACCAGAAAGAGTTCTCAAAAGGGTGGGCTGCAAGCTTTTAGCGATCGCTGTCGGCGACGGTGGCGACTACTGTCAGGAACGGTTTTACTCTCATTCTTGGTCATGGGGGGGTATGTTTTCTGGCAACCCGAAATGTACGAGGCCTATTTTCGCCTTCTGATGGAACCAGTGAAGGAACCACAGCCTGCGCCAACCCTGACCCCCCGTGATGGCATTGCCAGTACCCTCCCCTCCCCGCCGCCAACCACACCCCCTCCAGTGGATGTGGGGTCGCAGATTCTCGTTCTAGAAAGTGACAAAGTACTAGCTCCCATTGCCCAGAAACTACAACAGCAGTATCCTCATTTGACCACGCGGGTCTTAGCTGAGCATCTGGAAATTCGACCAGTGGTTAGTTCCGCCACAGAGCAACTGCCGACCCAAACAAAAGTACTAGAAGTGGTCTATCGCGATCGCCAGCCAGAAATCGTGACCGCAGTATTAAAGGCCGTGGCAGAGGCGTTTGTTGACTACAGTCAGCGCGATCGCCAAGAACAACTCAATCGCACCCTAGAGCAACTGGACAAAGACATCAATCAGCACCTTACAGAATTAGAGCAACTCCAGCAGCAACTCCAAGCCAGCCAACCCCAAGGCACGAGCCTGCAACCCTCAGAACAACTGCGCTTTTTAACAGAACAGTATCGCCAAATCCATAGCCTGCGCCAAGCGGCTCGCCTGAAGGCCGTGGAAGCCTACGGTCGTTTTCAAGGGTTTCAAGAACAACTCAAGATGACGCCCGCAGAAGCCCTAGCAGCAGCGAACTTAAGTACCTCCCCTGCTTATCAGCAACAACTGGCACGCATTCAAGAACTGGATCAAGAAATTGCCAAGAATCTAGCCATTTTTCGGGAAGGGACACCCGTTATCCAAGCTCTTGAGGAACAGCGGCGAGTTTTGGTGGAGCAATTGCAGGCGATCGCCCGCCAAGTGATTGGTGAGCAATATCAAGTGGACAACCCCACGGCTCTAGGCTTTCAGGGAACAGTGTCACAAACGCTGATTACCAACTACATTACGGCGTGGATTGAATACGAAAACCAGCGGCGCTATGATGCTGAGCTTGCAGCCCCCCAAGCGGCGGTTGCCCAACAATTACAACAACTGAGTAGCCAACTCCCCGCCATTGATCGCCTTGAACATCGGATTCGGACGGCCAACCTCTCCCTTGAGATGCTCAATCAAGCCCGACAGGCAGTGCAACTACAACTGGCGCAGAATCACTTTGCGTGGCAGGTGTTGACGGATTTAGAGAATCCCGCTGTCCAACCCACCTTCCCGCGCTTACTGCTGTTGGTGCTAGGGGCGATCGCCAGCCTTGTGTTGGGGGTTCTGGCTACTTATGTTGCAGATGCAGCCGCCAATACGTTTGTCAGTCCAGCCCAAGTGGAAGATGCCCTCGGCTTGCCCCTCCTTGGCAAAATTCCCAAGGCAACCCCCCAAACCAATCTCCGCTTAGAGCGCGCGGTGAAGGGCAATTCAGGGCTGTGGCAGGTGACTCAAGTCCTACCCTTTGTCGGGGAATGGGTGAAGTTTCAGGAAACCTTTCACCATGTGTTTGCCAACCTCCAGGCCGTGGGTTTGGGGCATTCGTTAGCCGTGATTTCAGCCCTACCCACTGATGGGCGCACCACCGTTGCTCTGCATCTTGCCCTTGCTGCCGCAGGCACGGGGCAGCGGGTTCTGCTGATTGATGGGGATTTACGGCGACCCCAGATTCACCGCTATCTCGGCCTGACGAATGAACAGGGCTTGGCGGATTGGTTAATTCATCGGCGGCACTGGTATAGCGTTGCTCAGGCGCGGCGCGGTCTGGCAATTTTAACCGCTGGTGAGTTGCGGCAACAGCCGATGCGGCTCCTCAGCCAAGACACGCTCAAACAGTTCATGGCTCACCTGAAAAACTATTTTGATCTGGTGATTGTGGATACACCCCCCTTGGCCAACTTTGCTGATGCCAAACTCTGGTCGGGACTGGTGGATCAGACCCTTGTGGTAGTGAATCTGAAGGCACCCCAGCAGCCTGTGCGACTAGCCTTGGCAGATTACAGTTTGGGGCGTGGTAGCGCTCTGGGCGTTGTGGTGAATCTCGCCTAAGGTTAAGCTATTCCTCAAAGAACCAAAGTTCCTTGTTGATACTCTCATCCAGTACTTGGGGGGGGCGTAAGACGAGCAGGAGTTGGCCAAGAATTGGCGCTGTAGGGGGTTCAGGAAACCAAGCCAGTTGGACAGGATCGCTGGCCGCAGGTGCAATCAACAGATAGCGATCGCGATCCCATTCTGGAAGACCACGATCCACTATCAGGAGCACTTGTTCAATGGGGAGTCCCTCAGGCGTAGGCGGTAATTCTGCGGGTAGGTCTGCCACTGGCCAAAGCACCGCGACTGGGTCAACAGCATTCAGGAGAACCTGCCAACTGGGGAGAGCCACGAGGGTCATGGGTTGAGGAACAGCGACTAATTGCAAGGCGCCTGTAGAAGTTAACTGGGGCACTTGATTAAAGGCTGCAGCAGCGAGCGGGGCTGTTCCTGCGACCGGAACGAGGTAGGGCAGGTCTTCAGCGGAATCCAAGCGGTAAAGGGGGAGTCGGGGTTGGCTAGCAGCGGGAACCACGGTAAAGTCCGTCAGCAGTTTTTCAAGCGCTTGGCGACCTGTGGCGGATTCAACAAAGCGAAAGCCTTGGGCAATGAGGCGCGATCGCTGGGCTAAATCGCGTTGCTGCCGCGCCAGTTGCCAATAGTAGCGACCAATGCGATCGCCCACACTCTCACCAAAACCTGCACTCTCATCCTTTTGATAGCTCACGGCCTTGAGGGCACGGCAGACCTCATGAACCGCAGTGACATCCAGTTGTTTCTCAACAATGAGTGTGGCTGCTGCAAGGCGATCGCTCCCTGACAACACCCGCAGTTCATAGAGCAGATCGCTGCCCCGCGTTTGAAAATAGGCACGCACCGCTTCCGGCGCCTCGCGCAGGCTCTGACTCACTTGCAGGGCAATGATCAGTTGATTTTGGTGGATGGGTTCAATGCCCGTGGCCTCAAAAATCGCTTGGGGAGATAGCCCTTGTTTTTGCAGTTGCTGGCATCCGGCTCCCCAATCCTGCCAAGTGCCCTCCTTGCGGCGTAGGCGTTGCAGCACTTCCGTTGTCAGGGCATCCTGTTCTTGACTCATTTAATCACCTCCTATTGACAGGGAAGCATGCTATACAATTGCCTAAGATTGCCTAGCGATCGCGCACCGTTGTCCCTTGGCGTTGAATGGCCAGCACCTCCACCCGTGCCTGCACATCAAACTTTGCCCAAGTCTTCTTGAGGGCAGTGGCAATGGCGGAAGCGGTAACGGGATCCCCGAGGGCTAAAAGCGTGGGTCCTGCGCCACTAATGACCAAACCGTGGGCACCCGCCTCAAGAGCCGCCCTGTGGAGGTCGGTATAGCCTTTGATCAGACTTTGGCGGTAGGGTTGATGCAGGCGATCGCCCAAGGCCAGTTGCAGCCACTCCCGTTGACCCGTTTCCAAACCCCGCAGCAGAGCACCAAGGTGACTGATATTAAAAACTGCATCACCGTAGGTACAGTGGGGGGGCAGCACTTGCCGCGCTGTTTCCGTGGCTAGCTCAAAGTCTGGAATCGCCACAATCGGCACCACATCCTGATCCCAAGGAATCTCTAGCCAATGCCATCCCCCTGCACTCCCTTGGACAGCAAGACGACAGCCCCCTAGCAAGGCCGGCACCACATTATCGGGGTGGCCTTCCATTTCAATGGCCAATTCCAGAACCTCGGTATGACTGAGGGGAAAGCCCGCCAGCCGATTGGCCCCTACTAAGCCGCCAATAATTGCGGTTGCTGAACTGCCGAGGCCCCGTGCGAGGGGAACCCCCAGATCAATCTCTAAATACACAGGTGGGGCTTCACGCCCTAGATATTGATAGAGACGGTGGTAGGCACGATAGACCAAATTGTCGGAGCTACTGCTGACACCGGCTGCCTCAGTGCCCCGCACATTGACATGGGGGCGATCGCTCAAGGAAAAGGTGAACGTATTGGTGAGGGTCAGAGCGGCTCCTAAGCAATCAAACCCCGGACCCAAATTAGCCGTTGTTGCTGGCACAGTCACCACTGTCATCATCGGTTACACTTCCTCCCCGGTACCAAAGGCGCGATCCCCCGCATCCCCTAAGCCAGGCACAATAAAGCCCTGCTCATTCACTGTCTCATCAATCGTGGCTGCATAGACTTGCACTGCGGGAAAATGGGCACCGAGTTTCTGCAAAGCTGGCGGCGCAGTGACCACGGAAATGATTCGCACCAAGGCTGGGTCAATCCCCCGCTGCACCAGTTCCTGCATTGCTGTCATGATTGAACCTCCCGTCGCCAGCATCGGCTCACTAATCAGGACACGGGTTTGCGGGTCAAACTGCGGGGGCAACTTATTGAGATAGCAACTGGGTTCAAGGGTGGCCTCATCCCGCACAATCCCTAAGTGGTACGTCTTTGCTGTCGGTAAGACCCCTTGGGCACCGTCGAGCAAGGCCAAACCCGCCCGCAGAATGGGTACCACCACGACGGGTACTTGCGGATTCACCACCAGCGCTGCACAGGGGGCAAGGGGCGTTTCAACCACTGTTTCCACCGTTGGCAACCATTCCCGCGCCGCCTCATAGGCCAACCAGCGACCTAGTTCTGTCATGGCTACGCGAAACAGAGGGGTGGGCGTGTTGCGATCGCGAGCCACCGTTAGCCAATGTTGAATGAGGGGATGAGGGGGGACATAAATGCGCAATTGGGGGGTCACAGTATCGCTCCAATACGTACCCGGCGAGCTTTCCTATTCTCCACTGAAATCGTCCCTTTTAGACACGGCCAAATCGCCGCTGTCGCTGTTGGTAATCCCGGAGCGCCTCATGGAAAGCAGCGCGGTCAAAATCCGGCCAGAGGGTCTTGGTGACGTAAATTTCTGAATAGGCCACCTGCCACAGCAAAAAGTTACTGACGCGCATCTCGCCACTGGTGCGAATCAACAAATCGGGATCCGGTAGGCCGCCCGTGTACAAATGGCGTTCAAAGAGTACCTCATCAATATCGGCGGGGTCAAGGCGTCCCGCTTTCACTTGGGCTGCAATCGAACGGCAAGCGTGGATAATTTCCCGTCGCCCACCATAGTTGGTTGCCACCACAAATTTAATTTTTTGGTTATTGGCCGTAGCGGTCATCGCTCGCTCAATTTCCGCTTGTAGGGAGTTCGGCAAACACGCCAAGTCACCCACAAAGTGAATTTGCACGCCCTCGGCAACCATTTCCGCCAGCTCCCGCCGCAACACTCGCTCAAAGAGGGTCATCAGAAAATCCACCTCCGGCAGGGGGCGCCCCCAGTTTTCTGTGGAGAAGGCGTAGGCGGTCAGGGCTTCAATGCCCCAATCTTTGCAACAGCGCAGCAGATCCTTGAGGGTGTCCACCCCGCGTTGGTGTCCCATAATTCGCGGTAAATTGCGCTGCTTTGCCCAGCGGCCATTACCATCCATAATCACCGCCACATGGCGAGGTAGGCGATCGCGATCTAGATCTTCGGGTAACTCAATGAGTGAATGGGGCTGTAGCATCATGGACACATCCTATTGGCGGAAATTAGCGCAGTGGCCATACAGTCTTCCAAAATTTTAAGCTGTGCCGACGTTGACGGGGTTGTGAAGTTGCCGTCCCTTGATCCTGCACATATTGCCGCAACAATTCCCCTAGTTTACTGCTTGTGAGGGGACGTTGAAGCTCCCCCTTAAAGGCAAGGGAAATTGACCCCGTTTCCTCAGAGACCACTACACAGACACAGTGGCTAATGCGTTCGGTAATCCCTAGGGCGGCGCGATGGCGAGTGCCCAACTGCCAAGGCCCCGTGCGATCCGAGAGGGGCAGGATCAACTTTGCCGCAATCACTTCAGCCCCCCGCACCCAAATTGCGCCATCGTGCAGGGGGGAACTCACCTGAAAAATTGAGGTAATGAGTTCCGGTGAAAGGCGGGCATTGAGGGCGATCCCTGCATGGGTAAAATCTTGGGGGCTGAGCTTTGTATGGGTTTCCAGCAGAATGAGTGCCCCCGTACGATCTTGAGATAATCCCTTCACGGCCGTCACAATCAAATCAACGGCATCATTGGTCAGGCTCGACTCGGCCACGGGCTGCATAAAGCCGAAAAACTGTCCTCGTCCCAACTGTTCCAGAAAAATGCGAATTTCCGATTGCAGAATAACGGCTAAGGCCACCGCAGAGCCAATCACTAAGTTGTGCAGCACAAAGCTCAAAAACTGTAGCTCAATGGCACGACTGAGGGAGGTTGCCAAAAGGAGGAAGATAAAGCCCCGTATCATCCAGAGGGTTCGCCGCTCGGCCACAACCCGCAAAATAGCGTAGGTTAGGGTCAAGACCAAAACCACATCCACGACTGTTCGCACCTTGGCCAGTGTCTGCGAGGACAGCAGCAGCCACGACAAGTTACCTAGGAGGCTTATCATCCCATCGTGCTCGTCACCTCCTAGGGGGCGGGGGTGCTCAATCGCAGGGGCAAGACATCATGGGCCACCAAATCAGCGTAGGTTTCCCGTTGCAGGATCAGGTTGGCTTCCCCCTCACAGACCACCACCGCCGCCGGCCGGGGCACACGATTGTAGTTGGAGGCCATGCTGTAGTTGTAGGCACCCGTACTGGCCACCACTAAAATATCATTGGCTTGCAGGGGGGGTAGGGTGACTTGGGGCAGCAGAATATCGCCCGATTCGCAGTGCTTACCGGCAACACGCACGGTTTCTGTGGCGGCAGTGGTCATGCGATTGGCACACAGGGCTGTATATTGCGCCTGATAGGTAATCGGTCGTGGATTATCGGACATCCCCCCATCGACAGCGATATAGGTGCGTAGCTCAGGAATCACCTTACGGCTGCCCACCGTGTAGGCCGTCACTGCCGCAGGTCCAACGATGGAGCGACCCGGCTCACAGATGAGTTTGGGTAAGGGAAGATGGCGTTGCTGACAGGCTTGGCTCAGTTGATGACTAATGGCCTTTGTCCAGTGGGCGATCGCCGGCGGGTTATCGGACTCGATGTAGCGAATGCCAAGACCACCCCCCACATTCAGTTCGCGCATGGGTAGCATCGCTTCACGGGCTTGAGCCAGCCAATCCACAAGGACATCACAGAGGTCTAAATGGGGTTGTTCCTCAAAAATCTGTGAGCCAATGTGGGCGTGGAGTCCGACCCAGTCCAGTTCGGGATGCGCCTTAGCAAACTGAAGCAACTCTGGAAACTGTTGCGGGTCAAAGCCAAATTTGCTGTCTAGATGTCCAGTGCGGATATATTCGTGGGTGTGGCATTCAATCCCCGGTGTCAACCGCAACATGACGCGCGGTGGGGTCGAGAGATCATGCTCCTCAACGTAGGCAGCAAGGCGCTCTAGTTCTAGCCAGTTATCGGCAACAATCGTGCAATTGACCTCAAGAGCATAGAGGAGTTCTTGGGGGGACTTGTTATTACCGTGGAAGTAAATGTGGCTGGCGGGGACGCCGGCACTCAAGGCAGTGTAGAGTTCACCCCCGGAGGCCACATCAATCCCCAAGCCTTCACTGTGGGCAAGGGCACAGGTGGCCAAGCAGTTCCAAGCCTTTGAAGCGTAGAGCACCAAAAATTCACCACCGTAGGTCTGCTGGAGGGTGTCTTGGTATTGACGGCAGGCGGTGCGAAAGGTGAACTCATCAAGGATGTAGAGGGGAGAGCCAAACTGAGCCACTAACTCCACCACATCACACCCACCAATGGTGAGATGGCCTCGGGCATTGGTTTGCGCAGTCAGGGGTAAAATTTGTTGATTGGCAGCAAGCGGGGTGGAGATCATGGGTCAGTATCGGCAGAAATTAGGGGAATATAAAGAACAAATCGCTATTCTTAATTCTAGGGGGATTTGGGCGATCGCTCTCTTCATCTGTTGAGTCTCTGCTGAACCTGTAGTTCATCGAACCGTCCCTCAGCTATTTTGCTGCTGTCCCTGTCCAATTGAGGAAAAAGGGGGGTAGCCCTTCTTGGCCGTTGATCACAATCACTTGGGGCACTTGGGCACCGCCTTCACGCCATGCTTCGATCGCTTCCTTTTGCAGCACTAACTGGCCACCCGGAGCTTTGAGGGTTTCGGCAAGGAGGCGTTGGGCTTCCGCTTTCCCTTGGGCACGGTTAATTTCCGCTTGCGCCTGTTGAGCCGCCTCTTGGGCGATATAGACCGCCCGTTGTGCCCGCTGCTCAGCAATTTGCTTATCCTCGACGGCCTTGGAAAATTCCTCCGAAAAGTCAAGGTTAACGACACTGGTATCCAGTACGAGAATGTGGTACTTGGCTAGGCGATCGCCAAGGGCATGATCAAAATCCTCCTTAAGTTCATCCCGCTTGGTAATAGCCTCCTCCGCCGTGCGACGGGCAGCAGCAATTTTGAAGGCCTCTTGGGTCTGGGGAGCAATGATTTTGGCCACGATATTTTCCAAGGTTCCTTGGGTGCGGCGCACATCCACGATGGCCATGGGGTCTAGGCGAAAGTTGATGGCAAAACTGGCGGTAATGTCCTGCAAATCTTTGGTGGCACTTTCCGCTGGCACTTCAAACTTCTGTACAGTTACGTCATAGACATCCACACTGGCAATAAACGGCGGTTTCCAGTGGATGCCCTCGAGGAGGGGAGTATCCTGAGCTTTACCCAAAATACTCAGCACCCCTGCTTGGCCAGGATTAATAATCACCACGGCATTCAAAAGGACAACCAGCAAGACAATGGCGATCGCCACCACTGAGGAGGTGAGCCGCGAACTGAGGAGTTGATTCATGACCCAAGAATTGAATTTCTGCTTTGATTATAGGCGGTGCTTCCCGCCGATCCGGAAGGCAATTCCTTGCTAGAGTACAGATAGTCTGTCATTTGCTGAGCGTCCTATGCGGTTGCCCCTTACTGCTGCCCAAGCGGCCTACTATGGTGATGCCTACTATCGCACCCCACCCCCCGATCTCCCTTCACTGCTGTTGAAGGAGCGGATCGTCTATCTCGGCATGCCTTTGGTGCCAGCGGTTACGGAACTGATCATTGCGGAACTGCTCTATCTGCAATACGACGATCCCGAAAAACCCATCCGCATTTACATTAACTCGACGGGAACCTCCCGCTACGATGGCGAACCCATTGGCTTTGAAACAGAAGCCTTTGCCATCTGCGACACCATGCGCTACATTAAGCCCCCTGTGCATACGATCTGCATTGGTCAAGCGATGGGGATGGCCGCCATGTTGCTCTCAGCAGGGACAAAGGGGTATCGAGCCAGTTTACCCCACGCCACGATTGTTCTGCACCAAACCAAGAGCTATGCCCAAGGACAGGCCACCGATATTCAAATTCGTGCCAAGGAGGTTCTGGCCAATAAGGCAATGATGGTGGAAATTTTGGCGCAAAATACTGGTCAACCCCCCGAACGCATTACCCGCGATATGGATCGGCTGCTTTATATGACGCCGCAAATGGCCAAGGAATACGGCATTATTGACCGCATCCTCGAACCCGAAGCGATGACCAAGAAACTGCCCGCCACTCTCACCTAGTGCAAGACGGCTGCCCAGTCGCGGCCAATGCGAATCGTAATATCCGAAGACAGCACCCCCGTGGAGTTGGCGGATACTCGCCCCATGCCAAGGACAGAACGAATCATTTGCGCAGCCCCAATATCCCCTTGCTGTGCCACAATCTCTGTTTCGGGGGTTTGCTGATACCACTCTTCACTGATGATCACATTGGTATAGCCGTGGTGGGCGAGGAAATCCGCCATGTCTTGGGCAGCGTCACTGCTACCGGAGGCATTTTGCAGCGCAATGCGTAGCGTCCCTGTTTCACGCCACGTATGGTCAACCAGCTTTGAGGGGCGATCGCTAAAGTGCTCAGCAACCACCCGATCAATGCGGTCATAGTCAGGAAGCCAGTAGCTGACCTCATAGCTATCACCACTAAAGCGTCCCGGCAGCAGAATCAAACGCAGGTTGTCTGGCTCAATGCGCAAACTAAATTGGGCGATCGCCATCAGTTCGGCAAAGGTTAAATCCGTATCCACATATTTTTGCAGGACGCTGTAGATTTTCGGCACCTGGGTCAGCATGACGGGATTGGCCAGTTTCTTTTGCAGCGCCTTGATCAGCATTTGCTGCCGCTGGGCACGACCAATATCCCCCAGTTCATCGTAACGAAAGCGAACAAAGCCCTCTGCTTGCTCCCCGTTCAGGGTTTGCAGCCCCGGTTGAAGATCAATGTAAAGTTTTTGGGTGTGATCGGTATAAACCATCCGCTTGGGCACGTTGACCTCGACACCGCCCACCAGATCCACCAATTCTCGAAATGCATCTGTATCAATGCGAATGTAGCGATCAATGGGGGTATAGTTGAGGATTTCGCTGACCACCCGCACCGTTAGATCGACCTCTCCATAAACATTGGCCGCATTAATTTTGTCGATGCCATGTCCGGGAATTTCCACACGGGTATCACGGGGAATACTCAAGACCGTAATCGTGCCATTTTCAGGGTTAAACCGCGCCAGCAGCATCGTATCCGTGCGACCACGGAACCGTTTCGGAGAACCTTCAGGGGCATCCAAGACATTATCCACCCCCAGTACCAAGAGGTTCACTGGCCGACTCATGCCATACTGGAACCCCCGTGTCATCATTTCCAGCCAAGAGGGATCCCGTTGGCCACGATGGTTCGTGCCCTGAAAGGGTGACATCAAAACAAATGTCATGCCCGCAAAGGCAGAAACCAAGGACACACCACTAAAGGCAGCAATCCAGCCTAGGGTACGCCATGGCGAAGGGCGCGATCGCTGACCCTTGCTTTTTTGAGATACTTTTTGCCTTCCCCGACCACCCACAGTAGAACTCACCGATTTACGCTGTTGAACGCCTCTTGCCACAAACTCACTCCCGAAATAAAAACCAATCGTGGGCTAGTCGGGTGGACGCAATCCCTGTCTTTAGTGTAGGGGATTGATTACTGATCCCGCACTTATACCTATTGGACTCCCTCATGGAAGTCTTGTTTCTGTTTTTCGCCCAGTTCCTGAAATTTATGCGCTGGGCATTGGAAATTTTGCCGCTGGCAGCTTAATAGAGCCGCTCAAGGACATAATCGGTCAACTGGCTGAGGGCCTGACGCGGTTCCGACGGAGGCAGCACTTCAAGCGCCGGTAGAGCCGCTTGGGCATATTCCTTGGCTAAATTGCGGGCGTCTTCAATGGCACCACTTTGGCGCACTAGGTTGAGGGCGGTTTCCAAATCCCCTTCTTCACTAAACTCTCGCTCAATGAGGGTATGCAAGTAGGGCGCTTTGGGTAGGGCAAAGAGAACCGGTGCAGTTAGGTTGCCATCCCGCAGATCTGAGCCAGCGGGTTTCCCTAGTTCTGCGGTGGAGCGGGTGAAGTCAAGGATGTCATCGACGATTTGAAAGGCTAGACCCAAATTTTTGCCGTAGGTGTACATGGCCTCGATGGTTTCTGGCGGCGCTTCACTGAGAACCGCTGCCGCCTTGGCACTGTTGGCAATGAGGGAAGCCGTCTTGTAGTAGGTTTTCAGTAGATAGTCGTCTAGGGTAATGCTGGTGTCAAAGCGGTTAAAGCCTTGGCGAATTTCCCCTTCAGCAAAGTCTTTGATCACTTGGGAGAGGAGCTTCACCACTTGCAGGTTATCCAAATCCGCTAAGTACCAAGAGGCTTGGGCAAAGAGAAAGTCTCCTGCTTGAATGGCCACCCGATTGCCAAAAACACTGTTGACCGTGGGCACACCGCGCCGTAGTTGCGCTTGATCCACCACATCATCGTGAAAGAGACTGGCGGTATGAATCATTTCCGTAATTTCTGCCAAGCGGCAGTGCCGGGGAGTAATCCCCTGATCGGGCAGCGTGGCTCGCGACACCAAAAAGACAATGGCGGGTCGAATGCGCTTTCCACTGGCAGCAAAAAGATGTTCGGCGGCAGCAGAGAGTACGGCGTGTTGTGCTCCAATCAGTGCCTTCAGGTTCTCCGTTAGTACACAGAGATCCGCTTCGACAGGTGAAAAAAGAGAGGTTACCGAAGTCATGGACGGGCTGGCCGCAGAAGTTACGAAATTTTACAGAATCCTAGTTGTATTCTAAGCGAACCCTCCAATCTTGGGTAAGGGTTCCGATGAATTTTCAGCTAGGCTCAAAATTGAGAGCCACCCCGCTCGTAGGGTCAAACAGATAAAGATGACGAGCCTGCAACTGGAGAGGGTCACCCATTTGAGGGATTTGGTGATTAGGGGCTAACCACAGCAGTTCTTGGGAACTATCCATGAGGCGACAGCGGACAATGGCTTCGCGGCCTAGGGGTTCAACGAGGGTGGCGATCGCCCTTAAGCCCTTCTCACTGATGGACAAATGCTCTGGGCGAATGCCCACGGTGAGGGGTTGTTCACTTTTTAGCGGCCAATGGGGGGTGTCTGGACAGGGCAAGGGCTGCTGCGCTAGCCACAGGCGGCTGCCATCCCAGCGAGCGGGCAGTAAATTCATCGGCGGGGTGCCCAAAAATCGCGCCACCATGGTATTGGCGGGTTTGTCGTAGAGATCAGCAGGGGTGCCAATTTGCTGGATTTGACCGCGATCCAGTACCACAATGCGATCGCCAAGGGTCATGGCCTCCACTTGATCATGGGTGACATAGAGGGTGGTAATGCCCAGTTGTTGATGTAATTGTTTCAGTTCAGCACGGGTTTGTTCCCGCAATTGGGCATCAAGGTTGGAGAGGGGTTCATCGAGGAGAAACACTTGGGGCGATCGCGCCAAGGCCCTTCCCAAGGCCACCCGCTGTTGCTGACCACCGGAGAGTTGACGCGGTTTGCGCTGCAGCAGGGACTCAATCCCCAGTAGCTTAGCCACTTGAAGAATCCGTTGCTGCCGTGTGGCCGGATCAACACCGCGCATTTTCAGACCAAAGCCAAGGTTTTCGGCCACGGTCATGTGGGGATAGAGGGCATAGTTCTGAAAGACCATTGCCACATCGCGATCGCGCCCACTCAGGCCATTGACACAGGTATCGCCAATGGAGATCTCCCCACTGGTGGGCTGCTCTAGACCAGCAATAAGCCGCAACAGGGTAGATTTACCACAACCCGAAGGCCCGACAATCACCCAAAGCGCCCCTGCGGGCACAGTTAGAGAGAGTGGACCAATTCCCACTCCTGGAGCAAATCGCCGCGTGACTCCCTCTAAGCGCAGTGTTGCCGCCACAACCTATCGCCAGCCCACCCACGTAAAGAAATCTTGGCCAGTGACCCACTCCAGCACCAGCAGGGCAATAAAGCCAACCATGGCAAAGCGGCCATTGATCAGCTCCGCATAGCGCGACCAACCAAATTGCGGGGTCAAATCATCAGGTGTTGGTTCACTCATGGTGTTTAGGTATGCAAAACAACTTCTTTAGCTTGGCATAGAGCCTTCACTTTGTACTCACATTTTAGAAGACGGCTGTTTCTGCTGTAGGGCGGTGATCACTGCCTTAATTTGGGCTTGACCAGCAGACTTTGCAAATCGCAGCGGAAACTTACCCCGTCGCAATAACCGCCAGCCCAAGGGGGCAAGGCTTGCCACACCCTTGAGATCTCGAAAACGATTGCCCACTACTTGGAGGCCAAATTGTCGCTCATCCACCCAGCCGCCTTCTTTCACCAGTTTCAAGAGCACTTGCCGATGGCGGAGGGGTCGCTCTTCATTGCGGCTTGCCCCTGTTGAGCGGGCTAAAATGGCCTGCTTGATCTCACTAATGCGATCGAGGGGTTGTACGCCCACGGGACACACGGTGTTGCAATTAAAACAACGGGTACAGCCCCACACGCCACTGGTGGTAGTGTTGTATTGGTCTAGGCGTTGGTCAGTTTCGCTATCGCGGGTATCAGCCACAAGGCGAGCTGCTTTGGCAAGGGCATGGGGGCCAACAAAGTCGGGATTCACTTCCACCGCATTACAGGCACCGTAGCAGGCACCACAGAGAATACAGTTGCCAGAGGCATTGAGTTTGGCGCGATCGCTGGGGGATTGCAGAAACTCCCGCTCAGGCACTTGCCGTGCCGCTGTACTCACGTAAGGATTAACGGCTGAAAGTTTTTGCCAAAAATCGCTCATGTCCACGACAAGGTCTTTGAGGACAGGCAAATTCCCCAAGGGAGCGATCGCAATTTGGTTGGGCACAGGACTATTGGCCAACTCGGCGCGAATACTTTGTTGACAGGCAAGGGCAGAACGACCATTAATGGTCATCGCGCAACTGCCGCAGATGGTGTTTCGACAATTCTTGCGAAAGCTGAGGCTACCGTCGTGGTATCCCTTGATTTGAATGAGGGCATCAAGAATGGTGAGGGAAGGATCAATCTCTAGTTCAAAGGTTTGCCAATAGGCGCTCTTGTTGGGTGCTTGGCGACGAATCGTCAACTGAATTGTCATATGCTGGCGTCAGCCCAGTGTAGTTTCCAGTGTATAGCAAGCACTGCGGCGATGATGAAAGTTGCAAAATCCCTACTTTACTTTCTGATCACAGGCCTCCTAGAGCTGGGGGGAGCCTATCTTGTCTGGCTGTGGCTACGGGAGCATAAAAGCATTGGGTATGCCTTAGCGGGGGCGATCGTCCTTTTTATGTATGGCATGGTACCGACGCTGCAACCTGCGCATTTCGGTCGTGTTCAGGCTGCCTATAGTGGCATTTTCCTGCTGGTGGCTCTGTTTTGGGGTTGGGGAATTGATAAGGTGCGCCCCGATAAGTTTGATTTGCTCGGTGCTGGGGTTGCCCTCCTAGGAACGCTGATTATCATGTACGCGCCAAGAAGCCATTGACAGCGTCGCGATCGCCCCAAGGTCACTCTATAAGCTGGGCTTATTTAATCTATTTGAAAGTAATGTTTATTAAATGTGTGTGTTGCTGAAGAATTTACTATAGAGTAAGGCAAGCAAATCAAAAAGCTTGAATAGATAAAAGACTATATTTGCGCCGTTGACCGACGGATGCAGGGGTGGCGATCGCCCAAATAGTCTTCTATCAACTTCAACATCTACAGCCCCATGGATAGCCCCTGATAATTAAGGAGGAATAGTACTGTGGATTTTCTCGGTCAGTTTTTGCAAGATTTTGTCAAGCAATTACAGTCGCCTACCCTTGGCTTCTTGCTGGGGGGCATGGTCATTGCAGCGCTGGGCAGTCAACTTCAGATTCCCGATGCCATCTATAAGTTCATTATTTTTATGTTGCTAATGAAAGTCGGCCTCAGCGGTGGGATTGCGATTCGCAGTTCCAACCTACAGGAGATGCTCTTGCCAGCACTCTTTGCTGTGGCGATGGGGATTCTCATTGTATTTATTGGCCGTTATACCTTAGCAAAGCTTCCGAAGGTCAAAACCGTGGACGCGATCGCTACCGCAGGTTTATTTGGGGCTGTGAGTGGTTCGACCATGGCAGCAGCGCTAACGGCTCTGGAGGCGCAGAAAATTAGCTATGAACCTTGGGCACCCGCACTGTATCCGTTCATGGATATTCCGGCTCTGGTGACAGCCATTGTCGTTGCCAGCATTTACCTCAAGAAAAAACAGGAGAAAAAGGCGCCGGCTTCCCTCAGTGCCGTTGGTGCCTATGCGGGTGCAAGGAGCGCCACAGGTTATGCTGGGAGCACGAGTGAGTACCCCAGCAGTGCCAGTGAGTACCGCAGTCAACAAAGCAAACGAGTCAGAATCTGGCCGATTGTCAAAGAAAGTCTGCAAGGAGCAGCCCTTTCGGCACTGCTGCTGGGTGTTGCTTTGGGCATCTTTACCCGTCCCGACAGTGTCTATGAGAGTTTTTACAACCCTCTGTTTCGCGGTTTACTCTCGGTGTTGATGCTCGTTATGGGGATGGAGGCTTGGTCACGCTTGGGTGAGTTGCGTAAAGTTGCTCAATGGTATGTGGTCTATGCCGTGGTGGCGCCCCTCGTTCATGGCCTGATTGCCTTTGGTTTGGGAATGATTGCCCACTATGTCACTGGCTTTAGCCTTGGGGGTGTGGTGATTCTAGCCGTGATTGCCTGCTCTAGTTCCGATATTTCTGGGCCGCCAACATTACGGGCAGGGATTCCCTCCGCTAACCCTTCCGCCTATATTGGTGCTTCCACCGCGATCGGGACTCCCATTGCCATCGGCCTAGGAATTCCGCTTTACCTTGGCCTTGCCCAAGCAATCATGGGCGGCAGCTAGTGACCCAAACGCGCCAATTTCACTCAAGGAGGAACTCAGAATGGCCAAGCCAGCAAAGAAGCTCGTGATTGTGACCGAGAAGATTCTCTTGAAAAAAATTGCCCAAATCATTGATGAGGCCGGGGCGACTGGCTACACCGTGATGGAAACCGGCGGCAAAGGGAGTCGCAATGTGCGCTCCTCTGGTCAACCCAGCGTTTCCGATACCCAAGCCAATATCAAGTTTGAGGTACTCACCCAGACACGGGAAATGGCCGAAAAAATTGTGGATCGGGTGGCAGTCGAGTTTTTCAACGACTATGCAGGCATTGCTTACATCTACGATGCCGAAGTGTTGTACGCCCACAGCTTTTGTGGTCCTGAGGGTTGCTGAAATTTCTGGGGCTTGACAAGACGCCCCCTAATTTTCTAAGCTAAGAATCTGTTGCGGGTATAGCTCAGTGGTAGAGCGCAACCTTGCCAAGGTTGATGTCGCGCGTTCGAATCGCGTTACCCGCTTTTGAAATAGCAAGCGATCGCCCTCTTTTTTTGAAAAGCACTTAGCTCTTTGCTAATCGGTATCAGCATGAAAATAGCGGTAAATTTTTTCCGCTAGACGGGGGCCGACCCCATGTACCTGCGCCAACTGTTCGGGCGTGGCCATGCGGATGTAGTCAATGGAACGAAAGGTGGCGAGGAGTTCCTTTTGGCGTTGATAGCCCAAGCCGGGAATTTGGTCGAGGTGCGATCGCCGTTGGCGTTGGGCGCGTTTTTGACGGTGGAAGTTCAGGGCAAAGCGGTGAGCCTCATCGCGGACGCGGCGTAGCAATTGCACCCCCGGTTGCTCTGGATCGGTCGGCAGAGGCTGGCGGTGGTGGGGTAGGAAAATCTCCTCCCGCTGTTTGGCCAAGCTGAGAAGGGTGAGATCGTCTAGGAGTGGCTCCAACACCTGAACCACGGCGGACAGTTGCCCCTTGCCGCCATCAATAAGGACAATATCTGGCCAGTCATCAGCCTCTGGAGGGTCACCCTTGCCCTCAAGGTAGGGGGCAAAGCGGCGGCGGAGAATCTCAGCAAGACTGGCAAAGTCGTCGGAGTGGCCAAGTTTTACTTCAGGGTTGCGGATGTTGTAGTGGCGATAGTGCTGCTTGGCGGGCAAGCCATCAATAAAGACAACCCGTGAGGCCACGGCGTCAGACCCTTGAATGTGGGAAATGTCGTAGCCCTCAATGCGGTGGGGCAGGGTGTCAAGGCCAAGGAGTTGGGCTAAATCTTCAAGAGCCGTTTGGGTGCGATCGCTGGCCTGTTGAATGCGTGCGAGTTCCAGTTCGGCATTTCGCTGCACCATGGCAATCAGTTCGGCTTTTGCTTGGCGTTGGGGGACAGTGAGGGTGACGGCGCGGCCTTTCTTTTCGCTCAGGTATGTGCGCAGCAGATCCGCCTCGGGGAGGGGATGTTGCAGCAAAATTTCACTGGGAATTTCTACATCATCCACTTGGGCATAGTGTTCTTCAAGCACCCGTTGCAAAATCGTGCCCACACTGCCACTTTGAGCATCGGCAACAAAAGCCAAACGTCCCACCAAGCGACCCGCACGAATTTGAAAGAGTTGAATGGCAGCATGGCGATCGCCGAGGGCAAGGGCAATGGCATCCCGTGACACCGTATCGTCCGGCAAGGACACCTTTTGATCCACTCCTAAATGCTCAAGGCCACGAATTTGATCCCGTAGTCGTGCCGCCAGTTCAAAATTCAGATCCGCCGCCGCTTGCGCCATTTGTGCTTGGAGCTGTGCCACGAGTTCCCCTGTGCGTCCCTGAAAGATCATGGCCACCTTGTGCAGCGTTTGCCGATACTCCTGCGGTGAAATCAGCCCTTGGCAGACCCCCGGACAGCGGCCAATGTCATAGTTCAGACAGGGGCGATCCTTAAAGAGGGGGCGGGGACGTTGCCGCAGCGGAAAAAGCCGCTTCACAAGGGCAAGGGTTTGGCGCAGGCGAAAGCTATCGACATAGGGGCCATAGTAGCGATCCTTGGGGGAATCACTGCGAGTATCGCCGACATTACCCAATTGGCGTTTGCGGGTAATGAAAATGCGGGGGTAGGGTTCTGACCACGTAATACAGACGTAGGGATATTTCTTGTCATCCTTGAGGAGAACGTTGAAGTGGGGCTGATGCTGCTTGATTAAATTGGCTTCGAGGGCAAGGGCCTCGGCTTCCGTATCGGTGACGATGAATTCAATGTCCGCCACCTGATAGACCATTAATTCAAGGCGCGGCCCCAGTTGGGCTGGCTCACGAAAATAGGAGCGCACCCGCGATCGCAGGCGTTTGGACTTGCCAATGTAGAGAATTTGATCCGTCTTGTCCTTGAAAAAATAAACGCCGGGAGTCAAGGGCAGTTGCCGCAAGATCTGTTCCAAGCGATCGCGATCCTGAATCAAGGGCTGAAGCATGCTGCCACCTCCCCTAGAGCTTTGCCGCTGTGGCTCCTAACCAAGCCTCCAAATGTGCCCGCTGACTCGGCGTGGCATCGGCACGGCACTGCACCTGATAGCGGGGCTGAGGGTCTCCCAACATCAATGTTCCTGAGTACAATTGCTGATCATGGAACCATGTCAAGTGAATCGTCTCTCCCACTGGGTATTCCCGCAATCGCTCTGACCAGTCCTCCGCCTTGACGCGCCACCCATTGAGGGCAATGATTTCATCCCCAGCCACCAAGCCTGCCTGTTCAGCCGGGGAGTTCCGCAGCACTGCCTTGATTTGCAGAGCGCCGTGTTCCTGCTTGAACTGAAGTCCCGTATAGGGAAGCGCGTCTTGGGGAACTAGTTCCAGCCCGACTTTGCCCAACCACTCCTGAAGGGGGAGTTCTACGGTTCCCTCAATGAACTGCTCGTGCCATGCCGCCAAGTTTTCATCGGCAACGGTTTCAATCGTTTCCCACAGCTCATCGGGGGTATAGCCCTGACCTGTCTCGCAATACTGCTGCCACAACCGCCGCAGGACATCGAGGAGCGATCGCTGGTGATTAAAATTAAGGCGAATCCGCAAATCCAGCAACAGTGCCACCAACTCCCCTTTGAGGTAGTAGGACATCTGCGAATTGATGCTATTTTCGTCGGGGCGATAGAGCTTAATCCAAGCATCAAAACTAGCAGCACTCAGGGATTGCACCCAACGACCGGGGGTATGTAGGTAGCGATTGAGGCTTTCGCTCAGTAGTTTAAGATAGGCCTCTGCATCAAAGCATTCTGCCCATAGGGGAATCAGTTGATCGAAATAACTGGTCACTCCCTCTGCAAACCAAAGGCTGGTGGTGTAATTCTCACTGTCGTAGTCAAAGACCTCGAAGGCTTGGGGTCGAATCCGCTTGACATTCCAGAGGTGGAAAAACTCATGGGCCACTAAACAGAGGAAGCGGCGATACTGCTCCGCTTGCTGAAAGCCAAAGCGATGGAAGATCAACGAGCAGCTATTGAGATGCTCCAGACCGCCGTAGCCCTTGTGGGTAAGGTGCAAAATAAAGACATAGCGATCGTAGGGCAGGCCGCCAAAGAGACTTGCCTCGGTGGCAATGATCCGCTGCATATCGGCGATCGCCCGCTGCGGCTCAAAATTGCCCTTGCCCCACACCGCCAATTCATGGGGTTTACCGTCCACCTCAAAGGCATAAACAGGGTGGGTACCCACCTCAAAGGGGCTATCCACCAGCAGATCGTAATTTGCTGCCCAAAAGGTGAAGCCATCCTCGCCAAAGGGTTCAAGCGGAGTCGTCACCCGCCAGTCCGGCGGTGCCACAATCGTTACTGTTAGGGGCTGATCGCGATATTCTGGCACATAGAGGCAGACCGCTGCCGGATTGAAGTAGGCATGGCTGCTATCAAAGTGGTTTGTGCGTACCGAGAGTTCATGGGCATAGATGGCATAGCGCACTTCCAGTTCTTGACCGGGGGTGCAAGCCACCTGCCACTGATTTTTACAACACTTCCACCACTCAAGAGGAGTGTCGTCAGCGGCCGTTACCGTAAAGTCCTGAAGATGCCGCGCATATTCGCGCACAAGGTAGGAACCCGGCGTCCACACCGGTAAGTGCAGATCAAGAACATCGGTTTGCGGTGCCGTTAGCCGCAGCGTTACCCATAAAAGATGAGTGTGCCCCTGCTGGCAGTTGATTCTGTAGGCCATGGCAGGGGGCTGAAGAGAAGACTCAGAGGGGGAAGGATGAATGATCGTATGCGTCATACCCCTCAGTGTAGTGAACTTTGGCGACGCTTACAATTTCACTTCAATATCTACGCCCGCCGGCAAGTCCAACTTCATCAGGGCATCAATCGTTTTCGGTGAAGGTTGGTAAATGTCGAGTATGCGACGGTGGGTACGGGTTTCAAAATGCTCCCGTGAGTCCTTGTCCACGTGGGGCGATCGCAGAACGCAGTAAATTCGACGGCGAGTGGGTAGGGGAATTGGGCCAACGGGGGAAGCGCCGGTTCTTTTTGCAGTATCGACAATGCGATCGCAGGAAGTATCGAGCAAGCGATGATCAAAGGCCTTAAGGCGAATACGAATTTTCTGTTGTAGAGCAGCCATAGGAATCTTCCTTACTTGTCAAGGTTCAGAGACAATCCGACAAAATTCAGACAAAAAAGGCCGCCAACACCACAGAAAGGCTAGCGGCCATAAGATCAACTACTTCAGGATTTTGGAGACAACACCCGCACCAATCGTCCGGCCACCTTCACGGATGGCAAAGCGCATCCCCTGCTCAATGGCAATGGGCTGGATCAGTTCCACGGTCATTTTGATGCGGTCACCAGGCATCACCATTTCAGCGGCGCTACCATCATCAGCGGTGAAGGAGGTAATCGTACCGGTCACATCGGTGGTACGCACATAGAACTGCGGACGGTAACCAGCAAAGAAGGGGGTTTTACGGCCACCCTCTTTTTCAGTGAGCACGTACACTTCACCCTCAAATTGGGTGTGGGGCGTAATGGAGCCGGGTTTGGCAATCACCATTCCCCGTTCCACATCCTCTTTTTTCAGACCGCGCAGGAGCAAACCAGCGTTGTCACCGGCAATCCCCTCTTCGAGGCTCTTCTTGAACATTTCAATACCGGTGACCGTCGTTGTGCGAGTTTCCCGCAGACCCACGAGTTCAACGGTTTCGTTGAGCTTAATGCGACCCCGCTCAATCCGACCCGTGGCCACGGTACCCCGACCGGTGATGGAGAACACGTCTTCTACAGCCATCAAGAAGGGCTTATCCACATCCCGCTCAGGGGTAGGAATGTAGTTATCCACGGCATCCATTAGCTCGTAGATTTTATCGACCCACTCATTTTCACCGCGTTGGGTTTTCGGGTTGGCGGTCATGGCTTCAAGGGCTTTTAGACCGGAACCACGGATGATGGGCACTTCGTCACCGGGGAATTCATATTCGCTGAGGAGTTCCCGCAGTTCCAGTTCCACCAGCTCCAGCAGTTCTTCGTCGTCCACCATGTCCACTTTGTTCAGGAAGACAACAATGCTGGGCACCCCCACCTGACGAGCCAAGAGAATGTGCTCTTTGGTTTGGGGCATCGCACCATCAGTAGCGGCCACCACGAGAATAGCACCGTCCATTTGGGCGGCACCCGTGATCATGTTTTTCACATAGTCAGCGTGGCCGGGGCAATCCACGTGGGCATAGTGACGTTTTTCAGTCTCATACTCCACGTGAGCCGTGTTGATGGTAATCCCACGGGCTTTTTCCTCAGGGGCAGCATCAATTTCATCGTATTTGCGAGCCTGGGCTTTCCCTTGGGCAGCCAATGTCATGGTGATGGCTGCGGTCAGTGTGGTTTTACCGTGGTCAACGTGACCAATCGTACCGATGTTAACGTGGGGTTTGGTTCGTTCAAATTTAGCGCGTGCCATGTTGTTCCTCGTATAGACTATGCGTTCCCTTTATTTTTGGCAATGATCGCCTCAGCCACATTACGGGGGACTTCCTCGTAATGGCTAAATTCCATCGAGAAAATTCCCCGACCTTGGGTATTCGAGCGAATGTCAGTGGCATAACCAAACATCCGTTCGAGAGGGACTTTTGCCGTCACTTTGGCAATGCCATTTTCCACGGTTTGTCCCTCAATTTGACCGCGACGGGAAATGAGGTCTCCCATCACTGTCCCAAGGAATTCTTCTGGAACCTCGACCTCGACCTTCATCATTGGCTCCAGCAGCACCGGATTGGCTTTCATTACTGCCTCTTTAATGGCCATGGAGCCAGCAATTTTGAAGGCCATCTCTGAGGAGTCAACCTCGTGGTAGGAGCCATCCACTAATGTGACCTTGAGGTCAATCACTGGGTACCCTGCCAAAATCCCCGATTCACAGGCTTCCTTCATCCCCTGCTCAGCGGGTGGAATGTACTCTTTGGGAACGACACCACCAACAATTTTGGAGACAAATTCAAACCCAGTACCGGGTTCGGCAGGCTCTACTTCAATCACAACGTGACCATACTGGCCTTTACCGCCACTTTGACGGATAAACTTGCCTTCGGCACGGACGGGTTTGCGAATCGTTTCGCGGTAGGCCACTTGGGGTTGGCCAATATTGGCTTCCACTTTGAACTCCCGCTGCATCCGATCCACAAGGATCTCGAGGTGCAGTTCCCCCATCCCCGCAATTACGGTTTGGTTGGTTTCAGGATCAACGCTGACGCGGAAGGTGGGGTCTTCCTCAGAGAGGGCTTGCAGGGCTTTGGAGAGTTTTTCCATGTCCTGCTTGGTTTTGGGTTCCACAGCCACGGAAATCACTGGCTCTGGAATGTACAGCGATTCAAGAATCACGGGCGAGCTTTCATCGCAGAGGGTATCCCCCGTGAAGGTTTCCTTCAGACCCAAGGCAGCTCCTAAATCGCCGGCTCGCAGTTCATCTACTTCAATCCGCTCATCGGCTTTGAGCACAATCAAACGAGAAATGCGCTCTTTCTTGCCCTTAGTGGCATTGAGGACATAGCTGCCTTTTTTGAGAACACCAGAATAAACGCGCACGAAGGTGAGGCGGCCATAGGGATCCGACATGATTTTGAAGGCTAATGCCGCTAGGGGTTGATCATCGTCGGCAGCCCGCTCTACCTCTGTGCCATCGGGCAGATGACCTTTAATCGCTGGAATGTCAATGGGCGCTGGCAGATAGTCCACCACGGCATCAAGGAGCAATTGCACGCCTTTATTTTTGAAGGCGGAGCCACAGAGCATCGGCACAATGGTGCCAGCGATCGTCCCTTTGCGTAGGGCGGCGCGGATTTCCTCTTCTGTGAGTTCTTCCCCCTCAAAGTATTTTTCCATGAGGGCATCATCGGTTTCGGCAACTGCCTCGATGAGCTTGGTGCGATACGCTTCCGCCAGTTCAGTCATCTCGGCAGGAATTTCAGTGTCTTCGATTTCCTTGCCAAGGTCGTCTTTGTAGATTTTGGCGCGCATCCGCACCAGATCAACGATGCCTTTGAACTGATCTTCAGCACCAATGGGCAACTGAATCGGCACAGCATTTGCCCGCAGGCGATCGCGAATCTGGTCATAGACTTTGTAGAAGTTTGCCCCAGTGCGATCCATCTTGTTGACAAAGACGATGCGCGGGACGCTGTAGCGATCGGCTTGCCGCCACACGGTTTCTGACTGGGGTTGCACACCACCGACGGAGCAGAATACCGCAATCACCCCATCGAGAACCCGCATGGAGCGCTCCACCTCAATCGTGAAGTCCACGTGGCCGGGAGTGTCAATAATATTGATCTGGTGGTCTTTCCAAGAGGTGCTGATGGCGGCGGCTGTAATGGTGATGCCCCGCTCCCGCTCCTGTTCCATCCAGTCGGTAACCGTGGTACCCTCGTGCACTTCGCCAATTTTGTGCACCACACCGGAATAGAAAAGAATACGTTCAGTTGTGGTTGTTTTACCCGCATCAATGTGAGCGGCAATCCCGATGTTTCGCACTCGCTCTAGCGGGGTCGTCCGTGCCACAGCTACCTCCTTGTTTGTTGCATTACGTTAGAATTCTTAAATAATTGTATCCAACTCTTGAACCGTGTGACGGTTTAGTAGCGATAGTGGGCAAAGGCCTTGTTGGCTTCTGCCATTTTGTGGGTTTCTTCCCGTTTACGAATGGTGCTGCCGGTTTCGTTGGCGGCATCCATCAATTCATTGGCCAGCTTGGCGGACATCGAACGACCGGCTCGTTTGCGGGAAAATTGCACTAACCAGCGCAAAGCCAAGGCGACGCCGCGATCGGGACGAACTTCCATCGGCACTTGGTAGGTGGCACCCCCCACACGGCGGGCTTTCACTTCCACTAGGGGCGTTGCATTTTTTACTGCACGCTCAAAAATTTGCAGAGCATCCTCGCCGGTGCGCTCCTGTACGGTTTTCATCGCGTCATAGACAATGCGGCTGGCAAGGGATTTTTTGCCATTGAGCATAATCCGCTGGATTAACATATTCACCAGCACGTTGTTATAGACGGGATCAGGGGCAGTAGGCCGTTTTTGAGCGCGAGTGCGACGAGACATAGGTGTTTACTGTTTGCTCTAGTGAAGTTCAAGATTTCAAGGGTGGACTCAAGGAGATAGGAGAACGGAAATTATTTCTTCTTGCCGGTAGCAGCAGCCTCACCGGGTTTGGGACGCTTGGCACCATACTTGGAGCGACCTTGTTTACGGTCTTTGACGCCAGCGGTATCCAACGTGCCACGGATAATGTGGTAGCGCACACCGGGCAAATCTTTAACCCGACCGCCGCGAATCATGACTACAGAGTGCTCCTGCAAGTTGTGGCCAATTCCCGGAATATAGGCGGTGACCTCAAAGCCAGAGGTGAGACGTACCCGTGCCACTTTGCGCAGGGCAGAATTGGGCTTTTTGGGGGTTGTGGTATAAACCCGTGTGCATACCCCACGCCGTTGGGGGCAGCTTTTGAGGGCAGGAGATTTTGTTTTCTTTTTCAACAGTTCCCGCTCTTGGCGGATCAGTTGCTGGATGGTGGGCATTGCTGCTTACGTTAATTTCACCGAACTTCTAGTGTATCGAGGTAGCCGTGGCGTTGTCAATGCTGTTGTGCCGTTGCGCAGTGCCTCTCAGTGTAATGGCTCACTAAGGTCAGGCTGGCGATCGCGGCGGTGACGGCTCTCAGGGTACGCCGCCCCAAGGAAAATGCTTGCCAACCAGCGGCCAAAACTTGCTCCACTTCTGAGGCTGTCCATCCCCCCTCGGGTCCGATCGCCAGATAAATTGGCTGAGATAGATTCATTTGGGGCAAGCAGTCCCACAGGAGCTGTGAGGCATTCAAACTGGCAATGTAGCCCTTGGGGGTGAGGCTGACCATTTCGGCAACGGAGAGGGGATCACTGAGGGTGGGGACATAAAGACGCTCACTTTGCTCGGCGGCCTCTTGGAGAATGCGCTGCCAACGCTGGTATTTATTGGCACTGGGTTGCAGGAGCGATCGCGCTGTTTGAATCGGAATAATACGCTTGACCCCCAATTCCGTTGCCTGTTGCAGCACTTGCTCAAAGTTTGCCACCTTCAGTAGAGCTAGACAGAGAATAATTTCTACACTGAGCTCCGTCTCTTGCTTTTCAGCTTCCAATAATTCGACAGTCTGCCCATTCACACCAAGCGTGCCCCGCCATCGCTGTCCTTGGCCATCCAAAATCGAGATGACATCGTTATCTTTTAAGCGCAGGACATGGCGGAGATAGTGGACTTGCTCAGGAGTGAGCCACACCTGTCGGTCTTGGATTTGTGAGGGTGAGACGACTAACCGCTGGGGCGATCGCATGTAATGAGAGTCTCGTCAAACTCTTTAAGCACTGACAGGCTTAGTAGCTTCCATAAACAGAGAGTCGGGTTTGCGCACTTGGCCATCAACCACATCTAAGTTGTAACGGGAAAAGTCTGGAATGCAACTCTCAAAAGCAGAGACTACACGACAGTCGTGAAAACCACAAGCTTCAACCAAGAGTTTGAGAGAGTAGCCATCGTACATCCACAGATGCGCTTCACCACTTAAGCGAAACAGCCCCACACTAAGGGCATCCACTCCTCGTTTTCCAAGAATTGGCCAAACTAAAATTTTCGCGAGTAACTCACGGGGATGACGCAGTGGTCTCAGTATTTTTTTGAGAAAGCTCTTAGCTGTTTGCGGTTGTTGAACTACCTTGAAGAAATCTTCAGCTTCTTGGCCAATGCGAGATCGGACAAAGTCAGGATTGGGAATATTTGGATTTAGGAGATAGGTCGCCATTGCGCCACCCCTGTGATGGCGAACGAGTTGATCTAAAAGCTCTAATTTAAGCCATTCATAGTTGGCAGGTTCTGTTTGCCTGCCATCTCGTAACGCATCGAGTTCAGCTAAGTAGGCACGAGTGGTTTGCTCTAAGTCGGGAACTACTATCCGCAGAACACCATTCGGCTTCAATACTCTATAGGCATCGCGTAGAAAGTTTTCTGCTTCTTGGCAACTCAGGTGCTCGAGAACGTGGGAAGAGTAAACAGCATCGACTTCTTCTTCCTTAAAAGGTAAACCTCGGCGAATATCCCAGCGTTTTACGCCCGCCACCGCTGGTGCCATATCAAAGTTAAGCCACTCTGGATGGAAAGTTTGACCACAACCAACATTAACTAGTTTTAGGGACTGAGACTGCATAGCCACTCCACCAATGTGCGCACAGGGTAGCCTGTCCCACAGGGATTATTGTAGCCATCCTCTTTTTCTGTCCAGACAGGGCCAGCAATGTCAAGGTGTGCCCAAGGGGTGTGATCAACAAATTGCTGAAGGAATAGGGCGGCGGTAATTGATCCGGCCGATCGCGGACCGGTGTTTTTCATATCGGCCACTTGGGACTTCATACCCTCAAAGTATTTATTTTCAAGGGGCATTTGCCAGAATTTTTCACCGGAGCGATCGCTGGCCTTTTGCAGAGCTTGCGCCAATTCTGAATTGTTGCTCCAAAGACCGGCAATATTATCCCCTAAGGCAACAATACAGGCACCGGTCAGCGTTGCCAAATCAACAATGGCATCTACGCCTAGTTTTTCGGCATAGACCAGGGCATCGGCAAGGGTGAGGCGGCCTTCAGCATCGGTGTTGTTGACCTCGATGGTCTTACCGTTGGAGGCGGTGAGAATATCCCCCGGATGCAGGGCACGGCCACTGATCATGTTTTCAGTGGCAGCAATAATAAAGTGAACTTCAATGCCAGCGGGTTTGAGTTGACCGATGACCTTGGCGGTTCCCAAAACGGCTGCGGCTCCCCCCATGTCCATTTTCATGGTTTCAATGCCTCCTTGGGTCTTGAGGTTGAGGCCACCGGAATCAAAGGTTAACCCCTTGCCAATGAGGGCAATTTTCTTCTGGACATTTCCGGCGGGAGTGTAGGTGAGGTGAATAAATTTCGGCGGTAGATCAGATGCCTGGGCCACTCCCAAAAAGGCACCCATACCCAAGGCGGCACACTCATCGCGCTCCAAAATTTTTGCCGTGAGGCCGTAGGTAGCCGCCAATTGCTGAGCCGTTTCCGCAAGGGTGACAGGCGTCACTTCGTTGGCCGGGGCATTCACGAGTTCGCGCGCCAAAATCACCCCATCACAAATCTGCTGGGCACGGGTCAAGGCCGCTGCTTGCTCCCCTAAACCCAACAGGCTGACGGATTCTGGATAGGGCAGGAGTTTACGAGCTTCGGGATCCGACTTAAAACGCACATCACTGTGGAGGGCAAGGAGAACTCCTTCGGCAATGGCTTGGGCAGCATCCGCCGCCTCTAAAGTCTCATGGGGCAGTGCCATGCCTAATGTTTTTGCACGTTCACGGCGAGCCGTACGGGCAATGGTCGCAGCAGTGCGGCGCAGGGTCTCTAGGTTAAAGTCATCGCGATTCCCCAAGCCCACAAGGAGAAGCTTTTTAATGGGGAAGTTGGGCAATAGGCGCATCAGAAGGGAGGTACCGGACTTGCCTTGAAATTCCCCTTCGTTGATCAGTTCCTGCAATAGACCGTTGAGGCGTTGATCAAGGGTCGTGTAGGGGTCGGTGAGGGTGAGGGTGCCTTCCGTTTGAAAGACGGCGATCGCCAGTAAGTCCCCCGACCAGTCGGGAATGACTGTAGTAATTGTTTGCAGTTGCATGCCTATCTACGACCCAAAAATCTCTCAACCCCCTTATTTTATCGGGGTTTAGGCCTCAGCAGGAACCCAGACACTGCAAAAATTCAAGGGGCAAGCCATCGCAGTCACGCATAAAGGCGACGTGATAGAGGTGCGACCCAATCACTTGCTGAGTGGGCTTCAGCAGTAGCTCAAAGGGTAAATTCTGTGCCTTCAACGTTTGCGCCACCTGATTGAGCCATGTTTCAAGGGGGTCAGGATGGTCACTGAGATCAAAGGAAAGATGGTAGTAGCCAACATAGTGCTCATCGTGAAAAGGGTCAGCAGCAGGGTGGGGTTCAGGGACTTGCAGAAGTTCAAGGCGGGTGTGCCAGCCCTTGAGCCAACAGGCAAGGGTATAGCCCGTGGTAAAGCGGACATCCATCGTGAAGCCTAGGCATTCATAGAAGGCGATCGCCCGCTGAATATTGGCGGTGCGGATGGAAACGTGGTGCAAGCCCATAGACTACTCCTGTTTTGGCCGCAGCCGTTCCGGAAAATCAATAAAGACCCGCTCACCCGCCCTCAGGCCGCTGATAATTTGCGTTTGATCTTGCCAGCTACTGCCAATGGTGACGGGGCGGAATTTTGGCTGATTGTCTTCACCCACAACATAAACACCCGTTTGACCGCGCTCAACGGCAATGGCCACCGTCGGCACCAGCAGAGCGTTGTTAATTTTTTGTCCCAGAAAATCTAAGTCCACATTCATCCCAGAACGCAGCTTCTGCAACCCAGTAACAAGGGAGACCCGCACTTGAAAGAAGGTGACATTTTGCTCCACCACGGCTTCGGGTGCCACTAAGCGTACTCGTCCTTCAAAGGTTTCCCCCGGATAGGCATCGGCACGGATTTCAACAGGTTGCCCCACAAGCACTTGGCCAATGTCCACTTCTGGGACTTCGGCAAGAATTTCTAGGCCTTGGGCAATGGCCACAATTGAGGTGGAAGTGGCAGAGGTCGTGGCAGAGGCGGTGGTGGTGGGTGTCACAAAGGCTCCCGGATTGGCGTACTTCTGGGTAATAATCCCCGTAAAAGGAGCGCGAATCACTGTATCTTCGAGGGCAGCACGCGCGGCTTGGACTTGGGCTTGGGCAGCAGCCACGGCCGCTTCCGCTTGACGGATCTCTTCAGTGCGGGAACCCCGCTGTAACAGTTGCAGGCGCTTTTGAGCTTCATTCAGGTTGGCGATCGCGCTATCCCGGTTTGCCTTTAGTTCATCAAGGGTATCGCGGGGAATCGCACCCTCAGCCGCGAGCAATTCATTGCGTTTCAGGCGTTCTTCTGCCAATTGAGCACGGGTGGCGGCTGCTCGCACTTGGGCTTCGGCTTGGGCAATTTCCTCGGCACGGTTACCGGCAACCACGCGATCGCGACGGGCAATGGCATCGGCGAGGTTGGCTTGGGCTTGAGCCAGTTGCGCCTGTTCATCGCGGTTATCCATACGGGCAATGATTTGACCCGCCTTGACCCGATCGCCCTGCTCGACGTAGAGTTCGGCGAGAAGACCTGCCCGTTTTGGACTGATATTGACGGTTTGCACAGGCACCACTTTGCCCGTGGCAGCAATGCGAGCGACTAAATCGCGACTGTCTTGAACGGGTACGGTGTAGCGATCGAGATCAAGGGGCGTTTGGCGCGATCGCCACAGCAGTAGGCCACCACTGCCAATCAAACCAGCAGCAATCACCCCAATCACGAGCGATCGCCAAGGGGAAGAAGGTTTACCAACAAAGGGGATAAACGCTGCCATGAATGCCTTACAGTTCTTGGCCTATTCTAACGTTATGTTACAGTGACCCACCGAATAGCAGCATTGACCGTATCTATTGGTTCCATCTGTCCCTCAATAGAAGCGCAGATGCTATCCTAACCAATACTGTCTATGTCCTTTGCCTATGAATCCTGCACTCTCCCAGATTGGCCAGCAAATGTCCCAACTGACGGGAGTTCGGGCAATTATGAAGGATATTATTGAGACGTTGCGCCTGAATCGCGGTCAAGACCTGATTAACCTGAGTGCAGGTAATCCCCTCATTGTCCCTGAGGTGGAGCAACTATGGCGCGACTGTACCCACGAGCTAATGGCCAGCCCAGAATTTGGCCAAGTGGTCTGCCGCTACGGCACAAGCCAAGGGTATGAACCGCTAATTGCTGCCGTTGTCGATGATTTTAATCGCCGCTATGGTTTGAACCTGACGGAGCGCAATGTCCTTGTCACCCCCGGCAGTCAGGCCATCTACTTCTTTGCTGCCAATGCTTTTGGGGGCTTTAGCGCCAACGGTGAATTAAAGAAAGTCGTTCTCCCCTTGAGTCCAGAATATACGGGTTATGGTGGCGTCAGCTTTACCCCTGATACCGTTGTTGCCTATCGTCCGCGCCTTGAGATTTTTGAAGCGGATCACACCTTTAAGTATCGTCCCGACTTTCAACAACTCCACATTGATGAGACGACTGGATGCGTCATCTTCTCTCGTCCCTGCAATCCGACGGGAAATGTGCTCACGGATGTCGAGGTGCGGCAAATTGCTGATCTCGCTGTCCCCTATGGCGTTCCAGTGTTGATTGATGCTGCCTATGGCCCCCCCTATCCCAGCTTGAACTTTACGGAACTAGCACCCGTTTTTGGCGGCAATATTGTCCACTGCCTCAGCCTCTCAAAAGCAGGACTGCCGGGGGAGCGGGTGGGGATTGCCATTGGCGATCGCGAGATTTTGAGTGTTCTCGAAGCCTTTCAAACCAATGCCTGTATTCATGCCTCGCGCTACGGTCAGGCGATCGCGGCCTTAGCCATTGCCAATGGTGCCCTAGCCGAAGTATCCGTCAATGTCATTCGTCCCTTTTATCAGCGCAAGTTGACAGTTCTCGAAGAAACCCTACGAACTGCTTTGCCCAACGACCTTCCTTGGTTTTTGCATCGCGGTGAGGGGGCGATTTTCGCGTGGCTATGGCTACGGGATTTACCCATGACAGATTGGGAATTATATCAACACCTGAAGCGAGCAGGGGTGATTGTGGTTCCCGGCAGCTCCTTTTTCCCCGGCTTGACCGAGCCGTGGCGCCACAAACAGGAGTGCCTGCGTATTAGTCTCACTGCCAGTGATGAGGAAATTGCCCTTGGCATGCAACGACTAGCCGCCACCATTACACAGGTGTATCAAGAGTTCCCTAGCCGCTCCTACTCTGATGTCCTCGCTTAAGCCCTCCTTCATGGGTGAGTACTTCCTCATTTCTCAATGCGCCGTGACTCCCTCTTTTACCAACTGTTTGCCCAGCTGCCCCAGACACTGTTTGACCTTTTGGGAATCAATCCCCCCCAGGGCTACCGCTTTGACTCTGTGGAGCTGAAGCAAACGGCCTTTCGCATTGATGGCGTCTTTCTGCCTCCTGACCCCTCAGGAACCGTCTATTTCTGTGAAGTTCAGTTTCAGCGCGATAACACCCTCTACGAACGTCTCTTTGCTGAGATTTTTCTCTATCTGCGCCTGTACCGCCAAACTTTCTCTGATTGGCAAGCGGTGGTCATTTATCCCCATCGCCAAGCCGAACAAGTTTCCTTTGAACCCTATGACGTGTTGGTCAAGAGCGATCGCCTGCGGCGGGTGTATTTGAATGAACTGGGGTCACCAGCGGAATTGCCCTTGAGCCTTGCCCTGATGCAGTTGATGGTGGTACCAGAGGCAGAGATGCCCAGAGTCGCTCGATTACTTGCCCAGCGCAGCCAGACCGAAAGAGCGCCAAACTTGGAAGCCATAATAGAGTTAATCACTACCATTGTGCTGTACAAGTTCACCAAGCTGAGTCGGGAGGAGGTGCTGCGCATGCTGGGGTTTACGACGGAGGAGCTGAAGCGGACACGGTTTTACCAAGAGGTCTATGCCGAGGCACAAGAGGAAGGGTTACAACGGGGCTTACGGCAGGGATTGGAGCAAGGATTACAGCAAGGACTGCAACAAGGACTGCAACAAGGACTGCAACAAGGATTGCAACAGGGATTACAGCAGGGAGAAGCACTGGTTGTTTTGCGCTTCCTCAGGCGACGGTTTGGGGATTTACCGGCTGACCTTGAAGCAGCAATTCGCCAACTCCCATCCACCCAGATTGAGACTTTGGCAGAGGCACTCCTTGACTTTGCGACCCTGGAAGACCTGAGGGACTGGCTCAGGAATCTCGGTTAGGGAGAATCCTCCTTTAGTAAAGACTTGCAAACAAGCGTGAAGGAGGCTCAAGAATCCTGATACAACAATTGATGGAGTTGCAGCCGAACGTCAACCGATTCCTATGAATATTGCTGTCATTGGCTTGAGTCACAAAACCGCCCCTGTGGATGTGCGCGAAAAATTGAGTGTGCCAGAGGATGTGCGGGAGCGGGCACTGCAACATCTATGCGGCTACGCCCATATTCAGGAAGCGACCATCCTTAGCACCTGTAACCGCTTAGAAATTTACATTGTTACTAGTGACACTGAGGTGGGCGTGCGGGAAGTGCATCAGTTTCTCAGTGAGTGGAGTCATATTCCCCTGCCCCAACTGCGTCCCTACCTCTTTATCCTGCTGCATCAGGATGCGGTGATGCACCTCATGCGGGTGGCTTCGGGTCTGGATAGCTTGGTGATTGGCGAGGGGCAAATTCTCTCCCAAGTGAAGCGCTGTCATCAGTTAGGGCAGCAGTACAAGTCCATTGGGTCTATTCTCAATCGCCTCTTTACGGGGGCGATCGCGGCCGGTAAACGGGTACGCACAGAAACCAGCATTGGGACGGGGGCGGTCTCCATTAGCTCAGCGGCGGTGGAACTCGCCGACCTGCGGTTGCAAAATCTCCAGAACTGCCGCATTGCCATTGTCGGTGCGGGCAAAATGTCCCGCTTGGTGGTGCAACACCTGATTGCCCGAGGGGTGAAAGAAATGAGCATTATCAACCGCTCCTTGGAACGGGCACAGGAACTGGCGCAGCAGTTTCCCGAAGTACGCTTTGAACTCTTTACGATGACAGATCTACTGCCGATTGTGGCAGCAATGGATTTGGTCTTTACGGGTACAGCAGCGACACAACCCCTCTTGGATCGCGAGAATTTAGGGTCGGTGCTCACGGGCGATCGCCCCCTATCAATCATTGATATTTCCGTGCCCCGCAATGTCCATGCCAACGTGACGGAATTGGCCTCCGTACAACTGTTTAATGTGGATGATCTCGAAGCAGTCGTCGCCCAAAACCAAGAGGCGCGACGCCAATTGGCTCAAGAGGCCGAGGGTATCCTTGAGGAAGAATTAGAGACCTTTTTGGCTTGGTGGCACGCCCTAGAAACGATTCCCACCATCCGCAGTCTGCGCCAAAAAATGGAAGCGATCCGTACCCAAGAGCTGGAAAAAGCCCTCTCCCGCTTAGGCAGTGAGTTTGGTGAGAAACATCAAGGGGTCATTGAAGCAATGACGCGCACAATTATTAACAAGATTCTCCATGATCCAACGGTGCAACTGCAATCACAGCGGGATTTAGAAAGTCGTCAACGCGCTATGCAGACCCTCCAAGACTTGTTTAATCTCGAACCCATTGAAGCCTAGGGCCTATGCGCCACGTGGGCGATCGCGGGGAAGCGGTAGTTGTCGCGTGGCTACAAACCCAGCAGTGTCAAATTTTGGCTCAGAACTGGTCTTGCCCTTGGGGTGAGCTGGATATTGTTGCCTGTGATCCGCGGGGGGTGGTGCGCTTTGTCGAAGTGAAAACCCGCCGTTCCCGCAACTGGGATTGTGATGGCCTCGGTGCGATTTCCCCTAGCAAGCAACGCAAACTCATTTTGGCCGCCCAAGCCTTCCTAGAACGTCAGCCCCAGTGGCAGGATCATCCCTGTCGCTTCGATGTGGCCTTGGTGCGATACCAAGCAGGTACCTATCGGCTGCATCAATACTTGGAGCACGCATTTACGCTGGACGCCACCGATTGAGCACTTTACCAACTCAGCAGTTTTTGCAGGCGATCGCGAATCCAGTTAATCGGACGACTTTGATCCGCCTCTTGGCGACTCAGTTGCTGAAGCTCCTGTTGATGTTGCGCCAGCACATCCTGACGGCGGGCGATCGCCACGGCAATATCATCAGCAAGGGAAGGATGTTCTTTTAGCAACTGTTCAAATCCCTCCCGTGGTAGGACAAACAAGACCGTATCCGTCATTGCCATCATCGTTGTTGGGCAGGCCACCCCCAGCATCAGTGGTAGCTCGCCAAAGTGCTCCCCCGGGTTAAACGTCATCATCGGCTTGAGTTCGCCATTCTCTTCATAGACCGCCGCCATCTGCCCCTGCAATACGATGTAGAAGTTACTGATTGCCTCCTGAGCACGGAACAAAATTTCCTTCGCTGCCAAGTGCTTGCGGTAGCCCGATTCGATGAGAAAGCGTAATTGCAAGTCATTCATGCACTGAAAATAGCTCACCTGCTGAAGCAGCGACTTTAAGGAGGGCGTTGCCGGTGCCAAGGGCATACCTACCGTTTCGGCTGGCTCACTGAGGGGAGAGAGCGCTGGCGCATTGCGGATCCAGATGTCCCGTTGCGGGAAAGGAATCGAGATATTATGCTGCCGAAAGTAATAATCAATCTTGAAATTGAGACTGCTCTTGATGAACACTCGCCGCTCAATGGCATCCGTCCATACCCAGAGTTCAAACTTAAGGGCAGAATCGCCAAATTCACGGAAAATCACCCGAGGGGCTGGCTCCCTGAGGACATCTGGTTCAGAATGCGCAATATTGAGCAAGACTTCCGTCACCAAAACTGGATCTGTCCCATAGGCCACCCCAATGGGAATATCAATACGACCGCGATGGGTTTCGTAGTACCAATTCAGCACCGGACTATCGGCAAGGTAGGTATTGGGCACCACCACATTTGAACCGTTAAAGGTTTGAATCACCGTGGCTCGCATCGAGACTTCCTGAACGTAGCCGCTGATGTTTTCAATTTCCACAAAGTCGCCGACACGCACTTTGCGCTCAATCAGGAGCGTCAGGCCACTGATGAGATTGCGGGTGACATCCTGCAAACCAAAACCAATCCCCACCCCCAAGCCACCAATAATCACCGCTAGGGAATCGAGATTAATCCCCACTGCTTGCAAAACAATAATGTAGCCCAGTGCTCCCCCGGCACCACTCATCACAGTGGAAATGGCCTCACGGTTGCCTAAATCCAAACCAAGGCGGGGTAGGAGTTGATTTTTCAGCACCCCCTTGAAAAAGCGCGCCAAAATGGCAACGAGGATGAGCAACAGCACCACTTGAAACAGCCAACGCAGGGAAATCGTTTCCCGCCCAAGGCGAAACAACGGTGCATCGGCAATACTAACGAACGATGACCACAGTTCAATGACTTGGGATGGCATTCTCCACAGTCTCCTCAGGGGTTCACAAACTTAGACAGTGCCTAAACTAACCCCCTCACTTTAGCAGGGGGCGATCGTCAACTGAAGGAACTTTCTCGCGCCATTAAGTGGCGATATTTTGGTCATCAAAGGCTTGGGTGCAGCATATCCCACAATAGCCAAAGGGCGATCGCCAAGAGACTACCACCCGTCAGCGTTTGTAATCGCTGTTCCGAGAGGTACTGTGATAGCCAGCGACCAATCAATACCCCAATCAAACTAGTGGTTACTAAGGCCAAAGCTGCTCCCAAAAACACCAACCAAGGGGAGGCAGCGCGGGCAGCCATGAAAAATACAGCAATTTGAGTTTTATCGGCAAATTCAGCCAAAAAAACGGTTAAAAACGCAACCCCGAACTCTCGCCATGGCAACGCGCGCTTAATCACCGACTGCCCTCTAGGCGTCCGTCATTTCCTCAACCGTCTCGGTGGTTTTCGTCTCTGGGCGATTCTCCGTATTTAGGCGGCGGCTGTAGCGACCCGAAGAACGCTTGCGAAACTTGCGAGCATAGGCTTGGTTACGAAGAGCTTTTTCTTTCTTGGGATTGCGGCGTTTGGCCATGCTTACCTCAATGGTGGGGTGGTCTCAGCACTCAACAAAAATTAAGGACAGAAACTTTATTCTATCGGAATTTTTCCCCTAGCACAAGAAGCCTGTGATCGAAAAAACTGTGACTATACCCCCTCACAAAAATGAGAAACCCCCTAAGCTTTCACCTAGGGGGAGGAGGAGTCTTGTTCTGGCAGAAAGTTGCGAATTTAAGGGACTACTTGGTTTCCGAAAACTCAGCGTCAATCACTTCGTCACCACCACCACTGCTACCGCTGCTGCTGGAGCCAGTTCCATCACTGGACTGCGCACTTTGATAAACACTGGAGCCGACGCTGTAGAGGGTTTGTTGCAGATCCTGCATCAGCGATTTCACCCGTTCAAAATTAATGGATTCAATGGGTTTCTTCTCGGCTTCAGTGCCGATTTCCGAGCGCAGGTTAGCAATGAGGGCGGTGAGGCGGTCTTTATCGCTGGTGGAGACTTTGTCAGCCAATTCGGATAGTTGTTTCTCCGCTTGGTAGCAGAGTTGTTCCGCTTGGTTTTTGGTCTCGATTTTCTCGCGTTTGGCTTTATCAGCAGCGGCATTCATTTCCGCTTCGCGCACCATGCGTTCTACTTCATCCTTAGGCAGCGTTGAGGCGCCGGTGATGCTAATGGACTGCTGTTTGCCGGTGCCTTTGTCGCGAGCGGTGACGTTGAGAATACCGTTGGCATCAATATCAAACGTGACTTCGATTTGGGGCACACCGCGGGGTGCCGGCGGAATGCCATCCAAACGGAAGGTGCCGAGGCTCTTGTTATCGGCGGCCATTTCCCGCTCCCCTTGCAGGACGTGGATCTCCACATTGGTTTGACCATCAACCGCAGTAGAGAAGACCTCGGATTTTTTCGTCGGGATCGTGGTGTTGCGGGGAATAATTTTCGTCATCACGCCGCCAAGGGTTTCCACCCCCAAAGACAGCGGTGTGACATCAAGGAGAAGAATGTCTTTCACTTCCCCTGCCAGCACCCCAGCTTGAATAGCGGCACCCACCGCCACGACTTCATCGGGGTTCACAGTCTGGTTGGGGTCTTTGCCCAATAGCCGTTTGACCAGCTCTTGGATGGCGGGAATGCGGGTAGAGCCACCCACCAGTACCACTTCGTCAATTTGATCTTTGCTGAGTTTGGCATCCCTGAGGGCTTGCTCAACGGGTACGCGACAACGGTCAATGAGGTCAGAGCAGAGTTCCTCAAATTTGGCGCGGGTGAGCGTCATGTCGAGGTGCTTAGGCCCATCCTGCGTTGCAGTAATGAAGGGCAGGTTAATTTCCGTTTGCATGACGCTGGAAAGTTCAATCTTGGCTTTTTCTGCCGCTTCTGTCAGCCGTTGCAGCGCCTGTTTGTCTTTGCGCAGGTCAATGCCTTCTTGGGCACGGAAGGATTCAGCCAAGTAGTCCACAATTTTCTTGTCAAAGTCGTCACCACCAAGGTGGGTGTCCCCGGAGGTGGCGAGCACTTCAAAAACGCCATCACCGACTTCAAGGATGGACACGTCAAAGGTACCACCGCCAAGGTCAAAGACAAGGATGGTTTCATTGGCTTTTTTATCTAGGCCATAGGCCAAGGAAGCGGCGGTGGGTTCGTTGATGATCCGCAGCACTTCAAGACCGGCAATTTTGCCAGCGTCTTTGGTGGCTTGGCGCTGCGAGTCGTTGAAGTAGGCGGGCACAGTAATCACCGCTTGGGTGACTTCCTCGCCAAGGTATTTGCTAGCATCCTCTTTTAGTTTGCGCAGGACTTGAGCAGAAATTTCTTCGGGGGCAAACTGTTTGCCAAGGGCGGGGCAATCCAGCTTGACGTTGCCATTGACGTTCAAAACTTTGTAGGAGACCTCGGTGGCTTCGTGGGTCACCTCATCAAAGCGACGGCCAATAAAGCGCTTCACAGAATAGAAAGTATTTTCGGGGTTCATCACTGCTTGCCGTTTGGCAATTTGACCCACGAGGCGATCGCCATTTTTGGTGTAGGCAACAACGGAGGGCGTTGTCCGAAACCCTTCAGCATTGGCAATAACCGTGGGCTTGCCCCCTTCCATGACGGCCACACAGGAGTTGGTGGTCCCCAGATCAATTCCGACAACTTTTGCCATAGCGACGAAAACTCCCTTTGCAGGCTAACTTCGATGCGGGGCACAGCACCCATATTGGGCTTAACCCTCTCTCCTTCCTATAGTGCGATCGCTCCCGCTCTCTGCAAAAGGGGGATTTACCGAACCTACACAGGGTGGTCAGCCGCGTAGGGCAAAGGATCCACAAGCCCTAATTCGGCAAAGGCCGCTAAACGCAATCGACAGGCATCGCAGCGACCACAGGCCTGTTGGCCATCGCTGTAACAGGACCATGTTTTTTCCCAAGGAACGCCGTACTCATTCCCCAGACGAATGATGTCTTTTTTGTGGAGTTCAATGAGGGGGGTGACAATTTCAATGGGCTGGCCTTCACGCCCCTGCTTGGTACCCAAGCGATAGACCTCCTGCATTGCAGCAATATAATCAGGCCGACAGTCGGGATAGCCAGAGTAATCGAGGGCATTGACGCCAATATGAACCGTTTGCGCCCCTAGGGCTTCGGCATAGGCAAGGGCAACACTCAAGAAAATCGTATTGCGGGCGGGGACATAGGTAATGGGAATCTCTTGGCTCATGGTAGCCAGATCGCGATCGCGAGGCAAGTCAATCGTTAAATCAGTCAAGGCAGAGCCGCCCCACAACTGCAAATTCAAGGAGACCATTTGATGCTGAATCACGCCGGCGGCGGTGGCAATGGCGATCGCGGCTTCTAATTCCCGCCGATGGCGCTGCCCATAGTCAAAGGAAAGGGCATAGCAAGCATAACCCAGTGCCTTGGCACGAAATAACACCGTGCTGGAGTCTAACCCCCCTGAGAGCAACACGACGGCCTTTGGTGTCGTCATCATAGCTGTCTATCAAAACCTTTACATTTGGCAATGCTGTGGTAGCATCTTTCTGAAAATGTTCATTCTGTGAGTTGCTACTTACGGCGGGCGATCGCCAACACCAAGCCTTTCCCCGGTTGCGTAGAGGAGTGAAATAACTAGACATGAGTTCTGCCGTCCGTCCCCAGCCCGAACCACTGCGCATTGGCGTTATCGGTGTTGGCAACATGGGTCAGCACCATACCCGTGTTTTGAGTTTACTCAAAGATGTCGAACTTGTGGGCATTTCTGACGTGAATCTGGAGCGGGGCATTGATACCGCTAGCAAATATCGGGTGAAATTTTTTGAAAACTATGTGGATTTACTGCCCCACGTTGAGGCGGTGTGTATTGCCGTGCCCACCCGTCTCCACCATGAAGTGGGCATTACCTGCTTGCGCCACGGGGTACATGTCTTGGTGGAAAAACCGATTGCCGCCAGTATTAGCGAAGCAGAATCGCTCGTCAACGCAGCAGCGGAGTGCCAGTGCATCCTCCAAGTCGGACATATTGAGCGCTTTAACCCTGCATTTCAAGAACTGAGCAAAGTTCTGCGCACTGAGGAAATCCTTGCCCTTGAAGCCGATCGCATGAGTCCCTACTCCGATCGCGCTAATGATGTCTCAGTGGTTCTCGACTTAATGATCCACGATATTGACTTGCTATTGGAACTCACCAATTCCCCTGTGGTGCGCCTAACGGCCGCCGGCAGTCGCTCTGCCAACTCTGGGTATCTGGACTACGTGACCGCCACATTGGGCTTTGCCAACGGCATTATTGCCACTCTCACGGCCAGTAAAGTCACCCACCGCAAACAACGACGCATTGCTGCCCACTGCAAAAATTCCCTCACGGAGGCAGATTTCCTAAAAAACGAGATTCTTATTCACCGCAAAACCACGGCATCGTGCAGTGCCGATCATGGCCAAGTTCTCTACCGCCAAGACGGTCTCATTGAGAAGGTCTATACGAGCAATATTGAACCCCTCCATGCCGAGTTGGAGCACTTCGTCAACTGTGTTCGTGGTGGTCAACCTCCCTCGGTGGGTGGGGAGCAGGCACTCAAAGCGTTGCGCTTGGCCAGTCTCATTGAGCAGTTAGCCCTTGATGGCCACAGTTGGGGACAGTTGGATGCTTCCTTGGCGGCACTGATTCGTTAGCACGCATCGCCCTCGTTTCCTTGCGCTAGGGTAGTAAGTACAGCAGCGAGGGTTGTGTCAATGACGGATCTGGAAGGTTGTGCCTTTTTGGCAGCCCAAGCAAAGGTGAAGTCCTATCTCGCCTACTGGTTTCAGCTGGGCAAACGACTGTGTATTTGGGGCGGAGCGCATACGGTGCTGCCGCAACCTGTCCTTCAGGGCGATCGCTACAGTCAAGCCTTTGAGGCCTGCTGGGTCTATGTGATCTCTGGTCAGGCAGGAGACTGCTTTCTTGAGGACACGGCGGAGACGATTACGCAACTCTTGAGCGACTGTTGGGACATTACCCCCTGTGCCCGCTGCCAAATGCCTGTGCCTCTACCCTGTCATGGGTTACCCCCTGTACACTGTCCCTGTGCCAGTCTGCCCAATTGGCCGAATTTTGAGTTACCGCTGCCCCGTAGCCCCATTAATCCCCGCACTCACCTATTGTCACTAAAAAAACGCCTCAGTCTTTAATGTGTGGGATTTGCCCCTACCCCCGATTGTTGCCCCTCAATGGCAGGCGCCACACGACAATCTCACCTTGTATTCCCATGCGCTGCATCTTTGGTGGTTAACGCTTCCCCCTGATGTGCCCCGTGAGGTTACCCTGCGCGCCTATTTACGACGCTATCAGCCGAATCTTGGCGAGAAGCCTCTACCGCGTACCGCTGGGGGTAAGCCCTATTTGGATGCTTTGGAATTTAACTGGAGCCATAGTGGTAACTTAGCGGTGTTGGCCGTGAGTGGCCGGGCGGCTGTAGGGGTAGATGTAGAAATATTGCGCCCCTGTCCTCAGCGTTCAGCCATTAGTCGGCGGTTTTTTGGGGCGGCTCTGCAACAAAGGATATTAGAGGGGAGCGATCGCTCGTTTCTACAGGCTTGGACATACTATGAAGCGTGGCTCAAGGCTCAGGGGATCGGGGTATGGCAGCGGACGGCGGCTCAGCCTTTAGAACATTGGGCAGTCAGTTTCCCCGTGGGCGATCGCGCCATTGCCAGTGTTGTTGTGCTAACGCCAACGCCGCTCCAGTGTGTCTTTTTTTGGCCAGAAGTAGTGGGATAAATGAATGTTCACACTTGAAAACGGCGTAGATGCTCCAAGATATTCATCGACGCTTTAACCTGCTACTGCTGACCATGAATAGATGAGATGAGGTTGCCACTCACTGGGGGGCTGTTGGGTGTAGGCTTGGCGATCGAGATCCATCGGTAGGTTGAGCATTGGATCGCTGCCGGTGGCCACGAGAAACTCAAATCCCTTCAGGGTTGGCCATTGGCAAAATTGCCGCAGCAGGGTTTGCACCGCCAAGACATAGGGATGTTCTGGCTGCTGATACCACTGGCGATCGGCCACATGGGGTTGGTCAAAGCCAAAGTGAACAATCAGGTCAGGATGTCCAAAGATGGCCTGCGCAACGGGCCGAGCTTCTTCGCGCACTAGCAAATGGACGCCTGCGGCCAGATGACGTATTTTTTCCAACCGCTCATAGCGATCGCCCGCATCTAATTGCGACTCCTGCCAGCGAAAGGCCACTGTGATCAGGTAAGTTTGTAGCAGTAGATGCCCCAGTTTCTCCGCCTTAGTCGTCAAGTAGGGGGTGTTGTAGGGCGTCGCTTCAATCAGCAGGGGCACCCGATCCACCACTTCGAGGCCATAGCCCTTGAGGCCAGCAATTTTACGGGGGTTATTGGTAATCAGGCGAATCTGCTTCACTCCCAAGTCATTGAGCATTTGGGCGCCAACGCCATAGTTACGCAAATCCGCTGGGAAGCCGAGGTGCTCATTAGCTTCCACGGTGTCCATTCCCAAATCTTGCAGGGAATAGGCACGTAGCTTGTTGACTAGGCCAATGCCACGACCCTCTTGGCGCAGATAAACCACCACACCGCGTCCTGCCGCGTTAATCATTTTCAGAGCCGCTTGCAGTTGCATCCGACAATCGCAGCGCAGTGAACCGAGGGCATCGCCCGTCAAACATTCAGAATGAACGCGCACCAGCACGGGTTGCTCGCTAAACGTGGCAGGATCTCCTTTGACAATGGCGACGTGCTCCGATTGATCGAGGGAATTGCGATAGCCATAGATTTGAAATTCACCGAACTCCGTCGGTAGCTTGGCCACAGCTTCGCGGCGGACAAAACGCTCATGCTGGAGACGATAGCTAATTAAGTCGGCAATGCTAATAATCTTCAGTTGGTGGGTGCGAGCATATTCAATGAGTTGGGGCAGCCGCGACATGGTGCCGTCGGGATTTTGAATCTCACAGATGACCCCCGCTGGGTAGAGACCTGCCAACCGTGTCAGATCGACGGCGGCTTCGGTATGGCCGGCTCGCTTGAGAACCCCCCCAGGGCGCGATCGCAGGGGAAAGACATGGCCGGGGCGACGTAAATCTTGAGGCTGGGTCGTCGGGTCAATGAGGGCTTGAATGGTGCGGGCACGGTCTTCGGCGGAAATGCCTGTGGTCACGCCCCAACGGGCACCGGCATCAACACTCACCGTAAAGGCAGTTTGGTTGCTATCGGTATTTGTTGTTACCATTAAGGGCAAATCCAATTCATCGAGGCGATCGCCCTCCATGGCGAGGCAAATCAATCCTCGGGCATGAACCGCCATAAAGTTAATCATGGCTGGGGTCACACGCTCAGCGGCACCAATGAGATCCCCCTCATTCTCACGATTTTCATCATCCACCACGACGATAACTTCACCCCGCCGCAGGGCATCCAACGCAGATTCAATCGAGTCAAACACAGGCACATCCGCCAAGGCAGTTCCTTCCAGAATTTTTAAGGCTCCTTATTATTAAGTTACAGCCTTTTTCACGAGGATTGGGTGCCCGCAGCACTAGCAGGTAGGATTGCACCAACTTTTCAAGATAGTATTGAACAGCGTACGATCTCCCACGAAAACCCATCTGTGGCTCTTTCCCTTGTGGAAATGCTAAAAACCTCGTCATCATAGTGAAAGGTTTCACCAGCCAATCTGCTGCATGTCTCATCTATTGCTCATACTGGTTATCATTGTTGGCGCGTTAGTCCTCCTAGGGTTAGCGCTTTATCTCCTGTTTCCTCGCAAGTACGAGTCTGCCCGCTCTGTCGCCGAGTCCTATGACGACTGGACCAATGACGGCATTCTTGAATTTTACTGGGGTGAGCATATTCACCTTGGCCACTATGGTTCGCCCCCCCGTTGTAAGGACTTTCGCCAAGCAAAGGCAGATTTTGTCCATGAAATGGTGCGCTGGGCGGGTCTCGATCGCCTGCCGCCGGGGACAACGGTTTTGGATGTGGGCTGTGGCATTGGCGGGAGCAGTCGTATGCTAGCGCGTGACTATGGCTTTCACGTGACGGGAATTACAATCAGCCCTGAACAGGTACGGCGGGCGCGGGAACTCACTCCTGCGGATCTCAATGTGCAGTTTCAGGTGGATGACGCTCTAGCCTTGTCATTTCCAGATGCCAGCTTTGACGTGGTTTGGTCAACTGAGGCCGGCCCCCACATGCCCGATAAACAGCAGTTTGCTAAGGAATTACTCCGTGTCCTAAAGCCGGGGGGGATTCTTGTGGTTGCCGATTGGAACCAAAGGGACGATCGCCAGCACCCCTTGAACCTCTGGGAGCGGCTCATTATGCGGCAGCTCTTGGATCAATGGGCACACCCCGCCTTTGCCAGTATTGAAGGCTTTGCCGAAGCCCTTGCCGCAACGGGTTTAGTGGCTGGAGAGGTGATCACTGCTGACTGGACACAGGAAACGCTCCCCTCGTGGCTAGATTCAATTTGGCAGGGAATTGTGCGACCAGAGGGGCTGATTCGCTTTGGCCTACCGGGGCTAGTAAAATCTTTGCGGGAAGTACCCACCTTTCTGTTGATGCGGCTTGCCTTTGGCATGGGACTGTGCCGCTTTGGCATGTTTCGCGCTGTGCGAGCAGAAGTTCCTGCGGTCTCCCTTGACCCAGCCTCTCAAGTTAACTGCTGATAGATGATTGGATACATCATGCCCCAAATGGCCGGCTGTACATCCTTGAGAGCGTGATCACTGTCCAATTCCACCCGACTCACCCAAGGGCGGCCTTCACAGTAGCGACGACTGGCTTCGATGGGAATCACCTCATCCTGAAGACCATGGAAAATGAGGGTAGGCACAGGCCGCTGCAGCTGGCGATCGTCGTACTCCAGTAAATCCTTGGCAAAGCCATAGCTAAGGGGGAGCAGGCGCTCTTGCGTGTAGTGATACACCTCCAGCACACCCGTTTCTTGCCAGCGGCGGTATTGATCGCCCAAGCGCGGCAGCCAATGGATCGCAAACTCAAAGGCAGGTGCCAGCAGAAACAGTTGCACCACTTGGGAATGCTTTTGCGCTAGCCAAGCAGCCGTCAGGCCACCAAAACTGGAGCCAATCAATGTGACGGGTTCCTCTGGGGCGAGCAGCGCTTCTACCTGGTCAATTTGACGACTTAAGGTCAAATGAAAAAAATCCCCCTGATTGAGATCAGGAATGAGTAGCGGTTGACCGAGTTCCGCAAAGCGATCGCGAAAATACTGAGCTTTACTTGAGCGCGGCGACGAGGCAAATCCATGGAGGTAGAGATATTGCATTGCTCAATAATCCCTTGTGAGGAGCGGACATATTTTTGTCGCACTTTGTCAATAATCTTAACAAATTAGCCCTTTAGCCATAGGTTGTTCAAGGGTGATCATTGAAAATAATTCAGAATGCTGATCAAACAGCTCAACAACAATTCCTTATTTTGAAGGAACTGTTACAGTTTCTCACAACTCGCATCAACACCGCGATTTCAATGCTACGATGCCGTTGAATCTGGCTACAGCCCTTTTCGCAAGGAGGGCAAACGCTCAAAACTGCGAAAGCCCCTATGGGAGAGGATTGCATCCCCTTTATGGTTCCCATATCCAAGAAAAGGGTTGTATCTGGCCGATCTTAAGAATGAAAACGTGAGAGATTGAGGATCGAACGCATGACAACACTCACTGGGCAACCCCCGCTCTATGGTGGCAGCACTGGCGGCCTCCTCAGCGCAGCGGACACCGAAGAGAAATACGCCATCACCTGGACAAGCCCCAAAGAGCAGGTTTTTGAAATGCCGACGGCTGGGGCTGCGGTTATGCGTGAAGGGGAAAATCTTGTTTACCTTGCCCGTAAGGAGCAGTGCCTTGCCCTAGCCGCTCAGCAACTGCGTCCCCGCAAAATCAATGACTACAAAATCTACCGCATTTTCCCCGATGGTGAAACGGTGTTGATCCATCCCAAGGATGGTGTTTTCCCTGAGAAGGTGAACCAAGGGCGTGAAGCCGTCAACTCAGTGCCCCGCTCCATTGGCCAAAATCCCAATCCTTCGCAACTGAAGTTCACCGGCAAGAAGCCCTACGATCCATAGGTCGGTGCTGAGCTATCTCCTGATGACCCCCTATGGATCAACCATGGGGGGTATTGATTTTAAAGTAACGTTGTGATTGAGCAGTGCTGCTGTAGAGGTTTTTAACTCATCGGGATTCAAGAGTGCTGCCGTAGAAGCCTTTAACTCCCCATGGGTTTGGCGCAGGGTTCTCAGGTTCTGCGCAAGGGTGAGGATCGGCTCAATGGCTGCCTTGGCATCGGCATACCCTTGTGCTTGCAGGGCGGCAATGCGATCGCTCCGGAAATCGAGCAAGCTTTCTAGACTCCCCAGTACAACCGTGTTTGAAGTATTCAGCACTGTCTGTGGTCGAATCTCAATGATTGTCAAATTAGGGAAGTCATAACGATTCCAGGGCACCCCATCCTCAAGGTGAATGACAATGGCATGGGTACAGCCCCGCTGCGCCAACGCTCCCAAGGGCACATTATCCTGAAGTGCCCCATCCACATAGGTTTGACCATTGACCTGTCGCTGCGGAAAGGCCAAAGGAACGGCCGCACTCGCCAGCAGCAAGTTCAATAACGTCTCTGGGTCATCCATATCCTGTGCCCGCAGCCACTCAGCTTTTGTGCCTGTCCAAACGCGACACATGTCAATCAATGTCATCAACAGGTTATAGCCCAGACCCGGAATTTGCAATGAGGGAAAAACCGTTACCCAAAGCTCCGTACCCCGTTTCAGTTGGTTGTAGTTTACATAGGAGTGCACAAGTTCTTCGATCGGGCGCGGGTCAAAGAAGGAATAGCATTTGGGGAGAATCCCCGTCACTGTCAAAAAAGTATTGATCCATCCCCCAAATTCAGGTAAGGCAGATTGGATGCCATAGCTGATGAGAATGCTGAGCCAGTTGGGGTTGGCGGAGATGATATTGGCGGCACCAATCTCACGCCAAATCTCCTCGAGCTTGCTCACACCCCGAGCCAATTGCTGGGGATAGCTGGCAATGATGGCGCCATTGAGGGCACCGATACTGGTACCTGCAATAATGTGCGGTTCAAATCCCTGTTCAGCGAGGTAGCGCAGTGCCCCCACTTGGTAAGCACCTTTGGCACCACCACCCGTGAGGACTAAACCAACTTTTGAACCAGTGTTTAGCATAATCACTCCTTGGATTTCAGAGACTGGAGGGAATGCAACGTTGCAGCGGCAGTTTCATGAACAATCCGCTGAATGACTTCTTTGGCATCTAGGGTATAAGGAGGGTGCTGAAGGACAAAGGAAGGCTGCTGTTGGCAGTATAGTGTTGACATATTGCGCAGCAAGGGATAGGAGTCTGAATAGCGGCAACTCGCCAGAATGTCGTAAACGATCTCTGTATCCTCTTGTGCTGTTGCTTGCCGAGTTACTTTTAGCAGCGTTGCGGTACTGAAGAAATGCTTGGGTAAGTAGTGCCGCTGGTGCGCCAAAATTTCATTCACCAGTAGGTCGCGATAATAAGTGACTTGTTGTTCAAGTTCTAGGTAGGCAATGGAACTGTTGTAGATTTCGCGGGCTAAAAATAGGATTTGGATAGCCCAAGGGAGATCGTGATAGCTTTGGCCACTTCGCCAGAGAGAGAAAATGCGATCGAAATCTTCCCGTGCCGTCACTCGCCGTTCAAGGGTAGCAATACGTTTCTCTTGCTCTTGAAACTTGCGATCGCAGGTCTCAATTAAACTATTCAATAAACTATTCAATGCCTGCGTGTTGTGATTAAGCCCCTCACGAGTTTCTCGAAGAGAGTGCTGCGTAGCTACAAGACATTCACGAGTTTCTCGGAGGGAGTGTTGGGTAGTGACAAGAGCATACTCAGTAAATTGCAGCTTTTCAATCAGTTCATTGGTAATGCTCAGTAATGCTTCCTGTCCTCGGGTCAAGTTTTGGGCAAGAAGGGTATCTTGCTGGTAAGTGCGACCTGTTAAACTATCCAGTAACCTACCCAAAAAACCTCGATTGGCGCGATACGCTATCAAAGACTGATTTGTGTGAATGCTGTTAGCTAAATCAATCAGTAGCTGATCATTGGCAAGAGGGATTCGCTCTTCAATGGCTAAGTAATTCATAAAATCTACAACGCAAAAAATTACTTTAATCGACTTAAATAAATCGGCATCATCAGCAGTCAGGGAGTACTGGGGGCTAGGTTAGCACAAAAGATAAAAAGTGTTGACACTGTAGGGTAAGGAAAGTCGAATCTGCAATAAAATTTAATAATTTGTCAACTCAGTATTCACCTTCAATACTGCTGATCAGAACTTGCTCTACTCGGCTCGAATAAATTGAAATATCACACTTCACTTTTTGAGCATCCTCCTCGAGCTGCTCTAGTTGCTTCATCACTTCTTTTTCAACCTCAAGTATACCTAGGGTTGCTTGATAGCTTCTTTTTCGCAAATTAATGTCTTCAAGAAGCTTATGAATAAAGCCGTGAGTGATGTTTAGAGATTCCCTGATTACTTTCGGTGCAGCAATTTTAATGAGTTCACTAATCACTTTAGTGAAAAACTGATAAAATCCTGAGCGTTCATACCACTGCTTTCTAGCTTTCTTAGTAAACGCGTCTTTGTCAATCTCTTTTAAGTTTTGTTCCCAGTCATCCCTAAGAATTTCTCTTGCCAAGTCTTTGGCTTCAGGTCGAGTCCGCCAGTCTTCTCCTAAGCCATGCTGCTTCAGGAAACGAGCAGCACAGTAGGCTCGTTGGGCAGATACCTCGAAAACATGAGAGCTAGGAATTCTAAATTCCTGCTGCACAAACTCCCGCACTTCTGCAGGAGTCATATCCCCTCTGCGTCGTTGATCAACTTTGTTTACGAGGGCATAGATATTTTCAGTTCCACCACGAATCTCAGCAATTGCCTGAACGGTTTCTTGAACACTTTTAGCCGCTTCAGTCTTGAGTTGGGTAAAGTCTAGGACAACCAAAATGAGACTACTACGCTCAAGTTGTTCAGCAAAAATATTCTTGATTTCTAAGTTCTCGCCTGCTTCGTTAGGACCTGGAGTGTCAATAATGACAAGGTTGCCCACTGTCGTATTGATGGGCTGATCCTCAAGGGTAAAGGGCGCGACCCTAATTTGAGGCAACTCCTGCATTCGTTTTATGACATTACAGTTGGGAACAAGTTCACTCGCTAAACGCACGATGTCATTCATGGGATGCAAGACTGTGCGGATATTTTCAACGCCTTTTATCTGTCGCTCGAATAGGAAGGGGTTGCTAATAATGTTGATTAGTGTGCGGGTCAAATGAGGATATCGCTCGCGCAATAGTTTCTCAACGCCTGTGCGATCTGTTTGACATTTCCAGTGAATATGATCAGCAGTCTCGCGAAATAAACTGACCAGCCCTTCGGGAACCATCAGAATAGGTTCAGCAATATTAGGGTCTAAAATGATTTCTGTTGCAGTAGCCGTCATTGCCGTGTTGCGAGCCGGTAGGAGGGGTTGACCGACAATTGCATTGATAATCGTGGATTTGCCGGCTTTCATCGGAGCGACCACGGCCATGCGAAGGGCAATTTCCTCAACATTGGCGAGGGCTTGTCGAATCGCTAGTGTACCTGAAAATTCTGTGCCTGTTGCTTTATGAAGGTTGTTGTAGCGTTCAACAATGTCAACGGCTTGTTTCAGCAAATGAATGACATCTTGGCGCAAGTCTTCTACTAGAGTTTCACTTGGCTGAATGTCTTGGGCAATGCCGGGGGGGATAGCCGTGGCCATATTATCAGCAGTCAGGGAGTACTGGTGGTTAGGTTGGCACAAAAGATAAAAAGTGTTGACACTGTACGGTAAGGAAAGCTGAATTAATCACTGATTAGAGGAATTTGCTGGTGAATCGCAGGAAGAACCATAATTTTCCAGAACTTCCTCTACTCGACGCGAATAAATTGGAATATCACACTTCGCTTTTTGAGCATCCTCCTCGAGCTGCTCTAGTTGCTTCATCACTTCTTCTTTTTTAACAGCAGACTTTCTCTGATATTCTTGGCTCTCAATCAGGGTTGTTCGATAATCCTTGAGATAGCTACTGAGATACTCGATGTATTGTTCTGCTTCTACTTTAAAACCTTTTTCTAAATAATTATTAACCTCTTGTTCTATTTGATTCGCTTGGGTGTCTATTTGTCGATTGATTTCCTCAACGACTTTATTGAGATAGACTACATATTCTTGAATAGTCTCTGTATAAATTTCATCCACTTCCTTAGGAATTAGCCAAAACCAGTGCCACCAAAATCTCTTTTTCACTTTTCGAACTTTGTTGACAGTCCTAGTTAAAGCTTCGGGTCGAAGTTCAGAATTGCCAAAACTAGCCTTTGAAACCTGAAAATCAGGAAGGCTTAATTGCACATTAAAAGTCATCTGGAGTCGTTCTCTTGCTTTTTCTAGGATAGGCTGAGTTTCTTCCTCTATTTCTTTCTTTAATCCAAGGATTTTTTCTCCTACAAATTTTTCAATCTTTTTCTGGGTATCACCAAAAAACTTTTCTGCTTCTTGTGAAACTAGGTTAAATATTTTTCCCTGAAAATCTTCAGCGTCATGCCTTGAGCTAAAAGGAATCCTTAAATGATCCTCACGAGACTTGTCGTTGGTTAATTTGTGTGCAAAGTCTGTGAGAAAAAGCTTTACTTTTTTGAGAACATCAGCCTGCTCATACTCTTTTTGAGAAAAAAGACGACTAACGTCTGCTCTTGCCTTGTTCTTCAATTTAAAGACTTCACTGGCAATCTGATTCTTAATTTTTTCTTGATACTCCTCGACAATATTCAACAGATTAGCCGAACTTTCAATTTCTTTAATATCTTGATTTAGTTTCTTAATTTCATCCTCAAGTGTACCTAGGGTTGCTTGATAGCTTCTTTTTCGCAAATTAATGTCTTCAAGAAGCTTATGAATAAAGCCGTGAGTGATGTTTAGAGATTCCCTGATTACTTTCGGTGCAGCAGTTTTAATGAGTTCACTAATCACTTTAGTGAAAAACTGATAAAATCCTGAGCGTTCATACCACTGCTCTCTAGCTTTCTTAGTAAACGCGTCTTTATCAATCTCTTCTAACTCTTTTTCCCACTCAGCCCCAAGAATTTCTCTTGCCAAATCTCCGGCCTCATCTCGAGTCCGCCAGTCTTCTCCTAAGCCATGCTGCTTCAGGAAACAAGCAGCACAATAGGCTCGTTGGGCAGATACCTCGAAAACATGAGAGCTAGGAATTCTAAATTCCTGCTGCACAAACTCCCGCACTTCTGCAGGAGTCATATCCCCTCTGCGTCGTTGATCAACTTTGTTTACGAGGGCATAGATATTTTCAGTTCCACCACGAATCTCAGCAATTGCCTGAACGGTTTCTTGAACACTTTTAGCCGCTTCGGTCTTGAGCTGGGTAAAGTCTAGGACAACCAAAATGAGACTACTACGCTCAAGTTGTTCAGCAAAAATATTCTTGATTTCTAAGTTCTCGCCTGCTTCGTTAGGACCTGGAGTGTCAATAATGACAAGGTTGCCCAAAGCGGTGTTGATAGCCTCGCCTTCAGAGGTAAAAGGTGCTACTCTGATCTGGGGTAGCTCCCGCATCCGCTTTACAGGGTTGTAGGCAGGAACTATTTGGCTGGCTAAACGTACCAAATCATTCATTAGTTGCAGGGCTTCACGCACACTTTCGACACCTGTTGTTTCTTCTTTGAACAAAGTGCCGTCATTCCTGATAATGTTTTCAAATGTGGTGTCAAGATGAGGATATTTCTGTAACTTAGCTTTAACGTTGTCACGATTCCTATTGTATTCTTGGCGGATTTTCGCCGCTGCCTCTTTGAATAAAGTGAGGGTTTCTTCGGGGACAAAGAGAACAGGTTCAGGGTAGTTTGTATCTAAAACAATTTCCGTTGCAGTAGCGGTCATGGCAGTATTGCGGGCAGGCAAAAGCGGTTGACCGACAATTGCATTGATAATCGTGGATTTGCCAGCTTTCATGGGGGCGACCACGGACATGCGTAGAGCCATTTCCTCAACGTTGGTGAGGGCTTGCCGAATCGCTGCTGTACCTGAAAATTCTGTTTTTTCTTGAGATGAATCCCTCTCTGCTGTTTTATGGAGGCTGTTGTAGCATTCAACAATGCCAACGGTCTGTTTCAGCAAATGAATGACATCCTGGCGCAAGTTTTCTAGTAGGGTCTCACTTGGCTGAATGTCTTGGGGAATGCCGGGGGGGATAGCCGTAGCCATACAATCAGCAATTAAGAGCAATTAAAAGAGGACTGAAGCCTATGGTAGCACAAAGAATAAAAACTGTTGTAATCTACAGCTCTTTCCTAAAAGAAAAAGGACACGCTCCCTGTAAACATTGATTTTGGCTGCTTTGAGCGCATTCAGGACTTAGGGAAAAGACCGTTAGGGTTTTAGTTCTTAACAAAAATTAATGATTAGCCTTCTATGGGTGAGCCTGATCCTTGTCCACAGGTGTTTTCCCGATTACTATCCCATGATCGGTCTGTTTTAGCGATCGCCCCCCTTGACTGGTACAAATAGAGTGAATGAAAAAGCGGTGATCTAAATGAGTCGTACCCCCTTAATTGAACGTCTTGCGGCTGAAATTGGCCGTGATATCTATATGGATGTGGCCAAATGGCATCTGTATCTCGCTGATGCAAAGCTGGCAGCCCCCCTCGCCGAAGCCTTTTTGCCCCTCCTAGAGCAGGGGGAGGTTAATTCGGCGCAGGTCACGAGTGTCTTGCAGGAGGTTTCAGTTCCCCTTGGCGGGGGTCAGCAGTCCCTTTCCCTCGATCGCCTGATTCCCAAGGCCAACCAAGAGCTGCTGGTAGAACTGCTCAACCGTTTTCGCCAAGAGGAGCTTTAGCCCTAGTGCACGGTGCCCCATTCCTGTTGGGCATTGACGGGGGGCAAGAGATACAGGCGCAACAGGTGGCCGGCGATCGCCAACTGGTGAGGAAGCTTCCGCAAGGCCTTCAGCCACTTGGGTTGCTTGCTGGCTTCAATGGCTTGGAGTTTTTTATGGATTTCGACACAGCGTTGCAGCCGCGGATAAAAGTCAGGGTGATCGACATTGAGCACCACCGAGAAGGTGCGAGCGGCCGTTTCATTGGTTTTGGCAATGACCTCGCGATCGAATTCCGTGGCATCAAGACCAAGGGCTTCATAGAATTTGGCACGCTCATGCACCGTCAGCGTATGGGTGGCAAACACCGTCAGCAGGAAGAAGCGCATCCATAGTTTGGCACCCCAGCCTTGAATCAATTGAGGTTGGGAGTGGATCAAGGCCTTGAAAATATCGCCGTGGCGGTTTTCGTCTTGGCACCAACTTTCAAAGTAGTTAAACAGGGGATAGAAGGAATGTTCGGGGTGCTTTTCTAGGTGACGGTAGATGATGATGTAGCGCCAGTAGCCAATTTTCTCCGATAGATAGACGGTGTAGAGCACCCATGGCAGGGGGAAAAACGTGTAGGTACGCGCCTTAGAGAGATAGCCCAAGTCCATGGCATGGCCAAAATCCATCATTGCCTTGTTGAGAAACCCTGCGTGCCGCGCTTCATCCCGTGCCATGAGGTGAAAGATTTCCGCCAAGAGAGGGTGGCGATTCTTCAGCTTGCGCGAGAGTTCCTTAAAGAGCAAAAACCCTGAAAACTCAGAGACACAGGAGCGCTCGAGGTAGTCAATAAAGGCTTTGCGGGTCTGTGCATCCAAGGTGTCCCATGTGCCTTTGAAGGCGTCGTCGCGGACAAAGTGATGGCGGTTGTAGTCTGCCCGCATTTCCGCCAACATTGCTTCGAGTTGTTCCTGCTGGCGACTCAGGTCAAGTTTTGCTGCCTGTTCAAAATCTGTTGTGTAAAAGCGGGGGGTTAAAAGGTTTTCGCGAATAGTTTTAACGCTCTGACTCGCATCGGGATTGGGGGCGATCGCCACCATAAGCCTTTCACTCCTATAGAACTAAACCTATGCAGGTCATACCGTTTTACTATACTATATCCCTCAGGACGGTCAATAACCGTCTTGACGATTTTGCAAAAGTAGGCAGTTTTGTAATGTTTTTTGAAGTTTCGCTTGACAGCCATATGGTCAAAAAGTAATACTCACCCTTAGTTTGCCCTTCTGCCCCCGTTCAGCCCACGGCCATTCGTCGTTGGCAGGATGAACTCATCTCAAAAAAGATTGTTAAAAACTGATTTCAGGAGTTACAGGTATGACCGTGCTCTCCCTTGCGCTGCGGGAAGGAACTGCTGAGGCTCACAGCTTGGCCGAACACACCGCCTTCATGAAATGTTTTGTCCGCGGGTTGATTACGCCGAGCCTCTTCCGCCAGTTCTTGGCCAATCTCTACTTTGTGTACACTGACCTCGAAGCTGCCTTAGCCAGTGCTACGAGCGATCGCCTGCGGGCGATGTATTTTCCCGAACTCAACCGCAGTGGCCAACTGGCCGAAGACTTGGCCTTCTACTACGGCGACAATTGGCGCGATCAGATTACCCCCCTCACAGCCACTCGCGTTTACCTCAGTCGCATTCATGACCTCGCCCAAAGTGATCCTCTGTTGCTCATTGCCCATTCCTACACCCGCTATATGGGGGATCTCTCTGGGGGACAAGCCCTGAGTAAAATTGTGCGTTCCCAGTTAGCGCTCCCCGAAGGCAAGGGCACCGCCTTTTACGAGTTTCCAGCCCTGCCGACCCCAGAAGACAAGAAAGCCTTTAAGCAGCGGTATCGGGAAACCTTGGATAGCCTCAGCCTCGATGAGGTCGCGATCGCCCGCATTGTCAAGGAAGCCAACTTTGCCTTTACCCTCAACTGCCACCTCATGCACGCCCTAGAGTCGGAGCTAAAAGCCACCGTTGGCGAGCAGGTCTGGCAGTCCGTTGTTGAGAACCAACCGAGTCGGCGGGAGCAACCCCGTCCTGAAGCTGTTGCCGTTTAAGGCCCACTGTTGATCTTGTTAGGAGCTTGCAAACATCCATGAGTGTGGTTCAGCCAATTCAATTTGATGGGGCATTGCTGCAAAAATACGATCGCCCCTTGCCCCGCTATACCAGCTATCCCACGGCTGCCGAGTTTACTGCTGACTTTGATAGCCATTGTTTCCAGCGGGAACTGCTGCGGAGTAACGCAGGGCATCTGCCTCTGTCCCTATACGTGCATATTCCCTTTTGCCAAACCGCCTGCTATTTTTGCGGCTGCAATGTCATCGTCACCCAAAGCCAAACGATTGCCAAAACCTACTTGGATGCCTTAGCAGAGGAAATTGCCCAAGTGGCGGCACGGCTGGATCGCACTCGTCCAGTGATTCAAATGCATTGGGGCGGCGGTACCCCCAACTATCTCACCATTGACCAAGTGGAATCCCTGTGGCGGACGCTCACCCACCACTTTGAATTTGCCAACGATGCCGAAATTTCCATTGAGGTCAATCCCCGCTATATCGACCGCGAGTATCTCTTTCGCTTGCGCGATCTGGGCTTCAACCGCATTAGCTTTGGTGTGCAAGACTTTGATCCTCAAGTTCAGCTGGCTGTCAATCGGGTGCAGCCGGAGGCGTGGCTCTTTCAAGTGATGGAGTGGATCCGCGCTGCCGAGTTTGAGAGTGTCAACATTGACCTGATCTACGGCCTGCCTTTTCAAACGGTGCAATCTTTTGAAACCACGATTGCCAAAACAGTGCGCCTTGACCCCGATCGCATTGCGGTCTTTAACTTTGCCTATCTTCCCAATTTGAAACCCATCCAAAAGCGAATTGACCCCGCTACCCTACCCGATGGCACGACCAAACTGGCCATTTTGCAGCGGGTCATTGAAACGCTAACTAGCCAAGGTTATCAGTACATTGGCATGGATCACTTTGCCAAGCCCACGGATGAGCTGGCGATCGCCCAAGCAGCAGGAACGCTCAAACGCAACTTTCAGGGCTATACGATCCTGCCCCCTGCAGATTTGATTGGCTTTGGTCTGACCTCAATTAGCATGTTGCAGGAGGCCTATGCCCAAAATCAGAAGCATCTAGCCACCTACTTTAGTGACATTGCGGCGGGGCAATTGGCTACAGAACGCGGGATTCAACTGCGCCCTGAGGATCTGCTGCGCCGCACCATCATCATGGCACTGATGTGCCAATTTACCTTGGACAAGGGGGCGATCGCTCGCCAGTTCCAGCTGGACTTTGATGCCTACTTTGCTCCAGAGTTGGCCGCACTCCAAGACTTGGCTGCCGATGGCCTGATTCATTTAGGGCGCGATCGCCTAGAGGTCACCCCCGTAGGCCGACTCCTCATCCGCAATGTGGCTGCCGTCTTTGATACCTACCTGCAACACAAATCTGGTAAGACATTTTCTAAGGCCATTTAGGCTCAGCCGAGGATTGCCCTGAGGATTGTCTTGGTGGCTCAGATTCTCTAGATTACAACTTGATTTCAACTTGCGTCTAAATCTGCACACGGTGTTGAGGAGTGCCCATGTCATCATCCCTAGAACTCCAACCTGAAACTGCCCGCCTCAATTGGGCCTTTGTGCTTTTTTTAACGACGGTTCATGTCTTGGCCGCGGTTGCTCTCTTCTTTTTTTCTTGGTCAGCCTTGGCGGTCACCATCTTTCTCCACTGGCTCTTTGGCAGCATCGGCATTTGCTTGGGATACCATCGCCTCCTGAGTCACCGCAGTTTTCAAGTGCCCCAGTGGTTGGAATACATCATTGCTGTTTTGGGTGCCTTGGCCATGCAGGGAGGTCCCATTTTTTGGGTGGCCGGTCACCGCTTGCACCATGCCCACACCGAAGATGAAGTCAAAGATCCCTACTCAGCGCGGCGGGGCTTTTGGTGGAGCCATATGCTCTGGCTGGTCTATCCCCATCACCAATTTTTTGAGGCTGAGGAGTATGCCCGCTTTGCCCCAGACTTGGTGCGGCATCCCTTTTACCGCTGGCTGGATCGCTACTTTTTGCTGCTGCAAGTGCCCCTTGCTTTGCTCCTCTATGGCCTTGGGGGTTGGTCATGGCTGCTGTGGGGGATGTTTGTGCGGGCGGTCTTCCTCTGGCACAGCACGTGGTTGATTAACTCCGCCACCCACAAGTGGGGCTATCGTCGCTTTGAGACCGATGATAACTCTCGCAATCTTTGGTGGGCAGCCCTCCTCACCTACGGCGAAGGTTGGCACAATAACCACCATGCCTATCCCCACGTGGCCAAGGCCGGCTGGTACTGGTGGGAAGTGGATCCCACTTGGTGGGTGATTCGCACACTCCAAGGACTGGGGCTTGCCTCCAAGGTACAGTTGCCCCCCTCCACCGCCCTGTCTAAGTTACCGTAAATTGCGCCGGCTGCGGTGGGCGATCGCCAAATTGCTCAGGCGATCGAGGCCAACCTCCTCAGCGGTCATTAACTCTGTCCACAGGGCATTCACCTTGGGGTCAGTTGGCTGTTGCTGCCGCAGTTTGACCAATGTCTCGAGGGCATCGTACCACAGGCCATGGCTAGCCAGCAGGTTATAGCGTTCTACAGGACTGACCTGGGGCAGTTGCTTGTTCGGGATCCTTGGTAGTGTTACCCGCCGTACCCAGCCTTCCACAAAGCGAATCTGTGATGGATCAGGATCTCGGGGATTGCAAATGAGACTCACCGTCCAGCGGTAGTCCACCCCCTCCTGTAGGGGCGGTACGTCACCCGCCAACGTAATACTGTCTAGGCGCGGGCGATTGGCCATCGGAAACTGCTGCTTGTAAATTTGCACCTGCGTCCCGTCGGCAAGGTTCTGAAAGAGGGCAAACTCAAGAGCTTGGTAATTATTGGCGGGTAAATACCAGTAAAACGTGGGGCGATTAACTGCCGTTAAACCAATATTACTTGCTGGTACTAGGGCGATTAAATCCGGTTCGTTCGCCGCTGTTTGCACTCTACAGACGCCGCGGGTGGCTGCCCCCTCCCGATTCCCCGGCCGGGATAGGTTTTTGGGGGGCGTAAATCCCGCCCAACTCAGACCCGCATTGAGGATGAGTACGGCCAAGCTCCAAGGAACGAAATATCGCAGTGACGTGAAAATAGGGCGTTTCATAGGTCAAGATCCTTAATGAAAAGCGGTAGCGGGAAGTGTTAGGGGGGCTTATCGTTAATCTTTGGTCATTTCCCTACCTGCCACACTACTACCATAGGAGTTGGGTGTGGGCTGCGGGGTGATAGCGCCAACGAGATGGTGATGATGTCCATCACGTACTGGTATTGCGCTGGCTCACAACCTGAGTAGTTTTCAAGACGAGGACAGCACCCTAGCAGTTCCAAAGTGGCGCGGGCATGATGTCAGCAGCAGGCATATTAGCAAAGGGCTATCTCTATACTGGAAAGTACCTATAGAATTTTTGCGCTGAGCGCTGTTCCCACTACTTTTCTAAATTTCTTGATCTAGTGGTGTTGCGTGACTCCTCGCTGTGAACACTCTCTCCCTTAAGTGGTTTCTCTTGCCCCCCTTCAGTGTTGTGGCGGGTCTCAGCATCTTTTTGGTGGGATCAAGGGGGCTGTCGGCAACGGCAGCAGAACGGATTATTTTTCGCTATGGCCCCTTCGAGCGATCGCTCCCCATTGCTGATTTAGAACGCTTTGCTACCACTGGCCAAGCCTCCCCAGAACTCGCCAGCTATTTACGGTTATTGCCGCCTGTGCATCAGCAGCAATTGCGGTTGGCCTTACAAGAACGGCTGCGCCTCTCGCCGGTGGCTGTTGCCCAACTCCTGTATTCCCCCCTTGGTCAAGAATTGATGGTGCAAGCGGGCCGAATTCTCGAAACCCAAAGCCGCCAAGAAAACGCCCGTGCCCTGCGATCCGCCCTGATTCTCGCTGCCACTGATCCCAAGGGTCTGACCGCGTTGAGTGTGATGCGCCATTACCCCTCCCCCAGTATCCGCTTTGATCTCAAGGAAGGACTCGCGATTCTCAAAAACTTCCAGCATACAATCCGCGAAACAGAGACAATTCTGGATGTTGTTCGTCAACAGGCGATCGCAAATCAGCCAGAATCTATTCCTGCCAGTGTGCAATCACTGCCCCAACCGGGGCCTTGGCGGTGGCTAGAGATGCCTTGGACAGCAGTGGATGCATCGCCTCGGCGGTTGCAGTTGACGGGACATTCCCGCCCCATTGCAGCGGATCTCTATCTACCCATCGTTCCTGCGGGACAGCGGGTTTCAGTGGTCATCATTTCCCATGGATTGGGAGCCAATCGCTACAGTTATCGCTATTTGTGTCAACATCTGGCCTCCCATGGGTTTGCCGTCATTGCCCTAGAGCATGTGGGCAGCTCCACCCGTCAGTTGCTGTCCTTTGCCATAGGCCATGTCACTCCTAGGGTGGCGGCTCAAGAATTTCTGGATCGCCCCCTCGATGTCACGTTTGTCCTCAATCGTTTAGGGACATTTCCTGAGCAACTCTATCCTTGGGCAGGGCGGCTAGATTTGGAGCGGGTGGCAATGATTGGTCAGTCCTTTGGCGGCTACACGGCTCTCGCCCTCGCGGGGGCACCGTTGGATTTTCAACAACTGCGGCGACATTGCACAAGAAGTGTTCTCGACTCGTTTAATGTGTCACTGCTGCTCCAATGCCAAGCGCAAGCATTACCACCAAAGGTCTATTCCCTACAGGATCCCCGTGTGCAAGCGGTGATTGCTGTTAACCCGATTACCAGTGCTGTCTTTAGTCCTGAATCCTTGAGGCAGTTGAAAATTCCCGTTATGTTTGTGGCTGCCAGTGACGATCCGATCGCCCCAGCGGTCGAGGAGCAAATTTATCCCTTTACATGGCTGACGACGCCCGATCGCTACTTGGTGTTGATAGACGATGCCACCCATTTCTCAACCATTGGTGAGGCGGGTCAAAATGAACCGGTGCTGCCTGTGCCCCAGTCCCTTGTCGGTGCCATGCCCCCGCGATCGCGCACCTATCTGCGAGGATTAAGCTTAGCCTTTTTACGCTTGCACCTTCTAGGGGATGAACAGGCACGGCAATGGCTGACACCGGCCGCAGCAATGGCCTTGAGTTCGCCCACCCATGGCCTGAACCTGACTCAATCCCTAGCCCCGGAACTGTTGGAAAAGGTCCCACAGGCAGCGAAGTAATGATCAACTCGACCATGAATGCTAAATCCCTGATGGTGGTGGGCACCAGCTCCCATGCCGGTAAATCTCTCCTCACAGCGGTGATTTGTCGTTGGCTGGCGCAGCAGGGCTACCGTGTCACTCCCTTTAAGGGACAGAATATGGCCTTGAATGCTTACGTCACCCGTGAGGGCGGTGAAATTGGCTATGCCCAAGCAATGCAGGCCTGGGCGGCAGGGATAGAACCCGAAGTGGCGATGAACCCGATTCTCCTCAAGCCCCAAGGCAACATGACCTCCCAAGTGATTCTCAAGGGGCAGGTGGCGGGGGTCACCCAAGCAGCAGACTACTATCGGGACTATTTTGAGCGGGGTTGGCAGGCGATTACCGAGGCCTTGGCGGATCTGCGACAACGCTTTGACTGGATTGTGTGTGAAGGTGCAGGGTCACCCGCAGAAATTAATCTCAAGCACCGCGATCTCACCAATATGCGGGTGGCGACGTATCTTGGGGCACCGACGATCCTTGTGGCGGATATTGATCGGGGGGGCGTCTTTGCCCACATTGTCGGGACATTGATGCTTCTTGATCCTGCTGAGCGATCGCTCATTCAGGGGATTGTCATTAATAAATTTCGTGGCCAGCGATCGCTCCTTGACAGTGGTGTGCAATGGCTAGAGGAGACCACAGGAGTACCGGTGTTAGGGGTGATTCCCTGGCTCGAGCGCCACTACGCTGCCGAAGATTCCCTTGATCTATGGGATCCGCGTCCCCAACGCCAAGGGGCAGACTTGAAAATTACAGTCATTCGACTACCGCGTATTGCCAACTTCACCGATGTCGATCCCCTGCTGGCGGAACCCAGTGTCTCCCTTGAGTTTCTACCCCCCCATCGTCCCTTGGGGCAACCCGATGCCGTGATCCTGCCGGGGACGAAAACGACGATTGCTGATCTCCACGTCCTACAGCAAACGGGGATGGCAGCGCAACTACAAGCCTACGCTGCCCAAGGGGGAACCATTCTCGGTATTTGCGGTGGGTGGCAGATTTTGGGTACCACCATCAGCGATCCTCTGGGCTTAGAGGGCTGCCCCGGCACCTATAAAGGACTGGGACTCATGCCGCTGCACACGCAATTGGGGGTAAGCAAATGTACCCAGCAACAACAAACCCAATCCATTTATTTCCCCGGTCCTGAGCCGATCGTGGGCTATGAAATTCACCAAGGCCAAAGTGAATACACAGGCGATCTCAACGGTTGGCAGCCCCTTTTTTCTGCCTCAGAACTCGGCCTTGTTAACACGGCGGGCACGCTTTGGGGCACCTACCTGCATGGGCTATTGGAAAATGGTGCTTGGCGTCGCCATTGGCTAAATGGGTTGCGATCGCGCCGGCAATTACCCCCCCTACCCACAGCCATTCCCCACTATGCCGAGCAACGGACTGTTGTACTGGATCAACTTACAGAAGCCGTGATGGCTCACCTGAACCTAGAGAGCATTTGTAAATTATGTTGATGTAAAAATTTCAAATTGTTAGCAATTGTCATCCCTTGCAAATGACTCCCCTAGACTGAGGAACGATGTGCTGATGATAGGGAGTGCAAAAGGACAATGACAGTGGCTGCTTCTTGGTCAGTGGGAACCTTAATTGTTTCAGCGATCGCCGCCCTGAGTGGCTTAAGCTGGCTCTTGTACACAGCTTATCAAGAGGAAAAACAATGTCCCCTGCGGGAGTCTTCCCCCCAAGAGGCCTATGGTGAAACCCTCTGGCGCATGATCTTTGTCTATTGGCTCGTCTATTGTGGTGCGCGGGGTCTGCAAATCGCTGTACCATTAGAAGGCACTGATTTAGGTCAAATGTGCAAAATCACCGCACTCTTGGCCTTTTTGCTCACCACCTCTTCGCTGCTTTGCTTACCGATGCACTATTGGCAGGCACGCCAGCGCCAGCAACAACTCAATTAACCCTCGATTCGTCTCCTCCAAGGTTCAATTAAGGTTCAATGTGGTCTGACCTGCTCCAACAACTCCTCGATCGCCAAGCCCTGACGCAAGAGCAGGCCACCCAGTTAATGCAAGGATGGCTGGCAGCAGAAATTCCCGATGCCCTCGCCGGTGCCATTCTCACGGCATTACAGTTCAAGGGGCTGACGGTTGAGGAACTCACGGGTATGGCCAAGGTATTGCTGGCGCAGTCCGCCGCTGCACCGCTAAATTTAGCCGAACCCCTCATTGATACCTGCGGCACCGGGGGCGATCGCGCGGGTACCTTTAATATCTCCACAGCGGTTGCCTTTGTTGTCGCAGCAGCCGGTGTCAAAGTGGCTAAGCACGGCAATCGTTCCGTCTCTAGCCGCGTCGGTTCAGCGGATGTCCTTGAGTGCCTTGGGATCAATCTTGCTCACAGCGATCCCGCCTTTTTGCTCAAGGAAGTGGGGATTACGTTTCTCTTTGCCCCCGGTTGGCATCCCGCCATGAAAGCCGTGGCTCCCCTGCGCCGTACCCTGAAAATTCGCACCGTCTTTAATCTCCTCGGTCCTTTGGTGAATCCGCTCCACCCCACAGGGCAGGTGATTGGTGTCTTTAGCGATCGCTATCTTGAAGCCATGGCCGGCGCCCTCCAACGTCTCGGACGCCAACGCGGGATTGTCCTCTATGGTCGCGAAGGAGTGGATGAAGCCACCCTCGGCAATATGACCGATCTTGTCATGTTTAGTAGCCCTGAGGAATCGCTGCGCCAAGAAGTCCTTGATCCCCAAGCCTTGGGACTCGCCAGTGCCCCCCTGAGGGATCTGGCTGGAGGAGATGTCCAGACCAATGCCGAGATTCTTACCCAAGTTCTGCAGGGCAAAGGCACAACGGCTCAGCAGGATGTGGTGGCGCTCAATGCCGCCTTAGCTCTCTACGTGGCAGCAGTCGTTCAAGATTGGTGGGAAGGGGTGGATCGGGCAAAGGCGATTCTGGCCAGTGGCGCCGCATGGGACAAGTTACAGACATTGGTGACGCTCTCCAATGAGTCCTAGGGGGTCTGCCTATTTGCCGCCGTGGTGTGTCCTAGATCCCCTCTTGGATCAATGGTTACAGGAGGACATCGGGCGGGGCGATCGCACCACCCAAGCCCTGCATCTCCAAGATCGCCAAGGAAAAGCCCATATTCGTCTCAAAAGTCAGGGAGTGATTGCCGGTCTGCCCATTGTGGAGCGGGTGTTCCAACGCCTGACAGCAGCAGTAGTGTTTACCTACGAGCAGGCCGAGGGCACCCTTTGTGAGGCGCCGACAATTGTTGCTCGCATTGAAGCTCCCCTAGAAACCTTACTCCTAGGTGAACGGCTGGCTCTCAATTGCCTGATGCGCCTCAGTGGCATTGCCACCCTCACCCGTACCTACGCCCAGCAAATTGCTGACTTGCCAACGCAACTCGTCGATACCCGCAAAACAACGCCCGGACTGCGCCTGTTAGAAAAATATGCAGTGGCGGTGGGGGGCGGTGTCAACCATCGCTTTGGCCTTGACGATGCAATTATGATTAAGGATAACCACATTGTGGCAGCGGGGGGCATCACGGCTGCGGTTGAACAAGTCCGCCAATCCAGTCCCTTTCCCTTGGCCATTGAGGTGGAAACTGAGAGCCTAGAGCAGGTGCGCGAAGCCCTCTCCTTGGGGGTAGAGGTGATCATGCTTGACAATATGCCGATTCCAGAGATGACCCAAGCCGTGGCGATGATCCGCGCCGCAGCCCCCCACACTAAAATTGAGGCCTCTGGCAATATCACCCTAGAAACCTTGCGAGCAGTGGCCTTGACAGGGGTGGACTACATTTCTACGAGTGCGATAATCACGCGATCCCCTTGGCTAGACTTTAGTTTGACCATTCTTTGAGTCCTCTCTACCTCTTGCCCACAACGTTAGTACCTATTTTGGGAGGTTGCCCGATGTTGAAATCCATGAGAATGCCGCAGTTGGTGCAGCTCAAACCTTGGGAGTTAGTGGTGTCACTGATTGCAGTGGTCATTGCGATACCGATTTTGGTCATTCTCAGTCAACTCTTTGTGAATACGGGTGACACTTGGCATCATTTGGCCACAACCGTTTTACCCGACTATTTACTCAACTCCCTCTGGCTAATGTTGGGGGTGGGAGCAGGGGTGATTGTCATTGGTGTCAGTACTGCTTGGCTGGTCACCAACTGTCAGTTTTGGGGGGTGCGCTGGTGGCAATGGCTACTGTTAACCCCCTTGGCAGCACCCGCCTATGTTTTGGCCTATACCTATACGGAGTTTTTTGCCTTTGAAGGTTCGATTCAGGCATGGCTACGGGAACTAACGGGCTGGGGCTACGGTGACTATTGGTTTCCCAATATCCGCTCCCTTGGCGGGGCGATCGCCATGCTCACCCTCGTTCTCTATCCCTATGTCTTTCTCTTGGCGCGGGTAGCCTTTTTGGAGCAGGCCACCTGTAGCTTAGAGGCCAGTCGTTCCCTTGGCTGTGGGCCTTGGCGCAGTTTTTGGACGGTGGCGTTGCCCCTTGCTCGGCCAGCCATTGCTGCCGGCACCAGCCTAGCGCTCATGGAAACCCTGAATGATTTTGGTACTGTGCAGTACTTTGGCGTGGATACCTTTACCACAGGCATCTATCGCACATGGTTTGGCATGGGCAATCGCGTGGCCTCAGCTCAGTTGGCAGCTGTTTTGGTGGTGATTGTTTTTGCCCTGCTGCTCGTGGAGAAATGGTCTCGGGGCAAGGCACGCTATTACAATCGCGGGAGCGATCGCCCCATTCCCTACGTGCTCAAAGGCTGGCGAGCGGCTTTGGCTTGGCTGGCCTGTGCCCTACCGGTGTTCTTTGGTCTTCTACTCCCCGGCGGGTTGCTCCTCTACTTGGCCATCAGCTACCAACAACTGCACCTCAGCCGTGAATTTTTAGAACACGCCAGCCACAGCTTGATTTTGGCCACCCTCTCTGCGGTTTTGGCGGTGGGCATTGCCCTGCTCTTGGCCTATGGGCATCGCTTGCTGCCAACGGTTTGGGTGCGTTGGGGAACACAGATTGCGGCGATGGGCTATGCCATTCCCGGTACGGTGATTGCGGTGGGGATTCTCATGCCCTTGGGGTGGCTAGATAACATCATTAATGATGTCACTGAGCACCTGTGGGGGGTGGAAGTGGGCTTGATTCTCAGTGGCACCATCACCGCACTGATCTATGCCTACTTGGTACGCTTTTTGGCGGTTTCCTTGGGCAGTGTGGAGGCCAGCCTAGTGAAGATTCGTCCGTCCTTGGATGAGGTGGCGCGGACATTGGGGCGATCGCCCTGGAATATTCTGCGCACGGTTCACTTGCCGCTGATGGTGCCCGGCCTTTTTACCGCTGCCCTGATGGTCTTTGTCGATGTGATGAAGGAATTGCCGGCCACATTGGTGATTCGCCCCTTTAACTTTGATACCCTAGCCATACAGGTTTACCGCTTTGCCTCTGATGAGCGACTTCCCGAAGCCGCCTTAAGTGCTTTGGCCTTGGTGGTCGTCGGTCTCATTCCGGTCATTTGGCTGGGACGGCAAACCCGCTGGGCAGATTAGGGAGTTCGGTTTACCGTTTACCAATCTTCTTAATAATTCGTTACATTAGAAACAACGTTCGCTAGGTGTGCTATGTACTTAGAATTTAAGGCCAGCCAATCTGTGCGCCTCAGTATTGCAACGCCCACGGCCCTTCTGCAGCACTACCTGCGCCAACCCCAGCGGCTGGTGTATGCCCTGACTGACCCAACACGGGTGGAATTTTTGGGTAGCGATCGCTTTCGCCTCAAGATGCGTCCCCTTAACTTTCTCATGGTCAGCTTGCAGCCCACGGTGGATCTGGCTGTCCATGCTAATAGCGATGGCTCTTTACAATTGCGCTCCCTCGGCTGTGAAATTCGCGGCGTGGACTACATTAATCGCCGCTTTCACCTTGCGCTCCAAGGCTATTTGTCTCCCCAAGCAACGGCAAACGGCACGGATTTGATTGGTCTAGCTGACTTGCAGGTGGGCGTGGATATTCCGCCGCCTTTGGATCTCACACCGCGCCCGATTCTCGAAGCCACCGGCAATGGCTTACTCAAGAGCGTTCTGTTAACGATTAAACAACGCCTCAGTCAACACCTTGTCGCCGATTATCAACGCTGGCTCACGGAAGTGGAAACCAATGGCAGTGGCGATTGGCTCACGCCTGTCCCTGTCAGTTCCAGCTAAAATTTCCCTACAGATAGACCTGCTTGGTGCTGAGTAATTGCCCAAGGCCAAAGAGTCCCCGCTGGCAACCCCTTGCAGCAGCACCAATGGCCAAGGCATCCAAGCGCTCTAGTTGGGGGGGACGATTGACAAAAACAAGGGGAGTTTGCACCTGCTGATAAAAGGCACGGCAGTCTTCGTAGCTGCTGGCAATAATCCCACTGGCGGCGCTGCCATACTGGTGAATCCAATGCACTGCGGCGGTGAGATCCTCTTCGTAGTGCCACGCCAAGCGTCGATCCAGATAGGGGAGTGGCCACTCACTGGCGTCCACGAGGGGAATTTCAGGATAGTTGCGGTGTAAGTGCTCATCCACCCCCTGCTTGTAGCCCGCTTGGGTGAGTTCATTGATCACAAATGCCAGATGGGAGGGATTGACATTACCGAGCACAATGACCTTTTCAATGGCAAGGGCGCGATCGGGATTGGCTTGGTGGCTGTGCTGAATACAGTTGAGGACACTCTCTGGCGACACCGAACCATCCCAAACCAGATAGGTATTCCCAAGGGAAAGAGAGACCAAGGGACAGCGAGCAGCAGCGCGTTGCTCGGCCACAAAGCGGGAGCGGCCATAGACAAGGGCGAGATCAACAGCGACGGGATCCGCAAGCCAACTGGTTGGACTCAGGGAGAGGGTTTGAATGGTGGCTTTGGGCAGACTGGTTTTACTGAGGGCGGCCTCGATGAGACTGGCGATCGCCCCAGCAGTATAGCGGCTACTTTCACCACTCCAGAGCACAAGGGCATTTCCCGTTTTGAGGGCCATGCCCGCCAGCATCAAACTTAAAGTGGGTAGCCCTTCATAGACCAAGGCCACGACCCCCAAGGGAACGGCGTACTGAAACCGCTCGGGTCGCGTTGGCAACGGCTGCTGCCACGGATCTGGCGCGTGGTAAAGGTGCTCTAACCACTGCCGAATGCGGTGGAGGCGCTCATGGGTCAGCCGCAGCCAGCCAAGAACAATCTGGGACACTGCTAAATCGCGGCTAGATTCAAGATCGAGCGTATTTTGCTCCAACAGGAGGGGTTCTGCTGCTTCTAACTCAGTGATTAATTGCCCTAAAGCTTCCTGACGCAGGGCATAGCTGGCTTGACTGAGGTGTGTACTGGCGACCCGCGCCCCCCTCAACGGCTCGGGCAACATAGCGGAACGTGGCTCAACGACGAGAGAGGGCAATCCACACTAAAAATGCGGGCATCAGTGCAATTAGCAGGGAGGCAATAATCCATAGCAGCCCTTCAGGTTTTAAGGACAATTGTAGAAGTAAGGGCAGCCAGAGGAGAATAGGCATCAATAAAAAGAAGCTCAGGCCAATCGCAAAATACCAATAGCTTTCTGAGAAGCCCCGCTGCAACTGATTCCACTGCAATCCTGTCCAATACCATGCGCGTTTGTAGGGATAGGTGGTGGCCAACTGCTCAATCGAATAGCCATCGGGACGGACGACAAAAATTTGCTGACAGCGCCGACAGCCAAAAGCTTCCGTGAGGGCGATCGGCATCAACTCCCCTTGGCGACGACAGGGACAGGGGTAACTTGCATCGAGATCCAGTTTGTGAGGTTTAATCGGAGCCACGGTGGCTGTCCAAAACGCAAACGACAGAAAATGATTCGATGGCGGGCGATCGCTCGCCTACTGATACAGCATACAAAGAGAATTCTGTTTTGCCTGTGACTTATACAATTTGTTAAAGATAGCCGCGAAAGGGGGATATTTCGATTTTTCTGCAATGAGAGAATGTAGGCTAGGATACAGTTCTGCTGCAACCCCTCCTGATCATGATTCCCCAAGATTTTCTCGACCAAATTAACCCCGATCGCTACATTGTTCCCGTGGGGGGGAAATTTCACTGGCAGGACTATGATCCTGCGGATACCGCTGGCCTCAAAAGCAAAGTCGAAGCCCAAGAACTCCTTGCCGCTGGCATTAAGAAGCTAGCCGCTTACCAAGATGTTCTCTATGCCCAGAATATCTATGCGCTGCTGATTATTTTCCAAGCGATGGATGCAGCGGGCAAAGACAGCACGATCAAACACGTCATGAGTGGCATTAACCCCCAAGGCTGTCAGGTGTATAGCTTTAAGGCACCGAGTGCCGAGGAGTTGGATCATGACTTTTTGTGGCGCGCCAACCGCGCATTGCCAGAGCGAGGCTGTATTGGTATTTTTAATCGCTCCTATTACGAAGAAGTTCTTGTGGTGCGGGTGCACCCAGAGTTGCTGAACCGTCAACAACTTCCCCCCGAAACCAAGACCAAGCACATCTGGAAAGAGCGCTTTGAGGACATTAATCACTACGAACGTTACTTAACCCGCAATGGTATTCTCATCCTCAAGTTTTTCCTGAATATCTCCAAAGCAGAGCAGAAAAAACGCTTTTTGGAGCGCATTAGTCGCCCGGAAAAAAACTGGAAATTTTCCATTGATGACGTGCGCGATCGCGCCCACTGGGATGACTATCGAGACGCCTATGCCGATGTCTTTCGCCACACCAGTACCGAATGGGCACCGTGGCACATTATTCCCGCCAATCGCAAGTGGTTTGCCCGCCTCATGGTGGCTCACTTCATTTATCAAAAGTTGGCGAGTTTGAACCTGCACTACCCAATTGTTAGTGAAGCCCACAAAGAGCAGTTACTGGAAGCCAAGGCATTACTGGAAAACGAACCTGACGACGAGGAATAACGGCTGCCACTGCCTCCCGAAATCGAGGAGCTTGGGAACATCCTTAGGCAGCTCCATCCCCTTGGGGAACCTCTTGCCATAGGGAGGTTGTTTCCCGCAGACTTTGGTAATCGCCATTGCCGAGAATTAAGTGGTCAAGCACCGGAATGCCCATAATTTGTCCCGCTTGCAGAATTTGTTTTGTCAAATCCAGATCCGCTTGACTGGGGGCTAAACTTCCTGAGGGATGGTTGTGGGCAATGATCAGGCGGCTCGCATTGCGACGCACCGCTTCACGGAAAACTTCGCGGGGATGGACAAGGGTTTCTGTGGCGGTTCCCACCGTAATCACATGAGACCCCAATAGGCGATGGCGCACATCCAACAAGAGAACGGCAAAGCGTTCCGTCGGTTGCCACATGAGATCAGTACTAAGGACAGCAGCGGCAAGGGCAGGATTGTCAATGATCGTTTGCTCCCCCGGTCGCGACTGAAAGACCCGCTTCCCTAACTCCACAGCCGCCAGAATGGTCGTGGCTTTGGCGGGGCCAACACCAGGGATGGCCATCAATTCCTCTGGGGTAATGTCGCGTAAAAGGCTCACGGCATCGGTACTGTTACCACTGCGCTCCCCCAACTGTTTGAGGATAAATTGTCCTAAGCCCACGGCTGAGAGTTTGCCCGCCCCTTGACCAGTCCCCAGTAAAATCGCCAACAGTTCTGCGGAACTGAGATAGCGGGCACCTTGGCTGAGTAGCTTTTCACGGGGGCGATCGCCGACGGGCAGATCAGCAACACGGAGGGAGTAGGACATGACAGCAGCGATCAAGGGAATTGCTAAAAAGCATATCAAGATTTGCTTGTGGCAGCGTTGGGACTGATTTAGAGAAATTTGCAAGAAGTAGTTGACTTTTATTTGCAAATAGTTCAAGCTAAAGAAAGCAAAGAAACTGCTTTTCTCTGTTCAGCCTCAATGAACGTATTGCGAATCTACTCCTAACTTTTCCTAGGGGGCAGGTGAGAGTTGCCTGTTCAGAAGTGCTGGGGCGATCGCCCGATTGCCCTTGAATATCCTATAAATCGAGGCTTGCAGATACTTTGATCATGATTGAGGAGTGAATAATGGCGAGATCGATCGCGGTCTGGCTGGGGCTAGCTTTGGCTCCTGCTTGGGGAATGTCAGCGGCATTAGCTGCGAATCAGTTGCAAGACACACCCCATACGAGTGATGTGAGTGCCTCTAGATTTCTTGATGATGACTTGCAACAAGTGACTCATTCAGTAAAATCACCCTTGCAAGTGGCACAAGTGCCAGCAGTGGCGGACTTAGAGGCTCAAGCTCCCCGACTCCCTGCCCCCGCGCCGTCTTTGGGAATGCAGCGGACAATGCCGCAAGTAACCTCAGTGAATCAACTCTCGGATGTGCGCCCCACGGACTGGGCCTATCAAGCCTTGGCCTCACTGGTGGAGAAATATGGCTGTATTGCCGGTTATCCCGATGGCACCTTCCGTGGCAATCGTGCCGCTACTCGTTATGAAATGGCAGCCGCTTTGAATGCCTGCCTCGATGTAATTAGCGATCGCTTTGCCAGCAAGGAAGATTTGGCCACCCTTCAGCGGCTGGCGGAGGAGTTTAGTAGCGAATTAGCCGTGATCAAGGGACGGGTGACGAATCTGGAAGGCCGCGTTGCTAACCTTGAAGCGACTCGATTTGCCACCACTACTAAACTACGAGCTTCAGTCATCTTCAATGTGTCCGATGTCCTCACGGGCACCCGAGCCGTTGCCGCTCCCGGTCGTGGTCCCACCATCGAAGACAATCCCGTTGCTACCTACCGCGCTCGGCTGAACTTTGACACCAGCTTCTATGGCAAGGATGTCCTGCGGGTGCGCATTCAGGCGGCCAATATGCCCAGATACGACGGTGCTAATCTTACAAACACAAATATGGCGCGTCTTGGCTACGACACCAACACCGATGGGCAATTCCGAATCGACGACCTCTACTACCGCACCCCTCTGACCAAACGCCTGTTCCTTGCCTTTGATGCATCAGCAGGAAACTTCGATAAGAATGTCTTCACCTTTAACCCCCTCTTGCAGTCCGGTGAAACGGGAGCCATTAGCCGGTTTGGTCGCTTTAACCCCCTCTATCGCTTCGGTGGCGGGGCTGGCTTAACACTGCGCTATACCCTCCTTGAAAATAAAGAGCGGGGCACTGGCCTAACCCTAAATCTGAGCTATCAGGCACCGAACGCAGCTAATCCAAATCGAAATACACCAAATACTAATGGTCTCTTCGACGGTGCCTATGCCGCCTTGGCCCAACTCGACTGGCGACCTGCGAAGAACCTCGCCATGGGATTTACCTATGTGCGCTCCTTTGGTACTAGTGTTGCCGGCGGCACAGGAAGCAGTGGGTTTGTCGGCTCTGCTGCCAACCCCATCGGCAATAACGCCAATGCAGCAGCCGATAACTTTGGCTTTCAGTTTACCTATCGCCCCATTCAAAAATTCAACATTGCAGGCTGGGTCGGCTACTCCAATGTCTATCAGGTACAAGGATTCACAGGCCCACGGCGAGAAGCAGAAGTCTTAAACTGGGCCGCCACCTTTGCTGTACCGGACATCTGGCGCAAGGGCGATGTTCTGGGTTTGATTGTCGGCCAACCCCCACAAACCATTAGCGTTCGTAATGTGGCGGGTGCCCCCGGCGCAACCTTTAACTCCTACCACATCGAGGGGTTGTACCGTATTCCGATCTCGCGGAATATTTCAATTACACCTGGCCTCATTGCCGTGGTCAATTCCAACAGCAACAGTAACAACGCACCGCTGCTTCTGGGGGTTGTGCGAACGACATTTAGCTTCTAATGCCTTGCATCTTCCCTGCCCAATGGGGCGGGGTTTCACTTTAAATCTTTAGGGGGTTAGGGCACTCTAAAAGGGCATCTGCTAAGGTAGGGGTACAGCCCTTTTCTGGGGCGCACAAAATAATTGCTAAGGTTGTTGAGTACTCACTTGGGAGCATTGCCCTATGTCCGAAGAACAAGTTTCGCCACCAGAGTCCCCGACTCCCGAACCTGAAACAGAAGCCGTCAGTCCAGAAGAGGTCACCGAAGCGGCAAAAGCTCTCCTTGCTGCTCTGCAACGGTTTGCCGCCGCTCAAATCAAAGCCCTACCAGCAGATGTACAAAAAGCCCTTGAAACGGCGATCGCAGAGCTGAAGTCGAATGCTGATACCGTCTCTAGCCATGTCAAGGATTTTGAGGAGCGACTCAAAGCGGCGTGGGAGGTGCTAACAGCAAAGAAAGAGTTGCCCAGTGGTGGTGATGGCGAGTCCTAGTCCGTTATTGCTTGAGCCATTCCCTTGGCAGGAGACCCTCCAGTGGCAACCCACACCCCAACAGCAGGAACAGTTCCAACGCTTCTATGGGGCAATCCTCGCAGCCAACCAAGGGATCAACTTGACGCGGATTACGGCAGTCCCTGATTTCTGGGAGAAGCACCTCTGGGATTCGTTGCGGGGGATTTTGCCATGGCTTCAGCCTACTGGGGGAACACCTTGGGGAACTAAGATTCAACAGGTCATTGATATTGGCAGTGGCGGTGGTTTTCCGGGGGTACCGGTGGCGATCGCCCGCCCCGATTGGTCAGTGACCCTCCTTGAAGCGACGCAAAAGAAAGTCAAGTTTTTGCAATCCCTACCGCAAACAGTTGATTTAGCGAACATTCACCCTGAATGGGGACGGGCGGAAACCCATGGCCGCCGCTATGATTTGGCGCTCATGCGAGCCGTGGGAAACCTTCGTCGTTGTTGTGCCTACGGTTTGCCCCTATTACGGTTGGGGGGCATTTTAGTCCTGTACCGGGGTCAGTGGAGCAAAGAGGATGCCCAAACCCTAGGAACCCTGCTGCCGCGATACCGTAGTCAACTCCTAGAGATTCAGGCCTTTACCACCCCCTTGAGCCATGCCCAGCGCCACTGCGTTTACCTTCAGCGTCAGGGTTGAATGAGTGATCTTGTCCTCGTGGGGACTCTTGATGTAAATAAATATGACAATTGATGGTTTGGAATTTTCGCCATACACATTTAGGGGGGGATCAGTTATACACAAATAGAGAGCAAACCAACAGATGTATTGAATTGATTGGTTGGGGCAATTTGGCAAGTTTCGGAGGAATACCGTCAATGTTTAGCGATAATAATACAGGTTTTACAAACTGGCTCGCCGATCTCGTCAATGGAATCGGTCTGGCATGGTGGGTCAAGATAGACACGAAAACACCCCCCTGCACCTACTACTTTGGCCCTTTTTTGACCCAAGCTGAAGCAGAAAGGGAGAAGCAGGGCTACATTGACGACCTGAGGGCTGAAGGAGCAGAGGGCTTGGAAGTGACGGTGATGCGCTGCCGCCCTGAAAAGGTGACCATTGAGGTCGAAAAAAAGACGCGGGTGCCCCTTAGTGTCGGCACGACATAGTCACCTGAAAACTGGTTCTAAAACTCTCCCTTTGAGGGCAGTGCACTCTCTCAGTTTTCTCCTAAACAGCGCCACTGGATGCCAACCCCAACAGGGCTATGTTCAGCAAGATGACTAAGGCGGATGCGATTCTCTGGGCGATCGCCTTTATTACGGGGTGTGTTTTCAGTTTCTTTCAGTGGGGCTGGCTGGGGGTCTTGGCTCTAGGCGGGATGCTTTACAGCGGGCGGCGCTGGGGCGGTAAGGTTTGGCTGCGCCTGCCTTCGAGTCAAAGTTTTGCGATCGCGACCCTCGTTGCCCTTTTGGCAATGGCCTATGTGTGGCTGCGCACCCCCCAGCCGGGGGTGAATGACATTAGCGGTTTAGTGCCGCGTCTTGAGGGGTTGAACCTACCGTCAACGGTGCTCGTCGAGGGGCGTGTTGAAACCACACCACTGCCTAATCGCGCTGGGCGACGACGCTTTTTCCTAGGGGTGGAGCGTTATCAAAATCTCAGTCCAGTACCGGCCCAAAGTGGGGTGCTGCAAGGGAGAGCCAGTGGCCGCCTCTATGTGACACTGCCAGCAGCGGCAGGGGCAAAGCTACATCCCAGCCAACGGATCCAGATTTCGGGGCGGCTCTATCTACCTCGTGGGGGGGGCAGTGAGTTTTTTCGTGCCTTTAACTTTCGGCGACAGCTTCAGTTACAGCACACCTTTGCCGGCTTAGCAGGCAACAAGGTCACGATTTTGGATCAGGGATCACCTTGGGGGTTGTGGGCACTGCGGCAGCGGATTATTCAAGTCCATGCCCAAGGGTTGGGCGATCGCTATGGTGCGGTGGTCTCGGCAATGGTGCTGGGAAACCGCGCGGTGGCCATTCCCTTTGAGGTGCGCGACAGCTTTCGGCGCGTGGGGCTATCCCATGCTCTGGCGGCCTCGGGGTTTCATACGGCGATTTTGTTGGCGGTTGTCTTGGCGTTGACCCGTCCCTTGCCACAGCAGTGGCGCTATGGTTTGGGGGCTGGGGTCTTGGTGCTCTTTGCCTGTTTGAGTGGGTTTGCCCCCTCAGCAATTCGCGCTGTGTTGATGGGCTTGGCGGGGTTAGTGGCTTTGGTGAATGGTCAAAAGGGGCAACCCCTCGTGATCCTGCTGGCGATCGCCACTGCCATGCTGATCTACAATCCCCTGTGGATTGAGGACATTGGCTTTCAGTTAAGTTTTCTGGCCACATTGGGTCTCATTGTCAGTGCTCAACCGATTAGCGATCGCCTCGATTGGTTGCCAACACCCCTACGCAACCTTGTCGCGGTACCCCTCGCGGCCACCCTTTGGGTACTGCCCCTCTCTTTGGCAATCTTCGGTATTTTCCCGGTGTATGGTCTGCTGGCCAATGTCCTTGCCCATCTGCCCCTGGTTCTCTTGACGGTTGGCGGCTTCATCAGTGCAATGGTCGGCCTCCTCGTTCCGCCTGTGGGATCGGCGCTTGCTTGGCTCCTCTACTACCCCACAGCTTTCCTCCTGTGGCTGATTCAAACCATTGGCCAGTGGCCGGGGGCAACGATCGCCCTTGGGAGTCTGGGTTGGCTGCAAGTTGTTGTTCTCTACGGCCTGATTGTCCTTGTGTGGCTGAGTCCTCGCTGGCGGCGCCGCTGGTTTTTGCTCTTTACCCTTGGTGTCACTCTGGTTCTCGTGCCCTTTATTCTGCGCCAAAACACCCTCTTTCAAGCTACGGTTCTCGCCAATACACAGGTGCCGACACTGGTGATTCAGCAACCAGCGGGGACAGTGGTGATCAATGGGGGGGATTCCCAAGGGCTAACGGCTTTCTTGGCTCAAGAGGGCATTAACCGCATTGATTGGGCGGTGGCCAGCGATCGCCAGTACCGTCAACAACAGGGCTGGCGCGACATTCATCGGATCACCCCAATTCGCCAGTTTACGGATGTGCCAACGGCCAAGAGTGATCCTGCCTACCGGGAAATGTTGGCCACCCTCAAGGTGCCCCATCAATCGCTTCCCCTGCGGCAACCCGTTCAACTGGGTCAGGTGAAAATTACTGTCCTGCGGGCGGATCCGGCTATCTTGACCTTGGAGATGGGCAACAGTCAGTGGCTCTTTGTCAGTGATCCCAGTCGCGATGCCGCGCAAACCGATTGGCTGGCCGTGACGCCCGTGGAGCCACCGCAGGTTCTCTGGTGGTGGGGGCGAAAATTGACGCCACGCCTCTTTGAGATTGTCAAGCCACGCAGTGTCATTCTCAGTCGCAATGCCCTTGATCCGGCGATCGCCACCTACCTGAAGCAGAAACAAATTCCCTATTTTGTGGTCGGAGAAGCCCGGGAAGTGCGCTGGCAGGCCGATGGCTCCCTGAAGGCCAATGCCCCTCAAAACGATGGCTTGATTTAGGACTCGCTTTGGCGCAAGCGTAAATGTGCGGTTGCCAATGTTTCTTGGAGTACCTGCTGAATGCGCTGCGGATCGGGAGTTTTGCCCCCCATCACGTCGCCAAAATAGACACAGGCGGCTTCCCCCAAGGCCCAAGTATAGGCCGCCGCCCAAGAGGCAGAGAGCACCGATCCCAAACCTGGAATAAATTTAATCAACTGTTGCCCCACCAACCGCGCCACAAATCCGCCACCAATTGTGGTTAAGATGCCCGCGGCTTGGGAAGGCGAAAGGGTCTGACCGTACAATTGCCCCAGCAGCACCACCATCACCACCTGCACCCCCACAAGGACTGGCATCGTGGCAAAGGGCAAAGGCACTGCCGCCAAGGTTCCCGCCATCACTGCAAAGGGGGCAATGTAGCGCCGCCCCACCTGACGATAGAGGGGAGCTAGTTGATCACTGAGATGGGATTGGGCGATCAGCTCGCGGAGCAGTTGGGCTTCTGCTTTGGGCAGCACTGCCTCTAGGGTTGTAGCAAGGGCCTCAAAGCCATAAAAAACAGGGGTGTAGCCGTCTTCTTCCAACGTAAAGTCAAGGGGAATGACGCGATCGCTAATGTCAGCAAAGCGTTCCTTCAGGCCGGCGATCGCCAAGTTAACCTCAGGAGTGTCTGGCGGGTAGGGGGGATGGTTTTCTTGCTGGGGAGGATACAGCTCGTGCAGACAGGTAATGGCCAAAATAAAGGGAATCTCTGGATGAGCCTTCTTCAGTGCCTTTGCCACTTGGTGCAGGCGATCGCCCGCAAAATCCGTTACCTTGACCGTCAAAATAATCACTCGTGCCCGTTGACTTTGCTGCAACAGGTGATCCAATTCCGCCACCACCTCAGCCGTTTGCGCTGGCGTTTCCCCCAAGCCCACTGTATCCGTGAAGGTGAGCAGTGGCAGTTCAGCTGTGGGATAGTCATAGCGCTGTGTTTGCCGCGTATGGGGACGAAACCCCGCCCCGACAATACTGGCATCGGCACCCGTCATTGCCCGCACAATCGAACTTTTCCCCGATTGAGGTTTGCCAATCAGCAAGACCTCCGTCGCCGGTAACTCCTGCCGTGCCCTAGCCAAGACCTCCGCCAGCGCCGTTGCATCCACCTGAAACCAGCGACTCAGGAACTGCCCATAGGAGCCTAAGAATTTAGGCTTGGGTTTCTCCACGGGCGTCGTCACCGTAGCTGGGGGATTCGCGGTAGATCGCATCCAGTTGGGCACGGGCATCCTCCACACTGAGAGAGCGCATCACCAACAGGGGCTCATCAATCACATGGCCATCGCTATCTAACAGTTCGGGATGGGTCACCCGTGGCGGTGAAAATTGGCGTTGTGATTCAATGCCGAGGGTCAACAAACTGCGAATCAGATTAGCCATGGCCAGTAGTGCCAAGACCGTAAAGGCAACAATATAGATCAACTGCAACATGAAGAGAGCACCTCCAAGCCAAGCGCCGAGAATGGTTTAAGCGTCACAAGATTTGGATAAGCGATAGTGGTGGGCAACCTGCCAGCACTCCATCAAGAGCGTATGCCACTGCATCAGTACCTGTGTATCAACCCCCACTTGGCCGTCCGTTGCCCGAAAGAGGCTTTGGGTAGCAATCACATCGTTGAGAGCCGTCTCCACCCGTTCAAGGAGTGCCTGCTGTTCCGCCACGTTCAAGAAGGGAATCACTTCTGTCTGCAAGAGCGATCGCGATCGCGTGAACCAGTACTGAAAATCTTCGAGTAGCGGCTCCAGCAAGACCTTAAGCAGTTGAGGTTCAGGTAAATTTGAGTGCAGCATAGAGATTGATGAGGGCGACCTACTTCTATCTTAAATCTTAAACTCGTTTACATATTGTTACATTGTTAATCTTTGACTGCATCTTTCCTCGGCGCGATCGTTTGGAAGGAATCGAAGAGACGGTGTACCCTAAAAAAAGACTCAAAAATACTGATCTTGTCCCCATTACATAGTGTGCGCAGGTATGGACATCCGCGACTTTTTTGCCCAAAGTGCTGGCCGCTGGTTTTCCCAACGTACCAGTCATCACTTGGCCTTTAAGCAAACTGAGTCAGGCAAGTCTCAGTTAACCATTGAATTACTGTCTGTGGATGATCCTGCGGTCATTGCCCTGTGTCAGCAATATGACATGGATCCGGCTTGGGCAGTGTGCGGTGCACGGGTCAGTTGGGACGGCACAATGGAATGGGATACCGAAAAGCACGAAGGCTCGACGGTATTGGTGCCGATCATGGATCAGGGGTCACGGATGGAAGGCAAGCTCCTGCGGGAAATGGGCTATGCCGAAAAAGCTCCTGTGGCCGGTCGCTTTAGTATGGGCAGTGATGGTGCTCTGACACTGATTACCGAATACGAAACCATGTACTCTGAGGAGCGACTCTGGTTTGCCAGTCCCAATTTACGCCTGCGCACCAGTATTCTCAAGCGCTTCGGTGGCTTTAGCATGGCCTCCTTTTGCTCAGAAATCCGCCTAGGGGTGACGCAACCCGCCAATTCCTGATGGTCTTTCTCCACGTTGCTATTAACGTCACGGATTTGCAGCGAGCTGCGGCCTTCTATGAAGGGTTGCTAGGTCTTACCCCCGTCGATCGCCCCCTGAAATTCCCCGGCCGCTGGTATCAAATCGGTACGGTGCAAATTCATCTCATCCCAGCAGAGCAGGTGGTCGATCGCTGTCAAGATCAGCGGTGGGGACGTAACCCCCACTTTGCCCTTGGCATAACTGATTTAGCCAGTCTCGAACAACGCCTAGTGGCAGCCCAAATTCCCTTGCAGCGCAGTGCCTCAGGACGAGCCGCAATCTTTGTCGCAGATCCTGATGGCAATCTGATTGAACTCAGTCAAGTGTCCTAGAGTACCAGCTTGGCCGTTCCCAAAAACTGAATGCCCGTTGGCTCAATGGCAAAACGATAGGGCAAAATTTCCACCCCTTGGTTGTAGGCGGCGCGTAAGAGTTGTCCATAGGTGGGATCGGCACTGTCTCCCGGCGCAAAGCGATCGCAATCACCGCGATTAATAAAGTAGACCATACACACACGAGTGTCAGGTTGGGTTTGCCGTAGCCATTGCAGTTCCCGCAGATGCTTTTGACCTCGCATGGTCACCGTATCAGGAAACAGGGCTAACCCCCCTTGCGCCCAAGTGGTATTTTTCACCTCAACATAGGCAGGGGGCTGTTGGGGATGATCCGCCAAGTAAAAGTCAATGCGGCTGCGCTCTTGACCATAGGCCACCTCTCGCTGCTGAGTGCCATACCCAGCTAGTTCCGGTAGGATGCCTGCCGCCAATGCGGAAGCAATCACCCGATTCGGCAAACTCGTATTTACCCCCACCCACGTGCCATCAACGAAAATCATTTCCCACGTATAGGCCAGCTTGCGCTTGGGATCTGCATGGTAGGAGACTTGAACGGGGGCACCCACTTGGCAGATTCCTGTCATCGGCCCTGTATTCGGGCAGTGGGCTGTGATGCGATCGCCAGAGGTCAACTCAATCTCCGCAAAAAATCGCTGATAGCGCCGACAGAGAATTCCTGCTTGGAGCGGTGGATAGTGCCAACACAATGTGGGAGTCACAGGCGACCCATAGAAAGCGCAAGCCTCTATTTTATCCCCAAAAGTAAAATGCCAGCCCCCCTTGGTGATATGGAAGCCAGCATTCTACGGAATATTAAAGGAGATTTAAGGTTAAGGTCTATATGGGCTGACCTCAATTGAATACCCTGATCATGGCATCACTTCTTGGCAGGGCTGGCTTTCCTAATCTTTTCTTTATATTTATGTTACCAAGGTCTGATCTTTCGTTACATGTCTTAGAGTTTCGCAGTATTGTCCTGAAAACTCCCCTGTCCTCATCACAAGAAACGCCCCTAAATCCCGTAGTATTAAGATGTATGTCGCAAATCTTAAAAATTTCTGAGGTATGACCGCCGAAACCCCTGATGTTGCGCCCTTAGATCGGTTTGAGTGCCGTGCCTGCGGCTACATCTATGAACCCTCAAAGGGAGACGAGAATCGCTCGATTCCGCCGGGGACAGCCTTTGCTGATCTCCCCGTGAACTGGCGGTGTCCAGTGTGCAGTGCTCCGAAAAAGCAATTTAGCAACATTGGACCTGTGGGATCCCCCTCAGGCTTCAAGGAAAATCTGAACTACGGCTTGGGTGTGAATCGCCTCACCCCCGGCCAAAAAAATATCCTCATTTTTGGTGGTCTTGCCCTTGCCGTTCTTTTTCTACTGAGTTTCTATAATGTTCGCTAAACAAATTGACAGTTATTGGCAAAAAATGAAAGGAATCAAGTTCCTGCATTGGCTACTGGTGACCGTTTGTATCTGGGTGAGCCTGAGTACCTCTGCCCTTGCCATCCCCGCCTTGGACTACAACCCTTGGGAAGCCATCCAACTACCAACCACTTCAACCATTCTCGATATGAGCTTTATTGACCGTAATCACGGTTGGTTGGTGGGTGCCAATGCCACACTAATGGAAACTCGCGACGGTGGCCAAACGTGGGAACCCCGTACGCTGGTGTTAGATAATCCCGACTATCGCTTCAACAGCGTTAGCTTCCAAGGGAACGAGGGTTGGATTGTCGGTGAGCCACCGATTATGCTGCACACGACCGATGGCGGCCAATCTTGGAACCAAATTCCCCTCGATCCTAAACTACCGGGTGCGCCTCGCTTCGTGAAAGCCCTTGGCAGCGGCGCTGCGGAAATGATGACCGATGTAGGCGCCATTTACCGTACCAAAGACAGCGGCAAAAACTGGCAAGCATTAGTCCAAGAAGCCATTGGGGTCATGCGCAACCTCAACCGTTCGCCCTCTGGTGAGTATGTGGCTGTCTCCTCGCGGGGGAGCTTTTATTCCACGTGGCAGCCGGGACAAACCGCTTGGCAACCCCACAACCGCACGACCTCGCGCCGTGTCCACAATATGGGCTTTACTCCGGATGGTCGGCTCTGGATGATTGTCAATGGCGGTAAAATTGCCTTCTCTGATCCAGACAATTCCGAAAACTGGGGAGAACTGCTGAGTCCCCTGCGTCGCAATAGTGTTGGCTTCCTTGATCTGGCCTATCGCACACCCAATGAAGTATGGCTAGCAGGGGGTGCCGGCGTGCTGCTCTGTAGCCAAGATGGTGGCCAAACGTGGCAGCAGGATGTGGATGTGAAAAAAGTCCCCTCCAACTTTTATAAAATTCTCTTCTTTAGTCCTGATCAAGGGTTCATTATTGGCCAGAAGGGGATCTTGCTGCGGTATGTGACTGACTTGACGGCTGCTTCGGCGTAACGTAGAAAATAACTGCCGAGCATCTGGTAAAGTCTGGTTATGAACTCCAGCAGCACTTCATTCTCCCTCCATGCGGGTAGTTTCTTGCGCAATATCTGGTACTATGGCCTGCCAGCTGCTGACCTCAAGCCGGGTCGCTGCCAAGCCAAGGTGCTTTTAGGGGAACCTATTCTCTTCTGCCGTACCACTTCAGGCAAGCCCTTTGCGCTGCGCAATCTCTGCCCTCACCGTGGCGTTCCCCTGCACTATGGTCACTTTGATGGGGAAGAGGTGGAGTGCCCCTACCACGGCTGGCGCTTCAATGCCCACGGCCACTGTACCCTGATTCCCTCCCTCACCAGTGATAGTGATGTGGATCTCAAGCACTTTGGTGTGTTGAGTTATCCCGTACGCGAGGTGCAGGGCAATCTTTGGATTTTTTTGCCGGCTAATGAGCGCAATGTTAGTGAACCCACTCTAGAGGTTCCCCTTGTGCCCGGATTTAGCGCCGAGACCCAACCCCAAGCGGTGCAAAAATTCATCTTTCCGGGACATCTGGATCAGGTGTTTATTAACTTTATGGATCCCTCCCATGCGCCCTTTGTCCATGGGGCGTGGTGGTGGCGTAAGCGGGGCAAGCTCTTTGAGAAGGCAAAAACCTTTGATCCGTCGCCCTATGGCTTTACCATGCGGCGGCATCCCCTCCTGCGCAAGTCGTGGGCACACCATATTCTGGGCGGCCACCCGGAGGTGGAAATTATCTATCGGCTGCCGGGGATTCGCATCGAAACCAACTATAGCGATCGCCACACCTTTTGCTTTCTGATTACCCTTACCCCCATTAACGATCAGGAGACTGAACTCACCGCCACCTACTACTGGACCTTTCCATGGCTCGCCCCCCTGAAACCCTTACTGGCTCCCTTAGCGCGGGAATTTCTCAACCAAGATTTGCGCATTGTGGCCAAGCAAAGCGAAGGCCTAAAGTACAAGCCACCGTTGACGCTTATCAAGGAGGCCGATTACCAAGCTAAATGGTATTACCAGCTTAAGCGGGAGTACGAGAAAGCCACCCAAGAGGGACGGGAATTTGTCAACCCCTTGAAAACCCAAGTCCTACGCTGGCGCTAAAGGCAGCAGCCCCTCTGGTACGATCAGAGGGTTAGATCCTTCACACTGGCTGTACCTATGCTCCTAGACCTATCGGGAAAACGCGCCCTTGTGACCGGCATTGCCAATAATCGCTCCATTGCTTGGGGGATTGCCCAACAGCTCCATGCAGCAGGTGCTGAACTGGCAGTGACGTATCTTCCCGACGAGCGGGGAAAGCTGAAGCAAAAGGTCGAGGAACTGACAGCCCCCCTTGCCCCCAAGTTGCTCCTGCCGCTAGATGTGCAGCAACCTCAACAAATTGACGAGACCTTTGCGGCGATTCAATCCACATGGGGTGGCTTAGATATTTTGATTCATTGCTTGGCCTTTGCCCAAAAAGAAGATCTCAGTGGTGACTTTTCCGCCGTCTCCCTTGAAGGCTTTAATCTCGCTCTCGACATCAGTGCCTACTCCCTGATCTCTCTCAGCCGTGCCGCTAAACCATTGATGACCAACGGCGGGTCAATCATTACCCTGACTTATTTGGGGGGTGTACGGGTTGTGCCGAACTACAATGTCATGGGGATTGCCAAGGCAGCCCTAGAAATGAATGTGCGCTACCTCGCGGCAGAATTGGGGCCTCAGAAGATCCGTGTCAATGGTATCTCCGCTGGTCCAATTCGCACCTTGGCTTCCTCAGCAGTGGGGGGCATTCTCGACATGATTCACCATGTGGAAGCCACAGCTCCGTTGCGGCGCACGGTGACCCAAACAGAGGTGGGCAACACAGCAGCCTTTCTTGCCAGCGATCTAGCCAGTGGCATCACTGGTCAAATTCTTTATGTGGACGCCGGTTACTGCATCATGGGCATGTAAATAAAAGCCATGCGCTAGAGTAGAGTCAGCGAGTTATTGACGAGGCAAAGCATGGGTTTACTTGATCGTGTCGGCATGGTGATTCGCTCTAATCTCAATGCCATTGTCAGTGCTGCTGAAGATCCAGAAAAAATCCTTGAGCAAACAATTATTGACATGAACGAGGACTTGGTGAAGTTGCGCCAAGCCGTTGCTCAAGCCATTGCTGCTCAGAAACGACTAGAGCAGCAGTACGCCCAAAATCTTAAGGATTCCCAACAGTGGGAAGAGCGGGCACGTCTTGCCCTCAGTAGAGGAGATGAAGCCCTCGCGTTGGAAGCCTTGAACCGTAAGAAAACTGCTGCAGATACCGCTGCCGCCCTTAAAGCCCAAGTGGATCAAATGGCAGTCCAAGTAAAAACCCTTAAGGACAACTTGACCGCCCTTGAAAGCAAAATTTCTGAGGCGAAAACGAAGAAGGAAATGCTCAAAGCGCGTGTCCGGGCAGCCAAAGCCTCTGAGCAGATTCATCAAGCAGTCAGCAAGGTGGGTACCTCCAATGCGATGGCGGCATTTGAGCGTATGGAAGATAAAGTCCTGCAAATGGAAGCCCGCTCCCAAGCGATCGCTGAACTGAGTGGCGATACTCTCGAAAGTAAATTCCAAGCGCTCCAAAGCAGCGCCAACAAACAAGATGTGGAATTTGAACTGGTAGAAATGAAGCGGCAAATGGGCTTATTGCCCGATGCCCCCTCTGCGGGGACACTCCCCCAGACCTCCAGTGGCAGCAGTCAGTTAAATATTAATATCAACGTCTCTACCCCCGAAGTGCAGGACGCGCCACGCCCCAGTGCATCCTCTCAAAGTAAATCTATTGATGACGATATGGCAGAACTCCGCCGCCTACTGGATAGTTAACTCAAATGGGTCGCCTGGGATTCGAACCCAAGACCAATCGGTTAAAAGCCGAGTGCTCTACCGCTGAGCTAGCGACCCACGCTGTTTCGCAGCTTTTCCAGTATAGAGAAAACCACCTTGAAAGACAAGGGGTTAGGGGCAAAGCCAGTGGGGAAATTCACAAAATTGTTCTCGGCTGAGGAGATGGATGCGCGGTTGTGCCTCGGCTTGGGCGCGATCGCCAGCAGTGGTATAGCCCCATGTCGCCAAGAAGAGTTCTGTTTCCCCTAGCGCCGGTGTAGCCGCAACCTGTAACAGTGCCCCAAGGCGATCCTCAACAAACCACAGGGGAGCGCCATAGGTTGACTGCAGCGCCTCAAGAATCACAGGCTTTGGCTGCCGTTGCTCTTTGCCATAGATCGCCTCTGGGGGAAAGGAAATGCCCGCTTGCTCCAGCAAATAGGTAACAAAGCGCTGCTCCTTGGTGGTGACAATGGCGAGGGGTTGACCTTGGGCTTGCCAGCGTTGTAAAGCGGCTATGACACCGTCATAAAAGTCATGGAGTGCTAGCCAGCTTTGCCAGTCCGTTGCAATCCAGCGATCGCGCAGGCCGTCCACTCGTTCTCCCAAATCGGTGGCAGTGAGATGGTAGGTAGCAAGTAGGCGATCGCGCACCTTTGGCCAGTTTTGGAGAATCTCTTGAGTAGAGGTGCCTTCAACAATTGCTCGCAACAGGAGTGGCATTTCCCAACCCACCGTAATCACAGGGCGCAATTGACCAAATTGCCTTTCTAGTTCCTCTAGGGAAAGCGCAAGGGGCTGCTCAGGCCACACCTGCTGATACACCTGCCAACTGGTTTGAAAATATTCCCGCAGGCCATTGCAGAGGACGCCATCAAAATCTAAGGCCAGTAATGAGGGTAATATTTGTGACATTGCTGTCTAAAACCTAACTGGGGCGGGAGGATTCGAACCCCCGAATGGCGGGACCAAAACCCGCTGCCTTACCGCTTGGCGACACCCCATTGCGTTGCTTTGTTAGCATAGCAAGTTTGGCTTGGTTTGTTCAAGGGATGGACTGATTTTTTTTCGTGCCTAAATGCTGTAATACAGGGGAAAGGACTTTGCCTCCCGTGGCTTAATAAAGACCTGCTGTTGGGGTTCAAGGCGCAGCTCGTCAAATCGCTCTCGCGATAGGTGTGCCATCAATTCCTGCCCATCGTCTAGGCGCAGTTCCACCTGAATTTCCCAACCCAAGTGAATGATGCGGTGAATGCGAGCTGGGACGGTGTTACCATTGGGACTTGTCTCAATAATGATGTCGCGCGGGCGCAGAAAAATATCGCAGTGGGGGGCTGTGTCTTCGGTGGGCTGAAAAACACGGGAGCGCACGACGTTCACAGGGCCAATAAAGCTCATCACAAAGGGGCTAGCGGGATGGTCGTAAATTTCCGCGGGGGTACCCACCTGCTCCACTTGACCTTTGTTCATGACCACGATTTGATCGGCCACTTCCATGGCTTCCTCTTGGTCATGGGTCACGAAGACCGTTGTCACATGGACATCATCGTGGAGGTGGCGTAGCCATGCTCGCAGTTCCTTACGTACCTTGGCATCGAGGGCACCAAAGGGTTCATCCAGCAATAGCACCTTGGGTTCTACGGCAAGGGCACGGGCAAGAGCCACCCGCTGGCGTTGTCCGCCAGAGAGCTGAGAGGGGTAGCGATCGCCCAAGCCAGCCAACTGCACCAACTCGAGCAACTCCTCAACCCGAGCTTTGATCTTGGCACGGGGCACCTTGCGCAGCTCTAGGCCAAAGGCGATATTTTGGCGCACAGTCATGTGCTTAAAAAGGGCATAGTGCTGAAAGACGAAGCCAATATTACGCTCTTGGACACTTTGATAGGTGGCGTCCTTGCCCGTGAGCAGAATCCGGCCAGTGTCGGGCATCTCTAAACCCGCAATCAGCCGCAGTAAGGTTGATTTGCCAGAACCCGAAGGCCCCAACAGCGCCACCAAAGAGCCACTGGCAATATCCAAATCCACCTGCTTGACCGCTTGAAAGGAGCCAAAGGACTTAGAAACGTTTTCAATAGTGATGCCCATAGCACTGCCAGCAATACTCTAGTTTCTCTATAAGATTACCGTAGTTTTGAAGCCCTGTGTCTTTGCCCACAGGGCAAACGCATACTCAGACAATGGCATGGCAACGCACCACCTGTGCCAACCGCTCTACCCCACCGTCAAGACTGAGTAGAATACAGGTGCCGTGGATTGCCCTTGAGGCTCAAAACATATAGCTATTCCAATAAAGAATGAGACATTATCCAGCACAATACTTGCGAATCACCTCATCAATCGAACTGTTTGACCCTGCATACCCCCTCTCATCGATAGACACCACCGTTTCCTCCCCATGGCTCTCTACCCATGTGTTGAGCTGCTGTTGATACGCTTGTCGCTCTTCTTCACACCCTTCTTGGTAACGTATCTGTTTTTTTTCGGGTGATGCCCATCTGGGCGAGGGCATAACTAATGGTGGAAACTTGGACGCCAAATCGCTGGGCACGGTCGATTAAACGGTCATCGGGATGGGCAGCAACATCCGCTGCTAAGGCCGCCCAATCCAGCTTCCAAGGACGACGGGGGACAACTGTGGGGGCTAAGTCGTCTCGCTTCAGCCAGCGATGGATAGTGGCGCGGCTCACCTGAAAGATTTGAGTTGCTTCACTGATTTTGCCACCTTGCTGGATATAGGAGACAACCCGCTCTCGTCAGTCCAAGCTATAGCTCATGTTCTTGAGTAAGATTCATGACGCTTTGAGTATAGCCTATCCCTCTTGAAAATATCTCACTCCCTTTCGAAATTAATAGGAGCTGATGCAGGTGGTGTGTTCACCTGTTGCTTGAGGCCATCTATTTTTCGCTGAATACTGGAAATAGCAAAAAAGGGGAGTAACGGGATTGACCCCAAAAAGCCGATAACTAAGCAGCTAAAGACCACATCTTGCCACTCGTGTAGAATACCGTTCGCCACCAAAAATAGGGGAATAGCAGTTACACCAAGATACAGAAGAATAAATAGCCCCTGCAAAATCCTTGGCCAGACCCAGTTCCCTAGAGAAATGCCAACCACGATGACAATAATGCCCAGAACCGCCATTTCCCACTCGGTTAGGGTGTCAATATTACGCAAACTCTGAAGCAAAGCATCAAAACTTGGCAAGTCTGGCAACACAGCAATCACTCCAAATCAAAGGGCTACAAAATTTTCCTAGGCACTAGCATACACTCAAGTAAAATGGGGTCAATCAACATTACAAAAATATTTTTGAGACTGCCTTCGATGGCGATCGCATCCCATCAACGATGATCCTGACGCTTGGGGGTGCCAATCTTTAGATTAACTTTTGTTGCGTAGTTAAAATTCTCTGTTCATAAGTCCTGTAAGTGGTGTAAGATTGACAGTGTCCCTCTAACGGCTGCAATTGTGAATTCGCCGCACACCTTCACATTAGGCTTGCGTAAGCTTGGCCTACAAGTCATGACTGAGTGCTCTCCAAATTCATAATTAGCAATTTGTAGGGTTCACTCTAGCAATTAAAATACTGATGAACTGTTGGGAGAAGAGTCTTATGCATCACCCCTGTTTTCTGAGGCTAAAGCTCTACCCAATAAGTTTATTTTTGACTGCTGCCAGTGGTCTATTGCCACTCCTAACGGCTCAGCGCGCCCATGCTCAAACTTCACCTCAAACCAGTAACATCAACGTTCAGGCGACGGTGAAGGCAGCCTGTGTGATTAAGGGTGTTCAGGATATTAACTTTGGCACCTATGATCCCCTCGGTACCCACTACACCCAAGCGCTAGATGCCCAAGGTCAGGTGAGTGTGCAATGCTTACCGGGCACCCAAGCAACCATTCGGCTGAATCAGGGGAGTTATCCTGCTGCTTTGTCCAGTTGTCTTGTACCGCTGCGGCGTATGGCTTCTGGCTCCGCTCGCCTTCCTTATTTTTTGTATCGGGATAGTTCTTACTCCCCTCTTGACATTTGGGGCTGTAACTTCCTGAATGATGTGGACTACAGTGCGACCAATGCTAGCGTCAAAGACATTATCGTGTACGGTCGCATCCCATCGGGTCAAGCTCTTGCACTTTTAGGGACTCTGAATCAACTGACACCGGGTACTTATATCGATACGGTTCAGATTATTGTTTCTTTCTAAAGGAAAGATAAAACCTCCGTGAAATCACGGTAGGCAAGGGGGGGATGCTGTAGTATTGTTACTGCTAGTATGTGTTGCAAGCTCACCGCGAGTTATCCCTAAAGGTTTGCTACATTCAGTATTAGAGTAACATCAAAAATTGGGGTCTAAACTTTTTGCTGTTCTCATAAGGGGGTTTGACGATGACTTTCTCATTCCTGCTCAAACGGATTTTTCTCGGTCTATTTCTTACTGCGGCGGGGGGCGTACTGCCTCTGTTAATGGCACAGGCTGCCAAAGCCCAAACTTCGCCCCAAACCACAAATATCCAAATTCAAGCAAACGTCAACCCAGCCTGCAAAATTACGGGTACTCAAAATATCAACTTTGGTACCTATGATCCATTGGGTGCCCACGCAACAACGCCCTTGGATGCCCAAGGTGAAGTGAGTGTCAAGTGCTTACCTAAGACTCAAGCGACTATTAAGCTGGACGAAGGAAGCAACGCTTCATCGAGCTCTTCTTGTACTGCTCCTCTGCGCCAGATGGCCAATGCGGATGCTCGTCTTCCCTATGGATTATACAAAGATGCTGCGAGAAGTGAAGTTTGGGGCTGTGATCTCAGTAATGCTGTCGAGTACACAGCACCCAATGCATCTCCTGCAAACTTCCCCATCTACGGTCGGATTCTCGCAGCAGATAACTTACCGTCCGGTACTCTAGATCAGCTAAAACCCGGTGCCTATATTGATACGGTTCAAGTCACTGTCTCGTTCTAGCGTGCGCTTTCTATTGGGGTGGCGGTTTGCCCTGCTGGCCACAGTCATTGCCCTTGGCATGGCTTCAAGGGTGGGAGCACAATCCTCGGAGTTTTATCTGAATGCGGTGCAGGTGTTTCTCTCACCGCGTCAGCGAACGGCATTGTTGACCCTGACCAATACGGGGCAGGTGCCGATTAACTTTGAGATTAGTGTCCGCCGCTGGCAGCAAACCGCCGATGGCCAAGAGGAGCTAACGGAAAGCGATGGCAATGTCGTGGCTTTCCCTGTCTTGCTGTCGGTACCGCCAGGAGAACAGCGGACTTTACGGGTTGGGGTACGGCAACCGGCAACCACTGAAGAGCAAACCTATCGCCTCCTAGTGACAGAATTGCCCCCAGCCAATGTGCCAGAAACCCAAGGGGCTGCCATTCGCATTATCAAGACCTTTAGCCTGCCCGTTTTTGTCCAACCTGCCAATATCCAGCGCCAAGGCGAAATTTTGAATGGTCGGGTTGAAGGGGGCAAATTAAGTTTTGTACTCCGCAATCGTGGTAATGTTCACATTCAAACCCTTGGCATAACCGTACAGGGGCTGAATGAGCGGGGGACGGTTGTTTTCGAGCGGACGCTAGATTCTGTGTATGTTTTGGCCGATCGCGATCGCCCCTTTAGGAATATTCCTCTACCACAAACCAACTGTGCCCAAGTGCGCCAAGTCAAATTACAGTCTGTGGGCACCAACCCCTCCCTTACAACTGAAATTTCTACTCCCAACGGCGTTTGCGTTTAGTAGCCTCCTGATGGCTGCTCCAGTCTCTGCCCAAGCAGAAGTCTCTGCCATTTATACCCTTGAGGTGAATCGCGTTACCAAGGGGGATGTGATTGTTTTGGTGCGTGGCGATGATGTGCTCATCCCTTTGCAGGATCTAGTGAATGCCGGTCTGAGGGAGATTGGCGGTCGCCGCGAAATCATCCAAGGCATTGAGCACGTCTCCTTGCAGTCGTTGGCACCGCAGATGACATTCCAGCGGGATGATGCCAACTTAGTGCTACGGTTACAGGTGGGAGCAGCCCAACTGCCACAAACGGTCATTGACTTTAAACCGAGTAATGAACCGCCGGGGATTCGCTATAGCCAACCCTTAAGTGCCTACCTGAACTATGGTGTTTTTTGGAATAACTTTGAACAACTGACGGCTGCCAGTGAAGTGGCGATTAGCTTTGGTGGCAATGCCCTCACCTCAACGCTGGGGTTGACTGCCGATGGCAACCTGCAACGGGGACTCACCGCTTTTAGATTGGATCATCGGCGCCATCTCACAACTTTGACCCTAGGGGATGCGTTTATCAGCAGTGACCTGTTGGGCGGGGGTGGCCTTTGGGGGGGCATTGTTTGGGAACGCAACTTTGGCCTTAGCCCTTACCTGATTCGCCAACCCGCCTTTGACTTTCGGGGTGAGGTAACCACCCCCAGCAGCGCAGAAATTTACCTGAATAACTTGCTGATTCGACAGGTGACGTTACCGCCGGGGCCGTTTATTCTCAAAAATTTGCCCGCCTTTGGGGGCTTTAATCGCTTGCGAATTGTGATAAAGGATGCTGAGGGCAATCAACAGGTCTTTAGCCGTAATTTTGTCCAGTCGTTTACGTTATTGCGCCCTGGGCTATCGGAGTTTATTGTGGCTGCCGGTGCCGAGCGGGAAAATTTTGGCACGGAGAATTTCAGCTACGGAGATCAGGTGCAATTTTTGGCGGCCTATCGGCAGGGCATTTTGAATAACTTGACCCTAGGGGCACGTCTAGAAGGCAATGGCGATCTTTTGAATGCGGGCTTGAACCTGAGTACGGCGATTCCCATTGGCACGCTGGATGTGGCGGCGGCGGTGAGTACCACTGAGGGAAAATTGGGGAGTGGGATTGCTGTTGGCTACAACTATCCGGGGCGGTGGCTGGCCTTTGGTGGTGGGGTGCGCCTCCTCAGTGGCAACTATGTCAATACTGGCTTGGGTTTGGGGGACGATCGCCCGCAGTTAGAGGGCTTTGCCAATGCCACTCTGAATCTGGGGTCGCGGGTAACAATCAGTGGTCAGTACTTTTTTACCAATCCCCGCGATCAAGTGGTGCGGCAACAGGCAACGATTCTCGCTCAAGTGCAACTCCGCCGCAATCTCAGTCTATACCTGCAAGGTTCGCGCTTCCTTTCTGGCAGTGATCAGCCAGTGAACCAAATCAGTGTTACGTTTAACTACTTTCTGAACAATGCAGTGACACTTAACACTGGCTGGCTGCAACAGGGAAATCAGGGGGTTCCTTTCCTCAACGTCTCGCGATCGCTCCCGGTGGGCGTCGGCTATGGCTATCAGGGACAGGTGCTTCAGGCCAATGAGCGGGTCTTTGTCAGTGGCACATTTTCTTACAATGCCCCTTGGAGCCGCTACCAAATTGGCTACGCGCAGGCAGGGGATACAGGACAGGCGCAAGTGGTGGTGGAAGGGGGATTCGTCACAATTGGCGGTGAAGTTTTTGCCACGCGACCGGTGCAGGGAAGTTTTGTTTTGGTAGATGTGCCCAATGTGGGGGGTGTGCGCACCTACTTAAGCAATCAGGAAATTGGTCGCACGAATCGTCGCGGTAAAATTTTGATTCCAGACTTGCTGCCCTACTACGGCAATGCCTTGCGGATCGAGGATCAGGATATTCCCATTGATTTTGCCATTGGCCGCACCGAGCTACTGATTGCACCGCCTTTTCGTGGGGGAGCGATCGCCCGCTTTGATGTCCGCCCCAGTCGCAACTATGTCGGACGAGTGGTGATTTTGCGGGGCAGTGAGCGAATCATTCCCAATTTGGGACAACTCACCCTAGAACGCAACAAGGAAACAATCCTATCGCCCCTCTCGCCAAGGGGAGAATTTTACTTTGATACCCTAGAAGCAGGAACCTACACTGCTGAAGTGACCTACGAGCAACTGCGCTGTACGTTCCAACTGACACTGCCACCCAGTGACGATCTCTTTACTGATGTAGGGGAAGTCTCATGTTCGTTGCCCGACTCGCCACGATAGGATGCATCACTGGCTTCAGTTGCCTTGGGTATTGGGCAGCCGCACAGGCTCAGGGGACGGGTTGTCAGTTTCAAAGTGTGACCGGTTTGAACTTTGGGAGCTATGATCCTTTTTCGCCCATTCCTCTAGATACCACTGGTCAAGTCCAATTTGTCTGTGTGGGGGGTGGGGCTGGTAGCTTTAATAACCGCCCCGTAACGGTTCAACTAAGCCAAGGGGGCAGCAATAGTTTTACACCGCGACAAATGAGCAGTGGGAGCGATCGCCTGAACTATAACCTCTATCTTGATGCTAATCGCAGTATCATTTGGGGCGATGGCACAGGGGGCACACAGCAACGGGGGCCTTTTATTCCCGGCAACAATGTCCTCAATACACTGACGATCTACGGTCGCATTCCTGCCCAGCAGTGGGTTGCCCCCGGCCTCTACACCGACTCACTGCGGGTGACGATTATTTTTTGATGTTTTAGAGGCGTCTAGGGGGGTGGGTTGAGTCGCGCCACCAAGGTTTCCGGATGCAGCGCCGAGAGGACAACAATCTCCCCATCCAAGACCAGTACGGCACGAGTCCGCCGTCCGTGGGTGGCATCAATGAGATGATGATGCTGCCGTGCTTCGAGAATTAGGCGCTTGATGGGAGCAGAGTCGGGGCTGACGATCGCCAAGAGTCGCTGCGGCGAGACGTAGTTGCCAAAACCAATGTTTAGCATTCTACCCGATGGTAGTCCTGAAGGGCTTGAACCCTGAGGGTTGAGGTTTGCAGGGTTTTAATGGCGGCAGCCGTTGCCTTGGCACCGGCGATCGTCGTCACAATTGGAATCTTGTAGGCAAGGGCGGTGCGACGAATCAATTGGGCATCGGTACGGGCTTCCTGACCCGAGGGCGTATTCAGAATCAGGTGAATCTGCTCATTTTTAATCGCATCGAGGACATGGGGACGCCCTTCATGGAGCTTGAGGATGAGTTCAATATTACTCAGACCCGCCTCAAGCAGAGCATTGCGGGTTCCTTCGGTGGCAATAATCCGAAAGCCGAGGGACTGCAACTCCTGCACCACGGGCACAATCGCTGCCTTGTCGCGATCGCTCATCGATACAAAAACAGTTCCTTTCAAAGGTAACCTTTGATTGGCCGCCAGTTGAGACTTGGCATAGGCAGCACCAAAGGTCATGTCAATCCCCATCACTTCACCCGTAGAGCGCATCTCTGGCCCCAGTACCGTATCCGTACCGGCAAATTTTTCAAAGGGCAGAACCGCTTCCTTAACAGCGACATGGTTGGGAATCTTCTCATCGAGGAAATTGAGTTCTGCAAGCGTTTTGCCTGACATCAGGCGGGCAGCCATTTTAGCAAGGGGAATGCCGATCGCCTTGGAGACAAAGGGCACCGTACGGGATGCCCGCGGGTTGGCCTCCAAAATATAGACCTGCTCCCCTTGTACTGCCAGTTGTAGGTTCATCAGCCCCACCACTTTGAGGGCCTTGGCGAGGGCAATACTCCACCTGCGAATGGTCGCCAACACGGTAGGAGAAAGGGATTGGGTGGGCAAGCTACAGGCAGAATCCCCAGAGTGAATCCCGGCTTGTTCGATGTGTTCCATAATCCCACCAATCACCACGGTACCGCTGGCATCAGCAATGGCATCCACATCCACTTCAATGGCGTTTTCCAGATACTTATCAATGAGAATTGGTCGCTCTGGCTCCACCTGCACGGCTTCGTTCATATAGCGTTCCAGTTCGGCATCGGAATAGACGATTTCCATGGCGCGACCGCCGAGCACATAACTGGGGCGCACCACTACGGGGTAGCTAATGCGCTGGGCAATACTCAGGGCTTCGGCGTAACTGCGAGCGGTGCCATTGGGGGGTTGGGGGATATTCAGCTCCCGCAAGATTTTCTCGAAGCGTTCGCGGTCTTCGGCAATATCAATGCAGTCGGGCGAGGTGCCCCAGATTTGCGTTCCGAGGCGATCGCCATGGGTTTCGAGGTACTGCTGGAGGGGTAAGGCGAGTTTCAGCGGCGTTTGACCGCCAAACTGAATAATAATGCCGACGGGGCGCTCCACCTCAATAATGTTGAGGACATCTTCCTTCGTCAGGGGTTCAAAGTAGAGGCGATCGCTGGTGTCGTAATCCGTGGAAACCGTTTCAGGATTGGAGTTGACCATGATTGTTTCATAGTCATCCGCCCGCAGCGCGTAGGAAGCATGGCAGCAGCAGTAATCAAATTCAATCCCTTGACCAATGCGGTTTGGCCCTGAGCCAAGAATCATTACCCGCGGCTTGCGGGGGGGCAGCACTTCCGATTGCGGGGGCAGTAATTCAACATCGCCGGTATCGGGGTTAATTTGCTCCACCGGCCGCTCATAGGCGGAGTAGTAGTAGGGGGTGTAGGCCTCAAACTCGGCGGCACAGGTGTCCACGGTTTTATAGACGGGAACAACACCGAGGGATTGGCGATAGGCCCGCACCTGATCATCGGTGGTTTTGGTGGCGTAGGCAATTTGGGCATCACTAAAGCCCTGCTGCTTGACCCGCCAGAGATCATCAGCGGTGAGTTGCTCTAGTTTGCTGCGCTTGAGGAATTTTTCCGTTTCTAGCAGTCCCTGCATCTGCCGCAGGAACCACGGATCAATGGCGGTGAGTTCATAAACCTCTTCAACGGTCATCCCCAAGAGGAAGGCGTGGCGAATGGCAAAGATGCGATCGGGATTGGGTGTGCGCAGTTTCCCCCGCAGTTGTTCAAGGCTGGGGAGTTTTTCGGGGCGATCGCACCCCCAGCCGGCGCGTCCGGTTTCCAGCGATCGCAGGGCTTTTTGCAGGGACTCTTGGAATGTGCGGCCAATGGCCATGGCTTCACCAACGGACTTCATTTGGGTGGTCAGCACCGGCTGCGAGCCGGGAAACTTCTCAAAGGCAAAGCGGGGAATTTTGGTGACCACGTAGTCAATCGTGGGTTCAAAACTAGCGGGGGTTTTCTTGGTAATGTCGTTGGGGATTTCCGGCAGCGTGTAGCCCACAGCCAATTTCGCCGCCATTTTGGCAATGGGAAAGCCAGTTGCCTTAGAAGCGAGTGCTGAGGAGCGCGAGACACGGGGATTCATTTCAATCACGATCACTTCCCCTGTTTCGGGGTTAACGGCAAACTGAATGTTTGATCCGCCCGTTTCTACGCCAATTTCCCGAATGATTTTGATGGCAGCATCCCGCAGCCGCTGATACTCTTTATCCGTCAGGGTTTGCGCTGGTGCGACAGTGATGGAGTCCCCGGTATGGATACCCATGGGATCCACGTTCTCAATGGAGCAGATAATGACCACGTTATCGGCCATATCCCGCATGACTTCTAGCTCATATTCTTTCCAGCCAATCAGGGACTGCTCAATGAGAATCTGCGAGACCGGGCTAGCCTCCAGACCAGCAGCAGCAAGCTCTTCAAATTCCTCTTGGTTATAGGCAATGCCACCACCGCTGCCCCCCAAGGTAAAGGCCGGTCGAATAATCAGGGGATAAACCCCAATCTCTTGGGCGATCGCCCGCGCCTCTTCGAGGGTATTGGCCAAGCCCGACGGACACACCCCCACCCCAATGCGCTGCATTGCCTCCTTAAAGAGCTTGCGATCCTCGGCCATTTCAATGGCGGGTAATTTGGCACCAATCAACTCCACGCCATAGCGATCCAGCACCCCCGATTTTGACAGAGCCACCGCCAAGTTCAGCGCCGTTTGTCCGCCCATGGTCGGCAGTAGGGCATCGGGGCGCTCAGCGGCAATGACTTTTTCCACCATTTCCGGGGTGAGGGGTTCAATGTACGTGCGATCGGCGGTCTCGGGATCCGTCATGATGGTGGCGGGGTTGGAGTTAATCAGGATCACCTCGTACCCTTCCTCGCGCAACGCCTTACAGGCTTGGGTTCCCGAATAGTCAAATTCACAGGCTTGACCAATGACAATCGGACCCGAACCAATAATGAGAATTTTTGAAATATCGGTACGACGAGGCATAGGGACAACGCAGCCAAAGGATTTCAATCACGCCTTCCCTATCCTACACTCCCCCTTGAGATCGCGCCTGTTCTGTTAAGTTGAAAATCACTAGGTCACCAGCTCTGAGGGCGATTGGTGTTAGGATTTACTCACATTCCTATGAGGGTGGGACACATTCCAGCGACTGCGACCCCACAGCAATGTCAAGATCAACGACGGTACGCCAACATCGTAAAGCCAAATCCCCCAGCCAGCATTGTAGGGGGCAAAATTTCCCAGCAACATCTGTTGGTAGTGGCCATAGGCACATCCCAACACATAGACCGAGAAACCAATCCCTGTTGCTGACCAGAACAATCCTCGTTGCCAAATGCAGAGCAGGCCAAGAATCCCAAAGGCCAGATTCGCCATTGCGACCTCAAATTGGAAAGGACTCCCCGGTAACCAGCCAATTTTGCGAGCCGTCGCTGCAGCATCAAACGTATGCACCAACGCACTCATCACCCCCCCAATTCCCACAAAAATAACCAGTAGGTACAGCAAGCTGACATGGATGATCCCTGCCCGTGTACGCTGGTGAGGCTGTCGCCACAAATGCAGACCAATGCCAAGAATAGTCATCAGACTATAAAAAAGCCAAATCATGGTTGCATCCCTATAACAGCAGCAATAGAAAAACGATGACCCTTTTGTCAAACAGGGGGTACGTAAAGTAAAGGGGAGGTCATCCCGTTCCCTAGGAACTTTCACCGTTTTGAGCCTATTCTATCCGAGTGAAGAGGAGAAGCTATCAGTGTTCCCAAAAGTACCTCTCAAGGAATGCTGCTGCCGCTAGGGAGTGGGGGTCGCAGATCCGGATCGCACGGCGGCAAGGGTTTCTGCTTGGTAAACCGTACCCGTTGACTCCACCAAACCAGCAATGCAGAGCTTGACATTGCGATTGTGCTGAACGAAGACGCGAAACCCTCCTTTGTTGGTGCCACTGTCAACAGCGCCCGGCAAGTTATTGGTGCAGTTGGGACTCGTGTTGGCAATGCCATCAATCAACGCATTGGGGGTAGAGTCACCAATTTTTTGGCGATAGAGAATCATCGGGCCTCGCCACACCACATTGCTCGTCTTGGGACGGGTGTAATAGGCCACACGGGTCGTACTGGCGAGGGTGCCGTCGTTCTGTTCCTCTAGGTTATCCGCTGGTTTTTCTATAAACATCACCAACTGGTAGCCACCACTGGGAATGACCCAATCTGGGGGTGCCGTGGTTGAGATGCGAATGGCTGAGCGAATATCATCGGAGATAAAGTCGAGGGCGCGGCTCAGGTTCATGCGGGTAATTGCCTGCTCTTCAACACGACGATTGTTTTGCAGGATAGCCACCATTGCCCAACCACTCATGGCCACAACAATACTGCCAACGGCAGCCGCCACCAGTAACTCCGTCAATGTAAAGCCGCGATCGCTTCTGCGCCAACCCTGCATATCTGTGCCCCTCTAGTTGCGTGCTTGACAGTTATCGGCAGTTGCACCCGTGGTGTCCGTTGCAAGGTAATTGCCCGTGCGCATAATCCCCAATCCCAAGGACACCACCAAACAGCGCTGTAGGGTTGGATGGCTTATGGAGGCAATCACAATCGTGCCTGTACTACTGGTGCGCCCCTGAAAGCCAAACCGTATAGACGCAGCACCCGTTTCTCGACGCAGGGTTACATTTTCCAGTTGGCGGGAGCCATTGGGCAGACATTGGGGTGGATCCCCCGCGATAGTGGGATTGGTGCCTGTGTTAATCGTCACTCGACAGGCTTGATTGCGCCGCATTGCCTCCCGCTGCGCTTCCCGTAGTGCCCCCTCTAAGCTTTCAAGAGCTTGGTTGACCCGCTGCGTTTCTAGCCAATAGAGAAAGCTCGGCGTGACAGCCACCGCTAAAATCGCTGCCACCGTCAGGACAATCAGGATTTCAATCAGGGTCATGCCCTGCTCACGGACAGCGGAAAAACGCATTGGGCACCACCTCGGTTGATAGTTGAGCAACGACGCGGTTGTTACTATTGCGCACAGAATAGGCCAGTTCTAGGGTTTGGAAAGGTGCCTCAGCACGGGTGGTGGGTGTGCGCGTCATCGTAAACGTGTCATTGACAATGGGGCGACTATTATTGCTGCTGTTCATCGGCGGAATCAAGGTTTGCAGGTAGGCACCAAAGCCACCATCAATGCCATTGGTTTCATCGGCTTGAATCCGACAGCGGGCATAGACACGAGTACCCGCCCCCCGATAGCCCCCTACTGGCGAGTCCAAGGTAATCGTGTTGGCTGACATAGAGACAATACGGCGTGTGCCCGAGTCCGAACCAATGAGAACGCGATCGCCCACTCGAAACCCATCCGTGGGTGAAGTTACTGGACAGGCACCCCCGGTGCGATACTCTGGGGGCATGGCTTGATCGTAGTCACTTTCACCCGATTGAATGAGTGCCAGTGTTAAGGTGGTGTCATTGCCTTGGGCGGGTGCTGCCAGCTTGCGTTGGGCAAACTTGGTTTGGCAGAGATCGTAGGCAACAATTTTGATATTTTCTAGATCATCTTGAATCCAGTGACTGGCCTCGGCAAATTTACGGGCATCCGCTTGGAAAAAGGCAGCGACAACAATGGCCTGCATCGCCGCTAGGGTAAAGAGGCTAATCACCAGAATGGAAGCCAAGACCTCCGCAAGGGTAAAGCCTTGGGAACGTTGCTGCACCAGCCAGTGGAAATAGAACTTACTACGAGTCATCAACATTACCTCCGAATTTAGTACTGGGCTAGGCGGTTCCAGTTGCTCGCTTCGGTGGTGCGTGCCACAACAATTGAAGCATTGGCATAGTTGCCTCCCAAGGCTTCCGGTAGGCGATCGGGCACCCTGATTTCAGCATTGTTGGAGCTAGAACCATTCCACGTTTTTGCCCAAACTGCACCGAAGATATCTGGCTCGCGACTGCCGCCATTGATGCCTACCTTCGCATCAGGCGCATAAACAAAGACACTTCCTACTGTGGAGCCACCGCTAAGGGTGAATTCTTGGTCAGGTATCGCATTGGTTGGGTCTGGGGGATTGCCATAGATGCGTAGGCGATCGGGCGTGCCGACACCACTGGGAAGTCCCATATTAGCGTCGGTACCGCAGGTGGAACTATTGGGGCTACAGGTGTTGTCAATCCCTGCATTACCACTGAGGGAGATGTTGCCACTGACGTAGAGGCGAATGGCATAGTTCGTCGTATTAAATGTCACCCTCTCGTTACCACTGAGGTTAATGTCGCGAATGCGATAGGCGTAATAGACTTTCTCTGGGTTGACAATTCGCTCCCCGGGGCGTAGGGGATCAGGGATAAAGAAGGGAATGTTGGGGTCAGGGTCAACGTAGGGGCGATCGCCCGAACGGGGAAAGTTTTGGTCAGTTGTTCTACCTGTAATGTCCTGTGAGTCTTGGGGAGGATTTCGGCCTTGTCCTGGAATCGGAAAGTTGGCGTAGGCACCTTGACTGTAGCCGCCTGCCGCTTGCAGGGCTTGCTGAAAGTCGGTAATTTGACTGGATGGCAACCAACTGGGTAGCGTAGTCAGGGGAACACTCCCTAGCACGGAACCACCCACCGCATCGGGTGCTTCAGGAAAAGGCGGTAGGTTAATCTTGTTGATGGCGATCGTCCCCTCAATAATCGCGTTATTGAGCGCTCCGATGGCACTGCGCAGTCCCTGTTGGGTCGGCTGGCCATTTTGGCACTGGGCTTGGGGAACCACACAGTTGGCAGGATTGGTGCAGATCACGTTGCCGTTGACGGTGCCAAAGACATCATTGTTGCCGAGGTTAATGCTTTGTGCCAGCAGGCCAGGGAAGTTGGAGGGCACGCTGCGATCCGTAATCACCATCTTTTGCAAGATGAAGGCATTCGCCGGCGAGTTATTGGGCAAGCGACCTTCGATCAACAGGTGTCCTGTTTGCGTTGGCGCATCGTAGAGATAGGAGAGAATACGGTAATTGCCCTGCACAGGGGTGCCAATTGTGCCGTTGAGGACAATCGTATTTAGGTTATCGAGGGTAAAGCAGGGGGGCGCATCAGAATCAAGGCTCGCCGCTGTCCATTCATTTACAGCAGGAACATTCAAACCCGTGGTATTGGGCTGACCCACTTTTGTTGCATCCGCTGCGCGACTGATCAGGTAGGGGCGGGCAGGATTAAAGTTCGTATTGTTAGCGGGGTTATAGGTGCGGCGCAGCAGAATCTGGTAGTTGCCATTGAGTAAGCCAAGGGTACGAGCCATACCGCCCTCAGCCACCGCAAAGGCCTGCTGGGTTTGTTTTTGCAAGCTAGCAGTGCTCACATCCAGTTGCGATCGCGAGAGCAGGGTTAGGGCAACCACGATCATGATCAGTCCCATGCCCAAGACCAAAGGCAGAGTAAACCCCCGCTGCCGCCGCCGATACCCCGGACGGGGATAGCGACGTTTCAGTGAGCGCACCAGTTTTTTCATCATTGGCCTGTCCTCTATTGCCCCAACCTTTGCTCTATCAATATATCTTGACTACGAGAACTTCGTTGCTGCTGATGCTGAGTTGAATACGCCCTCAATTTTTGGCTTTTATACACAGTTGATATAATTTAACCGCAAACTTGAGAGAGGTGATGTAATCTCGCTCACATCCATGTCCTGCTCCCTATTATACCTTTTCCCAAAAGGCTCCATTTCAAGAGTACTCCAGTATATGCAGTGGCGAATCTCTCTGTTAGGGACAAGTCCAAGCCTTATCAAATTCACTCATACTGGGCTTCAGCGTAAATAAAAGCGTAAATAAACTTGAATAACTCTCGCACAAAGGAGCAACCTCTTGAGGAGACATGGGTACTCACGCTTTAGGGATTGGTGTAATTTGCAGCAAGCACACACCTCACTCCCTACCGAGGCACTGGCGGCACTGACAACATTTCTAACGATGGCCTACATCTTGCCCGTCAATGCACAAATTCTTTCCAATGCCATTTTTCGCGAGCAACCACAAGATTTGCAGGCGGAGTTGGTGATTGCAACCGCCGTGTCTGCGGCAGTGGGTAGCATGCTGATGGGGACTTGGGCAAATTACCCGATTGCGTTGGCCCCCGGCATGGGCATCAATGCCTTTTTTGCTTTTGCGGTGGTGGGGCAAATGGGGCTGCCTTGGCCATTGGCGTTGAGTGCTGTCCTCTTAGAGGGCATTGTTTTTGTGCTGCTCACCTTGACGGGGGTGCGATCGCTGATTGTAAATATGATTCCCATGTCCTTGAAGGTGGCGATCGCTGCCGGGGTGGGGCTATTTATCGCCTACATTGGCCTTAGCAATGCGGGAATTATCATCGCTGATGCCGCCACGAAAACAAAACTCACCACCTTTCAGACATGGCCACCCATCCTCGCTGCCCTTGGGATTCTTTTGACAGCCTTTCTTTGTGCTAAGGGGGTGCGGGGGGCGATTTTTTGGGGGGTGATGATCACCGCCTTAGCTGCATGGCTAGTGGGGGCTGCCCCTTGGCCGACAGGTTTGATCCAATGGCCGCAATGGCCGTCCCATCTCTTTGGTCAAGCCTTGGCGGGTTTTGGACAATTGCAACCGCGGCAGTTGGGGTCTTTTTTCTTGGTCACCTTGGTACTGCTTTTTACCGATATGTTTGACACCGTAGGCACGCTCTCTGCGGTGGGGGTACAGGCGGGGTTTCTCAATCAGCAGGGACATTTCCCCCGCGCTTTGGGAGCCTTTATGGCAGATGCGGTGGGGACAATTGTTGGCGCCCTCTTTGGCACTTCCACCGTGACCACCTATATTGAATCGGCAGCCGGAATTGCCGTGGGCGGCCGGACAGGACTGACGGCTTTAATGGTTGGCGGATTGTTTTTGCTCTCACTGTTTTTTTTGCCGATCACAACCGCGATTCCCAGTTTTGCCACGGCACCAGCGCTAGTGCTTGTCGGTGTCTTTATGGCGCGATCGCTCCCAGACATTCCCTGGTCTGATCTCACGGAAGCAATTCCTGCTTTTTTAGTGGTGTTGGTGATGCCCTTGAGCTACTCCATCAGTGAGGGGCTAGCAGTGGGATTTATTAGCTATCCAATCGTGAAATGGGCGGCAGGCAAAGGGAGGGAAGTGCATCCTGCCCTCTGGGGATTGGCGCTTATCTTTATTGCCCACTACTTTTGGCGTTAGACAAGATCTAAGATAGGATGCTTCTGAACTGATTGGAAACACACTACCTATGGATCTCAAATCCCTGATTCGTGATGTCCCAGACTTCCCTAAGCCGGGCATTTTGTTTCGGGATTTAACAACACTGCTGCAAAATCAGGCGGGGCTGCGCTACGTCATTGACCAATTGGTGGAAAAACACGCCAACGAGGGCATTGACTATGTGGCTGGTATCGAGTCGCGGGGCTTTATTTTTGGTGCCCCCTTGGCCTATCGACTGGGAGCAGGCTTCATTCCTTTACGCAAACCGGGTAAACTTTGTGCTCCCGTCTATGCGGTGGAGTATGAACTAGAGTATGGGCGCGATCGCCTCGAGATGCACCAAGATGCTGTAGAGCCAGGTCGGCGGGTACTCATTGTTGATGACTTGATTGCCACTGGAGGCACAGCGGCAGCAGCGGCGGGTCTGATCCAAAAAGCGCAAGCTGAACTCCATGGCTTTGCCTTTATCGTCGAGCTGACGGACTTGGGGGGACGACAAAAGTTGCCCGATGTGCCGATTACCACCCTTGTAACTTATTAGGTTTATTAAGTGTGACTGACTAGGGCGTTACCACGTCACGCGATCGCGCAAGCGTTCGAGGAGCTTCGGCCCGACACCGGGGACAGCATCTAAATCCGCCAAGGATTGAAAGGGCTTTTGCTCGCGAGCACGGATAATTTCAGCCGCCAGTTTGGGGCCGACGCCCGGTAGGGTTTGCAGTTCCTCTGCGGTGGCCGTGTTCAAGTTCACCCGTGTAGTCGGCGTGCTGGCACGATTTCCTGAAGAGGGGGCAGGTCGGGTGGCAATCTTACCACCACAGGCGGTCAACTGCTGCTGAATGCGATCGCGAATATGCTGCGGCAGACCCAAACGACTATTGCTATAGAGGCGCTCAAACTCCCGTTCGTAGTGAGCTGCAACCGTAGGATGCTCGATGACCAGCAAGAATTCATCATTGCCGCGGTTGGCCGCCTCGGACCAGTTGTGGGAACCCACAATCACCGTGCGATCGTCAACCACGCCATACTTGTGGTGCAGCTTATCGCCCTCTGGTAGGAGGGGGGTGCCCACCGTTTGAATGGGGTTTTGCCACGGGCGGTTGCCGGCTTCGTAGTAACAGTTGCCTTGACGGGCTTGGGCAGTATTGGCCATCGCTACCCCCATCATATCGAGGGCTTCGCTAAAGTCACGGTAGATAAATCCTGAGTCAATGAGGGCACGAATGCTAACCCCTTGGTTATGGCGTTCCTCAAGCACGTAGGACAACTCCTGATCGGAGAAAACAAAGAGCGCCATATCAATTTTTTGGCGTGCTCGACGTAGTGTTTGGCCAATCAAGCCATTGGTAGAGGCCGCCCAGGGTTGCGATCGCGGGGTTGGCGAAAAGCGCACCGTGACCATGGCATCGCCCACAGCCACCCGTTGAGGGGGACGCACTGGCTTTTTGACCCCAAAGCGACTGTTGGGCTGACCACCGGGACCATCCCCCCACATAATGTTGAATTCCTCAGTAAATAGGCGTGCCACGGCGGGGCTATCAATCACCAAGAGGGAGTTGGCATTGCCACGGGTATCGGGTCGTCCCAAGTCGCCATGGACATCACTGAGGGTAAAGTTGGCAGTAGTGGCAATGACTTGGCGATTATCAATAACGATAAACTTGTGGTGCATGAGCATACTGCCTTTAGAGCCATCGGCAGTGTCATCAATCCAAGGAATCTTGGCCTCGTTGAGAATCGTCTGCACATCGCGATCGCTGAGTTCCGCTGCACTGAGTTGGCCATCGCCATTGGTATCCACGAGGGCTTTCCAGGCGTTGTAGCGCTCCCGCATTCTCGGATCCATGGCGCTCACTTGCGCAGGGCTGTAGGTTGCCCAAGGCGCAGTGTAGGTATTTTCCATCACCACTCGTACCCGCACTCCCGCCTGCTGCCGTGCTACTAGGGCCTTGGCCAGATTGGGTAGGCGAAACTCCTGCACCGCCACATCAATCGTCTTTTGTGCCTTGGCAATCTGCTCAATCATGATTGCCTCAAGGTCTTCCCCTTCACGGGTATAGGGGCGATAGGGTTCTTGATAACTGTGGGCTTGGGAGTGATTCATGTGTACCGCGATTTGCGGATGTTGAGGCAGCGGGTCTAGGGCAGGGCGGAGAATTGGGTGCGATCGCAATTGAGTGAGCACCACAGCCGCAATCAACAGCCCCAATAGAAACAACAGCAGATACACACCGTGTCGCCGCCATTTAAGCTTTTGCCAAAACACGCTGACTTCCCCAATGCTTGTCCCAATTCTAGGGCTCTCTTTTTCGCCTCAAGGTGTTCTGCGCTGCATCGGTTGCCACGGGCGCTTGGCTAGGATAGAGGCGATGCTTTTGCAGGCCTGCCATGATCACGGTGCTGGTGTTAAATGCTGGCTCTAGTAGCCTCAAAGCCTGTTTGTATCGGTTAGCACCTGAAATGGCGGCAATGGCTGCCACACCCCCCGCTCCCCTTTGGCAAGGCCTGCTCGATTGGGGACAAGACCCAACGGTGGCGCGGCTCAAGATCACAACTGCCGACCAGCGCTACGAAGCCAGCCTAACCCATCCAGAGGGGGGAATTGCAGGCCTACAGGACTGGCTCAAAACGCTCCTAGACACCCTCACCAATGGCTCGACAACGCTCCTAGAAAGCCTTGCAGAGATTACGATCATTGGTCATCGCGTGGTTCATGGGGGTAGCCATTACCAAGCAGCGGTGCGCGTGGATGCGCAGGTGAAAGCAACAATTACCGAATTTAGTGAATATGCGCCGCTCCATAATCCAGCCAACTTGCTGGGAATGGAATTAATGGCCGACATTTGTCCCCAAACACCCCAAGTTGCTGTGTTTGACACCGCTTTCCATGGGCAATTGCCGGCAGTGGCGCGCACCTACCCTATTCCCTATGAATTGACCACCGCGGGAATTCAACGCTATGGCTTCCATGGCATTAGCCATCAATACGTCAGTGAACGGGCAGCCACCCTATTGCAGCGTCCCTTAGCAGCGTTGCGCCTAATTACCTGTCACCTCGGCAATGGCTGTTCCCTGACGGCGGTCAAGGGCGGCGTTTCCGTTGAAACCACAATGGGCTTTACCCCCACGGCGGGAGTGATGATGGGGACGCGCTGTGGCGACATTGATCCGGGGATTTTGCTCTATCTGCTGCGGCGGGGCAAGACAGTTGAAGAACTCGATCGTCTGGTGAATCGCCAATCGGGTCTATTGGGCGTCTCTGGGGTCAGTAATGACTTGCGACAGGTTTTGGCGGCCATTGATCAGGGAAACACCCAAGCGCAGTTGGCCTATGACTGTTTTATCTACTCCCTGCAACGGGGCACTGCGAGCCTTCTGCCGGCTCTTGGTGGTCTCGATGCGTTGGTATTCACAGCAGGAATTGGTGAAAATGCCGCCGGTGTGCGCCGCGATGTCTGCCGAGGGCTAGGTTGGTTGGGAATTGAGTTAGATAGCGCAGCTAACGAAGAGGGTAAAGGCGATCGCGACATTGCGCTGCCGACTGCTCCCGTACGGGTTCTCGTGGTTCAGACCCAAGAGGATTGGGCGATCGCTCGCGCCTGCATACAGCTTCTGTAAGCTGAATTTGCTGAAGAAAACATAAGAAAACATCAAGATTTATGCTCTAGCCTTGACGCCCCAAGGTTGGCGTACGTAGAATGCGGGTAATTATTCACTCCTCAGTATTCAGTTTTCAGTATTCAATCTTTAAATCGTCCAAAGACAAAAAAACATCAGGAGTTGAACTGTGTTGAATCTGCGTCGTACCGCTCTTGTTGCCTTGGCCGCAATGGCAACCTGTACCACTGTTTTACTTTCTCCCGCCGAAGCCAAGCAGGTGAAGGCTGTGCGGGGCGTTGTCACCAACATTGATGGAGATAATGTCACCCTGCGGCAACCTTGGGGTGAAGAGATTGTGGTGGTGTTTGATCGCAAGCACCGTCAGCGCCCCTTCCGCAAGGAAATTGTTGAAGGTCTGGATGTGGCAGTGATTTTGGATCCAAAGGCCAGTGTGCCCACCGCCAAAATCATCTGTGCCGCCATCGTGCCTGCCCCTGAGTATGTCGCGGTAACCCCCATTCGAGTGCCTCAAGTGGGTGGCTCAGCACCGGCTCCGCGTCCGGCTGCCATTCCCCCCGCAGCACCACCGCCGGCACCGCCAACACAAATTCTGTTCTAAACATCCTGAGAGAGATCGGAGTTGTTCTCATGTTGGGCTGGGTCAGAGGAAAAACCTTGGGTTTAGCACTGGGGGCGATCGCCACCCTGCCTATGGCTGCTGTGGGTGCTGAAGAATTGAAGGTGAGCCGTGCCTCTGAGTCAGAGCCGTACTTGCCGACCACCTTAGCGCTCTTGGCACTTCCCCCCCTTGGTGAGGCAACTCCGTTTCTACCCGCTTTGGAACGCAAAATTGTCTTGCGCTTGCGGGAGCGCCGCGTCTTTCTCTATGAAGGTGATCAAGTATTAGCTAGCTATCCCGTGGCCGTGGGCAAGCCGGGCTGGGAAACGCCCCAAGGTAATTTCAGAGTGCTGCACAAAGTCGTCAATCCCCAATGGCGTAATCCCTTTACGGGGGTTTTGGTTCCGCCGGGGGGTCGCAACCCTTTGGGCGATCGCCTGATTGTCTTTGCCCCCATGGGAAATAACAACTATGCTGGCTTCCACGGCACAACGAATGAATCTTTGATTGGCCAAGCCGTTTCCCATGGCTGTGTGCGGATGCGCAACGATGATATTCGCGCCCTCTTTGAAAAAATTGAGGTGGGCACACGAGTGATTGTTCAGCCCTAATTGATTTTAATCAAGAAAAACTAATATCATCATTTATCATTATTTGGCGATCGCTGGTGACTTTCCCCAAGAGCGATCGCTCAAGTTTTGCATAAAGCCACTTTGCAAACCATACCAATGCATTGGAAAGAGCCGATGCACATTGGTTATGATCGCCTTAGCAACACAGGTGTTTCCATAACCCTGTCAGATTAGGGTGTGGCCTCGTTCTGAAATTCACTCTTCACACCATCTCGCTAATGCAAACTTGACCGTTCACTGGTGGGTGATATTGTGCTGGGAAATCTATTTGCAAAACCAAAGCAGGGCTTGGGGATTGAACTCACCCCAGAGCGGGTCAATATCGTACAGCTTCAGCGGCAAAAGCAGGGTCTGAAAATGACCGCTATGGCCTCAGTGCCCTTGAGTGAAGGCGCCATTGAAGAAGGCCGCATCATTGACACCACCGCCGTCGCCGATGCCATCCGTCAAGGGATTGAGGATAAGCGCATCAAACAAAAAGAGGTGATCAGTGCCATTCCCATGAATGAAGCCGTGATTCGCCTGATTCGCCTGCCTGCGGAATTACCCGACTACGAATTGCGGGAAGTGGTTCTCATGCAGGAAGCCCCACTGTACCTGCCCTTTCCCCGTGAAGAGGCCGATGTTGACTATCAAAAGCTGGGAACCTCCCTTGATGAAGATGGCATTGAGCGGGTAGAAATTTTGCTCGTGGGCACGCCCCGCGAAGTGACCGATGCCTATATCAATGCCTTTACCCAAGCCGGTTTACAACTCACCGCCCTTGAAGTGACCAATTTTGCCCTCATGCGTACCCTGCGGGATTCACTACAGCAGTTTGTGGGCGAAGCAGCAGCGATTATTGATATAGGCGACGAGGGCACAGAAATTAGCATCGTCAAAGATGGCATTCCCCAGTTCAACCGCAAAGTGCCCATTGGCAAAGAACGGATGCAAGAAGCCATTAGCCGCGCCATGAACTTGCCGCCTTCGATGGGCGTTGACCTGATTGAGAATCTGACCGTTCCCCTAGAGCCGATGGATGTGACCGGAGCACTCAACCCCAGTGGTGCCGCTATTTTGCGAGTGCTCTCCGATCTAGCAGACGAAATCCGCCGCTCCATTGACTTTTACCTCAACCAAGGGGAAAGTCTAGAGGTCTCGCAGTTGCTGCTTGCCGGTCCCGGTGCCAGTATTGGTCAAGTGGATGAGTTTTTTAGTCAGCGGCTCAACTATGCCACCACTTTGGTTGACCCCATTAGTTTGCTGGGACTGCAAACCCCGGAAGAGATTCCCCTCGAAAAACGCCCTGCCCTCGGCACGGTGATTGGTCTTGGTCTGCGTGGCGCTTAGGAGCATCCCCGATGTACTCAATTGAGATTAACCTCCTTAAAGAACGTCCCGAAGTGGGGGGCATGGCTGCTACCACAACCGCAGCGGCAGGAATGAGTAATGTGCCGATTATTATCGGTGGTGTCGCTGCCCTCTTCTTTGTGGGGCTAGCTCTCCTCGGCTCGGTGGGTGCCAACCTCTGGCTGCAACAACTGACGATTAAACAAAAAAGCATTCAGGATCGCCTCGCAGCCATTTCTCCAGACCTGCAACGCATGGATGAAATTAAAAAAGAGCAGGAACAGATTGCCGCAGAAACCAAAGCCCTAGCCACGGTGTTTAATCAGGTCAAACCTTGGTCGGCGGTGATGCGCAATATGGCAACTCAAACGCCAGGGGAAGTACAAATTCGACGGATTACCCAAGGCGGACAAACAGGCCAAGAGCTAACGATTGAAGGCACAGCCGTCTCCTTTGATGCAGTCAGTGACTTTCTTTTGCTCTTGCAAAATCGCTCTCCCTTCTTTGATGGCAAGGCCACTCAGTTGGTGAAGGCGGAACGGGCAAATCAACAGGGTGAGGAAGAGACAACCGCAAGGGTTTCCTTTAGTATTAAAACCGCGATCGCCAGCGTGCCAGCCTCGGAACTTCTCAATGAACTGGCTGCCAATGGGGTTGAAGGACTGGTGGCGCGCATTCAATTTCTCAAAGAAAAAGGAGTGGTACAGGAATGACCCTAACTGGCGATTTTGGCGGCCCGCCGATTGAGGAACCCGCACCCAATTATCCGACGGTCTTTGGCATTACCCTGACACCCGTCGTCAGTGGTGTCCTTATTGCCTTGGTAGGTTTGGGAGCAGCGGTTTACTTGGGGAGTCTTCTCATTGCCCCCAAACTGGAGGAAGCGGCCAAGTTACAGGAGGAAATTGCCCAGCAGGAAAATGACCTCTCCCAGCGGGAAGTGATCTTGAAGCAACTTAATGATGTGGTAGCGGGGCTAGAGCGTGCCAAGCGGCAAAATCGTGACGTGCGATCGCTCTTTGCGACACAGGAAGCCCTAGACACCCTCCTCCTTGACATTAACCGCCTGATCTTGACCAGCGGCGCCCAACTGACCACATTTGAACCCGATAGTGCAGCTTCAGGAATTGTCCAAGATGGCTCCCTTGGCCCCGAATTAAATGCCAAACTAAAACAACAGGTAACCAACGTTACGATTCAAGGGTCATTTCCCAGCATTTTGCAGATCATGCAAAAAATTGACCAGCAGCAGAACTTCCTCGTGATTAACAACCTGACGATGGAACTCGTTGCTGATAAGCCCGGCGAAGTGATTACCACATTTAAGCTCATGGCCTATGTACCCCTAACCCCTGAGGAAATTGCCGCTTTGGCCCCCCCACCCCAAGGAGGTGAGCAGCAAGGACAACCGCAACAACAACAGCAGCAATAGCGCATGGCAAGCCAAAAAGCAGCGTAGAGTGTCTTGGGAGCGAGTTGCATTCTCTTTTCATACATTTGGTGGCATTCGTGAGGAGTCAAGCATCGTGAGTCAGCTTTTACATCGTCTCGGCTTAGGGGTGGCCACAACCGCCCTTGTTGCTGCCAGTCAAACCCCCACTTGGGCCACAGCAACGGAAATCACGGGAGTTCGTCTGGTAACAGCGCCCAACGGCATTCAACTCCTCTTCAACGTGCAGGGGAATCTACGGCCAGCGGTTTTCACAGTCAATCGCGGCAATGCCTCCATTGCTGATATTCCCAATAGCCAACTGCGCCTGCCCCAAGGGGGTGCCTTCCGCCAAGACAACCCCGCCCCCGGTATCTCCTCCGTCGAGGTGGTGCAACTGGACGCCAAAACCATCCGCGTCACCGTGAATGGCATTAGTGCTGCTCCCATTGGTGAAGTCATCCGCGAAGGACGCGATGGCCTGCAAATTAACTTCATCACCGCTCAAGGCTCTGCTGGCCCCCAAGTTGCCCCCACGGGTCAACCCATGGCCATGCCCCCCGGCCCTAGTGCGGTGCCGCCTTTTCTGCCGCGCCCAGTGCCACCCCCTGTTGGCGATATGCTGATTAGCCCCCTCAATGCGGATGCGGATGTCATCCAACTGGGCACCAATGAACGGATTCCCCGCCTACTGCTGCGGGAGGCTCCAGTGCGGGAGGTTCTTTCCCTACTGGCTCGTGCCGCCAATATGAACGTTGTCTTTCCGGAAGGCAATGGGGAAGGGGGCGGCGTCACCATCTCCCTCGATATCGAGAATGAATCCGTTCAAGACGTATTCAACTATGTGCTGCGGGTCACTAACCTCAAAGCCAATCGCCAAGGCCGCACTATCTTTGTGGGTCAAGCCTTACCCCCCGATGCCCAAAACCGCATTGTCCGCACCATTCGCCTTAATCAGATGCGCGTCTTTGGGGCGGGTTCAACGACACGGGAAATCAGCTCTCTGGCTCAAACGGGGGGCACCATCGGGAGCGGAGCTGGGGGTGCCCAGGCTGCAACAACCGCCCAAACTGCTCTCAACCGCGAAACCCGTACCCGTGAGGGTGACCTGCAACTAGGGGCAGTGCAGCTGTTGGAAATGTATGGTGCAAACTTGCCAGATACTGGTCCATTTCAGGCGCCAACCGGCTGTGAGCAGCTGCAAGTACCAGAAGCAGCGAGGGGCGTTGATGATCAAATTTGTCGAAGCTCACTCCTGCGGGGACTAGAGGTGGTGGGTGACCCCCGCACCAACACAGTCACCCTCATCGGCTCCCCCCGCAAGGTAGAAATTGCCACCCAATTGATTCAGCAATTTGACATCCGTAAGCGGCAGGTGATGGTCAATGTCAAGTTTATTGATGTGAACCTGCTACGAGGACGCACAGCCAATGCAGACTTAATTACTAATTTTGGCAGCAGCCTGTGGGGAGCCATTTTAGATCCAAATGGTTTAACGGTGATTCGCGGCACCACACCTAACCTGGGTGGTTTGACCCCTGCCCCCCTCACTGGCGCACTTGGCAGTACACCCGTGGGGAATCTACTGAGTGACTTTTTTGCGCAGCTTCGACTTTCTATTGAAACTGGCAATGCCACAATTCTGACCAACCCCACCCTTGTCATTCAGGAGGGGAGTGCTGCGCAAGTCAATTTGACCCAAGAAATTTTCTCTGGCATTGAATCCACTGCTGCTCAACAAGCCACTGGTGGCGGCGGGGCGATCGCGACTCAACAGATTCGCCCAATCCTGCGACCTGTGGGGGTGATTTTTAATGTCACCGTAGAGCAAATTGACGATAATGGTTTTATAACGCTGCAATTGTCTCCAGAGGTAAGTGCTCCCAGCGGTACCTATGATGTGATTTTCCCAGGGACGGGTGGTTCCACGGGGACACTGATCTCGCAACGGCGGATGGAGTCGGGGCGGATTCGCTTGCGGGATGGCCAAACCTTGATGCTGGCGGGCATCATCCAAGATCAAGATCGCTCGTTGGTGACTAAGATTCCAATCCTAGGAGACATTCCCCTGTTGGGGCGGTTGTTCCGCCGCGAGAGCAACCAGCGTCAACGCAATGAACTGGTGGTGATGGTGACGCCGAAGATTGTTGATGATACCCAGAATGCGGGGTTCGGCTATCAGTACTCGCCAACACCGGGGAGTATGCCGCCTAACCTGCAAAACCAGATTCTCCAACCCCCACGGCGACGCTAAGGCCTCTAAGTAGGGATTGCCCCCTCCGAGTCTGTTCAGAGGGGGTTCATTCTTTAGTGGGTCACCATTTTTTGCCAACCTAACCCTGCAAGGGCTTGATTGCGCCGCAGCGGACGGGTAACGAGTTCTAGAATGTCACGGGCATTGCCAAAGCCGTGAATTTGGGCAAAGGTGAATTCCACAGACCACTTGGTGCTGATGCCACGGGCTTCGAGGGGATTGGCATGAGCCATACCCGTAATCACAAGGTCGGGCTGGAGCGCCTTAATCCGCTGAAGTTGATTGTAGTTATCGGGTTTTTCAACAATGGTGGGGAGGGGATGCCCCATTTCGGCACAAGTCTTCGTCAAGAGTTCTAGCTCGGCTGCTTGGTAACGTTTATCCATGTAGGGGATGCCAATTTCTAGTACCCGCATACCACAGCGAATCAAAAACCGCGCTAGCGAGATCTCTAGGAGATTATCCCCCATGAAAAAGACCGATTTGCCTCGCACCAATTCAAGGTAGTCGCTCAGTTTTTCCCAAGTTTCGGCTTCCCGCTCTGCTAGGCCTTGGGGCTGAATCCCAAAAGTGGTACAAATCTGCTCAATCCAAGCGCGGGTGCCATCCGAACCAATGGGAAATGGGGCGGTGATCAGTTTGCATTTACGGCGGCGGATCAGGGTCGTAGCCGTCCGACTGAGGAAGGGATTCACACCAGCAACGTAGTAGCCCTCATCAATCACTGGCAATTCGGTATAGCGTTTGGCAGGCAGCCATCCTGACACCTTGATGCCCTGTTTTTTTAATTCCAAGGTGAGTTGGGTCACCACGGGATCGGGCAGAGAGCCAAAGAGAATAAGGGGTGGGTGGTCGTGGTACTGGTGGGATTCAGCTTGGAGATCCTCTTTTTTCTTGCCAAAGTTGAGAAGGCGCTGGATGGGGTTGCGTTCCTCTGGATCGCTCACCGCTGTGGGCGTGGGACAACGGGCGGCCATGGCTGCTAGCACCGTATCTTCCCCTTGGGTAAAGGCGTAGTCGAGACCATTGGCGCGAGCCACAACAATGGGAATGCCAATTTCGGCTTCGAGCTTGGGCGCCAGTCCCTCCAAGTCCATTTTGATAATTTCCGTGGTGCAGGTGCCAATCCAGACAATGACACTGGGGTTGCGATCGCGCTTGATTTGGAGGCAGAGGCGCTTTAGCTCTTCATAATCATTGAGTTGCGCCGAAATATCTCCCTCTTCTAGCTCCGCCATGGCATAGCGGGGTTCCGCAAAAATCATCACCCCCATCGCATTCTGCAAAAAGTAGCCACAGGTCTTGGTGCCAATGACCAAAAAGAAACTGTCTTCAATTTTTTGGTACAGCCAAGCCACACAGCTGATGGGACAAAAGGTGTGGTAATTGCCCGTTTCACACTCAAAGTTGAGGGCATTGGGAGCAGTCGCAGTCATAGGGAGAGCCTCCAAATTTAGAAACGATTGGAACTAGGTTTGATGACTTTGAGCAGCCTCCTCACCGTGTTCTTCAGCCCGATTACTGACAAAGGGCTTAGGGGGTAGTAAGCGAGGTTCGGGGAGCAGTTGAGCAGGGTTATCGCCGTTGGTCAGTTCTTCGTCGGGGTTGAAGTTCAAGCCCAAGGCAGAAATAATGCGATCGGGATCGTTGCTGAGTTCGACAATGACGGGTAGAGCATCCAGTAAGCGCGGTTCCAAAGCCGTCAGCACCCCCAAAATAAAACTTGAGGAGGGGCGCCGTTGACCGCGATAGGTACTCCAAATCGCCAAGCGGACAATCCAATGGCGGTTTTCTTGGTAGTAGGCCAGCCACTTACTGCGTGCGCTTTGCCGTAATTGCTCAGGGTTCATACTCACTCCAGCGAAGGGGATCCGTGGAGTATTCTAGGGGAGTTTTAGACCGCTGCGAGTGACCGTTCTGACCCTTGGGGATTCAAGTAGAAGTCGGAGAGCAGGGCAAAAAGGTCGCGATCGGGGGCATCCTTGGGCACCACCCCCTCAGGCCGCGCCAAAATTTGATCGGCAATGTTCAAGTAGTAGTCACAGACATAGTTGAGACTGGGATCGCTTTCGGCCATCTCAAAGAGGGTTTTGCCCTTGACCCGTGACACGCGAATATCCTCAATCAACGGCAGCACCTCAAGGATGGGCATGGGCACGGCTTCCACATATTTTTCAATGAGATCCCGCTTACTGGTGCGATTACCAATGAGACCCGCGAGGCGCAGGGGGTGCGTGCGCGCTTTTTCACGGACGGAGGCGGCAATGCGATTCGCCGCAAAGAGGGCATCAAAACCATTATCGGTGACAATCAGGCAATAATCGGCATAGTTAAGGGGGGCCGCAAAGCCACCACAGACCACATCCCCCAGAACGTCAAAGAGAATGACATCGTATTCATCGAAGGCATTGAGTTCCTTGAGGAGCTTGACCGTTTCACCGACGACATAGCCACCACAACCTGCCCCAGCCGGGGGGCCACCCGCTTCGACGCAATCCACACCGCCATAGCCTTTGTAGATCACATCCTCTGGCCAGACATCCTCGTAGTGGTAGTCCTTGGCTTGGAGCGTGTCAATGATGGTGGGAATCAGAAAGCCTGTCAGGGTAAATGTGCTGTCGTGTTTGGGGTCACAGCCAATTTGCAGGACTTTCTTACCCCGCCGCGCCAGCGCCACTGAGATGTTGCAACTGGTGGTGGATTTGCCAATTCCGCCTTTACCGTACACTGCGAGTTTCACGTTGACCTTGCCTCCTAAGTAATGGAGCGACACGATGACCTAACTGCTATTCTCGGCCAGCGATCGCTAGAAGCGGCAGTGGTTAGAAAAATAATCTTTTTGTAATAAAATTTCAGCTGATTTGAGGATGAGCAAACGCTTTTTCAAGTTTTGGAAGTCTCTCAGGAAACTGGCGGTTCTTTGAGAAGTTATCTTTAATTTTTTTGCTGTTAGTTTTTTAGTTAAATTAAACAAAAATACAAAAACTCCCCCCGCCAAGTCATTCCCTGACCGATTGCACCCAAGGCTAAAATTGACCTGCCCAGCGATCGCGCCAAAAAACATTTGAAAAAAGAAACGTTTCTCCTAGGGGGCGATCGCCCGCATCGTTGTAAAGAATTATTAAAAATCTCGAAAGTAAATGATTTGTTACAATTTAGGCGGTTGTATCCCTTTGAGCGCTACTTTCTCTCGTTTTCCCTAGGAAGTGGTTAGAATTTGAGGGAAGGCGATTGTGCTACAGCGTTTTTCTCTGCCATCTCTCTGAACGAGCAAAATTAGCTCCTTGGAAAGGTGCGGCATCGTTAAGCTGTAGGGTAGCCTTCAGTCCGCTGTTGATACCGCCCGTAAGAATGGCCAATGAACAAAGATCAATTTGCCATGAGTGACAACCCCTACGAAAAGCTGCAAGTGCCGGAAGACGCTTCTTTCGAGCAAATCAAGGAAGCACGGGATGCGCTATTAGCGGCTCATCCGGGGGATGAACGGCAGCGTACCGAAATTGAAGCAGCCTACGATGCCATTTTGATGGATCGGCTGCGGCAACGCCAAGAGGGCAAAATCAAAGTGCCTGAGCGCATTCGCTATGCTGAGCAACTCAATGAACCGGCGCCAGCTAAGCCCAATCGCATTGCGAATCATCCCGCCCTTCAGTGGTGGCAGCAACAGTTGGACACCCCCAACCTGCGGGGCATTGCCATTACCTCAACGGTCTATGCCGTTCTGATGGCGATCGGGCTGTCTCAGGCCAATCCCGATACCTTGGCATTGGTGCTGTCACTGGGGGTTGGCTTTAACCTCGTGTGGCTGCAACGCAAGGAACAACGCCTTGGCCGTGCCTTTTTGATCACCCTCCTTGCCTTGATATTGGGCGCAGTGATCGCCGTGGGCATTTACCAGCTTGGTCTGCCGGGGGTCTTCCTCAATGTGGATCAACTGGTGGGCATTGGCGTTTTCGTCACCTTTTGGCTCACCAGCAATTTCCTGCGCTAACTGCGAATTTGAATCGGCATCACCAAGTATTTCATCTGGGCTTCCCCAAGGGGGAGGAGGATCGCAGGCTGGGTTTCGCCGTTGAGTTGCAGTTGCACCTCTGAACTATTCATCACCTTCAGTCCTTCGAGAAGATATTTGACATTGAAGGCCACCTCCATCGACTCCCCAGAAATCTGAGCCGGTACATTCTCTTCGCCACTGCCCAATTGCGGCGCCTCAGCCGAGAGTTTGAGTTCTTGAGCCTCGGCATCAATGTTGATTTTGACGACGTTATTCTTTTGAGCCGCAAGAATTGCCACCCGTTCTAGGGCATCTGCTAGGGTCGATCGCTCCACCGTGACTTGGCGCGCAAAGGTTTTGGGAATGAGTTGGCGGTAATTGGGATACTGCCCCTCCAACAAACGGCTGGTAATGCGAGCATCGTTGCCAATATCAAACACCACTTGAGTCGGGTCACAGCGCAGCGCTACATCCCCGTCTTGTTTTGCCATCAGCCGCTCTAGATCCTTGAGGGATTTTGCCGGAATTGTAATCGGCGAGAGGGCTTCCGGCACAGGCTGTTCAGTCAGCGTAACGGCGAGGCGGTGACCATCGGTTGCTGCAAACTCAAGGCGATCGACCTCAAAGGTCACATGCAACCCGGTGAGAATTTGCTTGGTTTCATCAGTGCTCGCCGCAAACAAACTCCCCTGAAGTCCCCGCCGCAATGCCTCTGCGGTCAAGGTTACAGGTGTCACATCCTCTAACGTGGGCAGAGCAGGAAATTCCTCGGCACTCATCCCCTGAATCTCAAAGAAACCGCTGCCATAGTCGAGGATCACCCGCGTATCTTCCGCCGTAATCTCAATATCGCGATTGGGCATCCGCGCCACCATCTCAGTAAAGAGCTTGGCAGAAACAGTAATTGCCCCCGGCACCTTCACCTCTGCATCCAGCCAGATTTGCATCCCCAAACTGAGATCAAAGACGGAGAGTCCGAGGCGGCCACCTTCAGCTTGCAGGAGAATATTCGCCAAAATCGGGTGCGACGGATTGCTCGGCGCAACGCGACTCAGGGGGGCAAGCTTACTACTGAGAACTGATTGTGAACAAACAACTTTCATGGTGTACTCCACGGCAGAGGCAGATGGGATGAGAGGCAACGGAGAGAAGAAAAAACGCGGCTCGTTATTGGCCAATCTACTAGCATACTATGCAATCTATGACTGGTATCGCTTGGGCAAAAACCGCCGTACTTTGCTCAGGAAAAACTCTAGCTCCGGTAGATTTAGGGGCGAGATAGCCGCTGCAAAAACAATTAGGCTGACACTGCCGGCGATCGCCAACTGCAACAGTTGCACCCCCAAGCCTTCCCGCCCCCAGAGCAATTCCAGTCCTTTGAGGGCACCCCAACCTGCCCCACCACTGAGCACACTGGCTAGGGCAATTCCCACCAAGGGCACAATTAGCTCCCCCCAAGGTAGCCCCCCCAAACGACGGTGCAAAATCCAAGTCAGGGCAATAAACGATACGGTATTCACTCCAACCGTGGCCATTGCCAACCCAACAGCGCCAAAGGCTTGGGTAAAGAAAAAGCAAAACAGGGCATTAAATCCCAATCCCCAGAGGGTGATGTAGAGGGGTGTGCGGCCATCCTCTAGGGCATAAAAGACCCGCACAATAACATCGCGGGCAAGGTAGAAAAACATACCAATGGCATAAACCAATAGTAGCGCCGCCACCAGTTGGGAGGCCTGAAAATCAAAGGCACGCCGCTCATAGACCACCCGCACTGCCGGCAATGCCAAAGCTGCCATCATGCCACCGAGGGGCATCATACTCAAGGCAGTGAGTACCAAACTCTGGCGAATGCGTTCCTTGAGATCCGGCCAATGTTCTGGTTGTGCCAACTTTGAAAAAATGGGCATATAGGGCACAAGGATCACATTGGAGAGAATCCCTAAGGGCGTTAGAAAGAGCAGTTGGGAGTAACTCAAGGCCGACGCAGCCCCCACAGGCAACTGGGAGGCAAAGAAGAGACTGATATAGACGCTGATCAAGAGCATTCCCGAGGATAGGGTAGCAGGCCCCATGAGTTGAATTAACTCCCGCACCTCAGGACGATTGAGATCAAAACGTAATCGCAATGTACCCATGCCGGCTTGCCATTGGGCAGGAATTTGTACAAGCCATTGCAGCACCCCTCCCGCTAGGGTTCCCCAAGCGAGCACTGCTGGGCCAAATTGATCGGCAAAGAACCAAATGCCAATAATCACTGCCAAACTAGACAGCAAGGGACTCATCGAGGGCAACCAGTACTGATCGGCAGCATTGAGGGTACCAAAGCCAATGCCAATCAAACCCGAGAGCACGGCCAAGGGTGCCATAATCCGAAACTGCTCTGCGGCTAAGGCTTGAATCTCTGGACTGGCACCGGGGGCAATGAGTTGAATTAAGGGGTCAGCCAGCACCATCAAAATGGCGGTCAGCACCAGTAATAGGGCACCCACAACGGTGGTAATGGTTTCCACGAGGGGCGCGGCTTTTTCGGGCGGCTGCTTGAGAACCACACTGATGATCGAACTGTGGAACGGGCCATTGATCCCCCCCAAGAGCACAAAGAGAAACCCCGGAATCACATAGGCATAACTGTAGGCATCCACTGCGGCGCCAACACCAAATTCGGCGGCGATCGCCTGCTGGCGAACCAGTCCCGCGACTTTACTCAACAGCGTTGCAACGGCAACAATGGTGGCAACATGGGCAAGCGAACGCGATTTCTTTTCCACAGTGGTGGCAATCCTAATAAAACTGGCGGATTTGGGGATAACTCTGGCGATGATCGTACCAGTGATCTAGATCTCTTTTATTTCCGCTGGCAGCAGAATCGTAAAGCAGGTGCCTTGACCGACTTCGCTAGTCACCTGAATCTGACCGCGGTGGGCTTTGACAATGGATTGGGCGATCGCCAGCCCTAAACCCGTCCCTTCGGACTTTGTGCCCTGAAGGCGATAAAAGCGATCAAACAGGCGGGGCAGTTCACTGGCGGGAATCCCCGGTCCATTATCGGCAATCACCAAGCGGTAGAATTTGCCCTGCTGATCCAACCTCACTTGAATCTGACCACCGGCAGGGGTATATTGCACGGCATTACTGAGGATATTTGTTAACAAGCGACTCAGGTGATCGGGGTTGCCCCACAGACGATAGGCCTCTGTCTCTGAGGTCTGGGGATCCGCAAGCTCCAACGCCAGTTGAAGGTGTTTTTGCTCAATCAAGGGCGTCTGCTCCTCAATCACCCCCAAAAGCAGGGCATCAAGGTGACAGGGCTGGGCCTGCAGGGGAATCATGCCGCTATCTTGACGAGTTAGAAAGAGCAAATCATCCACTAAGCGACTGAGGCGGCGACTAAGGCGTTCAATGACTAGGAGTTGTTGGCGTTGGGTTTCCGGATCCGCAGTGGCTAAGGCAACCTGGACATTGGTTTGAATGAGGGCCACGGGGTTGCGCAATTCATGGGAAGCATCAGCGGTAAATTGCTTCAAATAAGCATAGGACTGCTGCAGGGGGGCGATCGCCAGCCGTGACAAAAACCAGCCACTAATACTCACCAGTGTCAGCGTGATGGTCATACCAACCAAGAGATCCCAGAGTAGGGCTTGACTCGGTTGGGTCACCTCGAACCAAGGATGGCTGACCCGCAAATAGCCCAGTAGGCGATCGCCCACCACTAAGGCCACCGTCATCTGCCGTAGCCAGCGATCCTCCCCCACCTGCACCGTTTCTGCTGTCCGATTCAGATGCAAGGGCAGATCAAGGGGTTCTGAAAACGTGCTCCAAGCCAACTGCTGATCCGGAGTAAACCCCTCTAGGTCAATGTGATCCTCCTCCAGTGCCGCAAGGGGACTACTGCCTAAACTGGTTTGCCAATCAATGGCTTCCGCCGTGGCCGTGTCAATAATCAGGGAACGACTCACCACCTCAACAACGTGGCTGAGGGTGTCATCAATGCGCTCGATCAGGGTTCCCCGCACATAGAAAAAGAACCCCGTGGCAAAGATGAGGAGCAGGAGTGCCGTTACCCCCACATACCACAGTGCAAGACGGTATTGAATGGCACGAACCATCGTCATCGGGGCAATGCTAAGGGAGACCAATCACCACTGGAAACAAACGCCGCCCAATAGTAGGGGGATTCATCCTTGAGTCGCTGAAGCTGGACTTGCCGCAGGGCTTCTGTGCGCCCCATGCCTCGGTGCAGATTTTGGTAAAAGGCCACCATCATATCGCGGGTTACTTGATCATCCACTTTCCATAGGGTACTCACCTGCGATCGCGCCCCGGCTATGGTAAAGGCACGGCGCAGACCATAGACCCCTTCACCGTTGACCACCTCCCCCCGTCCCGTATCACAGGCCGATAACACCACTAATTCTGTGCCGCTGAGGTTCATGCCGGTCACTTCCAAAGCAGTAAGGACACCATCATCCACATCTGAACCACTCTGGCGTTGGTTAAATCCCGCTAAGGCCAACCCGGATCGCAAGAGGGGGTTTTCCAGAATATCCCTGTTTCCTGATGGGGCTAGAAAGAAGCCATGGGTAGCCAAGTGGAGAACTTTAGGGGAATTTGCTGCCTTAACCGCTGCTTCTGTGGCTGCTGCTTGGAGTAATACCTGAGCTTGGGGAAGGAGCACCCTCAGTGCTTGCGCTTCCTCAGTCGTCCCCGGTAGGGGAGCAAAAGTCAAACTCCGCAAATCAAGAGAGCGCACCGTTGCTGAAGGGGCATTGCCGAAGGAGCGATCGAAACTAGGGTCAGCAATAATCAAAGGAGTATGAACAGTTACAGATTGGGATTGAAGGCGCAAGAGTTCGCGCCCAGAGGTCAGCAATGTGATCATGTAAGACTCCACTAAATAGCGCCCTTGGGCATCCACAAGTGCCTGAAAGGGAATAGTATTCAACTCCCCATCCGGGGCAATGAGCAAATGAGTCACATTGCCAATCCACGGACGAATCGGCGTCATCACCCGCTCGGCAAGAACTTGAGCTGCCCGTTGAACTTCACCCTTGGGTAAGCGAGGGTCAGCCAAACGTAAGCGAGTCTGGCGTACTTGGGTATCAATTTCAGCAGCGGTGCCAAGATCTCTCCCTAGGGGCTGACCCGTGGCACGCAATACATAGACGCCATAGCGCGGCTCACCAAAGCTCTGTTTGCCCAAGTCGTAGGGGCGATAGCGAATAAACTCAATCAAAGCAGCATTAGCCGGAATCGCTCGTTGAACCGCAGCGATGGTTACGGGTTGAGTGAGTTCGCGAAAGCTAGCACTGCGCAGACTCAGTTCGGCTTCCAGTTGATTGGCCTGGGCTTGAAGCTGCTGGACTTGGGAGAAAGCTGCTGGCTTTGCTGAAGCAAAAACGAGTTTAGCGATGGTTGTGCGCAATGTGGTGAGTTGCTGGAGCTTCGCTTGATCTGGCGCCGCTAGTTGCCGTCGCAGTCGTGCTTGGTTCTGGCTGAGAAAATCCAGTAATCGCCCTTTGCGGCGCAAGAGTGTTGTCAGAGCCAAGGCGGTGGCCTCAGGATCTTGGGGCAGGTTCTGCAGGTGCAGCGTGAGAATGGCATTCGTCGTGTCTTGAAAGGTAGTCAGATACCTACGCTTGTAATCCTCAGCGCCAACGACCAGATTTTGAGTGAGGTTCTTTTCTTCGATTTCTTGAACATTGTTCAGTAGGGCAAGGGCCTGCCTCAAATCTCCCTGTTGCCAATAGACCGCAGCAAGGTTGCCGAGAGCAACGGCAGTGTTGGGATGGAGGTCTCCTAGGCGGGATTGGGCGATCGCCAGCGCCCGTTGATAGAGAGGCAGTGCCGCTGCGTAGTTGCGCTGATCAAAATAGAGCGTGGCTAAATTATTCAGGCTGGCAGCAATATCGGGGTGACCTGCGGGCAACGTTTGTTCGCGAATCTGAAGGGCACGTTGGTACAAGGGCAAGGCGTCAGCATAATTCTTTTGTTCCCGATACAGGGCTGCGAGGTTGTTCAGCGTTGTTGCCACGTAGGGACTCTTCTCCCCAAGGGTTTGCTCAAAGATTCTGAGGGCGCGTTGATACAAGGGCAGGGCGGCTGCCCTCTTTTTTTGCTCAGTGTAGAGGAGACCGATGTTATTGAGAATGACCGCCACTTCGGGATGATTGAACCCTAGGGTCTTTTCGGCGATCGCCAATGCCCGCTGAAACACTGGCAACGCAGTATCATAGTTCCCTTGGGCACGGTAAAGATTGGCCAAGTTATTGAGTGTTGCAGACACCTCTGGTTGATCTGACCCGCCAGCACGCTCGTAGATAGTCAATGCCCGCTGATAGAGGGGGAGTGCTGCTGCATAATTTCCCTGCTCAACATGGAGCTTTGCCAATTCGTTGAGACTGGCTGCCAAAAGGGGATGGTTGCTGTCCAGTGTATTTTCCACTAAGGTCACAAAGCGCTCTGCTAGGGGAATAGCAGCCTGCATATTACCTTGTTCCCGCAGTTGATCAATTTGATTGGCGAGTTCCTGAAATTGCTGGGGGGATGGCTGGGCTAGAGTTGGCGAACACAGACCAAGAATCAGACTACTTCCAAGGGCGATCGCGCCCCGGACAAGGCATCTTCTGGTGTTCATTTTTTTCCTCGGTGGTTCCTCAACAGCACCCGTCACAATCAAGAATACTGATGGGAAACGCTCACCCCCAGTTCCTGCCAAATGGCATCTAAGAGAGGCTCTAACCCCTGACGCGCCACCGCAGAGATGGCAAAAACCCGTTGACCGGTATAGGCAGTAAGGGTGTCTTCAACTGCAGCAATTTGGGAAGGTTCTAGGGCATCAATTTTGTTGAGGGCAATAATTTGCGGGCGATCGGCCAAGCCGTGACCATAAGCCACTAGCTCATCGCGAATGGTTTGGTAAGCAGCCACCACATCCTCAGCCGTGGCATCAATCAAGTGCAGCAGCAGACGGGTACGCTCAATATGGCGGAGAAACTCATGCCCCAACCCCAACCCCGCATGGGCACCGGCAATGAGACCGGGAATATCAGCAAACACGGTTCCATCACCATTGGGTTGGCGCACCACACCTAAATTGGGCACCAAGGTTGTAAAGGGATAATCGGCAATTTTCGGTCGCGCTGCCGACAACACCGAAATTAGGGTGGATTTACCGGCATTGGGCAGGCCAATAATGCCCACTTCCGCCAGTAGTTTGAGTTCTAGTCGGAGATGCCGTTCTTCCCCCTCTAGCCCCGGTAGGGCATAGTCTGGTGCCCGTTGATGATTACTCAGGAAGTGCTTATTCCCTAAACCCCCTTTGCCCCCCTTAGCCACCAGCAGCGTTTGACCGGGGGTGGTGAGGTCTCCCAGCAATTCCTCGGTTTCGGCATCCCAAACCATGGTGCCACAGGGCACTTCAATCACTAAATCTGCACCACAGGCACCCGTACGGTTATGCGGCCCGCCCCGTTGGCCATTGTCCGCTTTGAAGACATGGGCATAGCGAAAGTCCAGCAGCGTTTGTAAATGGGGTACCGCTTTGAGAATGACTGACCCACCATTGCCACCATTCCCCCCTGAGGGGCCTCCCGCAGGCACGTATTTTTCACGGCGAAAGGCAATAATGCCGTCGCCCCCCTTTCCAGCTTTGACATGAATTTCGGCAAGGTCAATAAATTGCATTTTAGCCGCAATCGGTTGCGTATAGGTTGGGTATCTGAGTATTGTATCCTGCCACCTTGTTGACAGTTCTTTTTACAGGGATGACACCGGCTCCAAAGGGTGAAACTCCGTATCGAAGACGCTTCATGTACGTCATAGGAGAAAAGGGCTATATGGTAGGCTTAAGGGAATTTTAGTGTGCCGAGGCAATAGTGTTTATTCGATGGCAACACCGACGACGACCCGCTCCGCCTGAAGAAGGGGGTTTATTTTGGCGACTGGTGTTGTGGCTAGGGGTTGCCTTAATCTCCGGCAGCTTGGGGGCACTCTGGGGGCTATTGAGTCAGAGTACACCGCTTATGCAGCGATCGCTCAGCAGTCGGGAGTGGCAGGTGTTTCAACGGGGCGATCGCTGGACAGGGGCAAGGCTCCATCAACCCTTGAATTTACTGCTCATTGGCTCCAAGGTTTTAACCTCCGACTTAGATGAACCGCCTGACCCCAACCTTACCTACCATGCCCTAGTGAATTCCGTTGAAGGGCTATCGGACTCACTGCTACTCGTGCGTTTTGACCCAGTGCAGCAACGGTTAGTGGTGTTGTCAATTCCCCGCGATACGCTGACCTTTATCCCCGGCCGAGGCGACGCCAAAATTAACGAAGCCAATGCCCTCGGTGGACCCGCACTGGCGGCGGAAACCGTGAGTGATTTGCTGGGGGATGTGCCCATCGATCGCTATTTGCGCATTAACGTTCAAGGCATTGAGAAACTCATTGATGCCCTTGGGGGGGTGACAGTGGATGTACCCACAGCCATGCGCTATCGGGATGACAGTCAGCGCCTCTACATTGATTTGCAGCCCGGACGACAACACCTGAATGGCAACCAAGCCCTACAATTTCTGCGCTTTCGCTACGATGCCCTTGGCGATATTGGCCGCGTGCAGCGACAACAGATGTTTTTGCGGACACTAATGGAGCAAACGGCTCGCCCCGAAACCCTTGCCCGTACCCCCCAGCTTCTCAGTATTATTCGCGAAAACTTGGATACCAATTTAACGGTTGAGGAACTGATGAGCTTGGGGCAATTCCTCACTAGCTTGCCGCGATCGCGGGTGGAGTTTCTGATGCTGCCGGGGAACTTTAATGGCAGCACCGATGAAGTGGAAGTGAGCTATTGGTTGCCCGATTACCAACGGATTGCTTGGCTGACGGATCACTATTTCCGCGATACTCCCACGGCTGATCCGCGCGAGACGGGTTTGACCCCCCCTGCCCAGGTGCGCATTGCGATTCAAAATACCACCCTGCCAGAATCATTGGTCATGCGTCTGAGTCAGCAACTGCAAACCGCCGGTTACCCTGATCCTTTGCTGGCAGAGCCATTGCCCCAACCGCTCCCGATGACACGGATCATTGCTCAGCAGGGGGATTTGGCGGCAGCGCGGCGGGTGCAGCTATTGCTGGGATTTGGTGAAGTGCGGGTGGAGAGTACAGGTGTGTTAGCATCGGATGTGACGATTCAACTGGGCGACGATGCCCGCGATCGCCTGCAATTGAGACCCACAAAATCTCTGTGAGTGAACCCTACGTGATTGGTGTTGATCTTGGTGGCACTGCCATCAAAATGGGGCGCTTTAGTCCCAAGGGAGATTGCCTCAATGCCCTGACGTTGCCGACCCCTCAGCCCCCCTTTCCAGAACGGGTGATTAAAGCCATTGTGCAGGGGATTAAAGAACTGGATGGGGAGGATCGGGCGCTGGCGATCGGGATGGGGATACCGGGGCCTGTGGATGCCACTGGTCGTATTGCCCGCCGTGCGATTAACCTTGACTGGTACGAAGTGCCCATTAGCGACAGCCTCGAACAGTTGACGGGCAAGCCCACCGTGATTGGTAACGATGCCAACTGTGCCGGCCTCGGAGAAGCATGGCTAGGGGCAGGGAGTCAGTTTAAGGATCTAATTTTGCTGACCTTGGGGACGGGGGTCGGCGGTGCGATCATCCTCAATGGCGATCTCTTTGTCGGTCGGGATGGCGCCGCCGGCGAGTTGGGGCTGATTACCCTCGACTACACAGGGCCTCCCTGCAACAGTGGCAATCGCGGTTCCCTTGAGCAACATGTTTCTGCCCAAGCCCTGCGGCGGCGCTGGGGCTGTGAACCCCATGAGATGGCAGAGCGAGCCAACAATGGTGACCCTGAGGCGATCGCCCTCTGGCAAAGCTATGGCCGTGAATTAGCCGCTGGCATTGCGAGCCTTGTGTATGTCCTCACCCCCGAAGCAGTGATTATTGGTGGGGGGATTAGTGCCGCCAGTGACCTCTTTTTTCCCTCGATGATTGCTGAATTGGAAGAGCGGGTGCTGCCCACCTCCCGCAATAACCTCCACTGTTTGCGAGCCACCCTTGGCAATCACGCGGGCATCGTCGGTGCAGCCAAACTAGCGTGGAAATACGTCAAAGACCATCTCTAAGTCGCCTTCGCTAGGATCAAGTTATTCGGCTTGAACCAACTGTTATGACTTCTACGACAGCCGTGGACAGCTCGCCGCTGCTGCTCAATGTCCGCAATGCAACGGTGCAGGTGACCCCAGAGCAGTTTGATCAGCTCTGCCGCGATAATCCTGATCTGCGCCTAGAATTGACCAAGGCTGGAGAATTGATTGTCATGCCGCCAACGGGGGGGCAAACGGGTGCCCAAAATTTTGAGCTGATTGTGGAAGTGGGGCTTTGGAACCGGCAAACGCAACTGGGGCGTGCCTTTGATTCCTCAACGGGCTATGACTTTACAGCTTTGGGGGGCGGCAAACTCTCCCCAGATGTCTCCTGGATTGCTAGCCCCCGCCTAGAGGGCGTTGATCTGACGGGCTTTATCCCCATCGTGCCGGATTTCGTTGCTGAGTTGCGATCGCCCTCGGATGCGATTGACCGCTTACGCGCCAAAATGCAGGAGTATCGGCGACTGGGGGTGCGCTTGGGGCTGCTGATCAATTCCCAAGACCGTCAAGTGGAACTCTATCGTCCCCAAGCGGAAGTGGTGGTTTTGGACTCCCCTGAGGTGGTTGATTGCAGTGAGGTGATGCCGGGGTTTCTCCTACCGATGGCGCAGTTGTGGATTTAGAGCCGCTCGACAAATTTTGCCAGTCGCGTCAGGCCTTTTTCAATGGTGGCCAAATCTGTGGCGTAGGAGAGGCGAATGTGATCATCCATGCCAAAGGCTTTACCGGGAATCGTGGCCACTCTTTCTTCCTCCAGCAGACGATCGCAAAACTCTACGGAACTTAAACCCGTTTCGCTAATATCCACAAAGAGATAAAAGGCGCCTTGGGGTTTGAGACAGCGCAGGCGAGGAATCTCAGAAATGCGTTCATAGATACAGGCACGGCGATCGCGGAAGGCGGCCACCATTTCGGCCACACAGGCTTGACTTCCCTCTAGAGCCGCAAGGGCACCGTATTGGGCAAAGGTACAGACATTTGAGGTGCTGTGGCTCTGAATTTTCGTGGCGACTTTAATGACATCGGTTGCCCCTGCCAGATAGCCCACACGCCAACCTGTCATCGCATAGGCCTTGGCAAAGCCACTACAGACAATGGTTCGCTCAAAGGCCGCCTCACTGACAGCACCGATGCTCAGGTGTTCAGCCCCATCGTAGAGAATCTTCTCGTAAATCTCATCGGAGATCACCCACAGTTGATGCCGCACAATGACTGCCGCTAGTTCGCGAATTTCCTCGGGGGTATAGACCATGCCCGTGGGGTTGCTGGGGGAGTTGAGGACAAAGAGCCGTGTTTTGGGGGTAATGGCATCCTCTAGCTGGGCAGGGGTAATCCGATAGCCGGTTTCCGCAGTGGTTGTCACAATCACCGGCGTGCCACTGGCCAAGTGCACCATTTCTGGATAGCTCACCCAGTAGGGGGCAGGAATAATCACCTCATCGCCGGGATTGATTAGGGCTAGCATCAGGTTAAAGAGGGCTTGCTTGCCGCCATTGGTCACTAGGATATTTTCGGCGCGATAGGGCAGGTGGTTGTCGTTGTTGAGCTTGGTGGCGATCGCCTGCCGCAAGGCCGGTTCCCCTGCCGCCGGACCATAGCGGGTTTTGCCTTGATCGAGCGCTGCTTTTGCCGCCTCACGAATGTGGGCAGGGGTGTCAAAGTCGGGTTCGCCCGCACTAAAGCTACAGATATCCTCTCCCGCTGCGCGCATTGCCTTGGCTTTGGCATCAATCGCCAGCGTTACCGACGGCGTGACCCGCATCACCCGCGTTGCCCAGTCCATCCTTTGTCTCCTGCACTACTTTCCGTATTGTGGCACTTTGGCAGGGGAGCGGCGAATCAAATATCGACCGTTCACGTTGAGGTTGCCAATGGAGGATACCCCCAGGGGAATTCGAATCCCCGTCGCCTCCGTGAAAGGGAGGTGTCCTAGGCCTCTAGACGATGGGGGCAAGACTCAGCATTAGTTAATGTAGCGAATGCCCTGAGCGTTTGTCAACCCCTCGGGAAATTTTTGCATCGCAGCCGCTCCTAGGGAGAAAATGAGGGCGAGTGACTGAGGGACTTGCTGTGGAACTTGCTGGCCTACGTTCCTTCTCGATTGTGATGCCCGCCTACAATGTGGTGACCCAACGGGGAGAAACGGTCTTTCGGGAAACCCTTGAGAGCATTGCCGCCAGTTGCCGCTACCTCCAACAGCACTTCCCCTACGCCACTGCGGGGGAATTCATCCTGATTAGCGATGGTTCAACGGATCACACCTGTGATGTGGCGACGGCAGGATGGCCGAATGCCGTGCCCCTACAATTGGTGGGCTTGCCGACGAATATTGGGATTGCGGCAGCGCGGAACATGGGGGTGCGCTTGGCCAAAGGGGAGGTGATTTTTTTCTGTGATGCCGATGATCTCTACCGCCCTGAGCATCTGTTTTTAGCCCTATCGGTGTTGAATCAGCCTTTACCCGCACCCTATGCCCCAGCGTATTTTGGGGCGGTACGCACGGGGGTCTATTGTCGCGATCGCCTGCATCCCTACTGGCACAAAAGCCTCGAGCAAACGCTGGTGCTCAATCTCGCCGTGCGCCGCGAAGTCCATGAGTTTATTGGCGGCTTTCCCGAAGAGGAGGTGTTTCGCCAATTTCGCTATGGGGCTGAGGATGTGGCCTATGCCCATTGGCTGCACCAGTTTTGCCACACTGCCCACCTCCAGCAGCAGACCGTTGAGTACCGCCGCTTTCCCAATAGTTTCTTTGACCGTCAACTCAAGAAATTCCAAGCGGCTCCCGGCACCGTGGCTGATGATCTGGATGCGAGCGATCGCCAGCAGGAGGCGCAGATTCAGCAGATTATGGCCACACGACTTCAGGAATTGCAGGCCAAGGCGGCTCAACTGGTAGCCTAGGCTTTTTTGTGGCGCTGGACAATCGTCGCGGCCAGTTTCTCCGGTACTTCTTGAAGATGGTCAAATTGCCAATGGAAGCCACCTGTGCCCATTGTCAGCGATCGCAACTCCACCACAAAGTCATGCATTTCTGCTTGGGGTAAATAAGCCTCAATCTGTTCCCAGCCGGGCCAACCCTCCTTATTGCTGTAGCCCAAAACCTGACCGCGCCGCCCCGTCAACGCCTGCATCACCTTAGCCGTAAAAGCTTGGGGCATCCACACTTGGACTGCCATGATGGGTTCTAGGAGTTGCGGTTCACACTGGGGAATTCCCGCTTGCATGGCGAGGCGAGCCGCTTGGCGAAAGGCCTGCTCAGAGCTATCCACGGAGTGATAGGAGCCATTGGTGAGGGTCACCGCCACATCCACGATCGGAAATCCCAACGGTCCTTGGTTGAGAAATTCCCGCACCCCTTGCTCGACACCGGGGATATATTGCTTGGGCACAACGCCGCCGACAATGGTTTCACTAAATTGAAAGCCGCTGCCGCGTTCTAGGGGAGCAATATCGAGGTAGACATCGCCAAACTGGCCGTGGCCACCGGTTTGATGTTTATAGCGGCCATGACTGTTTTTCGTGCTGCGGCGAATGGTTTCCTTGTAGGGGACTTGGGGGAGATGGGTTTGCATCGGTAGGTTATATTTGCGGCGCAGGCGATCAAGGGCAATCTGCAAGTGAATGTCACCCTGTCCCCAGAGAATAATTTCATGGGTATCGCCATGCTGTTCCCAGCGCAGCGCCGGATCTTCCTCAAGGAGTTTTTGCAGCGCGCTGGTGAGCTTCACCTCATCACTGCGTTTACTGGGGGTAATGGCCAAGGCATAGACGGGTTCTAGTTGGGGGGCACAGGGCAAAGGCACCGCCTGACCATTGATACTGAGGGTCTCACCCGTACGAATGCCCTCTAGCCGCGCCAAGAGAACGATGTCCCCCGCTGTGGCTTGTCCCAAGGATTCCAGTTGTGTACCTTGGGCACGGTAGATACCCCCCACGCGCACCCCATTCAAGCTCATACCATCGGTCAAGGTACCCTGCCAGACCCGAACGAGGGAGAGCTTGCCGCCTCCTTGGGGTAGATAGAAGGTCTTCAGCACTTGGGCGAGGGGTTCTTCACCATTGATCTGGCGATGGGCAGCAGTTTCTGTGGCATCGGGTGCTTCGCGATCAAGGGCTGCCAATAGGGGGCGCACACCGTAGTCCGTTTGCGCACTGCCAAAAAAGACGGGCACAATTAAATCGGCTCCCAACTCCCAGCGCAGATCCGCCATGATTTCACTTTCTGGCGGCGCAATATCCTCAAGGAGTTCTTCCAAAAGGTGGTCATCATAGTTGGCTAGAGCCTCCAGTAGCTCCGCCCGCGCCGCCTGTTCAACGGCTTGTAATTCCGAAGGAAAGGGAACTAAATCCGCCGCTGCCCCCGCATGATAGTGATAGGCCTGCTCCGTCACCAAGTCAATGTAGCCCAAGAGATCATCCCCCTGCCAAATGGGGTACTGGTGGGGTACCAAGGGGCGACTGGAAACTTGGCGATAGGCCGCGAGGATCTCCATGTAGGGGTCATGGGCGCGCTCCATCTTGTTGACAAAAAGAATATGGGGAATCTGCCAGTCATCGAGGAATTTGAACAGGGGGGTTAGGGTAAAGGCGCGATCGCTCAGGGGTTCACAGACAACGATCGCCATATCCACCCCCACGAGGGCATTGAGGGTTTCTTGCAGCAATTCCACCGAGCCGGGACAGTCGAGAAGCGTCAGCTCCAAGTCCCCATACTGGGTATGAACGACATTCAGTTCCACCCCCATTTGGCGATCGCGAGCCTCAGGGCTGGTATCTAGAAGACTACTGGCCTTACTGCTCGTGGCGTGGGTAAGGCGCAAAATGCTTTCTGCAAGGGTTGTTTTGCCACTGTTGTAGCTGCCCACAAGGGCAATGTTGCATCGTCTCGCCATCGCACACCTACCTTTTGATTTGCCATTCGGGTCAAAATTGTCCAGAATAGAGCCTTAGTTTGCCTTAACTAGATCTCTTAACCCTTGGCGATCGCCCTTGGCGGAATTTGCAGTATCTCTTAAGAGAGCTGTAAACAACCGTTAAGTTGGGGTTAACGTTTGCGAGGAGGACTCACTCACGATGCGCTTCAATTCCCTTTTGTGGGCTAGTATTGCCAGTCTTGGCCTTTGGATGGCATCGCCAGTACACGCCAATAGCCAAGTCAGCACGCTGATGCAAGAAGGGCGACGGCTAGTGGAAGCAGGAAACTATGCCCAAGCCTTGGCCATTTATCAGCAACTGCTCCAGAGCGAGAGCCGTAATCCCCGCGTGCATTCTGCCATTGGCTACATCTATGCCCAGCAGGGACAATTTGCCGAAGCCGCCCGTGCCTACCAACGCGCTATTGAGCTGGATCAACAAAACGCTGATTTTTACTATGCCCTCGGCTACAGTCTGGGGATGATGGGGGAAAACCACGGGGCTGCTGCCGCCTACCGCCAAGCCATTCGCCTGAATAACCGTAATGCCCAATCCTACGAAGGACTGGCGGTGATTCTCGCCCGCATGGGGGATCCCCAAGGCGCTATACAGGCCTACCGCTCCGCCCTCAGTCTTGACCCCCGCAATTGGGCGGCTCAAAAGGGATTAGGCGTTTTGCTGCTCCAACAACGCAATATTCCTGAAGCCCTCAGTAGTCTGCAACAGGCGGCAGCCCTTGCCCCCGGCAATGCCTCGATTCAACTCAACTTGGGGATGGCACTTCTGGCCGCCGGCGATCCTAGCAATGGCTGGCAAGCGATTGATCGCGCCGCTAACTTGGGTCAGCGGGATGCGGATCTGCTACAACAGGTGGCTGAACTGGCCGTTGCGGCGAATCAACCCGAGCGAGCCATTCAAACCTATCGCCGCCTAATCACTTTGCAACCCGAACGGCTAGCCACCTACTTTAGCTTTGGCGAGTTGTTAATGCAGCAGAACAACCCCCTTGAAGCGGCGGCAATTTATCGTCAAGCTACGCAGATCAACCCTAGAGATCCCGAGGGATTTTATCGCTTGGGCAAAGCCTTGGCAGCGCAAGGGCGGCGGCAGGAGGCTCGCAGTGCCTATCAAGTGGCTTTGAAACTGTACCGTGAGCAAAATAACCGCGCAGGAGAAACCAAAGTCCGAGACGCGATGCGGCAGCGCAATTAGCGACTAAGCCCCCTGCCCTAGATTCATGACGACCTGCTGCAATTCAGAAATGAGAGCACTGGGACGGCCATTGAGGATATTTTGGTTTAGTCCCTCTAGGCCTTGGCGCAGGTGATTGAGGCGATCTTGAACGGGCTGTAAAATCTCCCGCAGTAGATTCGCTTGGCCGCGCTTGGCAGCGAGTAACCGTTGCTCTTCAATCAGTGCCTGTTCTTCTTGACTGAGTTGATCTTTTTGCTGCTGTTGCAGTTTGCGGCGCTCTTCAAGGTCATGGCGCAGACTTTCGAGATCAGTATAGGCCTGCTGCAATTCTTCCGCGAGTTGATTGACAGCCACACTGTACTCTTGAAACTGGCGCTCCAGTTCACTGAGGATGGGAATGAGGCTAATGCCCTGTTGGGAGGCGGGATCTTTGCGCGCCTCTAGCACTTGTTTGTGGATTTTGTAGATCGCTTCTTTTTCACGGATATTTTGCCGCTGTCCTTCAAGCGCCTGATTGAGCAGATTACAGCGCTGGCGTTCGTCCTCCAGTTCTCCTGCCAGTTGCAGGCGATCGAAATCACTGGCGTCTTTGACTTTTTGCTCCAGTTCTGCTAAGGACTCCAGAGCCATTTTTAGCTCTTCTTCTTGATCGTTGACAAAGGCAGAGGCACGTTTGAGGTCATTACCGCGGTTGGCGACTTCTTTTTCGAGTTCCTCCATGGGCATTTTCATCAGGGCATTCACATCCACGGCCTCTGTGAGATCACTGACCATGGCTTGGCGCATTTGCTGGATCATTTCCTCCTGTTGGGCAAGGAGGTGACGTTCTTTTTCAAGCACGGACTGTTTGTAGCGGCAGAGTTCCTCCTGCAGGGCGATCGCCCGACTGTCTTGCCAAAATTGTTCTTGGGCGGTGCGCCACGTCTCCTCCTTTGCATGGAAGGCTTGCAGTTGTTCCTCTAGGGCAGCTTGCCGTTGACTCAGCTCCTGCTCCAGTTGCTCCAGTTGCTGCCAGTATTGACTCAGCAAGGCCTGCTGCTGGTCTAAAATTTGAAAACATTCCGCGATTTGAGGACGCCCACCACTGTTGAGGGTCTCTGCCAACTGCCGCAAAATCGAGTCCACTTGGCGAATTTGCTCTGGGGATAGGCCAACGCTGTGGCTTGATTTAAGTTGTTCCCAGCGCTGCTGCTCTTGGTGCACTTGGTGGCGTAAATTTTCAAGGGCTTGGCGCTCTGCTTGAATCCGCTGTTCCTCGGCGGTCAATTCTTCTCGCAATTTGTTGAGTTGTGCTAGCTGCTCTTCAGCGCCGGCCAGTTGCGCCTCTAGTTCTTGGAGTTCTTCTCTGCGCTGCTCAAATTCCTGTTCCCGTTGGTTCAGAGCTTCTGCTTGATAGGAGAGGGATTGCTTCCAGCCCTCAATTTCTTCCTCTTGACTTTGGAAGCGCTCACGCATCCGTGTGAAGCCGTGCAAGATACCGGTGAGACGGCGCGTTGCTTCATCCACGTTTTGAATCTGGCGGTTGGCGGCCATTTCAACAAAGACCAACACACCATTGCCGTAGTCACGACTGTTGTCAAAGGGAATCGTTTCTTCGTTTTGGGGGACAGGGTGCCAGTAGCCCGACTGCTCACGCATCAACAACTTCAACTCGGATTTCGTCCCCATGAAACCCGTTTTTTTAATCACCTCGGCAAGATACTGCACAGCCCTTGACCTCTACCCTAACGCTGAGACTGACACACAACTAGAACATACAACAACCGTAATAATACGCATGACGAAATTAAGTGAATGAAGGATGCAACTTTTCGTCTGTCCGCGATCGCTGGAATCCAGAACCCTATATTTTTATTAAACACCCATCGGCAAGTGTTCAGCAGTGGCCTGAATCACTCGGTCGGGGACTGGAGAATTGCCAAGGCCAAGGTGGTTGAACTATTGGTCATTATAGCGAAAGGAGGGTTGCTACCCGCCAAAAGTCATTAATGTCATTAATCATCGCTGGCAGCGGGCATCCAAGGTTGCTGTGGCAAAAAGACGCGATCGCGCGGCAGGGGGGCAACGGGTTCTGTGAGGGTAAAACGACCACTGTGGATCCAGTCTTTGAGGACTTCGGCAATGCGCTGACTAAAGTAAAGACTCGTCAGGGGAGCAGTGCGCACAGTTTTGCCTTCAATTTTGATTTTGCCTGACTTGAGTTGAGCATAGTTGACCATGCCAAAGGTGGGACGCACGCGGCGGGGAATTGAAAAGTCAATAATCGGCGCCACCACTTCCTCATCGCGAATGGCACAGCGGGCAATGACCTCTTGATCCAGCACCGGCAGCGGAACCCCCACCCCCAGCATCAGGGACGCTCCATAGTGCTTGAAATAGCAGCCCCGCACCCAAAAGGGATCCATCTGTTTGGCATCACCAATCAGGGCAAGGGTGGCTGCTGGACCAATGGGGGTGTCGTTGGCCAACCGTTTTTGCAAGGGGAAGTGTTGAGTGCCTTCCCACGCCACATAACCAATGCCACCGCCGAGAAAAATGCGCGTGCCAATCCCCACCAGTCGCAAGTAGGGATCATTCAATAGAGGTGAAAGGGCACCGCCACAGGCATAGACAGCATTCCCCAGTTGCGGTTGCAGCGGACCAAGGTAGGTATAGAGCGGGCGATCGCCCCCATTGACACCGACAATAAAATTTTGATAAAGATTGCGGGGGTTATAGAGATAGAACTGATTGATCGTCTCTTTGCTAATCACCGTTTCTAAACTGGCGCGGGGATAACAATCCGTGACATAGCCCACTGCCCGTAGGGGAATGGCTTTACCCGCAATCAAATCGGCAATGACATGGCCCCCCCCGCGCTCCCGCAGACTGTCGGCTTCGCCCGCTTCGGAATTGGGATCCAGGGATTGGGCTGCCCCCAAGTACAGATCGACGGCGCCAAAACCACTGTAGGCAGGAATGCCATCGAGCCAACACTGCCGCAGTTTAATCGGTGGATCCGTCGGCCCCAAGTTAATCATCGCCCCAGACGATTCCATGGGTTCAAACGTGCCCGTCGTGATCACATCCACTTGGCGCGTTGCTTCCGCAATGCTCAAGCTTTCAAGGCGGGCTTTGAGTTCTGCCAATGTCCAAACGGTGGCTTTGCCTGCTGTAATCTTTTCATTGATTTCGGCAATCGTGCGTTCCACAGGCGTTACCGCAGATCTTCAGGATGGCGGATTTGCCAAGTGCCGTCAGGCAGCCGTGAGACCTTACCTCCTAGACGTTCAATATTCTCGATGGCCGTTTGTCGCGAGCGATCGCTGACCGCATTCACCAGTGCCCAAATCCAGGCATTGATCTGTGCCATCCGACTATCGGGATCCCGCCGTAGGGTTTGTGCCAACGAGCGATAATACTCTGCTGCGGCGCGGACTTGTGGATCTGGATTCATTTCTGCCCAAGCCGCCGCGCGATCGTAGGACTCTGCTGCCGCTCGCCCCTTGCCCAAAAAGAGCAATTCATCCATCGCCCGAAATACCCATGCCAAGTAAGCTGTCGGTTGATAGGCAGGATCCATCGCTGCCAGACCCCGATCCATCAAGGCCACAGAGGTTTGCGGCTGTCCTGCATACACCGTAATTGCCGTTGAAAGATAGGGATAGGTTGGGGCAAAGCGGGGGTCTTTAGCGATAATTACCGCAAAGAAAGCAGGTGCATCGTCGTAACCCGTGACTTGGCGGGCAGCGGAATCACCAAAAAACTGGAGAAATTGCAAAAACGCCCAATCGGCAACTAAATTGTCAAAACCAAAGGCGGGTAGGTTGGCCAAAAGCCGCATCTGTGTAATGGTCTGGGCATTCTGGCGCTCATATTCGGCATCGGTGAATTGTTCTCCCGTTTGAGCCTGTAACTGACGCAGGGCATCCTGCTGCATAAAGGCAATAATGCTCAGGGCCACAACCGTCAGACCCAGACCCACAGCTTCTGACCAGCGCCAGCGTTTTTGAAGCATGGCTCACCCTCAAGCCAGTTAGGAATTTTTGTTGCTTGCTTCTCCCGGTTCAGTAATCCGCTGAAAGAGATAGCCTGTTCCCCGTGCTGTCAAAATTAATTCTGGATTACTGGGGTCTTCCTCTAGCTTAGCCCGCAAGCGGGAAATGTGGACATCCACCACCCGCGTATCCACATGGCGTTCTGGCGTGTAGCCCCACACCTGCTCGAGAATTTCTCCCCGTGAGAAGGGTTCCCCCGAGCGTCCCACCAGCAATTCCAAGAGCATAAATTCCATACCCGTGAGGCGAATGCGCTCATCCCCCTTATAGACTTGGCGCTTGTTGGTATCAATGCGAATATTGCCCACCTGAATCACCCCAGAGCTAGGGATACCAGAGGTGCTGGTTTTTTCAATGCGTCGCAGCACCGAGCGAATGCGGGCTTCCAACTCCTTGGGGGAAAAGGGCTTGACCACATAATCATCGGCGCCCAGTTCCAGCCCTGTAATGCGATCGGCGACATCGCCAAGGGCAGTGAGCATAATGATGGGGACATCGGATTCTTTGCGCAGTTCTTGACAGACGCCATAGCCATCTAGTTTGGGCATCATCACGTCAAGCACTACTAAATCTGGCTGCTCCTGCCGAAATGTGGTCAGGGCTTCCTCGCCATCGGCAGCAGTGACGACGGTATAGCCAATCATTGACAGCCGAGTTTCTAAAATGCGGCGAATACTCGCTTCATCATCAACAACGAGTATCTTTTCTTTGTGGCTCTCCAAAGTAACGGACACTCCTACTCAATGAGAACAGTAATGGATAAGAAATTAAAATGTGAATTTTTTGTACTCTATCATTTTTTTACTGGCTATAGAAAGACTCCCAGCCCTGACTAGGACAGGATTTTGCCGATTTTTCAGAATTGAGAATCTTTAAGATATTTTAATGTGGTCTTGTCGAGAAAAAAAGCGGACACCCCTGCAAGAGCATCCGCTAGTGTATTGATTCACCAGTGGTTAGTGGCAGCGTTCCCTAGTCGCGGTGGCTTGGCTGAATCCCCACCAACGAGGGCGAGAGGCTTGACCAAGACTGCTTCACCAAGTCGGCCTCGGCCTTGACACTGCCAATGTAGTTGCCCGCTGGCAGGGTGGGGAAGCGTTTGTAGGGCACGACATCTTCGCCAAAGTAGCGGCTGTACTCAGGGCTATTCACCATCGTTTCGACAGCAGCCTTGAGGCCTTGATCCGCCAAGATTTTGTTGTATTGGCGAATTTCCGCTTGGGTGGCCGGGGCGCGACCGAGGAGGTGACGGAAGAGGAATTCAATCACCTTGGTGTTGGGATAGGGGGTGTAGAAGCGGTTGCGATAGATCTCCGAGCTGGCCAAGGTACGCACAAACTCGCGAACCGTAATTTCACCGTTGCGCAGGCGGCTCTCGAGATCAGGGCGCCGGAACTGGCTGGGCACTTGGCCACTGAAGACATCCATCACTTGGCAGTAGATGGCATTGATCACCAGTTCCACTTCAGCACTAGGGGCACCCACGGTCATGCGGAAAATGCGAGCAGGACGGCGACGGGTGGTACCGACCCCCACTTCCACCGATTGACCATCGCCATTGCGGAAGGAGCGTCCCAATTCGATAAAGCGGGGTTTGCTGGGATCCGCTTGACGCGCTTTGGCCTCTTGTTCGGCGATCGCCCGACTGAGGAGCGGCAGCTTCGTGTTATCGAGGCGAGGTTTCACGGGTGCGAAGCTGGGCACGACAATCGCATCACTTTGCTTCGTGAGTTGATTGTGCAATTTCTCAGTGTTGGGGAAGTTGGCCGCCGGCAGGGTGGGGAAGCGACGATAGGGCACCGTATCCTCACCAAAGGCTTCAGCGTATTCAGCACTACTGACGAGGGCTTGGACAAAGGCCTTTAAGCCTTGGGTGGCCAGAATTTGGTTGTAGCGGCGAATTTCCGCTTGATCAAGGGGCGCTCGACCTAAGAAGTGCTTGGTGCCCAGTTCGATCACCTTGGTGTTGGGGTAGGGGGTGTAGAACTCCTTCTGATAGAGTTCCGAGCAACCCAAGCCCTCGATAAACTCCTTGAGGGTAATCTCGCCGTTGCTGAGCTTCGATTCAAGGGCAGTAAATTCATCGCGGACAATGTAGGGCGCCACATCCCGCTCAAAGACCTGACGATAGGCCGCCTGAATCACTAGTTGCAGATTTTGCTTGTCATTGAGATCTGTGAGCTTAAAGACCTTGGTTTGGTCGCGGCGCTTGCTCACCCCTTGATTGGCACGGAACTGAATTGCTGGCTCGGTTCGCAGTTCGGTCACCGCCCCCAGTTCGACAAAGCGAGGTGTTTCTTCTTTTTCAGGGGGTACGCCAGTTTCACCAATCGTGCCAGTGCGGAGCGATCGCAGAGCCAGACCTTGGGGCGTAATGTAGCGCTCGTAGGGAACCGTATCTTCGCCAAAGGCTTCGCTGTACTCTTGGCTGTCAATGATCGCATCCACTAAGCCATAGAGACCTTTCTTCGAGGCAATGTCGAAGTAGGCATTCATCTCTTGGCGACCATAGGTGGGACGACCCAAGAGGCGACGGTGAATATATTCAATCGCCTTCGTGACGTACAGCGGTGTCCAGTAGAGGCTGCGGAAGAGGTTTGACTTGGCCAAAATCCGCACAAATTCACGCACAGAGATTTCACCGTTTTCCAGTTTGATCTCGGCCACTTTTTGGCGCTGCCCTTCATAGACATCGCGGCCAAAGACTTGCAGATAAGCGGCACGAATCACCCGCTGGGTCGAACTTTCAGCAAATTTGACGCTGTCGCCGCCCGTGGCGATCGAGCGTTTGCCAATGCGGGCATTGATGCTGGGAAGCTGATCCAGTTTGAAGACTTTTGGCCCTAGGCTGCCGGGGGCGACCCCACGCGCTGCGGGATTGCTCACCTGATTGTTGATCCCTGGCCCGCGCGTAATGAGAATGCGGCGGGTGTCTTTGTTGAAGGGTTGGGGGCGAGCATTGGGATTTTTCTTCTCTTTCGGGAAGATGGCGCCAAACTGAATTTCCAAGGGATCGTTGCCCGCACCGTAGGGGTGTTGATCCGGCAGCGGCTGATCCTGAGCGGCAAAGGTGGTGATGAATTGCGGGACTTTACGGAAGGGAGCACTGTACTTGAAGAGATCCTGTTGGGCACCCCAGTTGCGGCACTCTTGAGCCTCTTGACCCAGACCCCGCAGATAGGGCACCGTCTCTTCACCAAAGTAGTCGCTGTATTCCTTGGAATCCACAAGGGCATCCACTAAGGCTGGAAGACCCCCTTTGGAAATAATGGCAAAGTAGGTTTGCACTTCCTCACGGCTCGAAGGCCCACGACCCAAAATATGGCGGAAGGCCAGTTCGAGGGCACGGCTGTTGATATAGGGTTCGTAGAAGTTTTTGCGATAGAGGGGCGATTTGGCCAGTTGGCGGATGAACTCCTTCATCGAGATGGAGCCATTTTTCACCTTGGATTCTAGGTCAGAGATGCCCAAGCCGTAGGCACGGGAGATGTCGCGTTCAAAGATTTGCCGATAGGCGGCTTTGACCACTTCGTTTTTCTCGGCAGCGGATAGCCCCGGCTTCATCACAAATTTGGGACGGCGTTCGGCGGCATTGAAGTAAATCTGGGGTAGTTGCAGACCTTGAAGATCCGTGGAGTTGCGCTGCCGCACTTTATCGGAGGGGGCAGGGGCAATAAATTCGTTGATCAGAACTTCAAAGTAGGTTTCCACAATGCCCTTGGCTTCGGCGTCTTTTTCAAAGTAGCTAAGAGCCGCCCGCCGCATTTCCTGTAGGGCAGCAATGGTGGCATCAGTGGAGCAAGCAGCCTCAATAATTTCCCGCAAGCCGCGCGTATTCACCGCCAGAATGTTGGGATCGCCAGCCACAATGGCATAGGTGGTATAGCGCAGGAACCAATCCAAGTCGCGCAGGGATTTTTCCATGCGGGCAGGGCCATAGCGGGCAATGTTGATCGGCTTGAAGCCCACGGGTGCACCACCACCAGAGGCACTAAAGACGGAGCGCAAGCCCTCTAGGAATCCACCACGGGTGTCCACATAGGTTGCGGTTCCCAACTTCATGGCTTCTTTCATGTCAATGGCTTCGCCCCTTGCCCCAGTGGTGAATTGGGGGGCTTCTGCAGTTTGGGGACGGGAGAGGAAGGCCATGGGGGAACCACCGACAAAGATGCGGTTGGCAGCACGGGAAACAATGATGTCGGCGTTGCGGGTGAGGGTGGTGGCAATTTCAAGGCGTTTTGCCCCAGAGCGCAGATAAACAGCGAGTTCATCCAGCTCACCCCGATTCAGGAAGCGATCCTGCTGTTCGGCTTGAATAATCGTTGAAACGGGGACTGTTTGATAAAGTTGCGGGCGGGCAACCGAGCTTCCACCACTTGCTTTGACAACCATGGTTACTAAGAGGCTCCCTTTACTTTTAGTTAACGCGCTAACTTAGATTAGAACGATTCGGGGGTAGCTCGGTATTTTTTTAAGAAATGTATAAATTTATGGGGATTTATCGGCGATCGCCCCTAAGCTTTATGAATTTTTGTAATATTCCTTGACGGCGGTGCCCGACCTCAACACCCATGCCTGCTTCAGGCAACTAATTCGCCCACTCAACCGATCGCCTAAAAGTGCTGAAAAAGTTGATCGGGCTGCAGGGGCAATAATTCACCATTGAGCTTGAGTTGCACTCTCTTTTCAGGAATCATTTCCCCAACAATGGCGGCTTGCTCACCCGCTGCCCTACAAAGTTCTTGAGCCAAGTCTGGGGCAAGGCACAACACCAGTTCAAAATCTTCACCGCCATAGAGTGCCCAGTTCAAGGCCTGCGGGCGATCGCTATAGCCCACCATCGGAATTTGCTCTGCCCAAAGAATCGCACCCACCCCACTGGCTTGACAGAGTTGCAAGACAGCTGCCGCGAGGCCATCACTACTATCCATGCCAGCCAGACGCGGCGGGGGCACCTGTTGGCGCAGCCATTGCACAATATCCAATCGAGGTTGAGGGCGTTGATGGGCTTGGATCCACGCTTGCCGTAGTTCTGCGGACACAGTACTAGCCCACTGCGGATACAAAAGGCACTCGAGACCAGCGCGGGAGGCACCATGAACCCCCGTCACGACAATGACATCCCCCACCCGGGCGCGATCGCGATAAATAATCCGTTCTGGCGGCGCACTGCCCAAGACGGTGATGCTGAGACTGAGAACGCTAGAGCGACAGGTATCACCACCGATAATGCTGGTGCCATAGGCCTGACAACAGGCGGCCATGCCTTGATAAATCTCCTCAATTGTTGCCACAGGACAGTTGCGCGGTGCCGCGAGACCCACCGTTAACCCCAAGGGCAATGCCCCCATGGCTGCAAGGTCGGATAAATTGGCGGCCAGCGATCGCCAGCCCACATCCACTGGCGTCATGGTCACAGGGGTATCGCCCATGCCTAAACTAAAGTGCACCCCCTCCACTAGGACATCGGTACTGACAATCAGTTGCTCCCCAAGGGGTAGCGACAGAACCGCGGCATCATCGCCAATCAATTCCCTGTGGCAATAGGGGCGCAGGCGCTCAATCAATTCCAGTTCGCCACAGTCGGTGAGGGTGAGCATCACTAGTCAAACATCCGAAAATAGGGGGGGCGAATGGGGGCGCCGGGTTCTTTTTCGAGATCAAAGTTAATCACATCCCAGCGCTCCTCTTGGCTAGCGGGGGGGCTAAACTCAACGGGCAAACCAAAGAGGCGCAGCATTTGGGGATCCGTGGAGCCTCGCCAAGGGGTGCTGCGTTCGAGGTAGGCACAAAAGAGATCCCGATAGCGTTCGGCAATAATGACTTTGGTGGCGCGGTAGCCTTGGGTGTAGAGGCGATCGAGGGCATCGTGAATTTCAAAGCGAATCCCGTCGGGGTGGGTGTGCTGGCGATACCATTCGCCGTTCCAGAGGCGCCAAATGCGGCCGGATTGTAGGTGCATTAATTCCCCCGTTTTGGCATCAGCTTCAAAAGGACCGTGGCGCGGGCACAGGTACGTATCGGTGAGGGTCAGGGCGGGAATGACTTGCCGACAGTGGGGACAACGAATTTCAGGACCAAAGATCGGGTAGTGAGAGCCGGATGAGATCATGGACAGTTACCACACAGCGGCAGCAAATCCACCGCGATCGCCCTTATTATAACGAGTTGACTTCAGGAGCGGAAAACAAGGCGCCGTTCCCCCTCAAGTGGGTGGTTTGGGCTACCCTTAAGGGGTGGCAGATGCCAAGATAAAGAAATGTGTAAATTGGGATTGAAGCGTCAAGAATGATCCTTGGGGATGAACAGCGGGACATTTTGATTATTGGTGGCGGCACCATGGGGCTGGCGATCGCCATCGAATTGGCATTGCGGGGGGCACGACCCACCGTTCTGAGCCGCCAGTTTCGGGAAGCAGCGCTCCATGCCGCAGCGGGAATGTTAGCCCCCCAAGCAGAAGGCTTGCCCGCAGGCGCCATGTGGAATTTGTGTACGGCGAGCCGCAATCTCTATCCCAGCTGGATTGATAAGCTTGAGCAACTGACGGGCATGGATGCGGGCTACTGGCTCTGTGGTATTTTGGCACCCGTGACCGATGAGCGGCAGCGCGATCGCGCCCACCCTATGGAACCCGACAGCCGCTGGCTCGATGCATCTGAACTTGGGAACTATCAACCGGGCTTTGCGGAGAGTGTGCTAGGGGCTTGGTGGTTTCCCCAAGATGGGCAGGTGAATACGCGCAACTTGGCTAAGGTCTTGGTGAGTGCCGCTCGCATTCTAGGAATCGAAGTGATTGAGGGCATTAGTGTCCAGCGGTTTCAGCAAACCCCCCAAGGGGAAATTACAGCCTTGGAGAGCGATCGCGGGCGTTGGTCTGCGGGGATTTACATTCTGGCCACAGGCGCATGGGCACAAAGCCTACTTCCCCTACCCGTCACCCCCCGCAAGGGACAAATGTTAGCCCTAAAACCGCCGGGGCAACCCCTACTGAACCATGTGATCTTTGGCGATCAACTCTATCTCGTGCCGCGTCGCTCTGGCAAAGTGGTGGTGGGTGCCACCAGTGAGGATGTGGGTTTCCAAGAGGGAACTACGGTTGCTGGCCTGCAAGCACTGCTGAATCGTGCCACCGCCGTTATTCCAGAGTTGGCCAGTTACGAGGTGATTGATACGTGGTGGGGCTATCGTCCAGCCACCCCCGATGATTTACCGATTTTGGGGGAAGGGCCAGCGGCGAATCTTTACTTGGCCACGGGGCATTACCGTAATGGCATTTTACTTGCCCCGATTACAGCGAAGCTGATGGCCAACTTGATTTTGCATCGGACGGGCGATCGCCACCTGAAAGCCTTTTCGTGGCAGCGATTTCAAACTCCGTCGGCAGCCAGTGCCTAGGCCGTCACCAACTCAGGACTAGGACGTTTGCTATGGCGGATGCCCGCGATCGCTGCTGCGTAATCCGGTGCCTTGAAGACCGCTGAACCAGCCACAATGGCATTGGCACCGGCTTCGAGAACTTGCCACGTATTTTCCGCCTTGAGACCGCCATCCACTTCGATCCATGGGTCTAAACCGCGCTCTTCGCACAGCTGCCGTAGCCGCCGAATTTTTGGCAAAACCGCTGGAATAAATTTCTGGCCGCCAAAGCCAGGGTTGACACTCATAATCAGCACGAGATCACAGACATCAAGGACGTACTCAATGAGTTCAAGAGGGCTAGAGGGGTTGAGCACTACCCCCGCCTGTTTACCCAGTTCCCGAATTTGACAGAGGGTGCGATGCAGGTGAGGCGAGGCGTTGTGTTCCGCATGGACAGAGATAATATCCGCCCCCGCTTTGGCAAAATCCGCCACGTATTTTTCTGGCTCAACGATCATTAAGTGCACATCGAGGGGCTTTTGGGTCAAGGGGCGAATTGCCTCAACAACCAATGGCCCAATCGTGATATTGGGAACAAAACGACCATCCATGACGTCGACATGGATCCAGTCGGCTCCCGCCCGATCCACCGCTTGGATTTCTTCACCCAAACGACTGAAGTCCGCAGAGAGAATGGAGGGAGCAATCACGACGGGCTTAGCACTCATGACCGATTCATTCCGTAAATAACGTTACAATTGTTTTTCAGTGTACCGAGCGATCGCCCCCACAGCAACTCTCCACCACCCAGACCACTTTGGCAAGTGCCTATGCATAGCCACTGCAGACCAACGGTACATTTTATAGTAGGCAACAATAGAGTTCGTCTGCACCACCAATATCATCAGCCAAAGGTGAGACACCAAATGTTGAAACAGCGCGCCACGATCATCACCATTGCCATTGGGTTGCTGGCCTCAGGCATGAGCGGCTGTGGCTTTATCGTCACTGAAGTCGAAATAGACCCTACCAATCAACCCAATCAAGCGGTGGCGCCACCGGCAGCAGCTGCCCCAGACCTTGAACCCGAACCTCCCAGTGTCACCGCATCTGCGGTTGCAGCATTAATTCCTCCTACCAACCCTAAAACCTACCTTGAGGAACTGGCAGATGTCGGTCGTGCCAATCCCTTCGCCCCGCTGCTTCCCCCCAACAGGAACGAAGCTCCCAAGGGTGAAACGCCAAACGGTGCGCCCGCCGCTACGGGTAATGCGGGTAACGGTTCTCCTCAAACAGCTGCTAATGGAACAGGTACTCCCGCTGCCGCCATTCCACCCACCCCATCACCCCTGCCGCCTCCAGTGGATGCCCAAGCGGTGAAGGTTTTTGGTGTGGCTGCCGTAAATGGTCGCCTACAGGCAATTATTCGCTCGCCCAAAGAGAATGTCACCCGTACGGTGCAGGTGGGGGATACGATCGCTGGCAATGTGCTTGTGCGCGCCATTGATGCCTATGACACCACACCCGCAGTTATTTTGGAGCAATTTGGTCAAACGGTGCGCCTTACGGTCGGTCAGCCCACCACTGCGCAAGAGGCAACGCCACCCACTATCTAAGGCTAACTGTGCATACGAGGCAAGGGGTAGGGCGTGCTGAGAATCTCACTCTCAAGGACAGCCAACTGCTGCAATCGCTCTGCCACCACCTCTTGACCAAAGGACTCATAGGCCAAGTACCAATAGGTGCCATAGTGGCGTGCCTCAGAGGTCACAAGGCTGGCAAAAAATTCTGCTAACTCCCGATCTGGGCAATGCTGAGCCAACAGTTGCAACCGCTCATGGCTGCGAGCTTCAATCAACGCGCAAACCAATAGGGTATCGAGAAAGCGATCGGGTTCCTGCGGGCGGACAGCGGCATTCAAGCGAGAGGCGTAGGGGGGTGCACTGAGGGGGGCAAGGGCAATGTGGCGGCGTTCCAGTTGCTGATTGACTTGACGGAAGTGATCGAGTTCCTCTTGGGCAATATCGGTGAGGGCATCTACCAATCGCTTGTGGGAAGGATAGCGAAACATGAGATTGATAGCTACGCCAGCCGCTTTGCGCTCACAGTGGGAGTGATCGAGCAAAATCGTATCCAAGTGAGCGATCGCCTGCACCACCCAATCGGCACGGGTGGGTTGCACAAGAAACTTAATGCGAACGGGCGTCTCAATCACGGCGGCGCTGAACGGTGAGCACAGAACAGGGGGCATTGTGGAGCACATAGTTGCTGACACTGCCAAGGAAGAACTCGCTCAAGCCCTTGAGACCCCGCCGCCCCAGCACAATCAAATCACTTTCCCAATCTTTGGCCAGATCACAAATGGCTCGACCCGCATCCCCTAAGGCTTGGGTAAATTCTGTGGGCACCCCTTTTTCAGTGGCAATTTGGGTGAGATTGCGCAGCATATCCAAACCTTTTTGCTCAAAGTTTTCCCACTGCTCGGCATAGGTACGCATCACTTCCTCATGGAGTCCCACATAGACCCCGGAAGCGAAGGGGGTGGTAAAGATGGGGTCAGGATAGGATTCATTGGTGGGTGAAAGGACATGAATGAGCATCATGCGGGCTTGGTAGTGCTGTGCCAAATCCAGCGCCGTTTGAAAGACCTGTTCTCCCAGTTCACTGTCGTCAACGGCAACGAGAATTTTTTTGTACATAACGCCCTGCCCTCCAATTTGCCTACCGCCTTTTTCACAGTCATGGAGTCCTGCTCAAGACTGCCCAAACCCATTCCTATTCCTAAAAGCGAATCTCACTCCTGACTCCTCAACTGTTCATCAAAAAATAGAAAAAGGCTCTATCTCTAGCTTAGAAGATTCCCACGGGGCTAAAACCTACATTTTGTAACATAGATTACTTTTGCGCAACAGTAATCGCCATTAGCCCGCCCAAGAGGGGATAGTGTTTCACGTGCTGAAAACCCACGTTTTGAATTAGATCACAGAGGGTGGCTGGGCTGGGGAAAGCCTGAATACTCGGCCACAAATAGTCATACTCTGCGGCCAAGCCATACTGACAGGCGGTGGGCACCACCCACTGTTGCAAGTACCATTGCTGAAATTGCTGGAGTGCGGGGGTTTGGGGATGGCTAAAGTCAAGAATGGCGACTCGCCCAGCGGGAATCAGCAGCCGAAACATTTCCCTGAGAGCTTGGCGAATATCCACGACATTGCGCAGCCCATAGCCCATGGTGATTCCTTGAAAGGTTTGATCTGCAAAGGGCACAGCCAAAGCATCCCCCTGAAGCCATTCAATTTGCGGGTAATGGCAACTGCGCTGACGGGCGATCGCCAAGGGTGCCGCCGCAAAGTCTAACCCCACCACCCGCCCCTGCCGCCCCACCCGCCGCGCCAGCATACGAGTCAAATCGCCCGTGCCACAGCAGAGATCCAAAGCCGTTGCCCCTGCAGGCAGTTCGAGCCAGTCCACGGCCATTTGCTTCCAGACATGGTGAAGGCCAAAGCTCAGTTGATCATTGAGGCGATCGTAGAGGGGGGCAATGCGCTCAAACAGGGCTTGGATATCGGTCATGGTTTAGCCTTAGCGCTGGCGACGCTGACGCAAATAGTTCGCCTCACGGCGTAATTGCTGAAAGTACTCCGTTTCGGTAATTTCTGCCACCTGCTGCCGCCGTTTTTCGTGATCAATTTCCACCCTTAGCTCTTCGATTTGCTGCTGCATCGCTTGCTCACGCTGTTTGCGCTCAGTAATGTCCTGCACCAATCCTTCATAGTAGAGAACCTTGCCCTCGGCATCCCAGACCGCCCGCATATCCAATTCGACCCAGATGATCTGGCGATCGCGCCGATAGGCCTTGAATTCAAAATGTCCCGTTGTTCCTCCAGTCGCAAAATGATTCAGAATCTCATCACGGGTGCTGGCTTCCACATAGATTTGGTCGGGAATACTGGTGACGCTCTGCACCATTTCTTCAGGAGAGTCAAAGCCAAAAATTCTGGCCATGGCGGCATTGACCCGAATAAACCGATTTTCTGTTGACGCCTGAAAAATCCCCTCAAGGGCATTCTCAAAAATACTGCGGTAGTTTTCCTCAGCAATGCGCAGTGCTTCCTCGGCGCGAATGCGATCGCTAATATCAATACCGACGGCAACCGTATGGGTACCCTGCATGTATTTTTGCAAAGCCACGAGGTAAAATGCGGTTTGACCATTGCGCTTAACGGAGATCACCCGTGAGGCAAATTGATCGGGAGAATCCACAAACTCCTGCATAAAGGCTGCCAACTCTCTATCCTCACGCAAAAAGCCCAAGGGACGACCAATAAACGCCTCTGGTGGCAAATTCAAGGTTTCTGCCAACTTGCGATTCACCCCCTTATAGATGCCCTCGGCATTAATCCACGAGATCGTACCCGGTACCGCATTGAGTACCGCCTCAAACTGTTCATTGGCCTCAAGCAGTTCATCACGAATCTGCTCAAGGGAGTGGTTTTTCTGGGCTAACTCCTCAAAAGAGATCCGCAACTGGCGCATCATGGCATTAAAGGCATTGGCCAGTTCCCCCACCTCATCAAGGGAGTGCACCTGTACCAGTGTCGTCAAATCGCCTGCCTGCACGCGGCGGGTCGAAGTCGCCAAGGATTGAATGGGTTTGACAATGGCATTGGCCGTGAGATAGGCCCAAACACTGGCCAACAACAGGGCACCAAGGGTAATGGCAAAGGCCACCAACCGTTTCTGGGTGGTCATGGTATGAATCCACGCTTGGGACTTCCCCACAAAGGCGATACCAATGGGCGGTGGATGCGGCAAATCGAGCTGCTGGCGAAAGTCCTGCAATGGACTGTAGATCGTTACATAGGGAGAACCCAAAATGTCAGTTGTGCCGAAAAACGTTTTGCCCTGATTGAGCACTTGAGTGGCCACTTCGCGAGCAACGCGGGTACCAAGGGCGCGAGTCTGACCATCGGTGTAAGGTACATTGGTGGCAATCCGCAAATCTTGGGCAAAAATTGTTGCCACCGTATCTACCGTGGACCATTCTGTGGTGGCATCCACAAGATCCGGCATATTGTTGAGTAAAATGCCCGTCAGAATTAGCCCCTGAAATTGGTTGTTTTCATAGAGAGGCTTTGCGGCAAAGGCCAGTAAGCCAATATTGCCGTCCGCAATGGGGTAGGTACCGACAGGGGCTGGCTGTTGCTTGGCGGGTAGAGTTGCAATGGGTTGAGGACGCAATGTGATCTTGGCCTGCTGGGCTAAGCCCAGTTCTTGTAACTGCTCACGACTGAGGAGCACCAGACCGCTAATCATCTGCTGGCGATCGCGAGCCACTTGAAACATCGGTAAGTGAGCAATACTGCTGGCTTGATGTGAGCTGAGACGATAGTAGGAATGGGTTTCGGGGGTCAAGTCGAGGAGTGCCTCTCCCGTTTTAGCCAAGACCATTGTTTGCTGGGCGAGTACCTGACCACTAGCATCGCTCACCAGCATCAGATTCATGGGACGCTCAGTGGGATCCACCTCCTCAAGCAGATCGCGGATAGTGGAGGGATTCATCATACGGGTGAGGGGTTGACCCACGTGCTGCACATACATCCCATTGGCAATCAAGAGGGCTTGAATGCGAGACTCATAGGCCAAGTTATCAATTTCCCACTGCAAATCCTGCAAACTAGAGCGCAGTTGCTGCTCAAGTTGACGATCGAAGTTATGATTACTGACCTGAATCAGGGCTTCGGTAATAATCACGGCTGGAAAGAGCGCCACAAGAGCCAAGGCCAAGGTAAATTTCCAACGCAGACTTAACCGCTGCCATGCGGTCGAGAATCGTTGAGATAAGGCTCTAGCGGAATTTTTCATCAAGATTGATACCGAGGCTACTGCAACTGCCGCAATTGCTACTTTCCAAGCTTGAGCGTTGCTGGCAGTACATTGATCTTAGACGACCTTAAAAACGGTAACGGAATTCAATAAAGCCTGTGCCCTGACCACTGGTGCTCACCTGTCCGCCAAGGCGAATCTGCTCTGTCACCTGAAACCCAAGGTTAAACCGCGTCGGATCACTGGGAGCGGTGAGCAACTGCAAGAGGGAAACCGAGGTAAAACTGTTCACTTGAAAACCCAGTTCAGCCCCTAGGGCAAGGGTTGGGGCTTGGCTTTGGGCCTGGCGATCGGGGGGCACGACGGCTGGAAACATCCGAAAGGAAGTGCGGTTACCCGTGGCCTGATCAATCAATGCCTGTAGGTTGTTGAAAAGAGCTGATCCGGCAAGACTGGCCACCGCCGCTTCTCCCCCCACTTGGTTGAGATCCGCAATTGAACCACCGCCCATCAAGGCAAGGAGTTCGGTCGTGCTGCGCGAAGGGGTACTGGATAGCTCAAGCACCGCAGGCAAATTGGTTTGCAATTGACTGGCACGACCATTGATGCGGGCAGTGATCCGAATGGTGTTCAATGTTCCCAGACTGGTGGCTGTGAGGGAACCCGCATCGGAGAGTCGCGTCACGGTGCCGGGGGTATAAACTTCAGTGGCAGTGGCAGCAAGGGTGAGGTTGAGTTCGGGATCTAAGCCATTGGCGGGGGTAAAGAGCACATAGTTATCCGCTCGCCGCTGGAGCAAAAAGAGGGTGGTGAACAGATTCAGTTGCCCGCCTGTGAGGCGAATTTTGCCGTCAGGCTGGAGACTATCGAGACCCCCATTGAGGGTTAAACTGCCAGTGGCCGTTAGGTTGAGAACGGGCGATCGCGTCACCCGCAAGGCATCTGAGATATTAATTACCAAGTTATCAAAAGCTAGGGGTTCAAAGGGACTGTCAGCAGGAGTGGCTAACCCATTGCCATTGACCAAACCATTGATGGCGCCTAAATCCAAACGGCCTTGGCTGAGGTGGACACTGCCCCCCAAATCAGGACTCAGGAGCGTATCCGTAATCACGAGGGTGCCATCTACGGTGCCGCGATAGATATTGCCGGCATTCACTTGCAAGCGTCGCAAGGACGCGGTGAGGGGGGTCGCAGCATCAGGATCATCGGGGACCAAGGGCGTCTGAATCGGTAACACCCCTGCCATAGTAATTTGCCCTTGGCTAAAGAGACCTTGAATGCCATCCACCCGCAGGCGATCGCGATCGAAGCGCACCCGCGCACTGAGATTAGTCACCGGTTCCTCAAAGGCGGGAGTTTTAATCACCGCATCATCCACACTCAGGACGCCATTCACCATCGGCTCCGCCCACGTTCCCCGCAGTTGGGCTTGGAAAACTCCCCTTCCTTGTTGCCATTGCACCTGATCGGTAAAGAGGTTGATCAACGACAATCCCTCATCCTTGACACTCACATCTAGGGCTAACTGCGGATCCACCACGGGTCGCGGGTCAAGGGGATAGATCAAGGGAACCGAACCTGTCACCATGAGCGGTTCTGGCGTATCCAAGCGGGCGATCGCCTGAAGGGCAAGACGATTTTGGGCGTAGCGGAATGTGGCATTCGCTGCCTCCAAGGGACGTTGATTCAACCGACCCTCCGCAAGGGTCGCCTCACCGGCGAGAATGGGCTGCTGCCATGAGCCAGTCAACACCGCTTGGGCATTCACCTTACCTTCCACATCCACCCCCGGCGGCAAAAGACTTGCCACAAGACTCACAGGGAATTGCTCTAGCCGCAGTTGGGCATTTTGCTGGTTACCGCCAAGAATGCCATTGACGTTTAATTGCCCACCATTCACAAGCAGATTGAGGGTTGTCAGCACCAGTTGATTTTGGGCAAAGCGACCGCGACTCAGAAACTGATCAACTGCGTAATTTCCCCACTGCCAATTGGCGCCCTTAAGATCAAAGCTGGCCACCAGACCCGACTGCGGGGTTTGACTCAGATTGATTTGGCCATTAAAAGTCCCCTGAAGTTGCTCCAAGGGGGGCAGCAGCTCCGGCCGCCGCACCAAAGCCGCTTGGGCTTGTAGCATCTCAATTTCGGCAAGGCGGCGAATTTGTGTGAGCAGTGAGACTTGCAGACCTTCCCCTGCGGTGGGTGTGCCCAAATCTGCGGCAGTCCCCCGAGCGGTGGGTTGGCCAATCCCGAGGACGATGGCGAGTCCCGTTAAATCCGCTAAATTGCCTTGGGCAATCGTCAACTGCGCCCCCAATTGTTGAGGCTGGAGATCGGCAGTGAATTGATAGCGACTTTCCCCTTTTGTAAAAAGGCCGGATTGAATCGTCAGGCGATCGCGACTCAGACGGAATTGCGCTTGCAGGCGATCGCCCCGCCATGCCCCTAACCCCGGTCGCTCTACGGTAAAACTACCCTGCCCCCTCGTCCAATTTTGCAACTGGAGATTGCCTGAGGCCACTCCTGCGAGAATGGCTTTTTCGGGGAGTTCCGGGAGCCGTAACCGCAGGGATTCCACAGGAAACTGCTGCAGACGCAGATCAAAGCTCTCCCCTTGGCGCTGGCCGATCAGTTGCGCCTGTTGCCGTTGAACCAGCAGTGAGCGGGGTAAGCCATCGGCATCCAAACGAAATGCCAAGCGATCGCCCCCCCCCTGTACATTGAGGGCTGCCCCCTGTTGTTGGCTCAAGGTAACCGTGCCCGTGAGTTGAGGGGCAAAGCGCAAATCATTCACCGCCAATCCTTGGGTGAGCAGTGCCCCCTGAAACTGGAGCCTATCGAGGCGGCCTGTGAGTTGGCCTTGAAAGGACGTGGTACCTGCAAGGGTGAGGGGAACGGGGAGATTCGGTTCCGAGAAAGTGCTTAAGGTACTCAGGGGGAGATTTCTGGCTTGGATGCCCAATTGAATGTCAGTGGGTTGTAAGGCCGCTAAATCAACACCAATAGTGCCTTGGGCGCGGATCGCACCGAGGGTGGCTTCTTGGACTTGCAATTGCTGACCATCCCAGTTCACAACTGCAATCAGCGGATCACCCGTGGGGGTTTGATCCACTTGCAGATTGGCACTAGCTCGAATCGCTGGTAGCGTTAGTTGATCCACCCGTCCTTGGGCGATCGCCTGCCCACTGAGACGACCTTGTAACTCTTGATTCAACTGCCGTAGGGGAATATTCTCAGCCTGAGCCTGCAACTGCCACTGACCGGCGGCGGCTTGCACTTGACCCCGCAGACGCCCCCCTAAAAACTGCATTTGAAACTCCGGAACGAGCAGTTGAGTTTGCGTCAGACGGGCGGTGCCCCGCAGTGGATACTGAGCCGTCGGTAGTTGAAAGGCGGCATTGGCCTGCCAAGCCTCTGGGGTACGCAGATTGCCAGCAAAGTCCAGTTGTGCAAACCCCTCCCCTAGGGACACGGGCGGAGCCACATCGTAGCGGCGGGCGATCGCCTGCAGATTCACCTGCTGCACTTGTGCTTGGCCACGAAACTCGCCCGTGGGTTCTACCCCAACCGTTGCCTGTACCTCACCGCCATCCACCAACTGGGCGCGAACCTCCATCAGCCTAACCCCTTGCTCAAGGGACGCCATAAACGGCAGCCGTACCTGTTGCAGTTGCAGTTGATCCACTTGGAGCGGCGTTTGGCTGCGCAGTTCACCCATGACTTGGGGATTCTCCAGATCCCCCTGCACGCGAAGGGTGGGAACTTCCACTTGACCCCGCAGGGGAACCGGTGGCGTAATCTGCAAGGCCGTTAAGGTAGGGGCGAGATCAAACCTCGGCACTTGCGCTTCAATGTTCCAGCCGCTTCGGAGACCGACGGTGCCTTGAGCCTGCCAGCGGACATTGGCGATCGCCCCGCGCAAATAGTGCAGCTTTGCCTGATTGCCCTGCAATTGCACATGGGCTTGTAATCCCTTGATGTCTTGGGGCACAAAGGCCGTGCGTAAAGTACCATCCCGCAACCAAATTTGACCCGTGACTTCGGGGGTTTCTGGTAAAGGCAGACGAACCCGTAATTGCCCCTCCAATTGGCCGCCTTGGACACGAATGGTCTCTGGCAGAATCTCATTCCCGAGCCCAAGGGGAATCTTACTGAAGCGCAAATCCAGTTGTCCTGATTCTTGGGGTTGGTTCCAGTCCCCCTGCAATCGCCATTGGCCACCCCCGGCCAGTTGTCCTTCCGCTTGACCTTCGAGGGCAAAATTCTGGCGATCGGGCGTCAGGGTCAATCCGCCATGAATTTGGTACAGCAGGTAGGCAGGACGCCGAAAGGGTTGAACCAGCACAGAGCCATCCCGCACCTTCACCTTGATTTGATTCAGTTGAAAAAAGCTCGGCTCCTCCTCTGGCAGCTGAACTTCTGTGCGCCACCACCGCCCTTGGGCATCCTGAACCACCGTGAGTTGGGGTTGGTGGAGAGTCACATCGAGATCTAGTTTTTGACCTGTCAGAAGCTGCCATGGATTAAAGGCGACTTCAATGCCATTGATTAGCGCGTTGTCCAACTCGGGAGTGCCATCTTCTGACGTGTAGCTGGGAACCGCTGAGGAGCCAAAACGAACAACATTCAGCCCGACGTGCTCAACGTCGCCAATTTCCACTGGCCGATTGAGACGCTGTTGTAGTTGTTGGGCAATTTCAGGAGCCAATTCATAGTGCACAAACCACCACGCCCGCGTTCCACCGAGCACCACCAAGGCAATCATTCTCCATCCCCACTGACGAGACCAAAGGGTAAAGGGGGGTTGTGGTTGCTGCGTCATTCATCCCAACTCCGTCACACCTAGGCAAGACGCTTAACAGCTCAATCCTAATACGCAGAACAAAGGCTCGTCTTTCTAAATTTGATTGCCCAAGCGATGGGTAGGTTCTGGGCAATTCAAGAAACGCTAGGATAAAAGGATGAACGTAAAGAAATGTAACAAAATGAGTGTCTTAGCAGATCGTGTGGTGTTAGTGGTGGGTGCCACAGGTGGCATTGGTCAAGCCGTTGTTGAGCAACTCCAAGAAACGGGTGCCAAGTTGGTCTTAGCGGCTCGCTCGAGCGATCGCCTGCAAGCTTTGGTAGAGCAGCTTCCCTCCTCAGTCACCGTACAAATTCAGCCCTGTGACATCACCCAGCCGGCGCAAGTGAGCGAATTAATGCAAGCCATCCGCAGTGAGCAGGGACGACTCGATGTATTGATCAACGCGGCGGGGGCTGGCCTCCTCAAGCCCTATCAAAAAATTACTGCGGCTGAACTGGATCAGATGTTGGATCTCAACCTTAAGGGTTGCTTTTACACCAGCCAACAGGCTGCCGAACTCATGAAAGAGCAACAACAGGGACACATCTGCACCGTTGTCGGTATCCTCGGTAAACATTCAATGGCGATGGGGTCAGCCTACTGTGCTGCGAAATTTGGAGTCGTGGGCTTCAGCAAGTGTATGGCCGAAGAACTCAAGCGCTATGGTATTCGCTTTAGTCTATTCTACTTTGGCGGTGTGGATACGCCCTTTTGGGATGCCGTCAGCCTCAAAATCGATCGCCAGAAACTGCTGCGACCGGCCACCGTTGCCCGTCTGATTCGCGCTACCCTAGAAACGGATCCCCATGCGGTTCCCCTTGAGTTGAGCTTGATGCCCGATAGCCACGTCTTCTTCTAAGCAGAAAGCGTAGGCAGCGAAGAAGGATGCAGGAGTAGTTCAGCCGTGGAGCGTTTTTCCACCATTTCGGGCGTGATGGTACATTCGCGCAGGTCTTTGCGGGAAGGCAGTTCGTACATCACGTCCAGCATAATCTCTTCAACAATGGCGCGCAGGGCACGGGCACCGGTTTTACGACGGTAGGCCTCTTGGGCGATCGCCTCTACCGCCGCCGGTTCAAAGCGCAACTCCACACTGTCCATGCGCATGAGTTTTTGGTACTGCTTCAGGAGCGCGTTTTGAGGTTGGGTAAGAATTTCTGCCAAGGCGGCCACATCCAACGGCTCTAGCACGGCCACCACGGGAATACGGCCAATGAACTCTGGAATCATGCCGTACTTCACCAGATCGTGGGGTTCCAGTTGCTTGAGAATATCCGCAGAGCGTTTTTCCTTGGGGAGGGGTTCGCCATCGCGGACAAAGCCCATTGCCTTCTTGCCCACCCGCTGCTCAATGGTTTTCTCTAAACCAACAAAGGCGCCCCCACAGATAAAGAGGATATTCGTCGTGTCAATTTGAATGCAGTCTTGGTAGGGATGCTTGCGCCCCCCCTGCGGCGGCACATTGGCGATCGTCCCCTCTAGCATCTTCAGCAGCGCCTGCTGTACCCCTTCCCCGGACACATCACGGGTAATTGAGGGATTTTCACTTTTGCGGGCAATCTTATCAATCTCGTCAATATAGATAATCCCCCGTTGTGCTTCCTCCACATCCATATTGGCGGTTTGCAGCAAGCGCAGCAGGATATTTTCCACATCTTCCCCCACATAGCCGGCTTCCGTGAGGGTAGTGGCATCGGCAACGGCAAAGGGAACATCGAGGAGCTTCGCCAATGTCTGAGCTAAGAGGGTCTTGCCAGAACCCGTCGGGCCAATCAGGAGAATATTGGACTTTTGCAGTTCGACGTTGTCATCGCCCCGCTGATCACCATCCAAAAGACTCAGGCGCTTGTAGTGGTTATAGACCGCAACTGAGAGGATTTTCTTAGCTTCATGCTGGCCAACCACGTGCTTATCAAGAAATTCCTTGATTTGCCGAGGCTTGGGCACTTGGCTGAGGGGCCGACTGCGGGGTGTGCTGCGGGGCGATCGCGACGGTGTGGAGTCTCGACGGGGAGCCGCCGCATTGGGAACGGTGGCCAATTCCTCATCGAGGATTTCATTACACAGTTCTACGCATTCATCACAGATATAGACCCCAGGGCCGGCGATGAGTTTACGCACCTGTTCCTGTGACTTACCACAAAAGGAGCACTTGAGGTGGGTATCATATTTGGCCATAGGGAACCTCTAGGGTTGCACGTAGGGTGTACTTAGTGGCTAGGGAGGGTCTGCCGCGTCACCACCTGATCAATCAGACCGTAGGCCTTGGCCTCTTCAGCGGACATAAAGAAATCCCGCTCCGTATCAGCTTCAATGCGCTCGATGGGTTGCCCCGTGTGCTGTGACAAGAGTTCATTGAGCTTGCGCTTGTGGTAAAGAATTTCCCGCGCTTGGATTTCAATATCCACTGCCTGACCCTGGGCACCTCCGAGGGGCTGGTGAATCATGATCCGTGCATGGGGCAGCGCCATCCGTTTGCCGGGGGTACCGCCAGACAGTAAGAAGGCACCCATACTCGCCGCCAAGCCAAAGCAGAGGGTACACACATCGGGGCGAATGTGCTTCATGGTGTCGTAGATGGCCATGCCGGCTGTAACCGAGCCACCCGGTGAGTTGATGTACAGGTAAATGTCTTTTTCCGGATCCTCGGCATCAAGGAATAGAAGCTGTGCCACGATGGAGTCAGCAACCGCATCATCAATGCCGCGGCGATCGCCCGCACCCCCCCCTAGGAAGATGATCCGCTCCCGCAGGAGTCGCGAGTAGATATCAAAGGCTCGTTCACCCCGCCCCGACTGCTCAACCACCATCGGCACAATATTGGCATGGGTAGGCGGCAGGTTGAGCGCTGGAGAGCGCAGAATGGCACTGAGGGGATGGTCGTAACGCGATTGCAGCATAGTTGCCTAGAATGACGGTTCGTTTGTAATTAATTGTAACTAGCGGTTTGTCCCCGTAGGGATCATCACTTTCATTATGCCGAACTATTCTTGGGCTGGGGCAGAACTTGCTTTTTTCCCAGAGCGTTTTTGCGGCTTAGATGGCTTTTCAGCAACGGCCTCCGTCTGGGTATCTTTGGGCGCTTCAGCAGTCGCTGTGGGCTGCTCAGTGGCTGTGTCGGACTGCACTGGCTGAAATGTATTTTGCTCTAGGAGCCAGTTGAGGGCTTCCTCCTGCTGCACTTCATCGTGGGCAAATTCGCGGAGTCGTTCTAGATCCTTGGCTGTTTGGTTGCCCAACACCTCTTTGTAGCGGTTCAGCCGTTCCTCCACTGCGTCGGGACTAGGTTCAATGCCCTCTTGACGAGCGATCGCCCTCAACAATAAACGGGAGTGCACCTCCTTCGCTGCCCCCGGCTCTGCCTCTTGACGCATTTTTTCGTAGAGTTCCTCGGTCATGATCTTGTTGAGATCAACGCCTTGGGACTGAATTTGCATCAGCGTCGTCCGCACCTTCACATCTGCCTCTTTGCGGATCAGGGTTTTTGGCAATTCAACTGGATTTTGGGCAATGAGGGTATCAATGAGGGCAGCTTCTTTCGCTTTCTTGTCTTGATTTTCAGCTCGCTCCTGATGGTTTTGCTCTAGATAGGCCCGCAATTCTGCCATCGTACTGAATTCACTGTGCTCAGCGGCAAAGGCATCGTCTAGGGGGGGCAGTTCCGGTGCTTTAATCCCTAAAAGTTCAATCTCAGCAGTCAATTGTTTGGGGATGTCTGCTTTCCCTTCCTTGACTTCCTCGGCAACAGACACCGTCACCGTTTTGGCTTCACCGACACTCATGCCGACAACAGCAGCAGGAATTTCTTTAATCAAAAAGGGTTGCTCTTCATCGAGGGACAGGGGCAGTTCATCTGCTGAGAGTTCCTTCACCACCTCGCCATTTTCATCTTTGGTCACCAGTTTTAGGGTGACATCATCGCCCCACTGAGCGGGTCGGTCTTCGACGGGAATGAGGGTGGCGTGCTCCCGTTGGTGCCGCTGCAAGAGCTTCTCGACAGTTTCGGGATTGTAGGTGACGGGAGTGTACTCAATGGTTAGCCCTTTATAGGCTGTGACTGTCACTTCTGGTTCGACATCAAACGTGACGCTGAAAGAAAAGTTGTCCCCCGGCTGAAATTGGTTCAGTAGCTCTGTAATATCCCCTTGGAGTTCGAGGTTGCCTAGATAGGGGATGTTGTTCTTTTCGACGGCGGCTTTGACGGTATCCTCAATCAGTTTTTCTATGGCCACATAGCGCAGCCGCTCTTTGCCAATTTGCTGCAAGACAAGCTGCCGGGGGGCTTTGCCCTTGCGAAATCCGGGTACCTGTGTATGGCGAAGGAGATCATTGACCACTTGGTTATAGACCTGTTGAGAGTGTGCCCCCGAAACCTCAATCGTGGCGAGGAGTTGGCTATTGGCACGGGGTTCAGTCGTCATGGAAATGAGGTCAGTCACGTCAGTCAAGGTCATTCCCCTTCGCAAATGGTGTCAGTGTAGTGTCAGTTGGCTGTGCGCGATCGCACAAATTATAATTTTAGCGCAGATTTCCCCTGCTCTTTGCAAATGGAGTTGCGCTTAAAGACACAGGGCAATGGGTGTAATGTCAAGGTTTGATGACAAAACCAATCGTCAGGATCCCCACTGCCTATAGAATAAAAGTTTGTCATGGGTGCCGTGTAGCCCACACCTAACTATTTTCACAAATTGCAACGATTTCTAAACAACCCCTATGAGTTCAACCCTGCGATTCCTCATGTGCCCTCCCACCCATTATGAGGTGGACTATGTGATCAATCCTTGGATGGAGGGAAATATCCACAAGTCCTCCCGCGATCGGGCACAGGAGCAGTGGCAAAAACTCTACGAAATTATCCATGCTCGGGCCACGGTTGACCTGATTGAGCCGCAGCCGGGCTGGCCGGATATGGTGTTTACGGCGAATGCGGGCTTGGTGCTCGGCGATCGCGTGGTGCTCAGTCGCTTTTATCATCCAGAACGTCAAGGGGAAGAACCCTATTTCAAAGCGTGGTTTGAATCTCAGGGGTATCAAGTTTTTGAGCTACCGAAGCAACTGCCCTTTGAGGGAGCCGGAGATGCCCTCTTGGATCGTGAGGGTCGCTGGCTGTGGGCAGGGTATGGCTTCCGTTCAGAATTGGATTCCCATGCCTATTTGGCGAAGTGGCTGGATATTGAAGTCCTCTCCCTGCGGCTCATGGATGAGCGTTTCTACCACCTTGACACATGTTTTTGTCCGCTCACGGATGGCTACTTACTTTACTATCCTCCCGCCTTTGATGCCTACTCCAACCGCCTGATTGAACTGCGGGTACCAGCGGATAAACGAATTGCCGTTAAAGAGGCTGATGCGGTCAACTTTGCTTGCAATGCCGTCAATATCGATCGCACGGTGATTCTCAACTGTGCCAGCCAAGAATTGAAGTCCGCCCTTGCCCAAGTGGGCTTTGAGGTGGTGGAAACGCCCCTGACAGAATTTCTCAAAGCGGGGGGTGCAGCTAAATGCTTGACCTTGCGGGTGACCGAACCCGTGCGCGAAGAACTCCATGCCACGGCGACAATTCCCAGTCGGGTCATTCATCTGGAGGGACACCTCCTCGACTCTGGCCTTGTGAACCGTGTCCTAGACACAATTGTGGAAAGTGGCGGCAGTTTCCAAGTCCTGCAATTTAATCTTGGCGAACAACGGCAAAGTCCCTCCCAAGCGGATATTCGGGTCATGGCGCCCGATGCCGAGGTCATGGATGCGATCATGGCGCAGTTGATCACCCTCGGTGCGATTTTACCGCCCTCAGAGGTGTGTGATGCGACCCTCGAAACCGTCACCCAAGCGGGGGTTGCCCCGGATGACTTCTATGTAACCACGATTTATCCCACAGAGGTACGAGTTGCCGGCGAGTGGGTTCGGGTTCAAAACCAACGCATGGATGGGGCGATTGTGGTGCGCTCAACCCCGGAAGGCACGGTGGCGGAGTGTCGCATTCTGCGGGATTTAGAGGTGGGCGATCGCGTGGTCGTGGGCGTCGAAGGCATCCGCACGATTCGGAAAACGGAAAGCCAGCGCAGCACCCAAGAGTTCACCTTCATGGGATCAGGGGTCTCCAGTGAACGCCGCGTCGAACTGGTGGTGGAACAAATTGCTTGGGAACTGCGGCGCATCCGCGATCAGGGGGGCAAAGTGATTGTGGTGGCCGGCCCAGTGGTTATCCACACCGGCGGTGGTGAGCATTTAGCCAAGCTGATCCGTGAAGGCTATGTCCAAGGACTCCTCGGCGGTAACGCGATCGCGGTGCACGATATGGAGCAAGCCATCATGGGCACCTCCTTGGGGGTGGATATGCAGCGGGGCGTTCCTGTGCGGGGCGGTCACCGTCACCACCTGAAAGTGATCAATACCATTCGTCGCTGTGGCAGCATTGCCAACGCCGTGGCTCAGGGCATCCTCACCAGTGGCGTGATGTATGAGTGTGTGAAGAATAATGTGCCCTTTGTCCTAGCGGGGTCAATCCGTGATGATGGCCCACTGCCCGATACCCTCATGGATTTAATTGAGGCGCAGCGGGAGTATGCCCGCCTGATTCAGGGCGCAAACATGATTTTGATGCTCTCGTCAATGCTGCACTCCATTGGTGTCGGCAATATGACCCCCGCCGGGGTGAAGCTCGTCTGTGTGGATATTAACCCAGCGGTCGTCACTAAACTAGCGGATCGGGGTTCTGTGGAATCCGTGGGCGTGGTCACCGATGTGGGACTGTTCCTCAGCCTGATGGTGCAGCAGTTGGAGCGGCTGAATCGTCCCTATACCCTTGCCTAGAAGCTTTTCAGCCAATGGGGTAGGATCGAAAGGGCAATTTTTGTATTCGAGGTCAGCAGTGACAGTTCGTGTTCGTTTAGCACCGAGTCCGACAGGAAATCTGCACATTGGGACTGCCCGTACCGCTGTGTTCAACTGGCTTTACGCCCGCCATCGGGGAGGGAAATTCATTCTGCGGATTGAGGATACCGATCGCGAGCGGTCTCGACCCGAATATACCGAGAATATCCTTGAGGGCTTGCAATGGCTGGGGCTGACGTGGGATGAAGGCCCCTATTTCCAGAGCGATCGCCTTGATCTGTACCGCCAAGCGATTCAAACCCTCTTGGACAAGGGACTTGCCTACTACTGCTACTGCACCCCCGAAGAACTCGATGCCCTGCGAGCCGCACAAAAAGCCAAGGGACAAGCCCCGCGCTACGACAACCGTCACCGCCATTTGACCCCAGAGGAGCAAGCCGCCTTTGATGCCGCAGGACGCACCCCCGTCATTCGCTTCAAAATTGAGGACGATCGCCAGATTGAATGGCAGGATCTGGTGCGCGGTCGAGTGAGTTGGCAGGGGGCTGATCTGGGGGGCGATATGGTGATTGCGCGAGCTGCCCCCCGCGGCGAAATTGGCTACCCCCTCTACAACTTGGTGGTGGTCGTCGATGACATTGCCATGGGCATTACCGATGTCATTCGCGGTGAAGACCACATTGGCAACACACCCAAACAAATTTTGCTCTATGAAGCCCTTGGCGCCACTCCCCCCAACTTTGCCCATACTCCCTTGATTCTCAACTCAGCGGGGCAAAAACTCTCGAAACGAGATGGGGTGACCTCCATTTCTGACTTCCGAGCCATGGGGTATTTAGCCCCCGCCTTGGCCAACTACATGACACTCTTGGGTTGGTCGCCCCCTGAAGGGATAGGGGAACTCTTTACCCTTGATCTGGCGGCGAAGCACTTTAGTTTTGAACGAATTAACAAGGCAGGTGCCCGCTTTGATTGGGATAAGCTCAATTGGCTCAATCGTCAGTACATTCAGCAACTAGAGCCAGCAGAACTTTTGGCAGAACTGATTCCCTTATGGCAGGGGGCAGGCTATGCCTTTGATGAGGGAGGCGATCGCCCTTGGTTGCTTGACCTTGCCCAACTCCTTCAACCGGGTCTCAACACCCTCAAGGAGGCCATTGATCAAGGGGCAGTTTTCTTTGTACCCACCATCCCCCTTGATGCTGAAGCAATGGCTCAACTGAGTCAACCCCAGAGTGCGACGATTTTGGCGTACCTACTAGCACACTTGCCGACAGAGCCAAAGCTCACGGTGGAGATGGGACAACACCTGATTCAACAGGCCAGCAAAGCCGCAGGGGTGAAAAAGGGAGCAACGATGCGATCGCTGCGCGCTGCTCTCACGGGTGCTGTCCACGGTCCCGATTTAATGGCCACGTGGCAAATTCTCCACCAACGGGGCTGGGATCAACCGCGACTTGCGGCAGCATTGACACAGGCACAGGTTACTTCCTAGGGGCTGGGGAGCGATCGAAGATCGTTTGGCTTAAATTAGCCCCACTTAAATTTGCGCGATCGAGATCTGCCCCCTTCAGGTTTGCAGCCGTCAAATTCACATCAATCATGTTTGCCCCCTTCATGACCGCATTCTCCAAATTGGCACCGCTAAGGTTGGCATTGACAAGGTTGCTAAGGGTGAGGCGTGTTCCCACCAGTTGTGCCCCTGCCAAATTGGCATTGACCAAAATCGCTAGATAGAGACTGGCACGGTTCAAGTTTGCCCTTTCCAAATTGGCGCCAAAGAGATTCGCACCCGCCAGATAAGCGCCCTCCAAATTGGCACCTGCTAAATTCGCCTTAAACAAATTGGCATCCATTAGGTTCGCGCCCCGCAGATCACAGTTTGGACGCCAAATCGCTGGGCACGGTCGATTAAACGGTCATCGGGATGGGCAGCAACATCGGCTGCTAAGGCCGCCCAATCCAGCTTCCAAGGACGACGGGGGACAACCGTGGGCGCTAAGTCCTCTCGCTTCAACCAGCGATGGATGGTGGCGCGACTGACCTGAAAGATTTGAGTTGCTTCACTGATTTTGCCACCTTGCTTGATGTAGGAGACAACCCGCTCTCGTCAGTCCAAGCTATAGCTCATATTCTTGAGTGATATTCATGATGCTTTGAGTATAGCCTATCCCTCTTGAAAATATCTCATCTCCTTTCGAAATAGCTATAGTTCGTGACCTAGCAGGTCAGCAATAATCATTTCCTTAACTAACCCCGGCTGCAGTAGGTTGCGAATACCAATTGTTTGAGCAAGTTGAGACGCTTGACGGATCAGATCAACAATTTGACGATAAACTTGCTGTTTCACCAATCAAAAAGCCTCCCCGCGATTTCATACTCTGCCTCACGTAATCTCTCGTTTGCTGCTTGGACAAACTTTTGATCTTGCTCAATAGCAATGAAATGCCTTCCCAAGCGTTTACAAACTACAGGGGCTGTACCGACACCGGCAAATGGATCAAGCACTAAGTCACCCTTATTAGAGCTTGCCTTGACTAAGCGTTCAATCAGCTGCTCTGGCTTTTGAATGGTATTGAGTGCTTCGCGAGCTACTAGTTCTTTTGATTTATACGTGAGCTGTTTAATATCTCCCCAGACATCTCCTAGGTTTTTACCTTCTTCATTGAATTTAGTTTTGCCATACTTACCATTAATCACTGATGGTACCCGCTCACAACGACGACGGTGCTCTAGCTCTACTAGCTGTGGTACCCGAATAGCATCTAAGTTAAAGGTTTTGGGACGCTGGCCCTTAATAAAGTAACAAATAAGATCATAGTTATTTGTGTAGTTGATCCGTCCTTGGGCTAGGCGACTGGGCTGATACCAGACAATTTTTGCCTGTAAGTTAAGAAATGGACGGTAGTCAATAAAGTCAATACAATCAGGTTTACCAAAAAGGTAGAGTGCTCCTCCCTCTCTCAATTTTTTAGCAAAGATGGTGATGAGTTTGAGGTTAAACTCTTGGATGTTAGAGATGCGATCCCATGGATTGGTGGTTACACCGTAGGGGCCGTCGCAAATAATGAGATCAATGCTCGCACTTTCAATCTGGGGCAAGAGGGTAAAAGCATCAGCTTGGTAGATACGATCAATCTCTAGCATGCTTTCGCTCAATCATCTAAAACATCCCTTCTAGGGCGGCTTGACAGCGATCGCACAACTGGGGATGCAAGGCCGATTGTCCCACACTTTCAGAATAATTCCAGCAGCGGACGCATTTCTCACCCTTGGCATGACCAACACCAATCCATAGTCCTTCGGCTTCAAGGACATAGGGTACGTCCACCCCTGCCTGTTGCGGCATCAGCTCCACTTGGGACACCAAAAAGAGATAGCGCAATTCATCCACCCCATTGCCACTGAGGGCATCGCTGGGATTCATGTCCTGAAGGCGATCGCGCCACTGTGGATCAGCAACATAGAGCCACACTCTGGCTTCCAAAGAGGAGCCAATGAGCTTTTCGGCACGGGCCTGTTCGAGCACCTTATTCACCTCTAGGCGTAGTTGCCGCAGGCGCTGCCACTCACTGGCTAGCTCCTGATCCTGCCACTGGGCAGGAAGCTGTACCCAGCCGCTTTGAAAAACCGAAAGATAGGGGGTTTTGAAGGGCAAATGCTGCCAAATATCTTCGGCTAAATGGGGAAGCACTGGGGCAATAGCACGGGCGAGGTTTTGAACGGCAACGGCCAGAACCGTTTGACAACTGCGCCGGCGATCGCTCGCGGCAGCACTGATGTACAACCGATCCTTGGCAATATCGAGATAAAAGTTCGACAGATCAACAACACAAAGATTTTGAATCGTTTGGAAAAAGCGATAGAACTGAAAGCTATCAAAGGCCGCCGTTACTTCGCTGAAGACTTCATGCAGCCGATGTAGCATATAGCGATCCAAGGCGGGCAGTTGGGCATAGGGAATGGCATCTTGATCGGGGTCAAAGTCGTGAAGATTCCCCAAAAGAAAGCGAGCCGTATTGCGAATCTTGCGATAGACATCCGCCAACTGCTTGAGGATATTTTTACCAATGGGGACATCATTGGCATAGTCCACGGAGGACACCCACAGGCGCAATACATCGGCACCATAGGCAGGGTCTTGCTTTTGGTTTTTGCCCCCCTCAATCACTTCGCGGGGATCCGTGACATTGCCGAGGGACTTGCTCATTTTCCGTCCCTGCTCATCGAGGACAAAGCCGTGGGTGAGGACTGCTTTGTAGGGGGCTTGGCCTTTAACGGCAACCCGTGTTAACAATGAGGATTGAAACCAGCCGCGGTGTTGGTCAGAGCCTTCGAGGTAGAGATCCGCCTGTTGATCGCCGAGAACCGCCGCCCAGGAAGAGCCAGAATCAAACCAGACATCCATCGTATCGGTGCCCTTTTCGTAGCGATCGGCTTGATCTCGTAGGGATTCAGGCAGCAATTCCGCAACGGAGAGTTGCCACCAAGCATCAGACCCGCGATCGCGAATAATGGCTTGCACATGGGCAATGGTTTCTGCCGTCAGCAGGGGTTCCCCCGTGGCTTTGTCATAAAAGACGGGAATGGGCACGCCCCAACTGCGCTGCCGCGAAATACACCAATCGGAACGCTCCGCCACCATTGCCGTAATGCGGTTTTCCCCTTGGGCAGGAATCCACTTCACCTCGGCGATCGCCCTGAGGGCGGCATCGCGAAAGCCTTCAACGGAAGCAAACCACTGCTCCGTGGCGCGGAAGATGGTTGGTTTTTTCGTGCGCCAGTCGTAGGGGTATTTGTGGACATAGGGTTCTTCCTTGAGGAGGGCGCCACACGCTTGCAGTGCCGCAATCACCGCCTCATTCCCTTCCTTGAGGACATTGAGACCGGCAAATTGTCCCGCTTCTGCTGTAAAGCAGCCATTTTCATCCACGGGCGACAGGATTGGCAAGCCATAGCGCTGACCCACCGCATAGTCCTCTAAGCCATGGCCAGGGGCCGTGTGAACCAGACCCGTCCCCGATTCAGTCGTGACATAATCGCCGCCAATGACAATTTTGCTCTCGCGCTCAAAGAGGGGATGTCGATAGCGCCCATTTTCCAAGTCAGCCCCTTTGGCGGTGGCCACCACCTTGAGGGTACAAGCAAGGGTTTGGCTAAGGCGCTCCACCAGATCCTTGGCCACAATCAAATATTTGTAGCGGGCACTGGGTTTGACTTCAACAAGGGCATAGGTGAGATCCGGATTGACACTCACCGCCAAGTTGGCCGGAATGGTCCAAGGGGTCGTTGTCCAGATGGCAACCCCCAATTTGCCGAGGGCTTTGTACCACGATTTGGCTAGCCCTTGCGGCAGTTCGATGACTTCAAAGGCGGCATAGAGACTACGGGAGGTGTGGCCTTCGGGATATTCCAGCTCGGCTTCGGCGAGGGCGGTTTTGGAGCTAGGACTCCAGTGGACGGGCTTGAGACCGCGATAGATATAGCCCCGCAGCACCATTTCACCAAAAACGCCGATTTGGGCGGCCTCGTAGTCAGGGGTGAGGGTCAAATAGGGGTGCTCCCAGTCGCCCCAAACCCCATAGCGTTGGAAACTCTGCTTTTGCTCGGCAACGGTTTTGAGGGCAAATTCCTTGGCCTGTTGGCGGAGGGTCAGGGGGGTAAGCTGGGCACGCTGTTCGGGTTTCAGGTTTTGCAGTACCTTGAGTTCAATGGGCAGGCCGTGGCAGTCCCAACCGGGGCGGTAGTGAACCTTGCGTCCCCGCAGCAGTTGATACTTGTTGATGATGTCCTTGAGAATTTTGTTGAGGGCATGGCCAATGTGGAGAGCGCCATTGGCGTAGGGGGGGCCATCGTGGAGAATAAAGACCTCACCCGGATTGGTTTGCTGCAGCGTTTCATAAATTTGGTGCTGTGCCCAAAAGGCTTGCAACTGGGGTTCCCGTGTGGCTGCATTTGCCCGCATTTCAAAGGTGGTTTGGGGCAGGTTGACGGTGTCTTTGTAGTCGGGGGTCGCGTCAGTCATGGGTGGGTACAGCGGGGTATGATCGTTGGAGGGCAAGAAAAAATCGGGAATGGATTCAATTGTAGGAGAACTGTTCTTATTCACTCAAGGATGATTTCCGTTCTAGGTTTGGATCTGGGGCGCAAGCGCATTGGTGTGGCAGGGTGCGATCGCTTGGGGCAGTTGGCCACAGGCATTACAACCATCCAGCGGCGCAATTTTGCCAGTGATGTGGCGCAGCTTCGCCAGATTTGCCAAGAGCGAGGGGTAGAGAAGTTAATTGTGGGCTTGCCCTACACCCTCGATGGCCAACTGGGATCCCAAGCACGGCAGGTACAGCATTTGGCAGAAAAAATTGGCGCAGCCCTAAATTTACCCGTGGAATACGTTGACGAGCGGCTAACCTCCTTTCAAGCGGAGGAAATCCTCAAACAACGGCGGCGATCGCCCCGTCACCACAAGGACTTAGTGGATCAAATTGCTGCTGCCCTCATTTTGCAACAATGGCTCGATGCCCGTTCTCAAGCCGCAAAAGCAACACTGGCACCCGCTGATCCGCAGCTATAACGGAGGCTCAAAAGTTGTCTGCTCAAATTCTTGGGCACGGGCTACCATGTGCGGGGCTGAAACTGCGCATCATTGAGAATCGCCACCCCATCTCCCGACTGCGCCAACACAAATAACCCTTGCCGATAGGCATAGCGAGCCACCTCAGGGGGCACGATCATCCCTGCCACCGCTCCCAAGAGCTGGGTGTCTCGATACTGGTGTGCCAAACGACGAAATTTCGCGATCCGCTCTAAATGCTCATCCACATCCCCTTGGCTCAGTTTGGTTTTCACCTCGACGAGAACCGCTTGATTGGTATTGACGACTAGCAGATCAATTTCTAAACTCTCATTGCCATCTTGGAGAATGACATCGCTGTAAAGCTGAGAGACGGCAATGCCGCGACTCTGAAATAGGCGCAGCACGGCGGGGCGCACCTGCCATTCCACAAATTCCCCAAGGCGATTGCCCAGTTTCCCCAGTTGCTGATTGAGTTGGCGCGCTTCTTCCCGCAACAAGCGTTCCGTTTCTTGAAATCGCCGATCCGTCTCTTGAAATCGCCGATCTGTCTCCTGAAATCGCCGATCCGTCTCCTGAAATCGCCGATCTGTCTCTTGAAATCGCCGATCCGTTTCTTGGAAGCGGCGCTCTGTTTCTTGAAAGCGGCGCTCTGTTTCTTGAAAGCGGCGCTCTGTTTCTTGGAAGCGGCGCTCTGTTTCTTGGAAATGGCGTTCGGTTTCCTTTTGAGCTTCTAACAGCTCCCCTAGTAATCGCCAAACATCGTCAGGAGTGTATGCCTTTGTCATGACTTAATTGACAGGATTAATTTACCGAGCCGTGCTTGCAAGTGCCGCCCCTTGAGTGGGGGAATGAAAAGGGGACTTGCTACAGATCTTTATCTTAAATCCTTTGCGGTAGCATCTATCTATCGCTCTGCAATCACTATCGATGAACCTAGAGACACTGCGCACCTACCACGACACCTACCCCGCCCTACTGAATAAGATCTACCTCAACTATGGGGGACAAGGGCCGCTGCACCAAGACACATGGCAGGCCATCATCCAGAGCGATCGCCACATTCAAGAGGAAGGCCCCTTTGCCAATCGCGTCTTTCCGTGGCTGAGCCAACAACTGCAAACCCTGCGGCAAGAACTGGCACAGCTTTTGGGGACGAGCGCCGAGACCATTGCCCTCACAGATTCTGTAACCACTGGCTGCAATATCGTTCTCTGGGGGATCAACTGGCAAGCGGGCGATCGCCTGCTGATTTCTAACTGTGAGCATCCGGGGGTAGTGGCGATTACCGAACAATTGGCGCGGCGGTTGGGGGTGGTGGTGGATCGGGTGGCCTTTTGGCCTTGGTGTGACGATGAGGTGGCCGCCATTGAAACCCAACTCCATCCCCGCACACGCTTGGTCGTCCTCAGTCATTTGCTGTGGAATACCGGGAAACTTTTGCCGTTGGAGAAAATTGTTGACCTTTGCCACCGTCGCGGCATCCAAGTCTTGGCGGATGGTGCCCAAAGTGTGGGTATGGTGCCCCTCAATTTACCCGCCTTGGGGGTGGACTACTATGCCTTTACAGGACACAAGTGGTGCTGTGGCCCTGCGGGTCTTGGCGGGCTGTACATTCGGCGCGATCGCTTGGCCACATTGGAACCCACCTTTATTGGCTGGCGCGGCATTCACCAAACCCGTGATGCCCAACCCGCCGGCTGGAAGGAGGATGCCAGTCGCTTTGAAGTGGCCACAACCGCCTTTTCCTTGGTACCGGGGTTAACCACTGCCCTGCGGGTGCATGATCAATGGGGGACTGCCCAAGCGCGATATGAGCGCATTTGTGAGCTGAGTCATTATCTTTGGCAACAGTTACAGGGCATGGTGGGTTTGACCTGCTTGAGTCTCGTGCCGCCGCCGTCGGGCTTGGTGGCCTTTCAGTTAGCTAATGGTCAGCATCGCCAATTGGTGCAAGACCTTGAGGCAGAGAATATCTTGGTGCGGGAATTGCTCTATCCTGCCTCGGTGCGAGCCTGTGTGCATTACTTTACGCTGCCGCAGGAGTGCGATCGCTTTGTTGCTACCCTCAAACACTGGCTCCAGAATCATCCTTAGGACGCTTGAGAATTGAATTAGAGCGATTAGAGTCACCTACCATGTACGGGGCTGAAACTGCACATCGTTGAGAATCGCCACCCCATCTCCTGATTGCGCCAACACAAACAAACCTTGCCGATAGGCATAGCGAGCTACTTCAGGGGGTACGATCATTCCTGCTACGGCGCCCAAGAGCTGGGTGTCCCGATACTGGTGTGCCAAACGACGAAATTTCGCGATCCGCTCTAAGTGCTCATCCACATCCCCTTGGCTCAGTTTCGTTTTCACCTCGACGAGGACGGCTTCATCAGTATTGACGACTAGCAGATCAATTTCTAAACTCTCGTTGCCATCTTGGAGAATGACATCGCTGTAAAGTTGAGAGACGGCAATTCCCCAACTCTGAAATAAGCGCAGCACGGCGGGGCGCACCTGCCATTCCACAAATTCCCCAAGGCGATTGCCCAGTTTCCCCAGTTGCTGGTTGAGTTGGCGCGCTTCTTCGCGCAGCAAGCGTTCCGTTTCTTGGAACCGTCGGTCAGTCTCTTGAAATCGCCGATCCGTTTCTTGGAAGCGGCGCTCTGTTTCTTGAAAGCGGCGTTCGGTTTCCTTCTGAGCCTCTAATAGTTCCCCCAATAACCGCCAAACATCTTCAGGGGTGTATGCCTGCGTCATGACTGGATTAACAATTGCTCACGGATACATCCCCAATCCTAATCCGAATCAATGCTCCCCACCGAGAAAAGGATGCTGACGCAATTCCCAAGCCAATCAGAAAAGCGGGTGGACCCTCGCCCTGAGAGATCCTTACTATTGGCTAAGGATCAGCAGGAAGCTTGTGATTGCCGCGCGGCAATGTCGGCGATCGCCTGCTTGAGAATGCGGTGTTCTTGGACTTGAATGCGGGCGTGGAGGGTGGCAGGCGTATCATCGGGGAGAACGGGCACTGCTGCTTGGACTAAAATTGGGCCACTATCCACTTCCTCTTCCACCAGATGGACGGTACACCCAGTAATTTTCACACCTGCTGCCAAGGCCTGCTCAACGGCATGCAATCCCCGAAAACTGGGGAGCAAACTGGGATGCAGGTTAATTACCCGCTGGGGGTAGGCATTGAGGAGGACAGGCGTCACAATCCGCATCCAGCCCGCCATCACTACCCACTCGACCCCATAGGCTTTGAGGGTTTCGACAATGGCCGCATCCAGACTTTCACGGCTGGGGTAGTGGCGATGGTTGAGCAGCACACTGGGAATCTGCCACTGTTTGGCGCGCTCTGCCACCAAGGCATCGGGATTGTTGTAGATCAGAACTTGAATTTGGGCAGCCAATTCCCCTTGGGCGATCGCCTCCGCGAGAGCAGCAAAGTTGGAGCCATTGCCAGAAGCTAAAACGCCTAACCGCAGGGGATGGGGCGCGGGCGCGATCGCTGGAGCAGAAGGGACAACAAGAGCCTCACTGGACATGACGGGCGTTACTGATTTTAGTGCTCAATAATTCTAAGGCCTTGGCCACCATTGGATCCGTGGGTCGTGCCACCAAGTTGGGATTGAGCCGCAATTCCAGATCACTACTGGGATCGACCGTCACCAGTACATCGGGGGTGATCCCCCCTGCGGCAATATCGCGCCCCTTTGGCGTCAGATAACGAGCTACTGTTACCACGAGGGCAGAGCCATCCCCCAGTTCATGAACTGCTTGAACCCGCACCTTGCCAAAAGTTGGTGTCCCCACCACGGTTGCGCGCCCCTGATCCTGCAAAGCAGCGGCTAAAATTTCACTGGCACTGGCGGAGGCCTGATTTACCAAGACCACGAGGGGCAACTGACTCAAGGCGCGTTGGCGGGCACGAATCGTCTCTTCTCGCTGGTTTTGCTGAATGCGCACAATCACCCCAGAATCGAGCCATTGGCGGCTAATTTCAATGCCGGCTTCTAGGAGTCCCCCCGGATTGTGGCGCAAATCCAGAATGAAGCCTTGAACTTTCTCCCGTTGCAGGATTTGGATCGCCGCTTGCATCTCTTGTTGGGAGCGGCTATTAAAACCACTGAGGCGAATGTAACCCACCCGAGGATGATTCAGAACCTGAAAATTCACTGTACGCGGAATTTCACCGGCGCGGGTGAGTTCGACACTAAAGGGTTGGGGTTTACCTTCACGGCGCACCAGTAGGCGCAACTGACTCCCCGCTGGCCCTCGCAACGCCAGATTGGCTCGCTCCAAGGTCAGGCGATCGCTCCCCCGACCGTTAATGGCCAGAATTTCATCTCCCACTTTCAAATTCGCCTTGGCAGCCACTGACCCCGCTTGGATTGCCTGAATGCGAAAGAGTTCCCCCGACTCCACGAGGGTGAGACCCACATCCACCTGCTGGCCTTGGGTTTGCAGGAGCAGTTGACGGTACGCTTGGGGCGGCAGAAAGCGGGTATAGGGATCATTGAGGCGGACAAGGGCTTGCTGAATCACCCGATAGGCGGCCTCGCGATCGCCATAGGGTTGGGAGAGCAACTCCTGACGAATGGCCTGCCAATCCAGACGATTGAAACTGCGATCCAGATAGCTTCTGTAGATAATTTGCCACGCCTCATCGACCAAGGCCTTGGGAGCATCCTTGAGCGTACTGGTGCCCCCCAGTGCTGACGGCATTCCCAATAGTGCAACACCGACGCCGAGAATTGCCCAGTATTTCACCCCACAAATCCATTGACAACGCCTCGCCCCTATTCTATCGTTCCCACATAAAAAAATCCCCCTCACAGGGAGGGGGAAACAGGTCAGTGCGGATTTAGAAGCTAAAGGTTGTCCGCACAGCGCCAACAACAATGGGGTCGTTGTTTGAGTTGCTGTTGGGGTTGAAGATGGCAATCACCCCAGGGGTAATCGAGATATTGCGACTCACGGCAAAGCGGTAGAAGCCCTCTAAGTGATAGGAGTTGAAGCGCGTGTAACTCTCGCCAGAAGTAGGAGGGACGTTTGTGATGCTAATGAGCTGCGGGGGCTGGCCAAAAACAAGACCCAGCAGATCTCCCTTCCGCCAGAGGTCAGGGGAAGCAAAGGTAATGGCCCAGTTGACAATTTCAGCCTCACGGCGGCCACTTGGCACAAAAGCATTCGGTCGAACACCATAAACATTGGCATACCCTGCCCAGCCCGCAACATTCAACTGCTTGATCGGGCGATAGGTAAACTGGAAGCCCACCGCATCCGCTGCTTGGTTAGGCACGTTGTTAGCTACACTAGGTGGTGGTGGAGCCCCCAAAGGGTTTGCCGCTGAGCGGAAACCAGAGCTACCTGTTCCCCCAAAGGGATCAAGGCCATAGGAGTGGGTGTAGGTCACCCCCAAGGCGAGGTTTTTAATGGGGCGCACATCCACCTGAGCCAAAGCAGCATAGGCACCATCAAAGAAGCCATTGAGGCCATTGTTCGCGACTCGATCAGGGTCGTTGGCAAAGGGTGCAAGGTAGCCCACATTGAGGGTGACGCCGGTGCCCCGTTCTTTATTTTGGATGAGGTCGTACTTAAAGGTCACACCCGCAGCATTGGCAGCACTTCCTGCACGGTAGATGGGATGGTAACGCCCAAAGCGAGAGAGGGCACCCGTATCACTGGATTGGAGGAAGGGGTTGAAATTGTTGACATTGTCGTTGAACTCACCCCCCACAAAATCTAGGATCATTTGACCGCGACGGGTCACTGGAAAGCTGTAGAAGGCTTTTTGCAGTTCAAATTGGTTATTATTATTGCCATCATAGCCAAGGCGCCCCATATTGGTGCCCATCAATCCGGCATAACCAGTAATATTAGCTGCTTGCAAGCGCAACCGTAGGCGATCCTTGCCATAGAAGCTGGTATCGAGGTTGAGACGAACGCGGTTGTTAACAACAGTGTTGTCATCAATTGGGGGTTGCACACCACCTAGACCAGGACGTAGTGCCCGCTCGTTCGTCAATATATCGGAGACGTTGAAGATAACCGTAGCGTTGAGCTTAGTGAGGGTGGCAAATTGAGTGGCTTCGAGGTTGGCAACGCGGCCTTCAAGGTTGGTGACGCGGCCTTTGATGACGGCGAGTTCATTGGCAAATTCCTGCATCAGGCGGCGCAGGGTTTCAAGGTCTTCCTTGGTGGCAAAGCGATCGCTAATTACATCGAGGCAGGCATTCAAAGCGGCTGCCATTTCATAACGAGTAGCGGCACGATTGCCACGGAAGGTGCCATCGGGATAACCGGCAATACAGCCGTATTTCTCGACAAGGGAGGCTAAGGCTTGATAGGCCCAGTCTGTAGGGCGCACATCCGAGAGTTGGCTAACGGAGGTCACTTGACCCATGCTCGATGTCGTAGGGACACGCCCCGCTTCTAGTTCGGCCACTGAGGGCACAGAGAGGTTGCTGCGGCGATTTTGGGCAACAAGTGTCGTGCTGGTGGGCAGTGTGGTTAGGGATTCAGTACCAGCAGTAGGGGTTTGAAACTGAGTGCTACTGAAGTTGGTCAAAGAGGTATCAGCGGCTGTCGCTGCACCTGCCAGCACACCCAACAATAAAACAGGCGAGGTCAAAACCAACCCCGGAAAAATGCGGGACATAACGTCTTACTCCTTCACTCCTCAATGAACTTGTCCTAAAGAACGAGTCCCTAAGACAGAATTCTCCTTCAATTATTGATCCTACTGAGATGCTCGCTAAAGTTATTCATCTGCCAGCAAGCTGAGCTATCAGGCTTTCTTACAGAGGCTTTAGCACATCTCATAGAAACTATCCCCCAAGGGGCAGAGATAGTTACTTATCAGCCAGATTCTAACACCGTGTTCGTTGGCTTAAGGTTATCTCAAGGTTAGGAGCCGTTTAAGAATTAGGCCGGCTCAAGGTTTGGATGAGGTTTTTTGGGCTTCAGAACGACTCCAGCCACTGCTAACGGATTGACCAATTCCCTGCAAAATGCCGCGGCCAATCAGCCCCAAACCGCGACCAATCACCTGCGTCAGCAGATACACCACTCCCTTGCCGACCCAAGCCACCACTGCCCGTACTGGGGGGGCTAAAGCATCACGCGCCTCCAGCGCCAAGGTTAGAGCGTAGGGAATCCCCTCGAGTTGCATCAGTTCCTGTTGACGGGGGACGGTCAGCGCTAGTTCCTGAATTCCTCGCTCCGTGAGCCGCAGTAAGACCAAACGACTTTCAAAGATATCTTGGGGTTCCTTGACCCAGCGCCGCCAGCGGTAATGCCAAGAGAGAGCGTTGCGAAAGCGTTCCATTTCCCGCGTTGAGGTGTATTGCGGCTGAAAAAATGTCTGTTGAATCACTGCACTATAGCAACACCGATTCAGCAGCGGATAAACAATGCCATTGGCGACAGTGAGCAACCAGTGATCGAGGAGGGCATCGAGGATCTCCAAGGCGGCAGCAGTGCCGTAGCGATAGGTCTGCTGATGGAGGGTGAGGGGCTGTTGCACCAGTAAATGAGCCAGCATCTCCGCCACAAAGGGGATTGGCTTCAGATAGACGCTGGCCACAGTTTCTCTTTCTGTGAGCAATTGCTCAATCAGGTCGGCGTCACTGCCGAGGGCAAAACGATAGGGACGAAAAAACTCCCGCAGGCTCTGTTCCCACAGGTCTTGCAGTAGGGAGCTACCCCGCTGGTGCAGAAATTCAATACTGGGTGGTGTTGCTTGTAAAGTGCGCACGAGGAGATCCCACTGCCGCAGGATGGTATAGAGCAGTTCCCGCCGCTGTTGTAGGGTGAGCACCTCTAACTCCAAAGGCCGCGACGTTAGGTTCAAGAGATCCGACTGCATCCGTTGTAAGCAGCGATCCACCAATTGGGAAATGATCTCAATCTGCGGACGCACGGGGGACACTACTGGCGCAGGAGGGGCTTGAGTTGGCTGTGGCAAGAAACGGGAGACTAACCAGCGGGCGGCACGAATTTCCCGATGGCGACCTTCACACACCAGCCGTTCGAGGGCAGAGAGGCGCGATCGCCCCAAGTACTGATCCAAACCCTGTAACCACGCATCCATTTCCCCCAATCCCTGCTGCAGAACCTGATACCGCCAACGATCCCACGGATTGGGAAAGAGCACACTCAAGGGGGGTTTTGGGGGCGTGACGGTGTGAACGATTTCCCCTTGGGCAATGGCCAGAATTGCCGCCAAGAGATCACTCAGCGCCGTATTGCGATGGTAAATGCCTTCGACACCCGCCTGTTGGGCAAGGGAAACTAACTCAAGGGCAGCGGGTCGGACAGTGAGAATTATCCGCAGGGCAGGATAGTGCTGCTTCAACCACTGCCACAGCCAAGGGGTAGTGGCATCATTCACTGTGAGTTGGGCATCACAGAGAACAACCCAAGGCGTGCGTTCTTGATCGAGGGGCGTGTTTTCCAGATAGGTGATCAGACCATGGCCATCGTGAAAGACCAGCGGCTCAATCCCCAACTGCTGCTGAATTCCTGTCCAAAGGCCAAGACGCACCACATCCTCTCCCTCGACAATGATGAGACCAAAGTTGGGGGAGGCATCAGCAGTGATAGGGGACATCGACATTTGCGCAAGACTTAGTTGGGGTTGGGACTATTCAGATATTGACTGACAAGCCGCGCCATGATAATTTGCCATGACAATTAAGGAATTCTTTTTAGGACTCACCTAACTCAACGTCTGCATAGAGATCACTGAGTTTTAAGGAAGTCTGTAACGAGGGCAGTAGTAGTTCCTGCGTAATATCTTGCCAAATCGTGAGCAGCCATTGATATTCAGCCTGCCGCAAATATTGTTCAACACAGGGGCGATCTTGGCTAATCAGGAGATATTCTTGCAGGGTTGGAATCTGACGATAGTCGAAAAATTTTGTCCCGCGATCGCGATCCGCTGTCGAAGGCGATAAAACCTCAGCAATGAAAATCGGCTGCATCACCACATCGTTGCGTCCCGCCACTAGGGGCACCGGCTTCGGCGTCACCATAACATCAGGATAGTAGTACGACTGCGTTTCCGGAATCCAGAGGCGTTGATCTGTGACAAAGACGCGGTAGGGCTGTCCCTTGAGTGCCAAACTCAACAGAACAGTTAAGGAACGAACCAACTCATTATGATTAACGCTGCCCCCGGGCATAGTGTAAAGTTCTCCTTGGCGATACTCATGGCGCTCCGTTGCCACCACTTCTTGAGCTAAGTAAGCTTCCGGAGTGAGGTACGTGACCGCTGGCTCCAATACTGTGGTCATCAGAGTTCCCGTCAACGCGATAGTTCAATCCTAAGCAATTCAACGCCCCTTTCTAACATATGGGGTACACGGTGAAATGTTCTTCTACTAGGGTTTTGAGCGTGGTCAATTCTTGGGACAGAGTCTGTCAGTGAAACGTCGCCAAATCAACCGCTTACTCCTCTGGGGAAATGCAGCCTTGGTAGCCAGTTTGACCCTCCGCTAATGGTGTGAAGCCCAAACGCGGGTTCCCGATGACAGCGAATTTCACCTGTTGTTTGGGACGGCAAGGTCTATATTGCCTATATTGCCGCACGGGATGGTTATCTCTATTGTTTGGGATAGGCTATACTGCTGAAGCTGTGGTTTTCGCCGACCAATGGAGCCAACGCCTGACTTTGTTTTGCCCATTCCGGCTGCGGATACTCCCCTCTCTGAGGAGGAATTTCTTCAACAGATGCGCCAAGCGTGGCAGGTGTGTGAGCGCTTTGATCTACAAACAGAGATCTGGCGGGGGCAAATTCTACGGGCGGTGCGCGATCGCTATCGCCATCAAGGGGATGAGCGGGGTATTGGCTTTCAGCAGTGGCTCCAGGAACACGAAATCAGTAAACGCCGTGCCGATGATTTGATTCAGTTGGCCGATCGCGCCGATGAATTGCTCAAGGAACGTCCCCTGCCCCCCGAAGCCATTTCTCGCTTTAGTAAACGCGCCTTTTTGGAGACCGCCGCAGCGGATCCTGAGGTGCAAGCCCTGATTACCCAAGCCGCAGCAGCGGGCGATCGCATTACCCACCGTGAAGTGCGCCAACTCCAAGCGGAATGGACGGCTCTGCACTCTGATCTCTTACCGCCAGTGGTGCGCCAAAAGGCCAGCGATCGCACCCTTGCCCCCCGCTACGTTGCCCCCTTAGTCAAAGAATTAGAAAAGCTCCCCCCCCAACAGCAGCAGGAACTCTCCCAAGAACTGGCCAGCGATCCCAGTGTGGAAACGGTTAAGGAAATCACGGCGACGGCTCGCCAACTCAGCCGCTATCTTGAGGCCGCTCCCCAAATTCAAGCCCTCAAGACCCACCCTGTGGATCTGGAACAAGTCCTGATCGAAGCCCAGCGCCTTGAGCAACTGCAAACCGTTGCCGATCTCCTGCAGCAGGCCGCCCAACTGGAAAGTACCATTGCTCGGCTTTATACCACGTGGCAGCGCCTCAGCCATTTGAGCGATCGCCTCTACCAAGAATCGGGTGCCAGCACACCGCAATTACAAGCCCTATTAGAAGCCTTGGATTTTCTCTCTGGCGATATGGTGCAAATTGACTTAGCGGGACAAACCATTAAATTACATATCTTTTCTGAGAGTCAAACTCGCGCCCCCGAATTCTAACCCAATGGATCACCGATGTCCCCATTACTGGTAACGTGGTATGGAAGCCATTCAATGGCTGGCGGAGTAGTTATCGATTTCAGCACGGTTAGCATGAGAGTCCTCGTAATTGGCGGTGATGGTTATTGCGGCTGGGCGACAGCCCTCTACCTTTCAAATCGTGGCCATGATGTTGCGATTTTAGATAGCCTAATTCGGCGCCACTGGGATGCCGAACTCTGTGTCGAGACCCTCACACCGATCGCCCCCATTCAGCACCGTCTGCAACGCTGGCAGGATCTCACTGGCAAAAAGATTGGCCTTTATATTGGCGATATTTGTAACTATCACTTCCTTGAGCGCGCCATGCTGGAGTTTCAGCCCGAGGCGATCGTCCACTTTGGCGAACAGCGCTCCGCCCCCTACTCCATGATTGATCGTGAACACGCCGTCCTCACCCAAGTCAATAACGTGGTCGGCACCCTCAACCTACTGTACGCCATCCATACCCACAACCCCGACTGCCACCTAGTGAAACTAGGCACGATGGGTGAATACGGCACCCCCAACATTGACATTGAAGAGGGCTACATCACCATTGAGCACAATGGTCGCAAGGATACATTGCCCTATCCCAAGCAGCCCGGTAGCTTCTATCACCTCAGTAAAGTTCACGATAGCCACAACATTCACTTTGCCTGCCGCATTTGGGGCTTGCGCGCCACCGATTTGAACCAAGGGGTAGTCTATGGCGTGCTCACCGAAGAAACGGGCATGGATGAATTGCTGATCAACCGCCTTGACTACGACGGTATCTTTGGCACCGCCCTCAATCGCTTCTGTATTCAAGCTGCCATTGGTCATCCCCTGACGGTCTATGGCAAGGGCGGGCAAACTCGCGGTTTCTTGGATATTCGCGATACCGTGCGTTGTATCGAATTGGCCGTTAACAACCCCGCCGCACCGGGTGAATTCCGCGTCCTCAACCAATTCACAGAACAATTTAGTGTCGGTGACCTTGCCCACAAAGTCCAAGAAGCGGGTAAAGCCCTCGGCCTCAAGGTGGAAATCCAGCACCTCGAAAACCCCCGTGTTGAAAAAGAAGAGCACTACTTCAACGCCAAAAACACCAAACTGCTGGATTTGGGACTGCAACCCCACTACCTGTCGGATTCGCTCCTCGACTCCCTGCTGAACTTTGCCATCAAGTACAAAGACCGGGTGGATGTTAATCACATTCTGCCCAAAGTGAAATGGCGCGCCTAAACCCACGGCCGCTATGACCCCCTATGCCGTAACGGCGTCTTGGTTGGCTGAGCATTTGGCCGATCCCGCAGTGGTGATTGTGGATTGCCGCTTTGACCTCATGGACATCACCCGCGGGCAACGGGAGTATGATCAGGGGCACATTCCAAGAGCCTACTATCTCGACCTAGAGCAGGATCTCTCCAGCCCTCGGCAAGAGCGTGGCGGGCGTCATCCCCTACCCGATCCAGAGAAGTTGGCAGCACGGCTCAATCAAATGGGGATTACCCCAGACACCTTGGTGGTGGCCTACGATGATTCGCGGTTTGCCTATGCCGCTCGCTGCTGGTGGCTCTTACGTTGGCTGGGACACGATCGCGCAGCGGTGCTTGATGGTGGCTATCGCGCCTATGTCGAAGCCGGGTATCCGACAACCCCTGAGGTTCCCTCGCCTCGACCGGGCAATTTCCAGCCCCATCCTCATTCGCAGTGGGTGGTGGATCGGACTGGCGTGATGGCTGCTCAAGCTGACCCCCAGACAGTGATTGTGGATGCCCGCGAACCCCGTCGCTATCGCGGTGAAATTGAACCCATTGATCCGATCGCGGGTCATATTCCCGGAGCAGTGAATTATCCGTGGCAGGCCATCTCCGATGCACAGGGGCGCCTGAAATCTGTGGCGGAACTGCAAGCCCACTGGCAGCCTTTGGCTGAGGCTGAGCAAATTATTGTCTATTGCGGATCGGGGGTAACGGCCTGTGTGGATATTTTGGGGCTGGCGATCGCTGGCCTGCATCAAACCAAGCTCTATGCGGGCAGTTGGAGCGATTGGTGTTCCTACTTGGCGGCACCTCATGACCGTTCGCTATGATCAAGCCTAAGCCCTCTTCCTCACCCGACCATGGAACGTCTTCCCAGTAATGCCCCCCCACCATCCCATCGAAGTACGACCCAGCCTCTCCACCGTCTTGGCCGTGAACTGCAACGCTTTGGCTGGATTGGCTTTTGGACACAGGTCGTCCTTGGCTTTGTCTCGCTGTTGATTATTATCATTGTTATCTTTAGTCGCCAATTTAACATCAATCGTCCGCAAAATGGCATGAATAGTCCCACACTGGGCTTAGTGCTGGCGATTATTGGTCTAGTGTTTTTGGGCGTGAGTATTTACTGCTGCTATCGCTATCCGCAACTGGGACGACGCTTGGATCGCCCAGAAAAACGCCCGACCAAGGAGCACGTGATCCGCAGTTTGAATATTGGTCTCTGGGTAAATATTGCGGGCATGATTTTTACGGTGGCTGCCGCAGAGTGGAATGTGGGCATGTTGTTGCTCAAGGTGCTGTCAATTCCCCAAGGGGCGGCGGTCTATGCCACTAATGTCTTGATTGAGCCGTTGGAGATTTTTGTGATTCAGGCGAAGGTGAATACGATTGCCGCTCAGTTGACGGGTATTATTGTGGCGCTGTGGTTGTTGCGCTGTGTGCGCCGTCCCCTGTGAATCGTCTGAGGAGATCCAAGAGACTTGTTTAATTCTCAAGAGGCTGTTGCCAGCAAAATTATTGTGGCCTTGGATGTGCCCAATTTGGAGGTCGCGATCGCCACTATTCATACGCTGCCCCAAGTGCAATTTTGGAAGGTGGGGCTAGAACTCTTTTGTGCCAGCGGGCCGATTATTCTCGATGTCCTCAAGGATCAGGGGAAGCGTATCTTTCTCGATTTGAAGCTCCACGATATTCCCAATACGGTGGCCGCCGCAGCCCGGGCGATCGCCCCCTATGGCGTGGACTTTGTGACTATCCATGCGGCAACGGGATTAGCGGGTCTGAAAAGCGCGCAGGCGGCTCTAGGGGGAAGCGCCACCCAACTCATTGGGGTGACCTTGCTCACCAGCATTGACGCAAACACCCTGCAGCAAGAACTCCAGATTCCCCTTGATCCGGCCACCTATGTTGAACGCATGGCTGATCTAGCCCATCAAGCGGGACTGGCGGGCATTGTCTGCTCTCCTCAGGAGGCGGCACGGGTAAAACAACGCTGCGGAGAGGAGTTCTTGAGAATTTGTCCGGGGATTCGCCCCCTTGGTACTGCCACAGGGGATCAAGCGCGATCGCTGACGCCCAATGCCGCCTTTGCTGCTGGTGCCTCTTACCTTGTAATTGGCCGTCCGATTTTACAAGCAGCGGATCCCGCCGCAACCTTTGATGAAATTTGCCGCAGCGTTGTTTAAGGCAATTTACAAAAACCTGCAATCCAAGATATGATTAAGAATTGTCTGAACTAGGGCGATTAGCACAGTGGTAGCGCACTTCCTTCACACGGAAGGGGTCACTGGTTCGAATCCAGTATCGCCCATTGCTTAGTTCAAGTTATAAGATGAACATAATCAGACGAGTTTAGGACTCTGCCATGAGTACCCCGATTCCGCCGATTCAGCTTCCCCCTTGTGGTGACTGCACTGCGGATGCGGCATGGTTGGAGGCAGCTCTTCTCGATTGGCTCAACACCGAGTATTTGCCAGAAGCTGTGAATCGAGCGATCGCCCAGCGAGCCGCCCAAGTGTACCGCCGTCAGCGGCTGGAAGGGGAGCATGATCTTGGCGGCATTCTCTTGGCTCTGGTCACGGAGTTGCAAGAGTTTGATTTTTCCCAAAGCTTCTATAGCGAGTTTGCGGTTGCTAATGCGGTGAGTGATCTGCTCCTGCGGCGGCTGGGCATTGAACCCTGCTGTGGGGCGGGCTAGGCTTTGGGGTGCCAGTTGGGCTTGACCACTTGACGACAGCGGGCAATGACAAGGGCATTAGCCGGTACATCTTCTGTCACCGTTGAACCCGCCGCCACCGTAACATTTTCGCCGAGGGTTACCGGAGCCACTAAAACACTGTTAGCCCCGGTCTTGGTGCCGCTACCGATATGGGTGGGGTGCTTGCGCACGCCGTCGTAGTTGGCGGTAATGGTTCCTGCCCCGATATTGACGCGATCGCCCAAGGTGGCATCGCCTAGGTAGGACAGATGAGAGGCCTTGGTGTCACTGCCCAACTGCGCTTTTTTTAGCTCGACAAAGTTACCAATGCGGCAGTGATCGGCAACCAGGCTTTGCTGGCGGATGTGGGCAAAAGGCCCCACTTGGGTATCATGGCCAATCTCACTGTCGCTAATCACGGCATAGCGAGCCGTCACCCGTTCGCCAATCACACTGTTTTCAATCAAAGTGCCGGGGCCAATGATGCTACCACTGCCAATACGGGTTTGGCCGCGCAGGTGAGTTTGGGGTTCAATCACCACATCGGGAGCCAGCTCCACGGTGTCCTCAATGGTAATGCTGGCCGGATCAATCAGGGTCACCCCCGCCTGCATCCAAGCAGTTTTGATGCGATTTTGCAGCACTTGATAGGCTGCCGCCAACTGCACGCGATCGTTAACGCCCAAAATTTCCTCATAGTCTTCCACGTCTACCGCCATCACAGGACTGAGGGCATTGACGGCATCGGTGAGGTAGTATTCCTGCTGATCATTGTTGGATTGGAGATGGGGCAACACAGCAGCCAGTTGGGGCCAGTGGAAACAATACACCCCAGCATTGATGCGGCGGTTTTGCTTTTGGGCTGTGGTGCAGTCACGGTCTTCAATAATTTGCTTCAAGATATTCTGACTGTCACAAATCACACGGCCATAGCCCTGGGGGTTGGGAATTTGTGCCGTTAAAATCGTGGCCGCATTGTTGTGTTTCTGGTGGACTGCGAGCAACTTCGCCAGCGTCTCCCCACGCAAGAGGGGCACATCGCCATTGAGTACCAAAAGATGGCCTTCATAGTCCTTGAGGTGGGGCAAAAGCTGCTGTACCGCATGACCCGTTCCCAGTTGTTCGCGCTGCTCGACAAACTCCACGTGGGGTTGATCCGCTAAGGCAGCCCGCACTGTGTCGCCTCCATAACCAATGATCACAAACTGCCGTTGCGGTTGCAGAGATTGAACTTGGTGCAAAACCCAGCCCACCAGCGATCGCCCACCTAGGGGATGGAGAACTTTTGGCAGCGAGGATTTCATCCGTGTGCCTCGTCCTGCCGCTAAGACTGCCACAATGACCATGGATTTGTTGTGCCTCAATGCGCAAAGGGATGGCAAACGAGCAATACTGGGGAGAAGCAGCCCAGCCGCATCAGCGCCATGCACAATTGGAGTATACCAAGGTTGCGGTAGCCAAAGATAGCAGCACCACAGGCGAGTCAATGCGTCCAAGATGCATCAACGACCCCAAAATCCAGTAAGGTTGATGCAGTAGTTGACGAGTCACTCACAGTCCATGACTGCTTCAAAATCAACCAAGCGACCTGTCCCCTTGGCGGCTCAGTTCCTAAAATTGGTGGGAATCATCCTGCTCCTCACCTTTTTGGTCGAGTGGAGCATTCTCTTTATTACTCCCCAGTTCAATAATAGCCAGTGGCAACTCACGGTCGTTAACCAATTCATTGAGCGCGGTGCCACCCCCTTGATTGGGTTTGTCTTTATCTACACTGGCTTTTGGATTCAAGCGGTTTCTGGCAGTACGACGCAGCCGGAGCCGGGGGAACCTGCCCTCAAGGATTGGCGATTTTGGGTCTTTGTCCTCTCGAGTTTGCTAGGATTGCTCTGCCTGCTGGGGATTCCCCTCTACCTATCGATTACGGGGCAAATTACGGAACAGGCGGTCAACCAAATCAATCAAGAGGCGGCACAGGCAGAAATTCGGGTTGAGCAGGAACAGCAGCAAATTAAACAATTGGCCAGTAGCGGTCAACTGGAGCAACTCCTGAAAAGCAATCAACTGCCCCCCGATCAACAGGCGATTCTCGAGCAGTTACAAAAAGACCCCCAAGCCCTTGATAAACAAGCGGGTCAGGCACGGGAGCGCATCCGCAACCAACAACAGGAAGCGGTGAATCGGGCGCAACAGGAAGCCTTTGTGAATCGTCTCAGGGTAGGACTTCGTAGTTTTCTATTGGCAGTGGGCTTTATTACCATTGGTTGGAGTGGTCTGCGCGAACACCGCTAGGCATCGTCACCATTGCCGCCTACCTGAGGAGTAGAATATGCTTTACCTCATTGTACGTTGGCGTCTTCTGTCGCAGTCGCTGGGTCTCGGCTGCTTGATCAGCCTGCTGCTCCAACTGACGGCCGCAGCAGTGGAATTGCGGGTCGCGGTTTTAGATCGGGTACGCCAAGTAACAATCAGTAGCTCCACCCCAGCACAATTACGGGATGAGGCGGGTCGGGTGCTGACAGTGGCACCGCAGCAGAATATTACGGCTGTGCTCACGGGGGCGGGGGTACAAGCAGGGGGTGTGCAGGGGCGGCAAGTTTTCCTCGAACCTCGAGACCATGGCCTCGTGCGGGTGGGCGATCGCTGGTATCGCGGGCGGTTGCAATTGGTGAGTACCAGTGAGGGGATTATCGCCATCAACCTTGTGGATTTAGAGGAGTATCTGCCCAGTGTCGTGGGCAAGGAAATGTATCCCTCTTGGCCGCTGGAAGCCCTCAAAGCTCAAGCGGTGGCCTCCCGTTCCTTTGTCCTCTTTCGGCGCGATCGCGAACGCCGTCGTCCCGGTAGTCTTTTTGATGTCGGTGCCACCGTCACCCATCAGGTGTATCCGGGGGTCAGTTCAGAAACCGCCAGTACCCTAGCTGCCGTTGCCGCCACACGCGGTCAAGTGCTCACCTACAATGGCCAAATCATTGAAGCCGTCTTCCATGCCTCCTCAGGGGGTCACACCGAAAATTCAGAGCACATTTGGCAAAATGCCGTTCCCTACCTGCGCGGTACCCCTGACTTTGACCAAATCTCCCCCAACTTTCAGTGGACGGTGCGTTTCACGGCGGCACAACTGCAACAACGCCTCCCCGGTATTGGTACCATCGTTGGCTTTCGCCCCTTGCAATTGACTCCCCAAGGGCGAGTCATGGCAGTGCAAGTGGTGGGCACAGCAGGTAGCCGCACCATTTCAGGTAGTGAACTACGGCGGGTGTTGGGATTGCGCAGTACCCTACTGACGATTACGCCAGAGTATGGCAACGTGGCCAGTCAAAGGGGGCAAAGTGTGCCAGTGGCCTTTACAATTACTGGCCGGGGTCACGGTCATGGCTTGGGCATGAGTCAATGGGGGGCTTACGGTATGGCATTACAGGGCTACACCTACGACCAAATTTTGGGGCATTATTACCAAGGCGTTACATTGAGTGTATTGGACACGACTCAGCGTTGACGAGCTTTGTGCCCCTCGACTATGCTGCCCCTAGCGGTATGGGGTGAAGGTTGTGGTCTTAACACTCTATTTCTTGCGCCACGGGCAAACTAGCTTTAGTCGCGCCAATGCCTACTGTGGAGAACTGGATCCACCCTTAACGGATGCCGGTCTAGCGATGGCTGAGGCCTTTGCCGAACACTATGCTCAGTTGCCTTGGCAAGCCGTCTTTGTCAGTCCAACGTTGCGCACTCGAACCACGGCACAGTTTTTGTGCGATCGCGTGGGTCTTCAAATGCAGGTTCGCGATGGTCTGCGGGAAATTTACTATGGTCAGTGGGAAGGCCTCTCCCCGGAAGAGGTGAATGCCAAGTTCCACGATGATTATGTGCGCTGGCTGGCGGATCCGGGCTGGAATGCGCCCACAGGGGGTGAGCGGGGGATTGACATCTACTACCGCAGTAATGCCGTTCTCTTAGAAATTGAGCGGGAGTATCCCGACGGCAATGTTCTGCTGGTTTCCCACAAGGCCACCATTCGGATTATGCTCTGTGGTCTTCTGGGTATTGATGTGGGACGATTTCGCGATCGCATTGCTGCCCCAGTAGCCAGTGTCAGTATTGTCGAATATACCTCCCGTGGGCCATTGCTCCTTGCCCTTGCGGAGCGATCGCACCTGAGTCCCGAACTGCGGCACTTGCCGGGCACCTAGCCTATACGGTCATAATGTCCTTTTCTTTCTCGGCGAGCAGGGCATCAATTTTACCGATGTATTTATCGGTGAGCTTTTGCACTTTCTCTTGCAAGTCTTTCACTTCATCTTCAGTGAGTTCGCCGGCTTTGCCCTCTTTTTTGATGTGATCAATGGCATCACGACGGATGTTGCGAATGGCAACTTTGCCCCCTTCGGCAATTTTGGCGGCAGTTTTCACCAGTTCTTTGCGTCGCTCTGTGGTCAAGGGCGGAATATTGAGGCGGACGCTGGAGCCATCGTTGTTGGGCGTCAATCCTAAGTCAGAGAGTTGAATGGCTTTTTCAATGCTGGCCAATGTGGAGCGATCGTAGGGCTGAATCAAAATCGTGGTTGCATCGGGGGTAGAGATGTTGGCCAAGGAGCGCAAGGGGGTTTCCGTGCCGTAGTAATCCACCATCACCCGGTCTAATAACGCCGCGTTGGCGCGACCCGTGCGGATACTATTAAAGTCATGCTGGGTTGCTTCAACCGATTTTTGCATCCGCTCTTCGACATCAGCTAATTTCACAGGAGCCTCCAACCATCGTACCAATGGGTTCCCCAGTCAAGGCACGGTAGATATTACCGGCCGTTTCTAAACTAAACACAATAATGGGGATATCATTATCTTTACACAGGGCGATCGCTGTACTGTCCATCACCGCCAAGTTATGGGTGAGGGCATGGGTGTAGGTGAGACTGCGGTAGCGACGCGCATTCGGATTTTTGTGGGGATCGGCATCATAGACGCCATCGACTTTAGTGGCTTTGAAGATCACTTCGGCATCAATTTCGGCAGCTCGCAGGGCGGCTGTTGTGTCAGTGGTAAAAAAGGGATTTCCTGACCCGGCTCCAAAGATGACCACCCGGCCCTTTTCCAGATGGCGAATGGCACGGCGACGAATGTAGGGTTCGGCCACCTCCTGCATGGCAATGGCAGTTTGTACCCGCGTAGGGACATTCATTTGTTCGAGGGCGTCCTGCAGGGTCATGGCATTCATAACGGTGGCAATCATACCGATGTAGTCTGCGGTCGCCCGATCCATGCCAGCAGCCGCTCCTTTCACACCGCGAAAGATATTGCCACCCCCCACCACAATGGCAGTTTGAACTCCCGCTTGCACCACCTGAGCAATTTCGCTGGCAAATGCCTGCACCACTTTTGGATCAATGCCGTAGTTCAGGTTGCCCATGAGGGCTTCACCGCTCAATTTGAGCAATACGCGGCGATATTTAGGACTCATTGCGAGGATTCTTACACTCCAATACGCTCCCCATCAACGATAGCAGGTTAGACGCGCCCGGTTGGACTCGAACCAACGACCAATCGCTTAGAAGGCGAGTGCTCTATTCCGCTGAGCTACGGGCGCACTTTTGAACATTTTCCCACAAGGCATAAGCTGAAAGTAAGATCTTCATAGTAGGGATGATTGAGATGGAGCTAAATTCTCCCCCTTCACGTTTACTTTTGGTCTGCGCTGACAACCCCTTGTCACAGCGCATGGGGCAAGACCTCCAAGCCGCAGGCTATGACCCCGTGATTGCAACAACGGAAAAGGAATGTCACTTGGCCTGCGCAGAATGGCAGCCTGCCCTGATCATCATGGATCGCTATTTGGGGCGGCTCAACAGTATGGAGTTGTGCCAGCGGTTGCGCCAGCAGGGGATTAGTTTGCCAATTCTACTGATGCTGGAGAGCGATCGCCTAGAGGATCGGGTGGCGGTGCTGGAGTCGGGTGCCGATGATTACCTACTGCTGCCCTATAGTCCCAAGCCCTTTTTGCAAATGATTCAGCTTTATCTGAAGCCGCCAGTCACCCAAAGTGAGGTGTTGCGATTTGATAATTTGACTCTTGATCTCTTGACGCGGCGGGCGGAGCGCAATGGACGCACGATCGATCTAACGATGAAGGAGTATGAACTACTGAAGTTTCTCATGGAGCATCCCCGCGAAGTCCTTACCCGTGAGCAAATTTTAGAAAATGTCTGGGGCTATGACTTTTTGGGAGAATCCAACGTCATTGAAGTGTATATTCGCTATCTGCGGTTGAAGATTGAACCCGATGGCGAAAAACGATTGATTCACACAGTGCGAGGAGTGGGCTATGTTCTCCGTGAAGCCTAAGTTACGCTGGCTGGTTCTGGGATTGGTCACGTTGGGGTTACTGCTGGGCTGTCAAAGTCTGAGCCAAGGGGATCCGGCCGCACCCCCGCAAGTGGTTCGCGGCATTCCGCAATATCTACCCATTACGGCCAAGGCGCGCATTCACGATACATGGATTCAGTTGGAAGTGGCACGCACGCCGGCACAGCAGCAGTTGGGCTTGATGTTTCGTTCGGAGTTACCCCCCGATCGCGGGATGCTGTTTCCCATCTCTCCGCCTCAAGTGGCTAGCTTCTGGATGAAAAACTGTCTCATTTCCTTGGACTTGATTTTTCTTAGGGACGGTAAAGTGGTAGCGATCGCCCCCGCAGCGCCCCCCTGCGAAACCCTGCCCTGCCCCACCTACGAATCTGGGGTTCCAGTCGATGCCGTTTTAGAACTGGCAGGTGGCCGCGCCGCTGAATTGGGACTTAAGGTCAATGATTCTGTAAAGATACAGTACTTGGCGCCTTGACTGATGGACAGGGTTCCTTAACTCTTAAAGATTGTTGTTATTCCAAAGCAATTTGATTAAACTCCGTGCTGTAGCTTTGGTAATAAACTCTCTTCGTTTCCTAGCCTCGTCTACAGCCGTTGTATCTCCTTTACTTTCACTGCTTTTTTCTTCAATTAGAGTAACAATTAGACCCACGATGCCAATAGCGGTCATGGTTTTTAGGTAGGTTGGTGATTTAGAGAGCTTGTCGAGCATAGTCTAAATTTTTGCAAGAAGTTTTATGACTAATATAATTTAGCCAAAATCCTAAGTTAAGTACTAAGACTCTGTCAAGGTTTGTTTCACATTTTTTTACTTTATCTACAATTGACCTCATTCCCTCTTGTTTATTATTTAACTATATGGCAATATAAGAAAACATAATTAGCTACAGCCATTGCGAGGAACCCATGCTAGAGTCCGAGATCGAAGAGTCATCGTCCCCCCTGCCTCTGAATCTCTGGGAAATGACCGCTGTATTTCTGAAACTGGGCAGTATTGGCTTTGGCGGTGGAATTGCCATGATCGCCCTCATGGAAAATGAGTTTGTCAAGCGACGGCGGCTCTTGGCCATTGATGAATTTCTGCATGGGGTTGCCCTCAGCCAAATCCTAGGATCGTTCCCAGTCAATACGGCGCTCTTTATTGGTTATCGCCTCCATGGCTTTTGGGGCGGTCTGTTGGGTAGTCTGACCTTTCTGCTGCCGTCCGTTGTGGCGGTGATTTTACTATCTTGGCTCTATTTTGGGTTTCATACGATTCCCTCATTGCAAGGTGCCCTAGCGGGGCTAACGCCAGTGGTCATTGGCATCATCTTGGCAGCAGTCTGGTCAATGGGGCAAAAGTCTGTGCGCTCGACGGTCACGATCGCGATCGCCATTGCGGCCTGTCTCGGCAGTTTGACCCACATTAATCCCTTGCTCATCCTTGGCAGTGGTGGCATTATTGGTCTCATTCTCCAACTCAGCCCACCGACAAAAACCACAAAACTCCAAACTTCCCAAAAATCCGCCCTCGTTGGCTTACCCCTAGCGATCCAGACCCTACCCCACCAAGCTGCCCAAATGGCCACTGCCTCTTTTCAACCCGTTCAGTGGCTGACCCTAGTGCTTACCTTCCTCAAAGTGGGCATTGTTTTCTTTGGTGGTGGCTTTGTCCTGATCCCCGTGTTGAAACAACTGTTGATCGATCAGTTGCATTGGCTGACGCAGCAGGAATTTATTGATGGTGTGGCTATTAGTCAATTGACCCCAGGGCCGATCGCTGTCATTGCCACTTTTGCGGGATTCCGTGTTGCTGGTATTGGTGGTGCCTTTTTGGCAACCGTGGCCTTATTTTTGCCATCCCTATTATTGATGTTTGCTCTTGCCCACTACTATCAAGTGGTGAAGCATCTCCAACGGGTGAAGCAATTTTTGGCAGGGGTCAATCCTGCGGTGGTGGGTATGGTGTTGTCAGCAGCCATTAACCTTGCGCCTGCCATTGTCCACCTCAATCAGCCCGTCAGTCTCATTCTCAATAGCGTGCTCTTGGTCTTTTCCCTTGTGGCGATTACGCGCCTCAAATGGCACCCAGCGATCGCCCTTGCTGTGGGAGCAACAGTTGGATTATGCGGTGGCCAATGGTTAACTGGCACGGCCTAGTGAAGAAAACTCAAACTTGCTGGTACGGGGCACTTTTCGAGTTTTGTAAGGGTCTGGGGTCTCAGGTTCAAAATTTCTTTAAGGTGAATGAGAGACTGAAAGGGAGATTGAGTACGAAACTCAATAATCTCTTTGATATATTTTCGACGGCTTGTTTCACCTACTCCTGCATTTATAAGCCACTGTTGGATTTCGGCTCTGGAGCCTTGATTAAGCAAGCGTATTTTTAACTGAGGTTGGTTGCGATCTACCGAGGAGCCTGATAGTGTTGTTGTTGGTGTGGGGGGTGACACCTGTGGCAGTGGTAAGTTATCTAGTTTGGCATTGATGTTTACTAGGGCTGCCTCCATTTCTTTTAGGGACTGAAAAATAGCTTGATTTTGCTCTAGAAGCTGCTGAAGGAGTGTCTTGGTAAGATTTCCGTTGGAGTTGCTCGCTGGTGAGTCAAAAGCTAAAGGCTCTGTAGTTTGTTCTTGGTTTTGTGCTTCTGTTACTTCAGAAATTGTGGAGTTAGACTGAATTTGACTGAGAATTGCAGTTTCTATTTCTGGCGTATCATTTTCTTCAATAATCAGGGCATTGATTTCTTTAAGATTGGCTTTTTGGGCAGCATAATACTGCTGATGACCTGACAAGAGTTTGAAGCGATGACAGGCTAAGCGATCGCCCAAACGCCGCACCACTAGCGGTGGAAAACAGATACCTGCTTTGAGAATTGAACTAGCCAGTTCCTCTATCCTTCCCTGATCTGCGGGCACAAGGTCAGGGCTCAGTTCAATCGCTGTCAATTGAATACGTTTGCTATTGACCATTGCATTTTAGGGTTGACTAGGACTGAGTGATCCAATTGAGTTCATCTACCAAATCATTGAATTCACGGGCAGAATTTGAATTGGGCTTAAAGCGAAAAATAGATTGGGGGGCTGGTATTTCACTATCGCCACTGGCAGTCACGCGATTGAGGCTATTGGATAAGTCAACAGATTCGGTGATAATTGTCTCTAGAATTTTCAGAGGATACTTATTCGTAATTGCTTTTTGAACAGCAATAAACTTACTTGAATTCTTAGTTCGGCCATGAATTTTTGAGGGCAAAATTCCCACAATATCTAAGGGTTTTTTACCCAACTTGACCCGCAAGTCTGCAAATCGTCGATTAATATCTTTCACAAACGACATGACGTACTTTAGGCCTTGATTGGCAAAGGGCTTAAAATCTGAGGGAATAATGAGATAATCTGAGGCAATCAGGGCAATTTCGGCGTAGAGATCCCAAGCTGGCGGTGCATCTATGATGACAATATCGTAGGCATCCTTGAGTGCTTCTAACTTCATAAGCAGTTGTAGATGAATGGCATCAATCTCCTTCAGGAGATCACGGGTTTCAATGCTCACTAAATCAATATGGGCAGGGACAACATCAATCTCTGGGTGATTAAAAGACTGGGATTTCCTAACCACTTTTTCAATGGGATACTCATCGGCATATCTGAGCACATGGAAGATATGAGCATCCCGCAGTGTATCCTCCTCTTCAAACAGAAAACTCATTAAGCCAGTGGCAAAGGTCGTATTGGCTTGAGAGTCCATGTCAATAACCAAAACCCGCTTTTCCCGACAACGAAAGGCAGCTGCTAAGTTGACAGCAACAGTAGTTTTCCCTACACCACCCTTGTTGTGATAAATGGTAATAACTTTCACGCTTCTTTCCTGTCGAGTCGGTTGTCGAGTCGGTTACTGAAGGCTGAGGAGGCGGTGACGGTGTCGCGATCGCCTGCACCTGCGAGGTTGGCAGGGCTAAAGGTCAACTCACCATTGACCAAATCTACCAAAATCGTATCGCCGGGTGCAAAGACCTCTTCAAGGATCTTCACGGCGAGGGGGTTCTCCAATTCCCGTTGAATGGCGCGTTTCAGAGGACGTGCCCCATAGACTGGATCAAAGCCCACCGCCACCAAATGATCTAGCGCTGCCGGGGTGAGGCGCAGGCGAATTTTTTGATCCGCAAGGAGTTTCTCCACCCGTCGCAGTTGAATTTGAGCAATCTGTGCCAGTTCAGCCCGCCCTAGGCCATGGAAGAGGATCAAGTCATCAATGCGGTTGAGAAATTCGGGGCGAAAATACTTTTGCGCACTTTGGAGTACCCGTTGGCGCATTTCCTCATAGCGACTGTCATCCCCGGCCAAATCTAAAATATGCTCGCTGCCCAAGTTGCTGGTCATAATGATCACGGTATTGCGGAAGTCCACCGTTCGCCCCTGGGAATCAGTGACGCGGCCATCATCGAGCACCTGCAAGAGCACGTTGAACACTTCCGGATGGGCTTTTTCCACCTCGTCAAACAGAACCACGGCATAGGGACGACGGCGAATCGCTTCCGTCAGTTGACCGCCACTGTCAAAGCCGACATACCCCGGTGGTGCGCCAATCATGCGGGAGACAGCGTGTTTTTCCATGTACTCCGACATATCAATGCGCACAAGGGCATTTTCATCATCAAAGAGGGCTTCGGCAAGAGCACGGGCCAGTTCTGTTTTGCCCACCCCCGTGGGACCCATAAAGAGAAAGGAACCAATGGGACGGGCAGGGTCTTTCATGCCGGCTCGCGCTCGGCGAATCGCTGCGGCCACGGCGGCCACGGCATCGGTTTGACCAATCACCCGCTGATGGAGGACTTGTTCCAGTTGCAGGAGTTTTTGCCGTTCTGAGGCCATTAATTTTTGCAGCGGAATTCCCGTCCACTTGGCAACAATTTCAGCAATGTCGGCTTCGGTGACTTGATCGCGCAAAAAGGTGCCACCTTCGGCCTGAAGTTCCAAAAGTTGTGCTTCGGTGCTTTCCAATTCCCGTTGCAGCGTCTCGAGGCGACCATATTTAAGTTGAGCAGCTTTGTTGAGGTTGTAGTCCCGCTCCGCTTGCTCGATTTGCAGCTTTACCTGATCTTCCTCTTCTTTGAGGCTGTTGATGCGCTCTAGGAGGTCTTTTTCGGCTTGCCAGCGGGCTTGCATGGCCTGTTGTCGCGGTTGCAGTTGGGCAATTTCCTCTTCAATGCGCTGCAGGCGATCGCGGGTGGCTTGCAGTGGCACTTGGCTCAGGGGCAGACTTTCTTCCTGCTTGAGGGAGAGTTTTTCCATCTCCAGTTGCCGCAGGCGTCGCTCAAGGGCTTCCAGTTCAGCGGGCTTGGTGGTGATTTCCATTTTCAGTTTGGCCGCCGCTTCATCCACGAGATCAATGGCCTTGTCGGGCAAAAAGCGATCGCTAATATACCGATCCGAAAGCATCGCCGCTGCCACCAATGCCGAGTCAGTAATTTTGACGTTGTGGTGAATTTCGTAGCGATCCTTGAGACCCCGCAAAATTGAGATTGTATCCTCAACGCTGGGTTGGCCAATATACACCTGCTGGAAGCGACGCTCGAGGGCAGCATCCTTCTCAATATGCTTGCGGTACTCGTCTAGGGTGGTGGCACCAATACAGCGCAGTTCGCCCCGCGCCAACATCGGCTTCAGGAGGTTGCTGGCATCCATCGAGGCGTTTTGATTGGCACCGGCACCAACCACGGTGTGCAATTCATCAATAAAGAGAACAATTTGACCGTCGGAATGGGTCACTTCGTGGAGAACCGCCTTGAGGCGATCTTCAAAGTCACCGCGAAACTTGGCACCCGCCACCAGACTCCCCAGATCAAGGGAAATCAACCGCCGATTTTTCAGGGATTCGGGTACATCGCCATTGATAATCCGCTGGGCAAGACCTTCGGCAATCGCCGTTTTCCCAACTCCAGGTTCGCCGATGAGCACGGGATTATTCTTAGTGCGGCGCGAGAGCACTTGAATGACGCGGCGGATTTCCTCATCGCGGCCAATGACCGGATCTAGTTTACCTTGGCGGGCTGCTTCGGTGAGATCGCGACCGTACTTTTCAAGGGCAGCGTATTTATTTTCGGGGTTTTGGTCTAAGACTTTTTGGGCGCCGCGAATGGCTTTGACGGTGGCCGCCAACTGCTCGCGATCGCAATTCAAAGCGCGGAACAGACGTTGACCAATACGGCGATCGCCCACAAATGCGAGGACAAGATGCTCAATCGAAATAAACTGATCCTCTTGCTCTTGGCGCAGACGATTGGCTTCATCAAGGAGAGCATCCAAGCTGCGGCCACAGTAGAGTTCGCTTCCCGTTGGCACGCGGGGTTGCTGTTTGGCAAAGTCTATCAGCCGCTTGAGAACCCATTCAGTGTCAATATCCGCTCGTTCAAAGATCAGTTGCCCCAGTCCTTCTTCGCGCAGGAGGGCAATCATCAAGTGCTCTGTTTCCAGATATTGGCTGCGATATTCCCGTGCCACATCTTGGGACTTAACAATGGCTTCCCATGCTTTATCAGTAAACTTTGTTGGATCCGTTGGTTGCATAGTGATAATTGAGGATAATTGAGGGCAAAACCCCACCGACCGTGAATGCATTATGCCATCATCTTCAGTGTAATCAACAGGCCAGCGCCACACCCGCAGGACGATTTATAGAGGTGGCAGATAGAGAAACCGCCGCAGGAGATTAGCGAGTTTTTTCTTGCTGTCATAGCCGCTACTGTAGTACTGCCGCAGGGGAACTGTCTCGCCAGAAGTGAGGTGCACCACGACGCGATAGAAGCGATCGCCATCAGAATCCACGGAGCTTTCAATCGCAATGTCCCTGATCGCGCGCAAGTGCAATTCCTTCTGAGTGCGGCGGAAAAAATTTGCATGGAGAATCGTCAAGGTGCCACTGCCCCGATCCAAATCCAGTGTTAAGACGGATGCGAAAGAAATGAAACTCATCCCTACCAGAAAGAACACCCCCGCAATGATCCCAATGAGCCAGCGATCGTCCACACGCGCTGAAAGTTCGGTTTGATTGGGATTGGCTAAGAACTGATTAATTTGCTGCACCATGGCGGCGCGATCGCCCGGCTCCGAGGAGGCAACGCCTAATATGGTTGAGTTGCCCGCTATTTCAAGAACAACGCGGTACATGCGATCGCCTTCGCTGTCAATGTAGTCCTCCAACTTTGCCTGTCGCAGTAGAGGAAGCGGAATTTTCACCCGCTCTTGGCTCACGAAGGAGGTTGTGGTGGCAATACATTCATAGGGTAGGGTTTGGCGTTGGCAGTGAATTTCTGTAACAGGAAAGAAGCTGAGCATCAACGTAGGTACAAGAGCAAACACCCCACCCATAAACCAACTCAGCAAAGGGCGCTCCCGCAAGCGCAAGCGATAGTCCGTTTGCTCCAAGATTTTCATCGCTGATCGTTATCCTTGAGCACGCAAAAATGCTGCGACACTGGCTGCCAACTGCTGAAAATTGGGTTCGATGCGTTGGCCGAGATACTCCTCCACAGCGCGAGCAATCATGCCAGCTAGGAAGGAGGGTACCCCCGGAATGCGTTTTGGATCAATGCGTAGATGACCTCGGCTAGTGATAATTGTTGAGTCACCCACAGCAATGAATTGATTTTCCCCTTGGCAGTCAATGGCCTCGGTAAAGGCATGGGGTGCAATGCGCCAGCGGGTGAGATAGTGGCGATCGTCCCAATGGGTGTAGTCCGTCCACGAGAGCATTGCCTCACTCAGCAGTGCCCGAGCCGCTGCCGGAATTTCGCCACCCCCATGCCAGACCAGAACCATCTCTAAGATCTCAGGCTGTTCCCTGCGCTCTTGCACCTCAATTTTACGCACATTGGGCATCCAGTTGACTAACTCAGGCAGGCGATCGCGATAGGTACGATAGACGTGCTCGCGGGGAAAGGGCAGCTCTACTTGGGAGGCAATTTCCATCACCCTATCCCCACTGTGGATACTGCCGCGCAATCACAACCACATAGTCCCCCCCTTGCAGCTCATAGTCCATTGGTGGGTTAACCTCCGTCTGGCGACGCCCCTCAATGCGACGTTCCACAGCGACTAAGAGGGCATCGTACTGCTCCTTGAGGTGTCGTTGCGCATACCAAAAGGTTTTGCCTGCCAGCGTTGACGGCAAAGGCAGCCGATAAAATTGATTGCCCACCTGTACCGTTAGGAGTTCGGCAAAGACATCCATCGCCCCTTGATTGCGCACCGCATTGCCAATGAGATGACCCGCCATTTCATCAGCCACCACCACATCTTCCACCCCTGCCGCCTGAAGTTGCACATTATTATTGCGATCCAAAAGCTGGGCACAGGTGTAAATCGTTGGATTGAGTTTTTCCATGGTCAGTGCAGCGAGAACCGTTCGGGCATCGCGGTCTTGATCACTGCGGGGCTGGCTGGTATCCGCCAAGAGAATGGCACGGGAGGCGTGGTAAATCTGCACCTTCTCTAAAACGTCAATGCGGGTATAGTCTCCCGAATAAAAGTAGAGGCGATTTTGATCTACTCTCCGCAACTCACTCAAGGGCAACTGTTCCAGTTCAGCAACAATGACAATCGGTGCATGGCGGGTTTGGGGATCGGTTTGCAACTCCTGCAACACTAGGGGGGCACTGCGATTCCAGCCACAGAGAATAATGTGGTTGCGCAACTCATCCAAGTCAAAGTTCTTAATGCTCATGACTGATTGCAACCGCTGCACCATAAAGGCAGACACCACCCCTGTAAACACTGCAAACAAGGTCAGCCCCGACAAAACCACCACTAGGGTAATGATCCGCCCGGCATGGGTTTTGGGATAGGCACCAATGGGTTCGGCGGACACTAAGGAAAAGAAGCTGTACCACAGGGCATCCCCAAGGGTCTCGATGTCTGGGTTTGAGGTTCCTTCGATAATATAAAAAGCCAGTCCCCCAAAGAGCATGATCAACACAATGATTAACAGTGCTGAAATTTGGGCACCGTAGAGACCAGAAATCTGGGGAGAAATGTAGTGTAGGTTGCGGTTTATCAGAATCGAGGCACGGGGTAGGCGCAAAAGGGGCAGCAGACGAAACAGGGGCCACTGGGGCGGCATCGGTAAAATTGCGACTAGATCAAGCCAGTAGTGGCGGAAAAATCGTTGCTTTTTGCGGGCGATCGCAAAGCGTAGGAATAACTCAACAACAAAGCACAGCCGTAGGGGCAAATCCGCCAGCATCAGAAAAAAATTAGGGTGGCCGGGCTGTACCCAGAAAAGATCGACCACCACTAAAAGTACCCATATGAGGATCAAAACCAACAGGCTGATTTCTACCTGTGGTGCGTGCAGAAATAGATCAAGCTGTTGTCTTAGCCGGCTTTGTCCCATGAGTGCCGCTAGAAGAGAACATCAAATTGCCGCAATTTGCCGCGATCGCCGGCTAACCATCAGATTTAGGTGGGAATCAATTCTCCCGGACGCAGTTTTGCCCACCGTCCCTGTTCTTCGACGAAACTGGCACAACCAACCACATCCCACTCCAATAGAATCTCTTCCCCTTGGGTACGGATGTTGATATTGATCGTCGGCTCAATTGGGTCAAAGTCTGGCGTGAGGGTCAGATGGGGCTGTTGGTGCTGCTCCTCAACGGCATAGTATGTGGTACAGCGATCCACAAGGGCGCAGTTAACACAGATACACATGGAACTCTCCCAATGCCACATGCTCCTACTCTAGCGCATCCCTTAGGGGCGCCAAGGGAACTGCTGAAAGTTGGGGGGACGTTTTTCCAAAAAGGCGTTTTTGCCCTCGGCACTCTCTTCAGTGAGGTAGTACAGCAAGGTTGCATTGCCGGCTAATTCCTGTAGGCCGGCTTGACCATCACAATCGGCATTAAAGGCCGCCTTCAAGCAGCGAATGGCCAAGGGACTTTTGGTGAGAATCTCTTGCGCCCAGCGGATCCCCTCAGCCTCCAGTTCCTCAACGGGGACAACAGCATTGACTAGACCCATCGCTAAGGCTTCCTGAGCTGTATATTGTCGACAGAGAAACCAAATTTCACGGGCTTTTTTCTGGCCGACAATGCGGGCAAGATAACTCGCACCAAACCCCGCATCAAAACTACCCACCCGTGGCCCCGTTTGACCAAAAATGGCATTCTCAGCAGCAATGGTGAGGTCACAGACCAAGTGCAGCACATGGCCACCGCCAATGGCATAGCCGGCCACAAGGGCAATCACCACCTTTGGCAGGGAGCGAATTTGCCGTTGCAGATCCAGCACATTCAGCCGTGCTACCCCCTGATCATCCAGATAGCCTGCCTCACCCCGAATACGTTGGTCACCACCCGCACAAAAGGCATACTTACCATCGGTGTGGGGGCCTGCCCCGGTGAGCAAGACAACGCCAATCGTGGGATCGTTGCGGGCATCCTCAAAGGCCTGACTCATTTCCACAATAGTTTGGGGACGAAAGGCATTGCGCTTGTGGGGACGGTTAATCGTAATTTTGGCAATGCCCGTCGTTTTGTGGTAGAGGATGTCAGTGTAGTGGTGAACCTGCTGCCAGTGGACGCTGTCCATAGAGTGTGATGGGTAAGATGGATTCTCATTGTAACCTGAGGGGTTCTCGGGTTTAGAGGGGAGCAAAATCGCAAAAAAAATTAACATCCACCACCTAGGGGAGGCTAGGAGAGCTATGTTAGGCTGTTGCTGACAATAGTTTGTGCTTCTTTGCTATGAGCGACCTCCTCAACACCTGCCCCAATTTGCAAGCGGATTGTGATCGCCTCCTTGACCTATTGAATGCGGAACCCAAGCTGCGCTCCTTTGATATTACGCCAGTTCAAACTTCCCTGCGCAAGGCGGTTTCGCCGACATTTGAGATTGTTTTTGCAGGGCCTTTTAGTGCTGGCAAATCAATGCTGATCAATGCACTATTGGAGCGCGAACTCCTCTACAGTTGGATCTTAGCCAAGAACTGAAAATCGCCGGGGATGAGTTTTATCGGCATATTGATCAGTTTCTCAATCGTATCAAGGGCGGCCAGTCTCCAGAGGCAGAGCAGGACTATAAACGGCTGAAAAACAACCTTGTCACTTCCCTCGAGCAACTCCTGCGCCAGTTCTCCGTGGCTACTATTTATCAACAGGCCCTTGATAGTCATCCCACCAACTCCGTTGTTCCCGTTATGGGGATTTTGGCGGAGGCCTTCTATTACTTGGCCAATGGTCTCAAGAAAACCCTCGTCGAGTCTTCCCAAGAGGTGATCAAAAATCTCTTTAAGCAGTTGAGGCGGGAGATTTACCAGCAGCCTTACTATCGCGAACTCTTTCGCCTACTGGGGAATGACAGCGGCATTGATCAAATGTTGGCCAAGCTGGAGGAGGAGGTACTGACTAGTATTACGACGGTGGCACGCATTGAGTGCGATCGCTATGTGCGGGAGCGCGAGGATTTCTATCATGATACCCAAGGGGTGATGAAACTGCGGGAGGTGCTGCGCAAAGCCTGCAATACCTTTGATGCTTCGAGTATGTTTGAGGCGGAAACCGAACTGCGGGAACTCCTGAAAATGGACTTTGTTCACAAGATCAAGAAAACCATTGAAGTGACCTATCGAGCCGCGATCGCCACCGCGATTACAGAGCCTCTCCTCACTGCCGCCAAGCAACATAGCCAAGAGATTCTCCAGCAACAGCAACAGGCACGGGAGCACCTCGGCAAAACCCTAGAAAAAGAAGCGGCTGAAAGCATTGAGCACAATGCCGCCAAACTGAAGGAACTAGAGGCCAAGATTGCCATGTACAACGAGGCGGTGACAGGCATTAACCGCTGCCTCGAACAACAGGGGCGCGATCGCCAGAAACTTCCCCTGATTCTTTGAGTATTGATGCAGGATTCGTCTTAACCTGCGTTGCCTACCCCCGCAGTGATTGTGTTATCTTGACTCATCAAGAAGAAGAGCTGGCGGGCCGTGCCCAGAGTAATTTTTCCCTACTGGAGTAGTAGAATGGCAATTTCGAGTTTGAGATCAGCTTCAGTGATGTGCGCTGTTTGTAAAAACTCATCGGGAATTACTCAACTCATAATCCAAAATCCCCTTTAATATCAATTTGTGTCAACCCATCGCCGTCTGATGCCGTGATGCCCGCAGTACTGGCGGATGGGGGTGCCAACCCGTTGGCTGGTCATAGCAGGTATCATAAAACTTTAGGCGAATGGGCGTAGCAGCAAATGAGTAGGGATTTTCTCGCAGGACTGAATCCATCACAACGGCAGGCGGTGGAGCACTATTGTGGCCCGATGTTGGTGGTGGCAGGCGCCGGTTCCGGGAAAACTCGCACGCTCACCTATCGCATTGCCCATTTGATTCGCCAGCATCAGGTGGCACCAGAAAATATCTTGGCGGTGACGTTTACAAATAAGGCCGCCCGCGAAATGAAGGAGCGGATTGAAGCTCTCTTTGGTCAAGAGGTGGCTCAGCAACTCTACGGGCGGGACTGGCTGGATCTCTCTCCTCTCGAACAACAGCGGGTGCGATCGCGAGTCTATCAAACGTACACGAAGCCCCTTTGGATTGGCACGTTCCACAGCCTGTGTGCCCGACTCCTGCGCTTGGAAATAGAGGCCTATCAACATCCCCAAGGGTATCGCTGGACGCGGCATTTCACCATTTTTGATGAGTCAGATGTGCAAAGTTTGATTAAGGAAATTGCCACTGCGGAACTCAATCTCGATGAGCGCCAGCATGATCCGCGCGGTATCCGCTACAAAATTAGCCATGCCAAAAACCGAGGGCTAAGCCCCGATCAATTGGAGCAGGAACAGCGATCGCCCGCTGGCCGGGTGGCCGCCGAGGTTTATCGTCGCTATGAGGCAACCCTTGCCCAGAATAACGCCCTTGACTTTGATGATTTGATTTTGCGAACGGTGCAGCTGCTACAACAGCACCCCGAGCGCCTTGAGTATTGGCATCAGCAATTCCAACATATTCTGGTGGATGAGTACCAAGACACCAACCGCACCCAATACGATCTCATTCGGCTATTGGCCACCAATGGTACGCCACCGCAACAGTTTCAGAATTGGGGCGATCGCTCGATTTTTGTCGTCGGCGATGTCGATCAGTCCATTTATTCCTTTCGCTGCGCTGATTTCACTATCCTGATGAATTTCCAGCAGGATTTTGGCGATCGCCTGCCCGATGACGATAGCCGCACAATGATCAAGCTAGAGGAAAACTATCGCTCTGTTGCCAACATTTTGCAGGCCGCCAATCATCTCATTGAGCACAACAACGAACGCATTGCTAAAGTGCTGCGTCCCACCAAAGGAGAAGGCGCTCCCATTTACTGCGAGTGTTGCCACACTGAAACCGATGAAGCCTCTTTTGTTGTCCAAACCATCAAAGCCTTGGGCAGTCAATCCCTCGAACCCCAATGGGGACGGTTTGCCATTCTCTACCGCACCAACGCCCAATCGCGCCCCTTTGAGGAGGCCTTAGTTCGCGCCAACATTCCCTACACCGTGGTTGGTGGTCTCAAATTCTATGAGCGCAAGGAAGTCAAGGATGTTCTCGCTTATTTGCGGCTGCTGCAAAACCCCCAAGACACCGTGAGTCTGCGGCGAATTATTAACGTGCCACGACGCGGCATTGGCAAAACCAGTTTGGATCGCCTCAGTGACGCCGCGCAAACCCTTGGCATTTCCCTGTGGGATTTAATTGCCGATACCGAATCCATGACGCCCTTGGCCGGGCGAGCCAGTCGTGCCGTGCAGCAGTTTGTGACCCTCATGACCCGCCTGCGATCGCTAGTGGACGACATTGAATTGCCTGAACTGGTGAAAACCGTGATTGAAGAGACAGGCTACCGCCGCGAACTCGAAAACGAAGACACTAAGGAAAGCCTAGAGCGACTGCAAAACCTAATGGAATTGGTTAACGCTGCCCAGCAATTTAGCGAAGAAAACGAGGGGGCAAGCCTCAGCGATTTTCTCAACAGTTCTGCCCTTACCTCGGATTTGGATACCTTGCAGGAGGGAGAGGGCGGCGTTTCCCTGATGACCTTGCATGCCGCTAAGGGGCTAGAATTTCCCGTTGTCTTTTTGGTGGGCATGGAGCAGGGACTCTTTCCCAACTTCCGCAGTCTCAACGACCCCATGGCCCTTGAAGAAGAACGCCGCCTTTGCTATGTCGGCATCACCCGTGCCCAAGAACAACTCTTTCTCACCTTTGCCCAAAGCCGTCGCCGCTACGGTGGCAGTGAAGATACGATTCCTTCGCAATTTTTGACAGAGCTACCCCCAGAACTGCTGACAGGGAATGTTCAACGACGACCCAAAATGGCTGCTGTCACGAAGCTATCCCCCGCACGGTTGAGCAAGGCTGCTGCCTCTGGTTGGCGGGTGGGCGATCGCATTCTCCATCCTGTCTATGGCGAAGGGGAAATTACCCATGTCTTTGATACTGGCCCGAAGCTCTCCTTGGCGATTCGTTTCCCACGTCGCGGGCAAAAGGTGGTGGATCCCCGCCTGACACCCCTTGAGCGGCTATAAATCGAGCGAACCGATCCGAGCTGAACAATATGAAGTCTTATTGCAGGATGCGGCTGTTTGGGTGCCACTCACGCTTTTTGAGCGTCATGATAAGCATGAACCTATAGGAACTTCCCGTGAGCAAGAGCATTATTGCAGCAACGCTGCTTGCCCTCAGCGCTGGGGCGCACACCTACGCGATCGCCCCCCAAATGCCCACAATGGTCGCTCAGCCAGCCCAACCCGCAGGCACCACCTTCTATGCTGATATGGGCGAGGGTCTATTTCGCATCAGTGGTCGCCCGAATCAAAAAGTAACGTTTATGAGCATTGCCATTGATCCACAAAAGGTGGCGGATATCAATATGCAACTGGCGGATGGCAACTATATTGGCTTTTCTGGCAACGTCATTCAGCAGGATGCCTACAATCTGCGGATTCGCTTGACTAGTTCTGGTATGGCCGATGCCAATGGCACCCTCAATCTCCGTTATGGCGGTCAGCAGTCCATTCTCAACTTGGCAGGCAATGGTCAATTGGATGGTCAGCCCTTTGTGCTCACCTTCCGAGGCAAGATGAAATAATGAGTTGACAGAATTCCACCAAACCCAAGATAATAAAAGATCGCTGACCAAATCTATCACGAGCGGAACTGGCGGAATTGGTAGACGCGCTAGATTCAGGTTCTAGTGTCCGCAAGGACTTCGGGGTTCAAGTCCCCGGTTCCGCATCCTAGGAAGCCTGCAAAGTAGGGTACGATAGAAGCATTGGCTTCTGTGCGCTGTCATTATGGCTTTTTCGTCCATTGCCGTTCGCGAACTCCCCATTTTTCCCTTGCCGGATGTTGTGCTCTTTCCGGGGCGACCACTGCCACTCCACATTTTTGAATTTCGCTACCGCATCATGATGAATACGATTCTTGAGAGCGATCGCCGCTTTGGCATCGTGATGTGGGATCCACAAACGGGACGGCCAGCCACGGTGGGCTGTTGTGCGGAAGTGCGTCGCTACGAACGGCTTCCCGATGACCGCATGCTCATTGATTCCTTGGGTCAGCAGCGGTTTCGCATCTTGGACTACGTGCGCGAAAAACCCTACCGCGTTGGACTGGTGGAGTGGATTGAGGATGAACCCACCAGCATTGATCTGCGCCCCTTGGCCAAGGAAGTGCGGCAACTTCTTGAGGATGTGGTGCGCCTCTCAGCAAAACTGACGGAACAACCCATGGAGCTGCCCCCCGATGTGCCCACGGCTGCCCTTGAATTGTCCTATTGGATTGCCAGTAATTTTCGCGGTGTGGCTCAGGAGCAGCAACGTCTTCTAGAGCTACAATCCACCTACGATCGCCTACTGCGGGAAGCAGAAATTTTAACCACCACCCGCAATCACTTAGCCGCACGGACTGTTCTTAAGGAGACCTTCAAATAGGCAGTGCCCTGCACCATTGAATATGCTAGGCTGGAAATCCTGATGATTTTGCACCATCTGCCTTGCTGGGGAGAAAACCAATGAGCCGTGTTTGTCAACTAACTGGAAAAAAAGCCAATAACGCCTATGCCATTTCCCACTCCCACCGGCGGACGAAAAAACTGCAAGAAGTGAATTTGCAATGGAAACGGGTGTGGTGGCCAGAAGGCAACCGTTGGGTGCGGCTGCGCCTCTCTACCAAAGCCATTAAAACCCTTGAGCGCAAAGGCCTGAGTGCATTTGCCAAAGAAGCGGGGTTGAATCTCAACAAGCTCTAAGGCATTGCCCAGACTCAAAGATCCACGCGGCCATAGCGAGCGAGGATGTCCCGCTGGCCAGTCTGTTGCTGCGTTTGCCAAGCCCACAACTGATCCCCAAGGGAAAAGTGCCACCACTCGTTAGGATGGCGCTGAAAACCGGCATAGCGCATTGCTTGGTAGAGAATTTTGCGGCGTTGGCTAAAGCAGGCGGCATTAGCCTGCTCAGGATGGCGATCGTAAAAATCGGGAAAGGAACGTTCAGAAACTTCATCAATGACACCCCCCATCTCAAAAGGATGGCCTGCGGGGTCAGCGAGGGTGAGATCAACAGCAGCACCGGTACTGTGGGGGGGTGGTTGCTGAGGGTCTGAACTGGGCACCGCCCAAAATTGATCAACCTGTTGCCAAATCTCGCGGGCGATCGCTGGCTCAAGTTGCTGCGCATCATACCCCCGTTCTTGACAGAGGGTAGCAAAGGTATGCGCCACCATGAACTGCTGTACCGCAATTGGCCGGTAGGCATCAAAAATTGCGAGTTGCCAGCCGTAAGGTTCTAGGAACGCTTGGGCGCGCTCAAGGGCAGCAATGACCCCCACCCGCAACCAAAAGGGAGAGGCTTTGCCATAGGGGGCACCTCGGCTTTGATAGGGATGGGGTTGCAGCCGCAGAAAGGTAGGTGGAATAGGCGCTAGGGGTTCCCCACACTCTGCAATAGGAATCTTGGTATAGGGCTTATCCCCCATTGGGACTAGGACTTGGCTTCGCGATCAAGGGCGAGTTCAACTTGCTTAAACTCTTGTTCGAGGCGGGCTTTCAGCTTCTCCGGGAGGGGACGATTGGGATAGGAACTGTAGTGACCCGCGAGGGAGTTAAGGGCAGTTTGCATCGTCATAAAGGAAGAGAGCGATCGCAGGGAGTCATCGCGACGATAGAGGGCAAAGAAGTCATTGAGTTTTTTGCGAGCCTCTGCTTGGGCGGCCTTTTTGTTGGGGTCATTATCTGGTAGGGCGATCGCTTCGCGCAGGCTACTGATCAGCGCAAGGGTATCTTCACGGAAATTTCCCGTTAGCCCCGTGGGCACATTAGCACAACTGGTCAGGAGCAGTGACACACTCAGGAAAAGTGCGCAAACCATCGCCCAAAAACGTTTCATAGCAAACCCCAAAACAAAATCGGTCTCAACGTACCCATGAGGCTCATCTTAGCAAGGATCTGCCCCTAGAGTCTCAAGTTTGGCGATCGCCCTTTTCGAAGATAGGGGGTTCGTCATCTTTCAGATTGAACTGTTTTGAACAGGTTGTATCCCTAGTGAAAAGAGTTGCATTTGGGGGATGATGATCTCAGCCATGATGAATGCTAGCTGATCACAGGGGTGTAGGAACGCGGTTGGCAATGACCATCTACTTTTATCGCGTCAAGGATGCCTACGGCAGTTTTTCCAATTTCTCTCCCCACGGGTTTACCCTCGAGGGCTATTACTGGCCAACAGCGGAGCACTACTACCAAGCCCATAAATTCTTTGGCACTGCCCATGAAGCCTTTGGTCATACTATTCGCACTGCCCCAACTCCTGAAGCCGCTGCCCAACTCGGTCGCAGTGGTCGTTACCCCGTTCATCCTCAGTGGGATCAACTGAAACAGGCAGTGATGTGGCGTGCCCTTGTTGCCAAATTTACCACCCATCCCGACCTACAGGAACTGCTCTTAGCAACTGGGGATGAAGAATTGGTCGAAGATTCCCCCGTAGATCGCTATTGGGGCTGTGGTAGCGATCGCCAAGGCTGTAACTATTTGGGACGGCTGCTGATGCACCTGCGGCAGTGTCTGCGCCAAGGGGCAGATCTTCACACCTTCACTCCTCTGCAGGATTGCTCATTTGGCTAGATGCCATGACTTTTGCCCACCACCCAATGGCGACGGAAAAAACGGGCAAGGCTAGATTCTTGCAGTTGCAGACAGATGGGGCGACCATGGGGGCAGGTGTGGGGTTGACGGCAGCGGTACCACTGATCCACAAGGGTTTGCATTTCCGCAAGGGTGAGGGGCGTGCCGTTACGAATGGCACTGCGACAGGCAACGGCCACCTTAGCAGCGGTCAGATCCGCCACTTGGCTAAGTTCAATAAGAGCCGCCACGACATCTGGGCGATCGCGCAAGAGAGCAGGCACACGGCGCACTGCCCAAACCTGTACCCCAAAGGGGGCGATCGCTAACCCCCAGTCTTGAAGGCGTTGCACTTGCGTTTCCGTGAGGGAGTCCACCAACACCGGCTGCTCTAGCTCCACCACCTGCCAATCTGTTTCAATTTGCTCGTACAGCACGCGTTCATGGGCAATGTGCTGCTCAATCAACCAGATGCCTTCGGCGTGCTCAACAATAATGTACATGTTGTGCAATTGGCCAACCACTTTCAGGCTTGGCAAGGAAACTTGAGCTGAATTGGGCGATAACAGCGTCCGATAGCGGTTTGGTGGTTCAGCCGCCTTGAGCACCTGATAGCTGCTGGCATCACTCAGGGGGATTGAGGGGCAGGCAAGGAGTTGGCCAATGCGTTCTACCAAGAGGGCTTGCCATTGCTCTGGTTCCCGTAGATAGATCGTGCGCTTTTGGGGTTCTGCTGACCAATCAATCGCCGCTGGGGGTAAATGGAGATGGGCAATACACAGGGGAAAGCGCTGCCGAGGTAGGCCGCAACCAAAGGCCTCAAGAATCACCTGCTGCCACGAGGGATCACTGTGCAGTTCCACCCAACGGCCATTGACAGCCACCCCTAAGCCATCAGGGCGGGGACGATGGTGGCGATCCGGCGGCGCCAAGACCAGTTCAATTTGGGCATCGCTCATTTGGCGCAGATCTTGGGGATGGAGTTGTGGGATGAGTTGCAGCAGGCGATCGCCCAAAGACGTCACTGCCGGCCAGTGGTGCCAGCGCTTGCTATCCTTAAGGAGATGCCAAGCCACTTGGGGAAAACACAGGGCGATTTCCTGAAGCCGCCGCTGTACCTGTTTCGGATTTGCTCCCTGCTGACGTTGCGGCCAGTCCTGAAAAATTTGCTCAGCAATCACGCGAGTCCCCACGGCCATTCCCAGAGGACGCTGGCTGCGCACTTGACCCTGGGCATCATAACTCACTTGCCAACCGGTCTCCGCCTCACGGTGGCGACTGCAAATCGTTAACTGTGCCATTTGCGCCAAACTGTGGAGGGCTTGACCGCGAAATCCCAAGGTTGTGATGTCCGCCAATTCCCCGCTGGGGGGCAACTTGCTGCTGGTGTAGGGGAGAGCCACTTGGGTGAGATCTGCCCAGCGAATCCCTTCGCCATTGTCTGTGACCTCAAGATGCCATGCTGAAGGGCGCCAGTGGAGGTGAATGCGACTCGCCCCGGCATCAAGCGCATTTTCCACAAGCTCCTGTACCACTGTGGCGAGGGAGTCCAGGGTTTCAGCGGCAGCGATCGCCCGCTGCATTTGGAGCGGCAAGGGGACAACCGTGAGGCCATCACTCATGGCAGCCATTCTTGGGCAACGTCAAAAATTTGGTGGGCCAGAATTAACTTGGGTACCTTGGCAAGATCGCGCGATCGCCCCTGCCGATCCAGAACCACCGCTGCGTTTTCGCTACTGCCAAAGCCACCATCGGCTTGATCCACCGCATTGGCAACTATCAAATCCAAGCCCTTGCGTTCTAGCTTTTCGCGGGCGGGCGTTACAATATCCCCCGTTTGGGCAGCAAAACCAATCAGACGTTGGTGGGGTTGGCGCATCTGAGCCACCGCTTGCAAAATATCGGGCACCGGACTCAGGGGTAAGGCGGTAGGCAACTCCGATTTCGGGAGCTTTCCCGACCACTGTTGGGCCGGGCGGACATCGCCAACGGCGGCAGCCATCACCAGCCAATCGGCCTCTGGCCACACCTCAAGGACAGCTTTGCACATTGCTTCGCTACTGATTGCTTCAATAGCGCGTACCTGGGCTGGGATCGGCTCGGCGATCGCCCCATGAATCAACGTCACCTTGGCGCCGCGATGCAGGGCTGCCCTTGCCAGAGCGATCCCCATTTTCCCCGTTGCCGGATTACCAATGAAGCGCACTGTATCCCAATACTCGCGGGTGCCACCGGCAGTAATCAGCAGATGTTTCCCCGCCAAGTCTCGTTTGCCGTGGGTATAGGCCAAGGAGTCCAAATAGGCAATGATTTCCTGCGTCTCCGCCATCCGCCCCACACCGACGCTGTCACAGGCCAAGCGGCCATAGGCCGGGGGTAAGCAATGATAACGGGGCTGTTGTTGCAGTTGTTGCCAATGGCTCTGTACCGTCGGTTGCTCCCACATGGTCGTGTTCATGGCCGGTGCCACCAAGATGGGTATTTGGGAGGCCAGCACCGTACTGGTCAGTAGGTTATCCGCCAAACCCAGCACCAGCTTTGCCAACGTATTGGCCGTGAGGGGAGCAATCAACATCAGCGTTGCCTTTTCTGCCAGTTCAATGTGTAGCGGTCGCGGCGCTTGGGGATGCCAAAAATCCGCATCTGTGAGTACCGATCGCCGGCACAGGGTCGAAAGGGTCAACGGCGTAATGAACTGCGAGGCGGTCTCTGAAAGGATGGCAGACACTTGCCACCCCGCCTTTACTTGCGTGGAGATCACATCACAGATTTTATAGGCAGCAATGCCACCCCCCACCCCCACTAATAGATGGGGAACTGCCCTAGGACTCGTCAAAGGCTTCTAAATCCAGAAGATACAAATAAGGCTCTACCAGCTCTGGCCGCTGAAAGGCAATGGAGCGCAGCAGATGCCAGTCTTCAAGGGCGGCAAAGGGTGTATCGTAATCATCCTCCTCAAGCCGTCGTGCCAAGGCAGCCACCTCCTGGGGGGTGAGGTGATTGATATACTCCTGAGTGTAGTGGTGAGTTGTTTGCATACCCCCTCCTGCAGGACGCCTAAAGAGTAGTCCTACAACACTAGTTTACATACCCCTTGGCCTCAACCCCAAGATTGAGGAGCTAGACTAAAAAAGCTACTGCCCTGCGGGGTACGATGTCCCTAGCCGGTTTTACCCCTGCCTATGACCAATCCCCAATTCTTACGAGTGGTTGCTCTGTTGAGTCTAGGGGTAGCAACAGCTGTTTTTATAGAGTGGGTTCTCGCTGCCATCACTTCCCACTCGCCTCTCTTGGTCGGTATTGATATTTTTGCTGCCATCGCCCTTGGGTTAACCGCATTGGCCATCACCCTCATGGGATCTAGGGGCAGAGATCGAGAATTAGCATGCCTCCCCCAGCTCTGTGGCCTAGTGCTTGTTCTCATGGGGATGGCAATTGCCGTAGCAGTTTTCAATGCTCAGGAAATCACTGCTCCGTGGCAAGCTCTATCTTTGCCGGCCTACACCAGTTTGCTACGGCCTGTGGCCTTTATAGGGCTAGGGGTGGCCCTGTGGGGGGTCATGGGGGAGTCAAGTTGGCAAGTGATTTTCGGCCAAGGTGGGGCAATCACAAGTGCCTGTCTGCTGTTCCTTGAGGTATTGGCCGGTCTGTACCAATTGCCGCTGTCTCTTAGTACCTCTGCCCTTGGCCAAATCCTCGCCTGCGTTCTTCTTGGGCTGCTGAACCTCTGCCTTATCGAATGGCATCCCTCCCAAGGGGTGATGCGTTACTTCAGTTCACAAAAGATAGGTGGCCTACTTTTGCGGCGATTGTTGCCTTGGATCATCCTTGGTCCCCTCCTCATTGGTTGGGTAATTCAATGGGTGCACCACGATCGCCTATGGCTTTCGGAGCGCTTAGCCCAAGAGGTGCAGATCATCAGTATCATCGCTTTTTTGGTCACTCTTTTAGTTATTGAGGCTCAGCATCTGAACCAAGTAGAGCAGGAGCGGCAGTCATTTTGGCGCGCCTACACTGAAATGGACGAGGTGTTCCGCAACAGCCTGCTTTTATCACCGCTGCCGATGGCGTTGGTGGCGGCGGATGGTCAACTGTGGTTGATGAATCGGGCATGGCAAGAGCAAACCGGCAGCAGCCCAGAGGAAACCCTCACATGGGAGGGGTGGTTGGCAATTGCCTTTCCTGAAGCAGCGCAACGCCAGTGGGCGGCCACAGAATTCCAACGCTGCCTTATAACGCAGGCACGGGTTGAGCATGGGGATGTGTGCATCCGCACTCGCGCCAAACAAGAGCGTATTTGGCAGATGGTTTCCCTGCCGCTGCAACTGCCCAACAGCAACCAACAGTTCATTTTACTGACGGCAGTGGATGTCACGCGACAACGGCAGCTGACCCAGCAACTTGCAGCCCAGCGAACGGACCTTGAGGCGCAGGTGATTGCCCGCACCCTCGATTTGCACAAAGTCAATGGGGAACTCCACGCCGCCCAAGAAAAGCTCAATCAACTGTTGGATCGCGCTGATGCCTTTGTCAGTGAAATACGGCTCTTTCCTGATGGCTCTTGGCGCTATGAGTATCTCTCCCAAGGGCACCTGCGCATTCTCGGCTACAGCCCCTTTGACTTTCAAGAAGACCCGAATCTTTGGCGATCGCGGGTTCCCTCCGAGGACTGGGAAGCCTATCATCGTCCGTTTCGCGAGAAATTACTCCAAGAAGGCTGTGCCCACACCGAATATCGCTTTCAACATCGCGACGGCCATGAGGTGTGGATTTCCCTCAATGCCACCGCTGAACCTCAAGGGGATGGCAGTTACCTGATCACCACGGTGGGGGTGGATGTCACCCAACGCAAAAAAGCCATGCTAGCCCTAGTGGAAAGTGAAACCCGTTTTCGCCAGATGGCCGATGCCTCACCTTTGATGATCTGGCTGGCAGATAGCAAAGGCACCATTGAGTTTGCCAACCAAACCATTTGCCGCGTCTTGGGCGCCTCCTTAGACCAAATCCTTGGCTGGAACTGGTTAGACCTTGTCCATCCTGAGGATCGGGAGCGCACCGAGCAGGCCATCCGTCTTGCCGTTGAGCAGCAGCAAAGCTATGAAATTGAGCACCGCCTGCGCAATGGCCAAGGTGTCTATCGCTGGGTACTCAAGCAAGCGGCACCCCGCTATGCCGAAGACGGCACTTGCATTGGCTACCTTGGTTCCTGCTTGGACATCACCAACATCAAGCTAGCGGAGGAGAAATTGCGGCAACTGGCTTGCCAGGATAGTTTAACGAATCTCCCCAATCGCACCTTCCTCACAGAAAAAATTGATCAACTGCTGGCTGCCTACCACCGCGGTGACATTCCGCCCTTTGCCGTTTTGTTTTTGGATTTGGATCGGTTTAAGGTCATCAATGATAGCTTGGGTCATGATGCCGGCGACGAGTTACTTCTAGAAATTGCCCATCGCCTTCGGTCGAGTATGCGCCAGCAGGACACCGTTGGCCGATTGGGGGGAGACGAGTTTATTGCCATCCTCGAACACATTGAGGGTCTCCAGCAGATTTATGAGTATGGCGATCGCCTGCGCCATTGCATTAGTGAACCCTATGTGCTCAAGGGCACTGAAGTAAGTGTCAGCGTCAGCATTGGCATCGCCATTGTTAATTCTCGTTACCGCACTGCCGGTGAACTGCTGCGGGATGCTGATATTGCCATGTATGCTGCCAAGGGGCAAGGGTGCAACGGTATGCAACTCTTTGAATCGGAGCACCACCAAGCGGTTTACACCCGCTTACAACGGGAACAGGAATTTCGCCGTGCCCTAGAGCAGGAGCAACTAGCGCTCTTCTACCAGCCCATTGTCAGCCTCAGTCAGGACAGCCTTGTTGGTTTTGAAGTATTAGTTCGTTGGCAGCATCCCGAAAACGGTTGGATCAGTCCGGCAGAATTTTTGCCCTTGGCTCTGGGGTTGGGTCTAGCCACAAAACTGGATCAATGGGTTCTGCAAAAGGCAATTTTCAACCTCTACCAATGGCAACAGACACTGGGTTCTCGGGCTGCCGACTTCACCCTCAGTGTCAATATTTCCAGTGCTTTCTTTAATTCTGGCCAAATGGTTCCTTTGCTCAAGCATCTGTTGCCGCTCTATGGGATTCGCGGCCAGCAAGTGATTCTGGAGATTACCGAGGAAGTGATCATGCCCGATTCAAGGTTTGCCCAAGAGCAATTGGAGGCGCTCCAAGCCCTTGATATTCGTTGTGGCATTGATGACTTTGGCACTGGCTATTCCTCCCTCAGCCGCCTTAGCCAACTGCCGTTGTATACCCTAAAGATTGACCAGTCCTTTGTCCGGGACATCGAAACCAATTTCCAAAATTTAGAAATTGTTCGTGCCATTATTAGCCTCGCCCGAGCCCTGCAACTAGAAGTGGTTGCCGAAGGCATTGAACATCTCTCCCAAAAGCAGTGCTTGCAGGCGTTGGGCTGTCAGCGGGGCCAGGGGTTTCTCTTTGGTAAACCCCTCTCTGAGGAGCAAGCGCACCAGTTACTACAAGCGAGGATCACGCCTTGTCAAACGGAAAGCAAATAATTGTTGCATCAAGACCGCTATCTAGGGGTTAGCAAAGCCCTTTGGCTATCTTAGATAAAGACCGCTGAGTGGAGAAGCCTGATGACCCAGCCGCTGATTGCTAGCCTCATGCTGAGTCTTTCCCTTGGGGGAGCGATCGCTCCCTTTGCCGTTGCCCAAGCAACTAATCCTGAGCCTGTCAGCATTGTCGAGCTCGTTCGCGCCCGCAACTATGCCCGCCAAGCCGCAGAACGTATCAATGGCGGATTAAGTCGCTATCGAGCCGATCAGTCCCTGCATGGGCCTGTCCGTGAAGCCCCCTATGTGCGCAATGCCGACGGCTCCTACACGTTTCGGATTTTGGGCCATCGAGTCAGCAATGGCGTGCCCGCATCCCTGCCCAGTATCGAAACTGTCGTTACTGTGGCTGCCGATGGTCGCACCACCATTGACTACAACGGCCCAATTCGCAACTAACTGACCAAGCCATCGCCTTTGGCTAAAAACTCCTTAAGGAACCAGCGATGTTTTTGGTGGGTTTGCACCAAACGGGTGTAGAGGTCAGCCGTACCAATGTCGCCCGCCTCAGTGGCCACTTCTGCATCTTGGTGCATCTCGGTAATGATCAGCTCATGGTTAGCGATCGCCTCCTCAATCATTTGCTTGACCGTGAGTTGGCCGCTTGAGGGGGTTACCGTTGCCACTTTGAGATAGTCTGCGGGGTCTGCCACTGGCTGGCCATCAAGCATCAAGCTACGCTCAGCCAGTTCATCAATCATGGCAAAGACTTCTGTTCCCTGTTCTTCAAACAGCAGGTGCAACTCCCGAAACAAGGGGCCATAGGTTAGCCAGTGGTACTTTTTATAGTTCAGATACAGGACAACCGCATTGGCCTGTTCCCGTTTCAGGGTGGCTAGCACTTGCTCTTTTAGTGTGATTGTTGCAGTCATAGTGGTCTCCTTTGACAGTTATCGAACTGTCCTGTCTATTTATCATACTCATAACGAGTACGTTTTAGCAACCTAGAGGGTGCTACTGCCATTCTATTGACATCTAAGATGGAGGTAGTCCCTCGCTGCTCATCAACGCTAGGATAGGCAGCATAAAAATAAGTTTGATGATTTTAGTGTTTTTTAGCTGCTGCTATGGACGCCTCAGCCAATCGCCCCAATACCTACGTTCCACACCTACAAGCACCCAGCCGTTCTGGTGAACAGCAGTGGGGGTTCATGCGTCCCAGTGAGCTGATTCTAGCGGCACCAACACCCCGACTATTATTGCACTCCGTTTACATGCAACGTTCAATTGTGTTGGATCAGTTACCCGTTTGGCAAATTGGTCGAAGTAAAGATTGTGATATTGTCCTACCCGATCGCTGGTGTTCGCGGCATCACATTCGCATTGAGCGGCAGGCGGATCATCGCTATCGGCTGACCGACCTCAGAAGCATGAACGGGACATTTATCGGCAATAACCGTATCCACGCTCCCCATCTCCTCAGACACGGCGATCGCATTTCCATTGGTGAGTCAGAACTAGAGTACATTGACCTGCGGGATGCGCCGAGTCCCCACCCCTACACCAATCAGTCCCATGGGAGTAATGGCCAAGTCACGGTCTTGATGACCCACTCTTCGCGTACCCAAGGGGAAATGTGGCGGGAATTATTGAACTCCCAAGGGATTTCGACGATTTGGGCAACATCCCACTTTGAGTTAGAAAAAATTATTGCCCATGTGGAGTCCCTCAACTGCAAAGTCAGCCTCTTGCTCCTCGATTTGGGAATGCCAAAAACCAATCCCTACGATTTTTGTCGCCAGTATCGCCAGCGCTATCCAGAAATGAATGTCATTCTCCTCAGTGGCCTGCGCACCCGTGTCCATGAATCGGAGTGCAAGTGGGCGGTCAACCAAGGCGCGATGGCACTCTTTGCGGGCTTGCCGCGCGAAAATCTGTTTGGAGATCTCACGAGCATTACCGAGCGATTGCAAACGATCGCCCAAGCCATCGAATGGACCTACTTCAATCCTGAAGCCCTCACCAGTACCCTGCTGAAACTGCAGGATGCCGTGGATGCGGAGATGTCGTCGGGGATGGTCCTCTAGAACCGCTGCACGGATTGGTGAGCAGTGCTACAGTCAGTGAAAGTAGTGTTTTCAGCAGATAGCGAACATTGGTTGTTCTCACGTCACAAGTTAGTGCACTAGACAAATCCCTAGGGCGGTTGGGGTGGCCGCGTCTCTGTCAGCAGTTGGCAACGTTTGCTGCTACCAAACGGGGGATGCGCCAGCTGCAGGGGGGAGAGATTCTAGGGGGCACCCAAGCAGCCAGTCAAGTGCTGTTGGCTCAAACCACTGAGGTGATTACCCTTGAAACGGTGCACCAAGTGCACCTCGATTTTAGCCAAGTCACAGATATTGAACCGGCGCTGGCGCGGCTGGATCGCCAAGGCTGTTTGCAGGGAATGGAGCTACTGGCGATCGCCCACCTGTTGAGTGCGGCGCGGCAACAGCGGCGTCAAATTGAGGAACACGCGCAACTCAATGAACTCCAACAACTAGTGGCTGGTGTCCGTACCTATCCTGAGATGACTCAGGAGATTTACCGCTGTATTACCGATCAGGGGCAAGTGAGCGATCGCGCCAGTCCAGAATTGGCTGAGATTCGCCAGCAGCAACGGCAGTGCCGTGCCCAGATCCAGCAGCAACTGCAGCAGATTCTGCAGCAGCGAGCCAGTGCCATTCAAGAGGCGGTGGTCACCCAACGGCGCGATCGCTATGTGTTGGCAGTCAAAGCCACCCACAAAGACCAGATGCCGGGAATTGTCCACGATCTCTCCGCCAGTGGTGCCACGCTCTACATTGAGCCGCAAGAAACCATTGACCTGCAAAACCGCCTGCAACAACTTACCCATCAAGAGGCTGAGGCCGAACGCACCATTTGCCAAGCCCTCTCGGATCAGTTGGCCACGATTAGTGATGATTTGTGGTATCTGCTCGATGTGCTGACCACCCTCGATATGGCGGTCGCCCGTGCCCACTATAGTCTCTGGTTGCAGGGCAATCCCCCGCAGTTTGTCAGTGACACGCGGCTGCACCTGAAGGCGTTGCGGCATCCCCTCTTGGTGTGGCAAGAGCACCATGAGCAAGGACAGACCGTGGTGCCCATTGACATTGAATTGCCCCCCCCCACCAAGGTAGTGACAATCACTGGCCCCAACACCGGCGGCAAAACAGCAACCTTGAAGGCCTTGGGCTTGGCAGCACTGATGGCAAAAGCAGGGTTGTATGTGCCAGCGGCAGCGCCCATAGAGTTGCCTTGGTTTACAGGGATTTGGGCAGACATTGGGGATGAGCAGTCCCTGACCCAAAACCTGTCCACCTTTTCCAGTCATATCTGCAATATCCGCGATATTCTCACCGAGCTCGAGATGACAGGGGGCAATACGTTGGTGCTCCTCGATGAAGTGGGGGCCGGCACGGATCCCAGTGAGGGTACAGCCCTAGCGATCGCCCTGTTGCGCTATCTGGCAGACCACGCCAGTCTCACCTTTGCCACCACCCACTATGGCGAACTCAAAGCCCTCAAGTATCAGGACAGCCGCTTTGAAAATGCCGCCGTTGAGTTTGATGAGACCACCCTTGCCCCGACCTATCGGCTGCTGTGGGGCATTCCGGGACAGTCTAATGCCCTAGCGATCGCCCAGCGGTTGGGGCTACATCCCAGTATTGTTGAAGGTGCCAAGGCCTTTTTAAGCGGTGACAGCAACAGTGTCAACGAGATGATTAGCGGGCTAGTGGCACAACGCCAAGTGCAGGAGTCGAAAACCACCGCTGCGGCAACCCTGCTTCGCGATACTGAAGCCCTCTACCAAGAAATTGCCACCAAAGCGCAGGAACTGCGACAACGCCAGCAGCAACTTCGTCAACAATTGGAAGAAGAGGTACGCACAGCTCTTCGTAGAGCACAGCAGGAAATTGCCAAAGTCATTGCTCAACTGCAACGCGCCAACAGTCCCGAACAGGTACAAGCTGCCCAAACGGCGCTGCATCAGATTGAGAAAACTTACTTACCACCACCTCCGCCCGTTGGCTTTATTCCTCAACCGGGCGATCGCGTTCGCTTGCCCCAATGGCAACAGGTGGGCGAAGTCCTCAGTGTCAGCCAGCAGGGGGATATTGTCGTCCAAGTGGGTTCCGTGAAATTTACTGTGCCGCCCCACGCCGTAGAGTCCCTCAAGGGCGAACCGGTACGCACACCATCTAAACCCAAGTCCGACCCAGCTCAAGCTCCCCCCCCACCCCCTTCTCGCACCCCAGCACCCGCCATTCGCACAGAGAGCCGTACCCTCGATCTGCGGGGCAAGCGCACCCATGAGGCGGAACCTCTCCTAGAGGAATTTCTCAACCGCCAGCAGGGAACGGTTTGGATTATCCACGGCCACGGCAGTGGTGCCCTCCGCCAGTTTGTGCATCAATTTTTAGATCAGCACCCCAGCGTTCAAAGCTATCACCTTGCGCCTCCTGAAGAGGGTGGCCGGGGAGTAACCATTGTGCAGTTATAGGAACAAGACCCATGCAGCAGCGGATTAAGGACATTCTTCATCAAGGTCAAGTGGGCGATCGCGTCACCGTCAAGGGCTGGGTGCGCACCAAACGCGAACTCAAGGAATGTACGTTTGTCAACGTCAACGATGGCTCAACCCTAGCCGGATTGCAGGTGGTCATTCCCAACACCGTGGCAGCAGCAACGCCAGCCATTAAAGACCTGACCACAGGGGCTGCCGCAGAATTCAGTGGCGAACTGGTGCGTTCTCCCGGCAAAAACCAAGCCATTGAACTCCATGCCCAGCAGATTCACCTTTGGGGCGGTGCCGATCCAGAAACTTATCCCCTGCAAAAGAAACGCCACAGCTTTGAATTTCTACGCACCATTGGTCATCTCCGACCGCGAACCAATACCCTAGGCGCGGTGATGCGCGTGCGCAATGCCTGTGCCACTGCCATTCACCAGTTCTTTCAGGAGCGGGGATTCCTGTGGGTACACACCCCGATCATTACCGCCAGTGACTGCGAAGGGGCTGGGGAACTCTTTACCGTCACCACCCTGGATTTAGCGCAGCCACCCAAAACCCCAGAGGGGAATATTGACTTCAGTCAAGACTTTTTTGGTCGTCGTGCCTACCTCACCGTCAGTGGCCAACTGGAGGCAGAAATTATGGCCACAGCCTTTACCAATGTCTATACCTTTGGTCCCACCTTCCGCGCTGAAAACTCCAATACCTCGCGTCACCTTGCCGAGTTTTGGATGGTGGAGCCAGAGATGGCCTTCTGTGACCTGATGGGAGATATGGAACTGGCGGAGGCCTTTTTGCAGTTTGTCTTTCGCCATGTCCTTGACCACTGCAGTGAGGATATGGCCTTCTTTCAGGAGCGCATTGACAATAGCGTCATGGCCACCGCCGAACAGATGGCAACTCAACCCTTTGCCCGCCTTAGTTACACAGAAGCCATTCAAGTCCTAGAAAAAAGTGGCCGCGCCTTTGAATTTCCCGTGGCTTGGGGGCTAGACCTGCAATCGGAGCATGAGCGCTACCTTGCTGAGGAATACTGCCAGCGCCCCGTGATTGTTTATGATTATCCCGCTGCCATCAAAGCCTTCTATATGCGCCTCAATGACGATGGCAAAACTGTAGCAGCAATGGATGTCCTCGCCCCCAAAATTGGCGAGATCATTGGTGGCTCCCAGCGGGAAGAGCGCTTTGACGTGCTGCAGGAGCGAATTGTGAGCCAAGGCCTAGACCCTGCCCCCTACTGGTGGTACTTGGATTTACGCCGTTATGGCAGTGTCCCCCATGCCGGCTTTGGTTTAGGATTTGAACGGTTGGTGCAGTTTATGACGGGCATGGACAATATCCGTGATGTCATTCCCTTTCCGCGTACACCGGGGAATGCGGAGTTCTAGCTCAGGGGGCTTGCTGTGCCTCAAAATAGCGGCCAATCGTTTCCACGTCCTTGTCGCCGCGTCCTGAACAGTTAATGACAATGCGCGGCTGCCCTGTCAATTGCGGGCATAGCGTTTCCAGATAGGCCAAGGCATGGGCGGTTTCGAGGGCAGGGAGAATTCCCTCCAACTGAGCTAGGCGCACACAGGCAGCCACGGCCTCAGCATCAGTGACACTGTAGTATTCTGCCCGACCAATGTCCTTGAGGTAGCTATGCTCTGGCCCCACGCCCGGATAGTCTAAACCGGCACTGATGGAGTGGGCCTCAACCACCTGACCATCGGCATCCTGCAAGAGATAGCTCATGGCACCGTGGAGTACCCCCACTTCCCCTTTGGTGAGGGTGGCAGCATGGTGACCCGTGTCCACCCCTTGACCCGCAGCTTCAACACCAATTAAGCGCACCTGCGGTTCCTCAACAAACTCATGGAAGAGTCCCATGGCATTGGAGCCGCCGCCAACACAGGCGAGCAAAATATCGGGCAGCCCGCCCCATTTTTCAAGGCACTGCCGCCGCGTTTCTGCCCCAATGACGGCATGGAATTCCCGCACTAGCATCGGGTAGGGATGGGGCCCCGCCACTGAACCCAAGATGTAATGGGTGGTTTCAACATTCGTCACCCAATCGCGAATCGCTTCGGAGGTGGCATCTTTTAGGGTGCCTGTGCCTGCACTGACGGGGGTCACTTCTGCTCCCAATAGGCGCATGCGCAGCACATTTAACCGCTGCCGCTCCATGTCTTGAACGCCCATGTAGATGACGCACTGGAGGCCAAAGCGGGCACAGACGGTTGCCGTGGCTACCCCATGCTGACCAGCACCCGTTTCGGCAATAATGCGCTGTTTGCCCATGCGCTTGGCAAGGAGCACTTGACCGAGGGCATTGTTGATTTTGTGGGCACCCGTATGGTTGAGGTCTTCCCGTTTTAGATAGATCTGGGGTTGGGCTTGATCATGGGCATAGTGGGCACTGAGGCGTTCGGCAAAGTAGAGGGGACTAGGACGACCCACATAGTCTTGCAGAAGTTGCTGCAATTCGGCTTGAAAATCAGGGTCTTGGCGATAGTGGGCAAAGGCCGCCTCCAATTCACTGAGGGCGGGCATCAGCGTTTCGGGAACGTACTTGCCACCAAAGCGACCAAAGCGACCGCGGGAGTCGGGGCGTGCAGCAGCACTGAGGGCAGCAGAGGGGGCAACAGTCACGGGCAAAGTCCTTTTTTCATCAAGGGTTCCTTATGTGATTGTGCCACGCTACGGGCGGGAACGGCGGGCAGTGCCTAGGGGATTGAGCCACTCCAACAGACACTCCTCCAGAATCTGCATTTCGGGAAAGAGACTTTGCTTGATCCACTGGCCGACGGCATCTAGGGGAGAAAATTCTGCGCCGACTTGCCACTTGAGTCCTTGGCTGAGGGGGGTGAGGTGATTCCCCGGTAGCTTCAAGGCAGTGACCATATCGCCAAATTTGGCTCTGAGGAGACTGCGCAGGCGGGCTGTTTGGTCAATATCGTCCTCTTGGAAACGGATCAAGAGATTACGGCGCACAGGATAGCGCTCTTGAATCAGTTTTTCGGTTTCTGTCGGGCTGGGACTGAATTCGACACCCACGGGGGCAAGGTTTTCTATCCAAGGAATGGATTGACTGGCGGGGTAGTTGTTGAAGGCCATGAAGAGATTGCCGGCGCGATCGCCATCGTAGAGGCTATTGATCAGCAGGTGGAGCTTGCAGCCCATACTGTGTCCCAAACCATAGATGGGCAATGCCGCTGGGTAGCCTCGGCGATAGATCAACCAATCAAGGGCATAGTCGAGTTTATTCAGCACATCGAGGGCGATCGCCCCATGGTCAAAGGTGTTCACAAAGGGCGTGGCAATAATGCCATAGCCGGCTTCGGCAAGATGCTCCAACAGACGGCGGTAGGTTACTTGGGGTGCGGTGGCCACAAAGGCGCCGCCGAGAAAGTGAATCCACCCCAAGGGGCGCGGGGGAATATACAACCAATTGCCGCGAACTTCTTGCCACTGCAAAATCAATGACTCCAAAAGATACCTCACTGCTAGTAATCTAGCGAATACAAGAGATGCGGTGGGAGAGCCCAAGAAATGATTCAGACGATCGTTGGCAGTGGTGCAGCAGTCCTCGGAGCCATTGCGGCTTTGATCTTCTTGGCCTTGGAATGGCGGTATCGGCGGCGGCCAGCCCATCCCCTTGAAGTGATCGGTGCCACTTGGAATCTGGAAATCTATGAGCCAACCCACTACCGTTTTGTCGGGCTATTGGGACTGAGCAACCCCCACCGTGGCCTTGAGGTGATGGTGCCAGACTTACGGGCAGAGGTGGTGCTATTGTCCGATGGCCGTGTCGATATGATTCAGACGGATGTGCAGGTCATCCCCCGCCACCCGGAGCCAGAATTTCTCCCCCGTGCCGATGGCTATTGGTTTGCCTATATCGTCAAGTCCACCAAGCAAACGAATGTCGAGATTTGTGTGGATTTGCAGGGAATTGGCGTGAGCGAGGTCAAGGCTGCTTGGGTCAAGATTCACTACATTGCCTATGGCCCCCACGGTCGCTTTGCCAAAACCCACCATGAATTTATCCCCCTCAAGTTTCCGGCCACGGGAGATACAGGTGTGTGGCGACAGGCGGAGAGATGTCAGGTACTCCCCATTCGCACCCATTTACTGACGCCGTTGGATATTCCCCTAGAGGTGCTCAATCGCTATGTGATGCCCCATGCCCAACCTGGAGACATTGTTGCCATTGGGGAAACACCCCTTGCCATTATCCAAGGTCGCCTCAAGGATCCGGCACAAATGCAACCGGGGTGGGTAGCAACGCGGGTGTGTCAGTTTTTCTTGCCCACCTCAAGTTTGGCCACCGCCTGTGGCATGCAAGCGCTGGTGGAGGAAGTGGGAGCGCTACGGGTACTCTTGGCCTTTTTGGGGGGGGCGATCGCCAAAGTCTTTGGCCACAAGGGCGGATTTTATCAATTGGCTGGCGAACAAGCCCGCCTCATTGACGATGTGACAGGTACTCTGCCCCCCTACGATCAATTTATTGTTATGGGACCTGTTAACCCCCAAGCCGTCGTGGAGGATCTAGCAGCAAAAACGGGTTTGGGCATCGCCATTGTGGATGTTAACGACCTAGGGGCAGTCAAGGTGCTTGCCGCTAGCCAAGGAGTCTCCCCTCACTTCCTCACGACTGCTCTGAAGAAAAACCCCGCCGGTAATGCCGATGAGCAGACACCCATTGTCTTAATCCGGCCTTGCGGTGTTTCTCCGAGCTCGACTGAGGGTTTCCTAGACAAGATGCATTAGCTCTTATGGCCAACATTGCGAAGAAAAATATAATTCTGTTTCTTTAAAACATTGCGGGTTTCCATTAATTCGGCTGGGAAAGAATCCCAGCACGCACACTGAGGCTTTCCAAATACATTTGTTGGTTGAACGTTTCCATTAATTCGGCTGGGAAAGAATCCCAGCACCGGAACAATCACGACCGAAGCAACGAGGGACGCCAGTTTCCATTAATTCGGCTGGGAAAGAATCCCAGCACGCGTAAACTTATCTACACGCCAGCCGATCTACGAACGTTTCCATTAATTCGGCTGGGAAAGAATCCCAGCACGCGGTCACGCCCGTGAAAGCGGCACCCGCGAAAGCGGTTTTCCATTAATTCGGCTGGGAAAGAATCCCAGCACTGCGGGAGAAACTGCTGCTGAAGCGGGTGTTCTGCCCGTTTCCATTAATTCGGCTGGGAAAGAATCCCAGCACATCAACAAGTTCAAAGTATGTATCCCAACCTACTTGTTTCCATTAATTCGGCTGGGAAAGAATCCCAGCACCAGTATTTCAAAACCTTTACGTCCTAGCTACTTCCAGTTTCCATTAATTCGGCTGGGAAAGAATCCCAGCACTTTGACTACGATTACAGTGTGATGAATCAATCGTTTCCATTAATTCGGCTGGGAAAGAATCCCAGCACCTTTGGGGCATATACTATGGGGATTTCTGCCCTACATGTTTCCATTAATTCGGCTGGGAAAGAATCCCAGCACGTCTTTTGCCTTGGTCTTGGTCTTTTGCCTTGGTGTTTCCATTAATTCGGCTGGGAAAGAATCCCAGCACAGCCCAGCCCTCAGCCCAACCCTCAGCCCAGCCCTGTTTCCATTAATTCGGCTGGGAAAGAATCCCAGCACGGCACCCTCCTAGAAGGTGCTCTACGACTACTATAGCACAGGTCATTTTCAAGCACCTAGACGGGATCATTTTTTTGTTTTTGTAAAATTTTTAGATCCGTAGGGTCACAGGACGTGAAAGTCACTCTGGAGCTGAATTTCGGGAAAATTCAAGCACCTCCAAATCTGTTAGAAATTGCTCAAAGCGTTGTGGAGACTGGGTTTGAGAAAATTGCCGAGCTGAGAGGATATTTTTGTCCAGAGGTGCTTGCATGGCTACCGCCATCGGCCAACCACTGCCCCTTTGGCTTGAGCACTAAAGACGAATGGCTAAAGCAATGACGCCAAAAGCAATGAGGAGCACACCGCTCACAGGGGTAATCCAACTCGACCACTGCCGCAGTGCCAAGAGCCTTTGCAAGGCACCGCTAAATACTCCGACTAAAATCAGCGGCGCGACATACCCTGTTGTATAGGCCAACAGCAGACCAGCCCCCGCCACTAGCTTTTGGGTTGTGGCCACCCATGCCAGCAGCGTTGCCAAGACCGGCGTACTACAGGGTGCTGCCACAAGGCCAAATGTTGCCCCTAGGGTATAAGCTTGCAACCCCGCAGGAACCCGAGCCGGCAGTTCCTCTAGGAAGCGACTGCGGGGAAAGCTCAGGGGCAAGGCATTGAGCAAATTTAAGCCCATGGCGATCGCCACCAAGCTCACCACGATCGTTAACCCCCAGCCCACCTGACCATAGATGCGACCAGCAACAGCAGCAATCATCCCCAACAGGGTTAAGGTGGTTGCGAGGCCAAGGGCAAAGCCAATAGACTGGCGCAAGACGGAGCTATTTTGCTTTGTGGCGTAGCCGGCGATGTACCCGACAGTAATTGGCAGCATCGAAAGGGTGCAGGGAGTCAGACTTGTGAGCAGTCCCGCCAGAAACACAATACCGACACTGATCACGGTGAGATCACTCAGTTGAGCCGTCACCCATTGGTTGGCCCACTGTTCTAGGTGGTAAAGTCCTAAGGTTAAGCTGGCCATCGTTCTAGGGGCTAAAGGAAACACTAGGACCGGCAGTGACAATCACCAGTCGCTCTGGATCAATCAGATTCCGCAGAGTGTGATTAACTTCATCCAAGGTCACCTGCTGCAGGCGATCGCTAAACTGCTGGAGTTCTTCTGGGGGTAAATCCACACTGGCATTCCCTACAAGCGTCCGCGCCACCACATCCACATTGGCCAATTCGACAAGGTAAGTATTACTGAGGCTGCGCTTGGCGGCTCCGAGTTCGGCGGCGGTGAATCCTTGGCGGTGGGCATCCCTGAGAAGTTGCAAGGTGGCCTGAATGGCCTTGGCGGTATCCTCAGGGGCAGTTTGCAATTGAATGATAAAAGGCCCTGCTTGACGACTGGCACTAAAGAAGCTGTAGATGCCATAGGTCAACCCTTGGCGATCGCGAATCTCTGTGCCCAAGCGACTGGCCAGCGTGTCTCCCCCTAGGATGTGATTCATCAGCATCGCTGCGTAGAAGCGAGGATCGCGGCGATCGATCCCCGGCGTCCCCAGATAGGTAATCGCTTGGCTCTTACCGGCAATCACCGCATTCTTAAAGAGGGTTTGCTCGGGCGGTGAAACTGCAGGAAAGGTTAGGGACAGGGGATCCGTTTGGGGTTGCCACGAGCCAAAAATTTCATTGAGGCGCGATCGCACCTCCACAGGGTCAAAATCTCCCACGAGGGTCAAAATCGTGTGATCGGGGGTATAGGCGGCACGATAAAAGTTCAACAGGTCTGGGCGTTGAATTGCTTGTACAGATTCAGGAGTGGCAAAGGGATGCAGGGGATGATTGGCGGGATAGAGGGTTTCTTGCAGGACGCGGCGCCCCCAGCGCACAGGATCATCCGCCTCAAGACTCAGAGCCGTGAGATAGCGCTGCTGGCTGAGCTGAAACTCCGACTCTGGGAAGGTGGCCTCCTGAAGCACTTCACCAAGGGTTTGCAAGAGGATGGGTAGCTCACTGGCCAAGGCATAGCCCTCAATATCCACTCCATCGCGGAAGGCGCTGAATTCTAGGCTAATGCCGCGATCCTCAAGGGTTTGTGCCAGCGTCAGGGCATTTTTGCGCCGCGTGCCATTGAGCAGGTTCGCAGCCGTCAGGTGAGCCACCCCCGGTTGGGTCAAGAGATCGTAGGCTGTTCCTGCGTCAATGCGCCCCGCCAGCGTAATCGTTGGTGTACTGCGATCCACGAGTAAGAGCACCCGCAGGCCATTTTTCAGGGTAAAGGTTTCCACCCCGTTGCTTTTGACCTCAGGGGCAGCCTGCCCACTCCCTTGGGGTAAATAGGCGGCAATGGTTTGCGGATCTACAGGCTCACCGACAAGATTATGGGCGGTGGTTTGGGCACCCGGCCGACCTGAAAGCTCAACATCGGCAAATTCACTGGGAATAAATTCCCCCACAATCCAGCGATCGCGCCCAAAGTAGGTCTGCACCACTCGTTGAACATCCGCAGCCGTGACTTTTTCAATGGCCGCAAGGTGGCGATCGCTAAAGCGGTAATCTCCCGTCAGGGTTTCATCGTTGGCTAGTTGACTGGCTTGGGCATCAATGTCGCGATTGCGCAGGATAAAGTTGGCCTTGAGCTGTTGTTTGGCGCGTTGCAGTTCAGCGGCACTCAAGGGACGCTCTGCCAGCTGGTTCAGAATCTGGTGAATGGTCTGCTCAATGGTCTCAAGGGATTGCTCCGGGGCCGCGATCGCGCCAATTTCAAACCAGCCCCCCGCCTGTAACGCGGCCACATAGGAGTAGGCCGAACTGGCTTGACCCGTTTCCATCAATTCCTGATACAAGTACGAACTGCGTCCGCCACTCAGGAGCATATCCAGCACATCCAAGGCCGCCTGATCTGGATGGGTCATCGCTGGAATGGGTACCAAAATCTGTAATAGCGGCGCACTTCCCGGTTCTGTGAGGCGAATTCGCTGGGCTTGACCTGCTGTTGGCGGCGGTAATGAAGGAGACTTTAGAGGGTCGGTTGGCCGAGGAATCTGCCCAAAGGTTTTCTTGACCAGTTCCAGTGCCCTTGGGGGACGGACATCGCCAGCAATCACCACAACCGCATTATCGGGGCGATAGTACTGGTGATAAAAACTGTTCACCGCTGGCAGCGTAAACTGCTCCACATCACTGGCCGTTCCCCCCACTGGCAAGCCGTAGGGATGATGGGGATAGAGGGCGGCCAGCACGGCTCGACTGAGGCGATATTCAGGACTATTTTCATAGCCTTGCAGCTCCGAGATCACCACCCGTTTTTCACTCTCAAGGGCATCGGGGGTCATCAGGATATTGCGCAGGCGATCCGCCTCGAGAATCAGCAGTGGTTCTAGTTGGTCAGCGCGCACCGTATGGTGGTAGGCGGTCATGTCGTAGCTGGTAAAGGCATTGGAAGAACTGCCAAGGGCATAAAACAACTGACCAAACTGGACGGGACGGCTCTTGGTGCCCTTAAACATCAAATGCTCCAGTTGGTGGGCAATGCCGTTTTCCCCTTTGGGTTCATGGCGCGAACCCACGCGATACCACACCTGTAAACTCACGACGGGTGCTGTGGGAATCTCTTTGATCAGCACCGTAAGGCCATTGTCTAAAACGGTTTTGGTCACACCACTACCGAGTCCTTCTACCGTGTGCAGGGGAAAAATCACCGCCAAACTGGTACTCAAGAGCATCAAGCCAATAAATAAGAAGATTTTAACGAATCGTGGAACCAGCCCTAGGGTCATCGTTGTAGTTAATTCCCTTGGTGGGCGATCGCGCTCACAAGTGCTGTAATCGCCGGGGAAAGACTCGCCAGAACAACAACGGATGCCGCCGCAATAATGATCGTTGTTGCCATCCGCACCATGGCATCGGTTCCCCGTTGATAAACTTCAAACTTGTACTCTTGATTTTTCACCTGAGTGGCTAACTCACTCACATCCCCTTGCAGTTTGTGCACATCAGTTTGGAGCTTTTCGACATCCGTTTGTAGTTTTTCAACATCGGTGCCGAGTTTCTCCACATCTACACGCAGCGCCTGCAACTCGCTGAGTACCTTGGCTTGAAATTCCTGCTCGCTCATCCTACACATTCTCTGCACCACCTCATCTTCATTCTGGCAGAGAATGCCAACTGCCACCTAAGGTACAAAGCGCAGGAATTTTTTCTTACCCACTTGCAGCACTTGGTTCACATAGGGTTCCGGTGCCGTGAGGGTAAAGTCCACATCCGTAATTTTTTCGCCGTTGAGACGCACCCCACCCCCTTGGATCTGTCGCCGCGCTTCGCTGCTACTGGGGCAGAGTTTGGTGTGACTGAGCACATAAGTCAGCTTCACAGGGAACTGAAACTCCCCAAGGGAATACTCTGGAATCGATCCCGCCTGTGCCGTTTGTCCTTGGGTGACGATCGCGGCTAGTTCCGCTTGGGTTTGCAGGGCGAGATCGCGCCCATGGTACTGACTCACGACTTCTAGGGCTAAGGCCTTCTGGCGATCGCGGGGATTGGTGGGTAAACTGTCCAAAGGCAAATCCGTGAGCAACTCAATGTATTGGTTCACCAAGGCATCGGGAATTTTCTCCAGCTTGGAGTACATACTGGCTGCCGACTCCGTAAGCGCCACATAGTTGCCAAGGGACTTCGACATTTTCTGTACTCCGTCCGTCCCCACCAAAATCGGCATCAGCAGACCAAATTGCACGGTGGGCAAGCGAAAATGGCGCTGTAAATCGCGACCCACAGCAATGTTAAATTTTTGATCGGTACCCCCCAGTTCCACATCTGCCGCCACCGCCACTGAATCATAGCCCTGCATCAATGGATAGAGAAACTCATGGAGAAAAATGGGCGTTTCCTTGGCGTAGCGTTCGGCAAACCCCTCCTTGGCCAGCATTTGGCCAACAGTCATCGTTCCCAGTAGCTCGAGAATTTTCCGCAAGTCCAGCTTGGCGAGCCACTCCGAGTTGTAGCGAATTTCTAAGCGGCCGGGGGTCTCAAAATCCAAAATGGGCTTCACTTGCTCAAGGTAGGTTTGCACATTGGTTGCCACCTCCTCAGGGGTGAGTTGTTTGCGCACCTCCGACTTCCCTGTGGGATCGCCAATTTGAGCCGTAAAGTCACCAATAATCAGCACGGCACAGTGCCCCGCATCCTGAAACTGGCGTAACTTGCGCAGGACAATGCTATGACCGAGGTGAATTTCGCTGCCCGTGGGATCAATGCCAAGCTTAATTCGCAGCGGGCGCTCCATTTGCCGCAAATAGACCCAGAGATTTTCTTCGGGTTTGGTGGAATCAGGGACATGGGGAAAGGTTTCGACAACGCCGCGCTGCAGCCGTGCAATTGTGGCCTCAAGGTCTGAAGACATCACTTGATTGGGCATTGGATTGGGCATTCGATTTGGGCGAGGACATTTTCTGGTCTAGGATGGCTATGATAGCAATCAATTGCGATCGCGCGGTCATTTTGCCATCCCCTACTTTTATCCCAATAAAAAAATCATATACGAAGTAAAAAATAATTGGCGTCAGGAAGCGACTGTCGTGTCCACCACTACCCTTGGCAAACACCCCTCCCAAACCCGCCCCCAAGATGAAAACTTCTGGCGTGGGGTCCTGCGAATTGCTAACCGTACCTTCCTTGTCGGGATGACCTTTGGTTGTGCGGCAATCGGCGGGGGGCTGCTGGGCTTGGCGATTAGCTTTCGGAATTTGCCGGATGTGCGATCGCTGCGGGGCTACATTCCCAGTGAAACGACGCACATTTACGATGCTAAGGGCACCCTCCTTGTCAGCCTTCACGATGAAGAAAACCGCGAAGTCGTTCCCCTCAGCGAAATTTCGCCCAATTTGAAGCTGGCTGTGATGGCGATCGAAGACAGTAGCTTCTATCAGCATCGCGGTATTAATCCCATTGGTATTTCCCGTGCCTTAATGGTCAACCTCACCTCGGGGCGTACCGTACAGGGTGGCTCTACCCTGACGATGCAATTGGTGAAAAATCTCTTTTTGTCTCAAGATCGCTCCATTAGTCGTAAAGTGGCTGAGGCTGTTCTGGCCATGCGCCTCGAGCAGATCTTCAGCAAAGATGAAATTTTGGAGATGTACCTCAATCAAGTCTATTGGGGACATAACACTTACGGCGTACAAACCGCCGCCCAAAGCTACTTCAAAAAAAATGCCGCTGATCTCACGCTTGCCGAAGCTGCCATGATGGCTGGCATTATCCAAGCGCCCGAGGCCTATAGCCCCTTTGTGGATTTTGACCTCGCCAAAGAACGGCAGCAATTGGTGCTGGATCGGATGGTGGAATTGGATTGGATCACCCCCCAGGAGGCCGCTGCTGCTGCCCAAGAACCGATCAAGCTGGGGGAAATTACCTCCTTCCAGCGCAGTCGCAGTCCTTGGATTACCGATGCTGTGTTACAGGAGTTGACCCGCCAATTTGGTCGTGAAGCGGTCATCCGTGGGGGAATGCGGGTACAAAGTAGCCTTGATGTCAAGGTGCAAAAAATGGCCGAAGAGGCAATCCAACGCGGCTATCAAACCCTACGGGGCAGTGGTGTGCGCGCCGATCAGTTGGCTTTGGCGGCGGTAGATCCACGAACGCACTATGTCAAAGCCCTTGTCGGCGGTGTGGACTACAACCGCAGTCAGTTTAATCGCGCCACCCAAGCGATGCGTCAGCCGGGGTCTGCCTTTAAGCCCTTTGTCTTTTATGCTGCCTATGCCAGTGGCAAATATACGCCCGATTCTGGAATTAACGACTCGCCCGTCAGGTATCGCGATGGCAGTGGGTGGTATGTGCCGCGAAATTACGATGGCTCCTTTATGGGTGGGATGTCTATGCGTATGGCTTTGGCCATGTCCCGCAATATTCCTGCCATTGTTCTTGGCCAAGAGGTGGGTATTGAGCGCGTCATTGAAATTTGCCGTACCCTTGGCATTACCAGTCCCATGCTTCCTGTGGTTTCTCTACCTCTGGGGGCGGTGGATCTGACGCCCTTGGAAATGGCCGCTGCCTATGCCACATTCGCCAACAATGGCTGGCAATCCCCCACCACGACGATTATTCAAGTTACGGATAATAATGGCAATTTGCTCTTGGATCACACCCCTCGCCCCAAACTGGTGCTGGATCCTTGGGCGGCCGCAGCCATCAATGACACGATGAAAAGTGTGATCACCAGTGGGACAGGCACAGGTGCCAACATTGGCCGACCCGCCGCAGGGAAAACAGGCACCACCTCTTCTGAGCGGGATATTTGGTTTGTCGGTTATGTGCCGCAACTCTCAGCCGCGGTTTGGGCAGGGAATGACAACTATGCGCCCCTCGGGCAGGGGGCAACGGGGGGTGGCTTTATGGCACCCATTTGGCGGGATTTCATGAGTCAGGCACTCAAGGATGTGCCCGTCGAAGACTTTACCCCGATGTCGAAGTTCCAGCGACCCAAGCCCCAACGGCAAACAAACTAGCAAACAAATTAGGGATTGGTTTTTGAACTGGGTTCTGCGCCATTGAACCCATTAACACTTGATTTGATCGATTTGATCGGATAGGGCTTGGGCGTTGCAACTCATTTGCAGAAAGTTCAGTAAAACTATTGTAATTATTCTCAATAAGCTGTGGTTGTTGCAAATGACACTTGTTGTCGGCTATCATGCAAACCAAATATCGGCAGATCACGCGAATCTCCTATGCCACTTTATACAGCAGCAGCCTTAAAGGCAGAACTGAATGAGAAGGGCTGGCGGTTGACGCCACAGCGAGAAACCATTCTCAATATTTTCCAGAATCTGCCTAAGGGCAACCACCTGAGTGCTGAAGACCTGCACCATGAGTTGCGTAAACAGGGACACTCCATTAGTTTATCCACCGTTTATCGCACTGTGAAGTTGATGTCACGGATGGGTATTCTGCGGGAGTTGGAACTGGCCGAGGGACACAAGCACTACGAACTCAATACAATGTCTCCGCACCACCATCACCACATGGTGTGCGTGCAATGCAACCGCACAATGGAGTTCGACAATGATACGATTCTCAAGCAGGCTCTGAAGCAGACGGAGAAGTATGGTGTGCAATTGATTGATTGCCAACTGACGATCTATACCATTTGTCCAGAGGCGTTGCGGCGCGGTTACCCCGGCCTGCCGGAAAACTGGGTCTGTAGTAGCGCGATCGCCCACGGCACAGAACCCCCCTCGCGGGGTAAATAAGGGATGCGACGACCCTTCGCGATCGCCCTTGTTGGCATAGCTGCTTTGCCCCCTCAGAGCCTAGGGGTTGAGTTTCCCGATGGTCGGGTGGCCTTTGATCAGCCACCCATTTTTGTTGAAGCCAATACCCGCTATCCTCAAGTGTGGCTAACGAATACCACCTACAACTTCATTGTGCAGATACCGACCACCGCAGGCGAACCCCTTGCCCGGCTCGACATTCAACAACTGCCCGGCATTGAGACGATTTACTTTTTGCCCCAACGTACCCGTGTTTTTATCGGCGATCGCTCCCGCCAGCCGATTCCCTTGGGCAAGGTGACCTTTGATGGCCATTCAGCGCTGCTCACAGTGACCTTTGATCCCCCTGTGCCACCGGGGTGGTACCTGCGGGTTGAGGTTGCTCCTGTGCGCAATCCCCAATGGGATGGGACGTATCTTTTTGCTGTGACAGCCTTTCCTCGGGGAGGAGATCGCGCCATAGGTCAAAATATCGGCACGGGGCGCTTGCAGTTTTACCGCAATTCTAATTTTTTCTAACGTGACCGTCTTTGCAACATTACCGCCGCCGCTTCAGCCGGGCGATCGCCTTGCCGTCGCCTTTCCTAGTGGTGTCCTCCGCCAAAGGGAACCTTTTTGGCAGGGAGTGGCCTGTTGGCAAGCTCAGGGCTATGAGGTGATTGTCGATGAGGCGGCCTTTGCCGGCTGGGGCTACCTTGCGGGTGCCGATCAACAGCGGCGCGATCGCCTGCGGCACTTATTGCAAGATGATTCTATTAAGGGTATTCTCTGCGGGCGGGGCGGATTTGGAGCGACTCGTCTGTTGGAGCAGTGGCAGTGGCCAGCGGTATCGCCGAAATGGCTGATTGGTTTTTCGGATATTACGGCTTTGCTGTGGAGCTATGCTAACCAAGGGGTGGCCGGTGTCCATGGCCCAGTACTCACCACGCTGGCGGCAGAACCCCTTTGGAGTCAGCAGCGGCTTTTTGATCTGGTGCGGGGCAAACCCCTAGAGCCGCTCTTGGGAACGGGTTGGGGGGGCGGTGTGGTGCAGGGTCGTCTTTTGGTGGGGAATTTAACAGTCGCGACTCATTTACTGGGGACGCCTGATTGTCCTTCTTTTGAGAATGTGATCTTAGCCCTAGAGGATGTGGGTGAAGCCCCCTATCGCATTGACCGCATGTTGACGCAGTGGCGCCGCAGTGGTGTGTTGCATCAGATTCAGGGGATTGCCCTCGGTCGTTTTAGTCGCTGTGAGGATCCCACCACCCAACCCAATTTTCGCGTGATTGAGGTTTTGGGCGATCGCTTGGCGGATTTGGGGCTTCCCATTGTCAGTGACTTGCCCTTTGGTCATGAGGGGGTCAATGCTGCATTACCGGTGGGGGTGGCAGCTGAGCTAGATGGCGATCGCGGCTCTTTGCGGCTATTGCTCTGACCCAAAATCAAAATACCACCTCTGCCAGTGCCGAGATTGGTAAAAACTAATCCCACTCATAAGCAGAAGGCGATCGCGGGCAAACAATGAAATGAAAATCTGGGTGATAAGATATGGGGGATTCCATCAAGGCGCGTAAAGAGTTATGGATTTGGTGACACTGGCCGGACAGCTGAATGCAGGCACCATTTTGCCGGAAACCATCGTGATTGTGACGCTGCTTGTTGTCCTCCTAGCAGATTTGATTCAGGGACGCCAAGCCGATCGCTGGACCCCCTACTTTGCCATTGTCGGTTTAGGGGGAGCGATCGCCACGATGATTCCCCTGTGGACTCAGCCCGACACCGTCAGTTTCTTTGGCAGCTTTATTTCTGATCACCTCAGCCTCTTCTTCCGGGGACTGATTGCCCTTTCAGCCTTGGGCACGATTCTCATGTCCATTCGCTATGTTGAGCAAACCGGCAGTTCCCTCGGCGAATTTATGACGATTCTGTTGACGGCCACGGTGGGTGGCATGTTCATTGCCGGTGCCCAAGAACTGGTGTTTATCTTTGTGGCGCTAGAGACCCTGAGTATTGCCTCCTATCTGCTCACCGGCTACACCAAGCGCGATAGCCGCTCCAACGAAGCCGCCTTGAAATATCTCCTGATTGGTGCGGCCAGTTCTGCCATTTTCCTCTATGGATCGTCACTGTTGTATGGCCTCTCCGGTGGGCACACCCAGTTACCAGAAATTGCCCAAGCTCTCTCTGGGGAATCCTTGGGTCTGGTGGTGGCCTTAGTGTTTGTTATTGCTGGCATTAGTTTCAAAATTTCGGCAGTGCCCTTTCACCAATGGACGCCCGATGTTTATGAGGGTGCCCCTACGCCTGTGGTTGCCTTTCTCTCCGTTGGCTCCAAAGCGGCTGGGTTTGCCCTTGCCATTCGCTTTTTGACCTTGGCCTTCCCCAGTGTCACCGATCAGTGGCAACTCATCTTTACGGTGTTGGCGATCCTGAGCATGATTCTTGGCAATGTGGTTGCCCTTGCCCAAACCAGCATGAAGCGGATGCTGGCCTACTCCTCCATTGGCCAGGCGGGGTTTGTGATGATTGGTTTTGTCGTTGGCACTGAGGCAGGTTATGCCAGTATGCTCTTTTACCTGCTGGTGTACCTCTTCATGAACCTTGGCGCTTTTACCTGTGTGATTCTCTTCTCCCTGCGCACGGGTACCGATCAAATTAGTGAGTATGCCGGCCTCTATCAAAAAGACCCGTTGCTGACCCTCGGCCTGAGCCTCTGTCTGCTTTCCTTGGGCGGAATTCCTCCCTTGGCCGGCTTTTTTGGCAAAATTTACCTCTTCTGGGCGGGTTGGCAAGCCGGTGCCTATGGTCTGGTGCTGCTGGGTCTATTAACGAGTGTGATCTCGATTTACTACTACATTCGTGTTGTCAAGATGATGGTGGTCAAGGAACCCCAAGAAATGTCCCTAGCTGTGCAAAATTATCCCGAGGTTTCTTGGTCAACCTTTGGCATGCGTCCGTTGCAGGTGGGTCTAGTGATGACGGTGATTGCCACCTCCTTGGCGGGTATCTTGGCCAATCCCCTCTTTAACTTGGTGAATACGGCAGTACTAGATGTGCCCCAAGTGGCTCATCAACCGACGGCGATCGAGGTGGCCTACCAAAGCCTACCGCCGGCAGGTAAATCTTAAGGATGACTTTAGTACGATCCCCGATCTATCCTCCTAGAATCAAGGGGAAGCCATGCTAGGACAAATCACAGTGGTGGAATTGGCGCAACGCCTAGCCACAGAGGCGGATACCTTGCAACTCATTGATGTGCGGGAACCAGAGGAGTGGGCGATTGTTCACCTCCCCCATTTCACCCTTTTGCCCCTGAGTGCGTTTCCCCAATGGTCGCCCCAAATTTGCCAGCTCTTTGATCCAGATCGGGAAACCTTGGTACTCTGCCACCACGGTGTGCGATCGGCGCAAATGGGTCACTGGTTGATTCAGCAGGGATTCCGTAATGTGAAAAACATTGTCGGTGGTATTGATGCCTATGCTGCGGCAGTGGATCCAACCCTACCCCGTTATTAGTTGATTGCCTTGGGAGAGTTTTCATGACCTTGAAAGTCGGTATTAATGGCTTTGGCCGCATTGGCCGCTTGGTGCTACGGGCGGGTCTCGCCTGCGACAATATTCAGTTTGTCGGCATTAACGATCTCGTGCCTGCGGATAACCTTGCCTACCTCTTTAAGTACGATTCCACCCACGGCATCTATCCGGGGATCGTCAAGGCCACGGCAGAGGGCATTGAAATTGATGGTAAGTTCATTCCCTGTACGGCCATTCGCAATCCCGCAGAACTGCCTTGGGGATCAGTTGGCGCCGACTACATTGTTGAATCCACCGGTCTATTTACCGGCTATGATGGCGCCTCGCAGCATCTTCAGGCCGGTGCGAAACGAGTGGTGATTTCAGCCCCCACCAAGGATGCCGACAAGGTGAAAACAATTGTCGTTGGTGTTAATGATGCGGCCTTTGATCCAGCGGTGGATGTGATTGTCTCTAATGCCAGTTGCACGACAAATTGCTTGGCACCGGTGGCGAAGGTCCTACATCAAACCTTTGGGCTAGCTGAGGGCTTGATGACCACGGTGCACTCTGTCACCGCAACCCAACCGACGGTGGATGGTCCTAGTAAGAAGGATTGGCGCGGCGGCCGCGGGGCTGGCCAAAATATTATTCCCGCCTCTACCGGCGCTGCTAAAGCGGTGACACTGGTGTTGCCCGAACTCAAGGGCAAGTTGACGGGGATGGCCTTTCGCGTACCCACACCCGATGTGTCTGTGGTGGATTTAACTTTCAAAACCGAGAAGGCCACGAGCTATGACGAGATTTGTGCGGCAATGAAGGCAGCGGCCGAGGGTGAACTCAAGGGCATTCTTGGCTATACCGAAGAGGCCGTTGTCTCCAGTGATTTTATCGGTGATGGCCGCTCCAGTATCTTTGATGCCACAGCCGGGATCCAACTCAATGCCAATTTCTTTAAGGTGGTGGCTTGGTACGACAATGAGTGGGGCTATTCCTGCCGTGTGGTGGATCTCCTCAAATTGATGGCCGCTAAGGATGGTCTGCTCTAGCGACCCAAGTCATGGAGACGGTGGATCACTTCGCAGCAGTGCTGTGTGACTGCTTCTAGGGCAGGGCGATCGCCCGAAGCCGGGGGCGGAAGGGGGGCACCAATGCGCACCGTAATCGGAACCGGTCGGGGAAATCCACCTTTTTTGAGAATCTCTTGGGTTCCCCAAAGGCAGACGGGCAATAGAGGCGCCTGAGCTTTGGCGGCAATGAGTGCTGCCCCCAATTTCGGATCATAGATGCGCCCATCTTTCGTGCGCGTGCCCTCCAAAAAGACCCCCACTGCCCAACCCTGTTCTAGAGCTTTGAGGGCGGCCTGCAATGCGCGGCGATCGCCGGCTCCCCGCTTCACAGGATAGGCACCATACCACCGAATCAATGTCCGAAAAATGGGAATCTGGAATAATTCCTCCTTGGCCATCCAAGCCACCGGTCGGCGCACACAGTTAGAAATCAGGGGTGGATCAAAGTAGCTGGCATGATTGGCTACCACCACCAGTGGCCCTCGCAGCGGTACCTGATGGGCACCATAGATGCGCCCGCGAAAGTAGGTGTGCAGGAGTGGACTCACCACTGACCATTTGAAAAGATGGTAGAGGAGCAAACTGATCAGCGGCTCGCGATCGCGACTCACCCAAGGCTCTCCAAACTAGCGATCGTGGCAATGCTGGTAACGGTGATCTCTGGGGTCGTGCGTTTAACCAAGCCTGCCAATACGTTGCCGGGACCAATTTCAAAGGCTTGGGTCACCCCCGCTGCCGCAAGGGCATGACAGGTGTCCACCCACCGCACAGAGCCGGTCATCTGCGATCGCAAGCGTGCCTTGATCACCGCTGCATCTGTTGTCGGTTCAGGTTCGACATTGTTCAAAACGGGAAAGATCGCCTCGTGGAAGGTGTACTCCTCCAGCAGCGTGGCAAACGTGGCTGCGGCCTCCGCCATAAACGGGGAATGAAAAGCCCCACTCACATTCAAGGGAACCGCTCGCTTCACCTTAATTTTGCCTAGCACCGCGTCCACCGCTGCCGGCAGCCCCGAAATCACCACCTGCCCCGGATGGTTATCATTGGCCAGAACCACATTGGCTGTGCTGGCGATCGCCTCTTGCAACTGCTCGCGGTCAAAGCCAATCAAGGCCACCATCTTGCCCCCCCCGGCGGCATTCATCAGTTCGGCTCGCCGCTGCACTAACTTCAGTCCTGTTGTAAAGTCAAAAACCTCCGCCGCATAGAGGGCAACATATTCGCCGAGACTATGCCCCGCAACAAAGTCCGCTTTTGCCCCCCGTTCCTTGAGGGCATCCACCAGCAAGCTCTCCACCAGAAACAAACTCGGCTGGGTATAGAGGGTTTGATCTAAGTTACCGATACGACCTGCACAGCACTCAATGACCGACCACCCCAAAATAGCCGCTGCCTGTGCGCACCGCTCCTCGGCTGGGGGATAGGCCGTTAGCAAATCCGCCATCATTTCTGGATGTTGCGACCCTTGGCCGGGAAATAACCATGCTGTCTTTGTCATCGGCAGTGCTCAACTCGAACCGCAATCTACTTTACCCGATTTGGGATGTCCGTTATACTAGAAAATTGTCGATAAAAATCTGCCCCTTTTATCTCCATAGGCTGACATGATTAAACTGCGTCTCAAACGCTACGGCAAAAAACGGAACGCCACCTATCGGATTGTGGCCATGAATAATACGGATCGCCGCGATGGGCGTGCCCTCGAAGAATTGGGCTTCTACGATCCGATCCGTGATGAAGTGCGCCTTAAGGAAGAGGCTATCAAGCGGCGTTTGGCGCAGGGCGCACAACCCACAGATACCGTGCGGCGGCTGTTTGTCAAAGCGAATCTTCTCCCTGAAACTGCCAAAAAATAGGCAATGACTGAGTCGGCTGCCCCCAATTACGCTGCCTTGATTCGCTTCCTGCTGGAACCCTTTATGGAAGCACCAGAAACCCTACGGCTGCATGCGGAATTTTCCCCTGCCAATTCTCGCATCTGGGTACGCCTTGCCTTTGCTGGCGAGGATAAGGGACGGGTCTATGGCCGTGGCGGTCGCAATCTTCATGCCATTCGAGCGGTTTTACAGGCTGCTGCCCAAGCCGCCGGTCAGCAGGTTTACTTAGATGTCTATGACGATGCCAAAAGTACACCTAAAATAGATCATCAAGGGAGCGATCGCCCCCGACGATCCCGTCGTCGTTCTTATCCATCATCAAGGAGGCAAAGTTAGCGCGTGTCTGAAGTGCGTTTAGGTGAAAACGAATCCATTGAGTCCGCTCTACGGCGATTCAAGAAAAAAATCCAAAAAGCGGGCATTCTTTCGGAAGTCAAACGGCGTGAACGTTACGAGAAACCCAGCCTGCGCCGCAAACGCAAACAGGAGGCCGCCCGCAAGCGCAATCGCTAAGCCTTGGGTATGACCACGAGGGAAAGCCTCACGATTGACCTCCACAGCACTGAGAGTGCGATCGCCCTTGTCGGTGAGCAAGAAGCCAACCTGCGCATCTTTGCCGCCCAAACAGGGGCGACCCTTGTTTTAAGGGGGCGGGATCTCTACATCACTGGTACCCCTGCTCAAATCCAACTCTGCCAACAACTGATTCAAGACCTCGGTACCCTCTGGCGCGAGGGGCGTCCTGTGTCTGGGGTAGATATTCTCACCGTCCGCCATGCCTACGACACCCAGCAGCGGGAAGCCCTCCAAGAGCTGCAACAGGATATTCTGGCTCGCACCCGTCGTGGCGACATTATTCGTGCCAAAACCTTTCGCCAGCGCCAGTACATTCAAGCCATTCGCAGCCACACACTCACCTTTGGCATTGGGCCAGCGGGCACCGGCAAAACCTTCTTGGCCACCGTTCTAGCCGTCCAAGCGCTACTGTCGGGTACTTATGAGCGGTTGATTTTGACACGGCCTGCGGTGGAAGCAGGGGAGCGGCTCGGCTTTTTGCCGGGAGATTTACAGCAAAAAATTGATCCCTATTTGCGTCCCCTCTACGATGCTCTTTACGAACTAGTGGAGCCGGAGAAAATTAGTAACCTGATGGAGCGGGGGGTGATTGAAGTGGCTCCCTTGGCCTATATGCGAGGGCGTACCCTCAATAATGCCTTTGTCATCCTCGATGAGGCCCAGAACACTACCCCTGCCCAAATGAAAATGGTGTTGACCCGCATTGGTTTTAACTCCTGCTTGGTGGTGACGGGGGACTTGACACAAACCGATCTACCAGAACATCAAACCTCCGGCCTCAGTGTGGCCACGAAAATTCTCAAAGATGTCGAAGGGATCGCGTTTTGTTATTTAACCAAGGGGGATGTGATTCGCCATCCCCTTGTCGAGCGAATTATTGATGCCTACGATCGCCATGAGCAGGCCTTGCTTACTAAGTCAAAAGAGCGCGCATCTGGGCGTAGCGATCGCTCAGCCAAGGCCAATTAACCACCTGCCACCAAGCCTCTAGGTACTGATCGCGACGGTTGCGATAGGTCAGGTAGTAGGCATGCTCCCACAAATCATTGCCCAAGATCGGCACTTGCCCTTGCATCAGCGGCGAATCTTGGTTCAGTGTGGTGGTAAGGGCCAGATTTCCTTGGGGCGTCAGCACAAGCCAGACCCAGCCACTGCCAAAGTGCTTCAGACCCGCCTGCTGAAACTGGGTTTGAAACGCTGAGAACGAGCCAAAGGTGGTTGCAATTGCTGTGGCCAACTCCCCCGTGGGTTCACCGCCCCCATTCGGTGCCATACTTTGCCAAAAGAGGGAATGGTTGGCATGGCCGCCGCCGTGGTTGCGCACGGTTTGTTGGATAGCGGTGGGTAGTTGGCGAATGTGGCACAGTAAATCCTCAATGGGTAGCCCCTGCCATTGCCGGTAGGGCGTCAGTGCCTTGTTCAGCGTCTTCACATAGGCCGCATGGTGTTTGTCATGGTGTAGCTGCATCGTCTCCGCATCAATCACTGGCTCTAGGGCATCGTAGCCGTAGGGCAAAGGCGGCAGCGTATAAATTTCTGACGGCTCACCTTCAGCCACGGCTGGGCGCGATCGCAACCAGAGTGTAGCGGCACTGCCGACGAGGAGGCCGAGGGTTTGACGACGGGTTAGGGGCATAGCGAGTACGTGAAATGTTCCCGCTAATAGTTTAAGTCCCGCAGGATTATTCTTGGCGCAGTAGCAGTTGTTGAGCTTGGCTGGGCGTCAGCAGTTGGCCATCCACTTCAATTTGTAGCACCTTGTCAGCGGATGGTTGCAGCATCGTACTGGCCTCACGGCGGTCTTTAGAACGCCAGTGATTTTGCCAAAGGCGGTTCATTTCCGAGGATTCAAAGCCGGTGGTCGGGGAAATGGGATTCAAGATCGGGGGCAGGGGAGTCGCCAACGTGGCCAAGGGATAACATATCCCCAGCAACACCACGCTCAGCAGCAGTGGACGAGTCATATATCAATACCTCTTAGGAGCGATCGCAAATAATTTTTACAGTAGGCTTCTTCTAACCGCTTATTTTTTTTCACCAAGGTCAGCCCTCATTCTTATTATATCCTCTGGAACTAAAGTCCTTTTTGGGTTTTTTCCCTCGTACTGAAGCGTTGAAGCTACCAAGCTTCTGTATTGTTTCCTAAGTTATGATGGTAAGGCGTACGCACCAGTTTGTTGGCAATTATCAATCCAGAATGACACAGGCATACACCCCTGAAGATGTTTGGCGATTATTGGCAGAGCTACTGGCGGCTCAAAAGGAAACAGAACGCCGATTTCAGGAAACAGATCGGCGATTTCAAGAGACTGACCGGCGTTTTCAGGATCTTGAACAGCGATTTCAGGAAACGGCTCAACGTTTTCAAGAAACAGATCGGCGGTTCCAAGAGACTGACCGGCGTTTTCAAGAAACCGAACGGTTGCTCCGAGAAGAAGCACGGCAGCTCAACCAACAAATTGGCAAACTGGGCAATCGCCTTGGGGAATTTGTGGAGTGGCAAGTCCGCCCAGCCGTGTTGCGCTTATTTCAGAGTCGGGGAATTGCTGTTTCTCAACTCTACAGTGATGTGATTCTTCAAGACGGCAACGAGAGTTTAGAAATTGATCTGTTGGTCGTTAACACCCATGAAGCCGTTCTCATCGAAGTGAAAACAAAACTTAGCCAAGGGGATGTTGATGAACATTTAGAGCGGATTGCGAAATTTCGCCGTCTAGCTCACCAGTATCGTGGCACCAAACTCTTGGGTGCCGTGGCAGGGATGATTGTGCCGCCCGAGGTGGCTCGCTACGCTTATCGGCAAGGTTTGTTTGTGTTGGCGCAGTCGGGGGATGGGGTGACGATTCTCAACGACCCGCAGTTTCAGCCCCGTGCGTGGTAGGCCACTATCCCCTACTTGATTCGACGGCGGAAGCAAGGTGGAGAAAGAGGTCCGTCCCACACCTGTGTGACCTAGGCAGCGCGTTTGACCAAGGAGCGAATGACGTTGTCTTTCATCATCAATAGGCGAGAGGCTTGCAACAGTAGCTCACGCGCTTCCTGAAGGCTCATGGCACTCACTTGCTCCTCCATCACCCGCATTTGAAACTCCTGTTCAAAGCTGAGGTCAACATTCAGTTCGGGGAAGCGTTGCTCCATAGAATGTACTCCTTACTCCATGTTATCGGGCATACGTGTTAAAAAATATAACAAACACATTGACAAAGTTGCCACTCAATGAATATCACCCGTGCAAAGGATAAAATGTTCAGTATGAACGATTTCGCTAAATTCTTGATCGGTTTCACAAACGAGACCTGATAGACTGAGCTAAAACTCAAGTTTGATGATGAGGACGGCAAGATGCGGTTGGCAGAGGTGGCCGAACGGTTTGGGGCAACCCTTGATTGTCCAGAGCAGGGCGATCGCCCCGTGTTGGGGGTAGCCCCCTTAGAAACAGCAACAGCCACGGATATCTCTTTTCTGGCCAATCCGAAGTACACCGCTCTATTGCAGACCACGGCAGCGGCTGCTGTGTTTGTCCGTCCCGATTTTCAAGGGGAGGCAGCCTGTCCCCTGCTGCGGGTGCCCCATCCCTACCTTGCCTTTGCCAAATGTATTGAATGGTTTTATCCGCAACCCAAACCCTCCGCCAAAATTCACCCGACGGCAATTCTGGGAGCCGATGTCGTCTTGGGAGCTGAGGTGACCATTGGTGCCTATACCGTGATTGGCGATCGCGTGCGCATTGGCGATCGCACAGTAATTGATAGTCATTGCACGCTCTACGATGATGTGGTGGTTGGCGCCGATTGCCGTATCTATAGCCACTGTGCCCTGCGGGAGCGGGTACAATTGGGCGATCGCGTCATTCTGCAAAATAGTGTTGTCCTCGGCGGTGATGGCTTTGGCTATGTGCCTCTGCCCGATGGTCGCCACTATAAAATTCCGCAAGTGGGCACCGTGGTCATTGGCAATGATGTCGAAATTGGTGCCGGCACAACGATTGATCGCGCCACCCTCGGGGAGACTACTGTGGCGAATGGCACGAAGATTGACAACCTGACGATGGTGGCTCACAACTGTACCATCGGTGAAAACGCGATTCTCTGTGCTCAAGTGGGCTTAGCGGGTTCGACCCACATTGGTAATCATGTCGTTCTGGCGGGACAGGTGGGGGCAGCGGGTCATTTGACCATTGGCGATCGCACCATTGTCTCTGCTAAATCCGGCATCAGTAGCTCTGTCCCCCCAGATAGCCGCATGGGGGGGATTCCGGCCATGGATCAAACCCTCTACCTCAAGGTTTCAGCCGCAGTGAAGCAGCTGCCGGATCTCCTCAAGCGAGTGCGCCAATTGGAAGCAAAGGTAGGGGGATAGCATAGATATTCTAACCACCCTCTATAGTGGAATTAAGGGCTAGGGTTGCCTTTTGGATCGTTCATCATAGGGTGAGGGGCAATGGGTCACACGAATCTGCGACACTAAAGCTTATGACTCCTCCAGCAGCCATTCGATTACTGCCCAGTGATCAGGAATTGTTCCAAGCGCTCCTTGGCTACCATGAACTGACAACCAAGGCAGACAAGCAAGCAGCCTTACTTACCTTGCTCCAGCGCGATCGCGCCCAAGTCATTGTCAAAAGCATTGCCCAAGCTGCCTTTCCCCAAACGGCCTTTAACTTTGCCCTCTGGATGCTCAACCATGACTTGGTGACGCTAGATTGGCTCTACGACATCACCTATCGCATTTCCACCCAAGGCTGTCAAGAAACCATTGATTTGGGATTGCTCTACGGCAGTCTCAAGCACTTAAGTGCAGGGGATCAAGCCGTTGTCTTGGGTCAAACTGAGGCTGCCCTCAAGGCGATTCGTCTCGATGAGTTGGACTTAGCAGCCTTGATTACGACACTGGAACCGGCAGTGGCGATCAGTTTCCTCTCTTGGTTTGTCACCTTTAAGAAAATCACGACAGTGGATCTGGAATACATCAGCCAAATTGTCCAGAAGGTGAAACCTAACGCCGAACCGCCCCAAGAGACCACTGAGATTCACTCCCAACCCCTCGTCCCTGAACCCCACATCATTGAACTTACCCTTGAAGACAAATTGCTGGATTTGAATTTGCAATTGGGGGGCACAGAAACAGAGATTCTACCCAAGGTTTTGGATCGCTTTTTATTTCGGCGCACCCGTGAAGATAAGGTGGTCTATCGTCCCAATACACAGGTGGTACGCCTTGCCTGCGTTGGCGAAGAGCGCCGTGACATTCCTGTGCCAGTGCGCAGTGCCAAAACATGGCCACCGGGAGTCTATGTGATCTATCGCGAGCAGGAATCCCTACAACTGATGCGCTTGCCAGATAACGAGTTCTACGAAATTTTGCCCCTTGGGCCTGATCCCTATCTGCGCGCTGAAACGATCGCCCGCATGGTTAAGGAAGGGCAGCGCTAGCTATAAACGGGCAGTGTGAAGTGAAAGCAACTGCCTTTTCCCGGTTGGGAGTCCACCCAAATCTGGCCGTAGTGCATACGAATAATTTGGCGGCAAAGGGCAAGGCCAATGCCATAGCCTTCAATGGTGCGATCGCGATCGAGGCGAACCGTCTCGCCAAAAATTTTTTCCTGCTGCTCAATGGGAATACCGGGGCCAGTGTCACAGACGGTAACTTGTACTTTTTGAGTCATGCGGTGAAAGGCGCTCAGGTGGATTTTGCCCCCTTCAGGAGTGTATTTACAGGCATTGTCCAGCAGATTAACAAGGACCTGACGAATGCGATCGCCATCGCCATAGACCAAGGGTAAATCCAAAGGAATGTCGGTGGTAAAGTGCTGCTTTTTACGTTCAAAATTGAGGCGCACATCCTCAACCGTTTCTTGGCACAGTTGTCGCAGATCCAGTTGCCGTGCCATAATTTGCAGCTTATCTTGGGGTCCGCGCGCCGCTAAGAGTAAATCCGTAATCAGTTGTCCCATCATCTGGGTTTGACTGCGGGCATGGTGAAACAGGCGTTGGATGTCCTCAATATGGAGTTGCTGAGTGCTCTCTTCCTGAAGGTTGGCTTCGAGGGTTTCAAGGGCAATGCCAACAGCAGTGAGGGGGTTACGCAACTCATGGGCCAGCAAGCCAATAATCCGATCTTTAAATTGCAGTTGTTCGGCAAGGCGATCGCGCTCTTGGCGCAGTTGAAACAGCTCATCCTTCAGGCGGCTGAGTTCCATCGAGCAATCGGACTGCTCCGCTGCCGACTTTTGCATATCTGCCTGTAGGCCGAGAGCCACTTCCCGCTGCCAGCGCGGCCACCAATAGTCTACTTTTTGCAGCAGCTTACGACCAGCGAGGGTTTGACGCGGTTCAGGACGGACTTTAATCAAGGCAGGCGTGGCAACCAGCTTGTACTCCTCTAGGAGATAGGGCTGCTCACCTATGGGCACCACTTTTAACTCAAAGCCAAAGTTCGAGGGTAGTTGCTGAATGTGGGCTTGAATAGCAGCGGTTTCCTCTTCATCGCCCGGACGATTGGCAACAAACAGGAGCAAACTGAGCGGCGGTGTCGTTTCTTGGGTAGAACTGGCATCCGCAGACGCTTTCATTGAATCACCGGCGAGTATTCTCAGGGGCAACGAAGTGCGCTTCCTCTCTAGGAAACACCATAAAGATTAACTAAATGTTAGCGGATTCTCCCCCGCAACCCAACCTAGGATTGTTGGCCATCCCGCCGGCCAAGTTCGTAGATTGCCCCACCGATGGTTGCCATCAGGCCTAAACTCAAGGCCCAACTTTGTCCCAAGCCCAAACTACAGAGGATAAAGCAACTCGTCCCCACCAGAATAAAGGGAACTAGCCCCACCATCCCTGCCCAGAATTCGGCACTTTGGTTTGCTTCACCCCCTAGCCACGTCACTAAACGCTGTATTAAGGCTTGCCCCGTGGGATAAAAGCCCCAGTACAGGGCGATCGCCCACAGACCAGACCCCGCAATGGCAATGGGGGAGAAAGAAACCTGCTGCAAATTGGGAATCATAGGAGTCCTTGAAAAATCTTGGGATCAAACATTTCTCGGAGAGATAGATAGTAGGGGGTAAAAACACTTGTATCATAGCCAGCGGCACGGGTTTGTATTTCCTTACCCAAAAGGTGCACCATTTGAAACACTAGCTCCCATATCACATTCAGCGAAGGATAAAGCATCAAACACAGGGGAAAGAGTTCCCGTTGCAGCGCCTCAAGGCTTTGCTCCAAAAGACATACCCAGAGGTAGATTTGGAACATCTCGACATCGCGAATACTGGAAACACGCACACTGGCTTGGGTCAAAGGGCCACTAAAACAGCGGTGCTGGGGGTTGAGTTCGGCAACACGATCACAAATAGCGGTGGCGATCGCCGTGCTCTGGGGCAACAGATGGCGCACTAAAGCCAAGGCCGGATCATTGTAGTCGTAGTTGGCTGCTGCGTTATAGGCACGGTGCAAGGGCATGTAGAGGTGATCATCAATAACTTTGAAGAAGCTACTGAGGATCGGACGTTGGCTCGTTGGTGCCACTTCTAGCAGTAATACCCCCGTGTGGTGAAACTGCATACTGACAAAGCCAATCACCCGCGGATCGACGGCAGTATAGCGGCGGCGAATCTCACTGATGGCACTAGCCAGCTTGGCGGTCATTTGCTGGGTGCCCTTGCCGGCTTCGTAGAGTTTGAGGGTGCGCTGATAAATGTCATGGATGTCTTTGGAGATGCTCCAAGGATCCACCAGTTCCGCTGGGATGCCATGGCGAATCATCTCTGCGGCCAAAAAGCCTTCAGTGCGCTGCCAAGCCTTGACACTGGCATTCCGCAATTCGGCCAAGAGCCGAGGGGCAACCACCGCTGGATCATCCTCCGCAAGGGCGGTGGTGTTGAGGTTGGTAATATAGCGCTTTGCCCAAGCCTGTGCCAGACTGCTCAAGGAGGTGGTGTCCGGTGCGATCGCGCTCGATCCGTCAGTAGTGGTATTCAACATGAGCACCTCCGCCATTTAGAACAGGGCTATAAGCAGAATTGATATTAAGAATCGTAACTTGTTTTAAGCTGATCCTGCCACCCTGCGCCACTAGCGATCGTTGACCGCAACTGCCCATACCGTTAATCTGCCCTATAGCAGCAACATCTTTGGAGAAATTGGATGGACTGGCAATCCTTCGCCGTGAGTTTTGCGATTGTGTTCTTGTCAGAACTGGGGGACAAGAGTCAACTGGTGGCGATTACTTTAGGGAGTAATGCCCGCTCCGCTACCGCTGTCTTTCTAGGCGTGGCCTCTGGCTTGGTGTGTACAACGTTTTTCGGTGTGCTTTTGGGCAGTGGGATTGCCACATTGATCCCCGTGAAAGTGGTCAAGGCGATCGCTGCCATGATGTTTGCCTTTCTGGGGTTTTATTTGCTGTCTCAAAGAGCGGCTGACAGCCTTGACAAGGAGCAAATTTGATTATAACCAAAGGATTGATTATCATAGTGACTACAGGTTAGCAAATGGATAACCCTAAAACTGCGATTTAACTGCAATAGGCTACTTAGCTAAGCAAAATCTGCTGTTTGAATTTTATTTTTTAGGATAGCGCCGTGTTCACGTCTCCTGCTCCCAGTCCCCTACCCCCCATTCGTTCCCTTGAGGATGCGATCGATCGCTGTCAGCGGCTTGGATTGCGGCTCAGTCGGCAGCGGCGTGCCATTCTTGAACTGCTCTGGGATGCCAAGGATCACCTCTCAGCGCGGCAGATCTACGATCGCCTGAATCAAGCCGGCAAAGACATCGGCCATACCTCTGTATATCAGAATCTCGAAGCCCTTTCCGAGCATGGCATTATTGAGTGCGTTGAGCGTGCCGATGGGCGCCTTTACGGCAATATCAGTGATAGTCACAGCCATGTCAATTGTCTCGATAGCCAGAAAATTATTGACGTTCATGTTGAGCTACCCCCCTCTCTCATTGCTGAGATTGAAGCAAAAACTGGCGTGAAAATTGTTGACTATCGCATTGATTTTTACGGTTATCAAAACACTGATCCGAGTGCCCAAGGATAACTGCCGTGGCCAATCCCCAACATCTTCAGCTTCTCAAGCAGGGGGTTACCGCTTGGAATCAATGGCGGGAGCAAAACAGTGATATTCGCCCTGATCTGGGACAAGCCGATCTCACTGGCGCCAATTTGGAGCTGTACAACCTCACCAATGCCAATCTTGATCAGGCAAATTTAGCGGGGGCGGATCTGCGCAACGCTTTGCTCAAGGATGCCTACATGGCTGGAGCAAACCTCTACATGAGTGACCTGATTGAGGCAGATTTGCAGGGGGCCTGTTTACAACGGGCTACCTTAGCGGGTGCTGATCTCTACAAGTCAAATATTGCCATGGCCGATCTGCGCCAAGCCAACTTGGTGGGCACGCTACTGCGGCGAGTGAGCCTAGTGGAAGCGACCCTTGCCTATGCCAACCTCACCCGTGCCAATCTCTTTCAGGCCAACCTGCACTTGGCCGATCTCAAGAGCGCAATTTTGCAAGAAGCGATTCTTGAAAGTGCCAGTCTCATTGAGGCGAACTTTGAATATGCGGTTCTCATTGCGGCCAAGATGTCGAAGGCCAATGCCCGCCGTGCCAACTTTAAGGGGGCAAACCTCTACAAAGCAGAAATGGACGGCATGGATCTGCGGGATGCGATTCTCGATAAAGCTTAGCACCAGCAACTTGTGAAAAGGCAAGGTTCAGGCTACGTTAGAGGTGAATCATCCTCGCCGATTGCAACTCGAAGGGAATGCCTGTGACTAAAAGCATCCGTAATACAGCACGTATGGTTCTTGGTGTGATTTTTGGAATTATTGGGGTTATCGGCTTTATTTTACCCCTCCTGCCAGGAACGCCATTTTTGCTGATAGCGGCAGCTTGTTTTAATTCTATGGAACCTGAGGAGGCCGCCAGTGCCCAAGGGAATGAATCGCCACCCGTGGCATGAAATACTTTTTCCTCACTGAGGGGTGGCAGATTGGCCGCGTGTGGGAACCCCAAGGCCTCTGGAATGAGCAAGCGTGGCGGCGATCGCCCGTGATCACCCGTACCTGCCTCTACATTCTAGAGGGGGAGGAAAAGCTCTGGCTGTACCAAGTGGAGGAGATGGTTCTCATGGTAGAAGTGAAGCCCAGCCATCCTGACCCGGCCTCAACCATTGGCCAAGTGGTGCTCAAGCGCCTGATGAGTGCGGAGGATGTGCTGACCTACCTGTGTACTACCCCTGCCATTGCCAAAATTCAAGTGGAGCGAACCTCCCCTTCGGGCGATCGCCCCTAGCGATTCTTAAGCCTTTGGCACAATTCGTTAACTCTTCTGGCGCAATTCCCTATCTGCGGTGGCTTAGCAGAGAGAACTTGATCAATGCTAGCCTTGGTGTTCCCTGTTTGAGGTAAACTAGTTCGATGTTGTTGCCAACCGATGGAAACGCATTCGGCAACTCAACCCTAGACTTTCGTGATTGATCAATTTTAAGGTGTCCTTTGGTTGCAAACTCCGCTGCCTGCCTTGATGGCAAATCCTTAGCCCAGTCCATTGAACGCCAGTTGGCTGATCATGTGCGGACGTTTCAAGCCCAGTGGGGGCGATCGCCTGGGTTGGCCGTGTTGCGGGTTGGTGATGATCCCGCCAGTGCCGTGTATGTCCGTGCCAAAGAACAAGCCTGTGGCCGCGTCGGGATTCAATCCTTTGGTGCCCATTTACCGGCCACCATTACAGAAGCGGATTTATTGGCCAGAATTACTGAGCTAAATCAGGACGAACGGGTGGATGGCATTCTGCTGCAATTACCCCTACCACCCCACCTTGATCCCCGTCCCCTGCTATACGCGATTCATCCGGATAAAGATGTGGATGGCCTGCATCCCGAAAATCTCGGTCGGCTCGTGCGCGATGAACCGGGACTGCGCAGTTGTACGCCTGCTGGAGTGATGCAGCTTTTGGTCGCCTATGGCATTGATGTTGCAGGTCGCTCGGCAGTGGTCGTGGGTCGCAGTATTTTGGTCGGCAAGCCCTTGGCCTTGATGTTACTCACTGCCAATGCAACGGTGACGATCGCCCACTCGCGCACCCGTGATCTTGCCAGTGTCACCCGTAGTGCTGAGATTTTAGTCACAGCGATGGGACAGCCGCGGCGGATTACTGCCGACATGATTCGGCCGGGGGCAGTGGTCATTGATGTCGGGATTAATCGCATTCAACGCCCCGACGGCAAATCGAGTCTCTGGGGCGATGTGGACTATGAGGCTGCCTGTGCTGTGGCCAGTTATATTACCCCTGTTCCGGGGGGCGTCGGTCCGATGACCGTTGCCATGTTGTTGCACAATACTGTATGGAGCTATTGTCGCCGTCACAACTGGCACCAGCCCCTGCTCTCGTTGACCTCTATGCCGCCCGCACGCTGAGGAGTTGTTCATGATTTCCGCTGATCCCCCCCAAGTCCATCCCGCCGGCACATTTGATCTCAAGGCCTACCTCAAAGAACGCCAAGCCCTTGTGGAAGCTGCCCTCGAAGCATCGATCCCCGTTGCCTACCCAGAGAAAATTTACGATGCGATGCGCTATTCACTGATGGCAGGGGGCAAACGGCTGCGCCCAATTCTCTGCTTGGCCACCTGTGAACTGATGGGGGGCACCGTGGAAATGGCCATGCCCACCGCCTGTGCCCTAGAGATGATCCACACGATGTCGCTGATCCACGATGATCTGCCGGCTATGGACAATGATGACTACCGTCGCGGCAAGCCCACAAATCACAAAGTCTATGGCGAAGATATTGCCATTCTGGCGGGGGATGGCTTACTGGCCTATGCCTTTGAATATGTGGTGGAACAAACGAAAAACGTGCCCGCAGAATATCTGCTGAAAATTGTGGCGCGGTTGGGGCATGCGGTGGCAGCAACGGGATTGGTGGGCGGTCAAGTGGTGGACTTGGAGTGTGAAGGGCAGCCGAACATTGGTCTAGAAACGCTGCACTTTATCCACTCCCACAAAACGGGGGCATTACTGGAGGCCTCTGTGGTTTCTGGGGCATTACTGACGGGGGCGAATGAATCTGATGTGGCTCGCCTGTCGCGCTATGCGGCAAATATTGGCTTGGCGTTCCAGATTGTGGATGACATTTTGGATATTACTTCGACCCGCGATGTCCTCGGTAAAACCGTTGGTAAAGATGTGGCCGCCCAAAAAATGACGTACCCGCGCCTGTGGGGTCTGGAAAAATCTCGCCAAGAGGCTGAACGCTTGGTGGCAGAGGCGAAGGCAGAGTTGGCTGTGTATGGGGCAGCCGCCGTTCCTTTGCAGGCGATCGCCGACTACATTACCAGCCGCAGTCATTAACGATCCCGAAGTGGGTTAGGATGGGCGCAGAGTTTGTCCTTGTCCGTAACCATGATGGACGGTCTTCGTGAGCTACTGGCTAACCATGTCCTCTGGGTCGCTTTCGCCGCCAGCGCGATCGCCCAAATGCTCAAGTTACTGATTGACATTGCCAAACACCGCAAGCTCAATTTCCGCGTTCTGGTGGAAACGGGGGGCATGCCCAGTTCCCATTCCGCCCTTGTTACTGCTTTGGCGACTGGGGTGGGGCTGCAGCGGGGCTGGGATAGCATTGAGTTTGCGATCGCCGTTGTCTTTGCCTGCATTGTCATGTACGATGCGGCCGGGGTGCGCCAAGCCGCTGGTAAACAAGCCCGCATTCTCAATCAAATTGTTGATGAATTTTTCCAAGATGGGCACGAATTGGCAGAAGCCCGCCTCAAGGAGTTATTGGGGCACACCCCCATTCAAGTCATCGTTGGTTCCGCCCTTGGGGTGGCGATCGCTTGGCTAGCGGTCTAAGGGTTTGCCCAGCGGTTATCGCCCTGTCTCGCGACCATAGCGATCCTCAAAGCGGACAATATCATCTTCGCCAAGGTAGGCTCCCGACTGCACTTCAATCATTTCAAGGGGAATTTTCCCCGGATTGGCCAAGCGGTGCACAGCGCCCACAGGGATATAGGTGGACTCATTCTCCGTCAGCAGAAACGTTTTGCCATTGCAGGTAACTTCCGCTGTACCACTGACAACAATCCAATGTTCTGCGCGGTGATGGTGCTGTTGCAGCGAAAGACTCGCCCCCGGCTTGACCGTAATCCGCTTCACTTGAAAGCGATGACCAGCATCAATCGCAGTGTAGTGCCCCCAAGGACGATAGACGACGGGATGGTTGTCCGCCTCCGGGCGCCCTTGCGCTTGCAGTTGCTCCACCACTTGTTTGACTTGTTGTGCTGCCTTCTGATGGGCAATGAGAACGGCATCGGCTGTTTCCACAACGATCAGATCGTCGACCCCCAGTAGGGTCACCAAGCGATGCTGACTGTGAACAAAGCACTCTTTGCTGCTATAGAGAAGGACATTGCCACGGCAACTGTTGCCAAATTCATCCTTGGGTGTCACCTCCCAGAGACTCGACCAAGACCCCACATCACTCCAGCCGCACTCTAGGGGCACCACCGCTGCTTTTTGCGTCTTTTCCATCACCCCATAGTCCACCGATAAACTGGGACACTGACTCAAGGGTGCTTTGGCCAAGCGGATAAAGTCCAAATCCTCCTGTCCCTCCCGCAGTGCCAAGCGGCAATGGTGCAAAATGTCTGGCTGCTGCTGTGCCAATTCTGCTAAGAAGCTCTGGGCGCGGAAGAGAAACATACCGCTATTCCAAAGGTAATGGCCATCCGCTAGATAAGCCTCTGCCGTTGCCAAATCGGGTTTTTCGACAAACTCTGCCACCCGATAGGTGTGGGCCTCACTGAGGGCTTCCCCCCGCCGAATGTAGCCGTAGCCTGTATGGGGAGAGGTGGGGGTAATGCCAAAGGTCACTAACCAGTCCTTGGTGGCGGGTGCCAGTGCCCGTTGTAGCCCCTGCTGAAAGGCAGCCACATCCTGAATTAAATGATCCGCTGGTAGCACCAAAAGAATGGCATCGGTGGCGAGGACTTCTGTGACGTAGAGCGCAGCAAGGGTAATCGCAGGAGCCGTATTGCGCCCCAAGGGTTCAAGCAAAATCCGCGTTGGTGTCACCCCTAGCTCTTGAAATTGTTCTGCCACAAGAAAGCGATGGGCGTCATTGGCCACGATCACCGGGGGATGAAGATGGGGCAACCCCTGTAACCGTTGCCACGTTTGTTGTAGCAGACTCTGCCCTTCGGCTGTTAAGCGCATAAACTGCTTGGGATGGGCTTGGCGCGATAATGGCCAAAGTCGACTTCCGGCTCCCCCCGATAGAATCACTGGAATACAGTCCATGCAAGGCTTTCCTTAGGTAGTGTGGTGCTTAAGCGTAGTCTATCGCCAAAGAACTTCGTCTTGGTTCAGACCCCTGTTCTTTTTGTTGCTCATTTTCTAGGGGCTACTGTTTTGGCAGTGCCCGATGAATGGCAGTGAAGGACTGAGGTGGCGTTTCCCCTTGGTTAAGGTTTGGCAATTGGATTCATCAACAGACTTAAAGCCCTTGGCAATTCTCCTTAGGATAGAATGTGGGCTGAGCAGCGTTAGGGTTTCCTATGGCGATTAAAAAGGGAGATTTGGTAAAGGTCGTTGCTGAAAAATTGGCCAACAGTGTTGAGGCCTTGGCCAGTGATCATCGCTATCCCCCCTATCTCTTTGAGGGACGGGGTGAGGTGGTGGAGATTCGCGGTGACTATGCGCAGATTAAATTTCCAGTGCCCACCCCTACAGTTTGGCTGCGCCTCGATCAACTGGAGGTTGCCAAATAACCGCCATTAGGGTCTCTTGCGAGTCTAGGAGCCAATGAAGAGTACCCGTGTTAGCAATTTTCAGCTTGTCTGGATATGATGGAGGCAATGCTGTTGCTTAACATTTGGTAATGTTAGTTCAACCTTCGCAACCTCAACGCTGGTTTCAGTGGCTCAAGGAGACGCTCCTTTTTGGGCAAGAACCCAGTGGCGAACTCTTAGCCATTTTGCTGGTGTATTTTGTCCAAGGGGTGTTGGGCTTAGCACGGCTGGCCATTAGCTTTTTCTTTAAGGATGAGTTGGGGCTGTCGCCAGCGGAAGTGGCAGCATTAATGGGTGTGGCTGCGCTGCCTTGGGTCATTAAGCCGGTGTTTGGCCTCATTTCTGATAGTGTGCCGCTTTTGGGATTTCGTCGCCGTTCCTATCTTGTCCTGTCGGGCTTGCTGGGCTGTGGGGCGTGGTTGAGCTTGGGGACGTGGGTGGCTACCCCTTGGCAGGCAACGGCAGCGATTCTCGCAGCCTCGATCGCGATCGCCCTCAGTGATGTGATTGTCGATTCACTGGTGGTGGAACGGGCACGCCAAGAATCGGCGACTGAAATGGGAACGCTGCAATCCCTAAGCTGGGCAGCGACTGCCGTGGGGGGCATCCTCACCGCTTACTTTAGTGGCCAACTGTTGCAGTGGTTTAGTCCGCGTACAGTGTTTCAAATTACAGCGGCGTTTCCGCTCTTGATGTCGGGGGTTGCGTGGGCGATCGCCGAAGCACGGGTTACGGCTCGGCCTCAACTGCGTCAGACTTGGGAGCACATCAACCGTGTGCGCCAAGCAATGATGCAAAAACGGATTTGGTTGCCGGTGGCGTTTCTCTTCCTCTGGCAAGCCACCCCCGGCTCGGAATCAGCCTTCTTTTTCTTCACAACGAATGAATTGGGCTTTGAGGCGGAGTTTTTGGGGCGGGTGCGCCTTGTCACTAGCATCGCCTCCCTCTTGGGGGTGTGGATTTTCCAGCGCTACTTGAAAACGCTGCCCATTCGTACCATTTTTTTCTGGAGCACGATTCTCTCAGCCCTTTTGGGACTCTCTAGCTTGATTTTGGTCACCCACCTCAATCGCCAATGGGGCATTAGTGACCAGTGGTTTAGCTTGGGGGATAGCCTCATTTTGGCAGTTATGGGGCAGATTGCCTTTATGCCGGTACTCGTGTTGGCGGCGCGGCTGTGTCCGCCGGGGATTGAGGCCACCCTCTTTGCGCTGCTGATGTCCATTAGCAACCTTGCCAATCTGGTCTCCCATGAGTTGGGGGCACTGCTGACCCACTGGCTGGGGATTACCGAGCATAACTTCGATCGCCTCTGGTTGCTGGTGCTCATTACCAACCTGAGTACGCTATTGCCCCTACCCCTGTTGAACTGGTTGCCGCAGCAGGTGCCGGCGCCCGCCTCTCAATCCTCTGTCACTGTTGAGTTGGAGCCAAGTGTCTCATGACTGGAGTTTTAGATCGCCCCTACACGATGGCGGATTGGCGGGGGGGGACCGAATCTCTCACCCAAGAATATGACTATTGGATTGAGGATGTCGAAGGTACGGTGCCCACGGATTTGGTGGGAACGCTCTACCGCAATGGCCCTGGACGGTTGGAGCGCGGGGGAGTGCCCTTAGCCCATCCCTTTGATGGCGACGGCATGATCTGTGCTTTTCGCTTTGAGAAGGGACGGGTGCATTTTCGCAATCGCTACGTGCGTACCGCCGGATTTTTGGCGGAGGAAAAGGCCAATCGCCTTCTCTATCGCGGTGTCTTTGGCACCCAAAAACCGGGGGGCTGGCTGGCCAATTTCCTCGATATTCGGGTCAAAAACATTGCCAATACCCATGTGATCTATTGGGGGGGCAAATTACTGGCGCTCTGGGAAGCCGGTCTGCCCTACTGCCTTGACCCTGTGACCCTAGAAACCATTGGCCTCGACAACCTAGGGGGTCTCCTCAAGGAGAGGGATGCCTTTGCAGCGCATCCCCGCTTTGATCCTCAGACGCAGCGGCTCGTGAATTTTGGTGTCAAGCCCGGCCTCAGCACCCGCATTACACTCTATGAATTTGATGCCAGTGGTCAGTGTGTCTCGCAACCCGTATTTCAGATTCCGGGGTTTGCTTTTATCCATGACTTTGCCCTGACCCCCAACTACGCCATTGTCTTTCAAAATCCAGTGCGGTTAAATCCGCTGCCCTATCTGCTGGGACTGCGGGGCGCTGCCCAGTGCATTCAATTCCATGCGCAGGAACCGACACGGGTTTGGCTGCTGCCTCGTCGGGGTGGGACTCCCCAGATGTTGACGATGCCCGCCTGTTTTGTCTTTCACCATGCCAATGCCTACGAAGCTGGGGATGAAATTCATGTGGAGTCCATTGCCTACAGCCACTTTCCCAATCTCGAACCGGGCATGGATTTTCGGGAGGTGAATTTTGCGGCGCTGCCCTCAAGCCTGCTGTGGCGGATTCAATTGAACCCCAAAACCAAGGCGGTGGATTGGCAAGTGGTGAGCGATCGCCCCTGTGAATTTCCCGTAGTGCATCCGGCCAAGGTGGGGCAACCCTATCGCTACACCTATTTGGCGGCAGGGCATGATCCGAAAACCAATGCGCCTCTCCAGGCTCTGTGGCGGTGCGATCGCCAGACGGGCGAGGAACAATTTTGGTCGGCGGCGCCGCGTGGCTTTGCCAGTGAACCCATTTTTGTCCCGCGGGGTCTGCAAAAGGGTGACTTTCTCTGGCAGGGTGCCCAAGGGGAAGAAGATGGCTGGCTTTTGCAGGTGGTGTATGATGCCAGTTGCCACAAATCGCAGTTACTCATCTTTGATGCGGCAGCCATTAGCGCCGGGCCAGTGGCACGATTGCGCTTGAAACACCACATTCCCTATGGTCTCCACGGTTCATTTACCACAGCGGTCTAGGCAATGGGCATCGAAATTGAGCGCAAGTTCCTTGTCATAGGCGAAGAATGGCGATCGCTGGTCACAAGTGTGTCCCAATTTGCCCAAGGCTACCTGTCCACAGTTCCTGAGCGCACGGTGCGGGTGCGTCTTGCGGGGGAGGAGGCATGGATCACGATCAAGGGCAAAGCCAGCGGTGGCCAACGCCGTGAGTATGAGTATGCTATCCCCATTGCTGATGCAAGGGAACTCCTCGCGGAATTGTGCCTACAACCCATCATCCAGAAAAACCGCTATCGTATTCCAGCGGGTGATCTGTGTTGGGAAGTGGATGAATTTACTGGCGCCTGTACTGGCCTGATTTTGGCAGAAATTGAATTGCCCCGTGCTCACTATCCCCTGACTCTACCCCCTTGGATTGGCCTTGAGGTGACCGACGACCCCCGCTATACCAATGCCTACTTAGCGGAGCACCCCTATCAGGAGTGGGCAACCGGCAATTCCTGAGATTCGATAGGATACAAAAATATCGCCACGGCTGCGCTATGCTTGCTCGGATTCGCCAGATTACCCAAACCCTCACCCCCCGTCTCATTGAAATTCGTCGCCATCTGCACCGCTACCCCGAATTGAGTGGTCAAGAACATCAAACGGCTGCCTACGTGGCGGGGGTACTTTCCTCCGCCGGCTTAACCGTACAGCAGGATGTGGGCAAAGTGGGGGTGATTGCGGAACTGGCGGGGAATCCTAAAAAACAGCGGCTCTTGGCCATTCGCGCCGATATGGATGCCCTGCCGATTCAAGAGCGCACTGGACTCGAGTTTAGCTCAAAACATAGCGGGGTGATGCACGCCTGTGGTCACGATGTCCACACCACGGTGGGTCTGGGCACGGCAATGGTGTTAGCAGCCCTCAAGGAGGAGTTCCCCGGCCGGGTGCGGTTTATTTTTCAACCAGCGGAAGAAATTGCCCAAGGGGCGAGTTGGATGATTGCCGATGGCGCTATGAAAGAGGTGAGTGCCATTTTGTCGCTCCATGTGTTTCCCACCATTCCAGCGGGGGAAGTAGCGGTACGCTATGGGGCGTTGACGGCGGCTGCCGATGACATTGAGTTAACGATTTTGGGAGAATCGGGCCACGGTGCCCGCCCCCATGAAGCGGTAGATGCGATTTGGATTGCCGCTCAAGTGATCAGTGCTTTGCAACAGGCCATTAGCCGCACGCAGAATCCCCTGCGACCCGTGGTGGTCACCTTTGGCAAAATTCAAGGGGGACGGGCTGCCAATGTCATTGCCGATCAGGTGACGCTTCAGGGAACGGTGCGATCGCTCCATCCAGAAACCCGTGCCACCCTCCCGACCTGGATTGAGCAAATTGTGGCCAATGTCTGCCATGCCTACGGTGCCCGTTACCAACTCCACTATCGGCGGGGCGTACCGGGGGTGGAAAATACGCCCTACCTATCGCAACTGCTGGCGGAGGCGGCGACTGATGTGGTGGGTGCCCCCCATGTGCATATTTTGCCGGAACCGTCCCTTGGGGCAGAGGATTTTGCCCTGTACCTAGAGCATGCCCCCGGTGCGATGTTTCGCCTTGGGGTGGGGTTTCGCGATCGCCCCAACTATCCCCTGCATCACCCGGAGTTTGATGTCGATGAACAAGCTATCCCTGTGGGCGTGATGACCCTTGCCCATGCGGCCTGTCGCTATTGGCAGATTCCCTACTAGTGCCGATTGGCGTGGTAGAGCATGCCGAGGGCGATCGCGCTGACGACAACCTTCGGTAACCAACTGGCCACGATGGGCGACACTGCTCCCCCCTCGCCAAAGGCGGTGAAAATAAAGGCAGCAACGTAATAGCCAAAAATAATCGCCACACTGAGACCAAAGGCACGCCCCTGTCCTTGGCGAGGAGAACTGATGCCCAAAACGGCACCGACAACGGCAAAACTCAGGCACAAAACGGGAAGGGAGAGCTTTTCCTGCAACTGCACCCGCCACTGCCGCAGACGTTTGGCATCGCCACTTTCCGCCAAAACTTGCAAGTACTGATAGATTTCGCGGCTGGTCATAAACTCTGGTGCCCGCGTTTCCATGGCCAAATCAAGGGGAGTGCGGGGGTAGGCAAATGTTCGTTCTGAGAAGGTCTCGGCCACGTCATAGTCGCGATCGCGGGTCAGGTGGTGGTAGGTGCCCTGCCGAAACAGCCACGCCGAACCCTGCCACTGGGCTTCCTGCGCCGTAATAATTTCTCGCAATTGCCCCTGCTCAAAGTTCAACACCGTCACTTGACCCATGACCTCGCCATCAAAACGATGGGCAAAAAAGAGTTGCTGAAGCTGCCCCCCAGCAAAACGACGGTAGAAGATATTGCGGGTTTGAAAGGTAGGTTGGGGGCGTTGAATCGCCACTTCCAAGGTCTTGATGGCGCGGTAGGCCATGGGGGGAGCCACCAGTTCATTGAGGGCAAAGGTAAAGAGCAAGGCACAGAACCCCGCTAGGAGCGCCGGTCGCACTAAACGCAGCGGACTCACCCCACAGCTTTTGCAAGCAATCAGTTCACTACGACGGGAGAGTTGACTATAGGCAAGGAGCGAACCAAAGAGCATCGCCATGGGAATGCCCAGCACCGCAAAGGTGGGCAAACGCAGAAAAAAGACTTGAAGGGCACTGAGGATGCCAAGGTTGTGCTCCACCATATTGCGAATGAGGTAGAACACTGTACCAATAACGGCAGCGATCGCCGTAAAAATGCCAAAACCAAAGACAAAGGGGCGAATCATCTCCCGCAGAATATAGCGATCCAACAGGGAGAATCGCGGCTGCCAAGGCATCTTCTCAAGGGATCGGGCGATCGCCAGCATCTTTTATAGTCCCAAGCGGGGTTTTGCCAACTTCCAATAACGAAAGAATCGCTTCAAATCGGCATTGGCAGGTAACGTGACAAAGGGTTCTGGCTCTAGGATCTCCACTGGATAGGCCAATTGCTGACAAATGGCGCGAAAGCGAGGGCTAGGACTGGCCATTGTTACCACGCGATCGCCCCCGTGCACCTCAACAAAGGCATTCACCAAGGGAGCGACCTCACCCCGGTACATTGCCACGGGGAGATCCAGCAGGCACTCATAGAGAAAGACCAGCCGCTTCAGGCGAATTTGCCACTCCTTGAGGAGCGCTACATCCCAAACAAAAATGGCCGGCGCGTGGGGATAGCGGTCAAAGATGGGCGCCGTGGGGTCGAGGCAGTCTCCATGAACCCAAAGAATTGGCTGCCCCATTAGCGTTGCATGGCCTCTTTTTTCAACTGTTTGCTGTCCCGCTGCGCCGCTGCTGCCAAGTCGGCATCCAAGAGGGTTTGACCCGTGGCGGCCAAATAGACATCATCTAAACTGGGTCGTGACTGCGCCACGCTAAAGAGGGGGAGTCCTGCTTCCTCTAGCGCCCTTCTAATGGCTGCGATCGCCACAGCCGCATCTGTGACCACCAGATTCAAGGAGTTGCCTTGGTTGGCATTAATCAGCGCCGATTTCACGCAGTCCAATTGACTGAGAAGGGTCTGGGCCATTTGTGCCTCTTGACGCGGTGTAAATTCTCGTACCCGCAACGTGACGCGATCGCCCCCAATATTGGCCTTGAGTTCCTCAGGCGAACCGCTGGCAATGACGCGCCCTTTATCCAGAATCGCCAAGCGATCGCTAAGGAGATCCACTTCCTCAAGGTAGTGGCTGGTCAAGATAATCGTCAGTCCTTGAGCCTTGAGATCCCGCAGCACATCCCAAATCACTTGGCGACTTTCAATGTCGAGGCCTACGGTGGGTTCATCCAAGACAAGCACTTGGGGTTGATGCAGTAGTCCTGCTGCGAGATCAAAGCGTTTGCGAATGCCACCCGAGTAGGTACCACATTGGCGATCGCGCCATTCCAATAAATCCAACCGTGCCAGCACTGCTTCAATGCGCTCTGGAATCAGGGCAGGGGGAATGTGGTACAGCGCCGCCTGTAATTCTAGAAATTCCTGACCCGTGAGGATTTTATCAAGCGCCACCTCTTGAGCCACATAGCCTAATTTTTGGCGCACTAAATGAGGTTGGTGGAGAACCGAAAGACCACAGACTTCCAATACCCCAGCATCCGGTCGCGAGAGGGTACACAGACAGCGCAGTGTTGTCGTTTTCCCTGAGCCATTTGGCCCCAGCACCCCAAAAATTTCCCCTTGATGGGCGCTAAAGGAGACATCGGCCACCGCTGTAATGGAACCGTAGGACTTCTTGAGATGTTCGACCTTTACCGTGGCTGTCATGGTCATTCACTCTGTGTGTGATTCCCTTAACATTTTGACAGATCTTCCTCCTTACTTTGGTGCGCGTGCTACAACGGCAACTAGAGCCTATTGGGTGGGTTTCCCATGGCCACTGCCGAAACTGCGCCGATTGCCGAAGTCATGCACCTCACGGGCGATCGCCTGCGATTGCGGATTCAAGAACTGAAAACGGATGCTGCCTTTCGCGATTCCCTGAGTGCCTATCTGAAAACCCTCCAAGGGATCAAATCTGTTCACGTTAACCCCCTTGCCGCCTCAATTACCATTGAGTATCACCTCGAGCAAATCACGCCCCTACAACTGTTGGCGGCCATTCAATTTTGGGGGGATGTCCAGATCATTGGCCAAGGCAATAAGGGCTTGCAAAACCTCACCCGCGCCTTTGATCTCGAACCTGAAGAGGTGGGCAACAAACTCACCTCCATGGGCGGATTTCTCATGGGCGGCTACGTGGGCGATATTCTTGGTGGCATGGTGGGGGGAACGGCGGGTGGCCTGTTTATGGGGCCTGCGGGTGCGGTCATGGGGGTGCAAGTGGGCACCTTTGTTGGCGGTGTGATTGGTGCGCGATTAGGGATGGAAGCCACGGAGCAAATCACCCAACTGCAATTTACTGCCCTTGAGGCAACGCCGGAACGGGTCGCGAAAGCCTTGGAGATTCACAGCGGTGACAAAATCGGGGGTACCGCCGGTGAAATTGCTGGCGGTTTGGCAGGGCAAGTGGTCTTGGGGCCTGTGGGCGAAACCGTCGGGCGCGTAGTGGGCAATATGGTTGGTTCGCAACTGGGGGAAGATCTCGGGCGACAGTTGGCGGCGCCATCCCCTGAGGAACCTCCTCCCCCATCCCTGCATCTTTTTCTAGAGTGGTGGGTGAAAACCAGTCAAACCTTCACTAAGGAAACGCTATGGGCGACCCTCGGTGGTATGGTAGCACGGGCCATTCTGGGGCCTCAAGCCGAAGCTGAGGGCATCCGAGCCGGTACCCGCATTAGTCGCCATCTCGATATGCAGCAGCCCAACACCGCAGCAAAAGAGAAAAAAGTATAATCCTAAAGTAATGGCCTATGGAGATGTCCAGCGCGACAGGAGCGAACTAATGCTCGATACCATCTTACTCCTCATTATCGTCGTGATGGGAATTGCCGTTGGCTTCAACAGCATTGACCTCCTCCCAGAAACGGTTCTTGCTCAAGTGGCCAATGTGCGGGGATTGCAGTGGGTCATGGCTGGCTTTGGCACCATCGTTGGCATTGCCCTTGGTTTATTGTTGCAGTCCCTTTACCATCGTCTTGAGCGCAGTATCCGCCAATTGCCCCCAGAAACGCTCTTGTCGCGAGCCGTGGGTCTGGTGGTAGGGTTGCTCTTGGCCAACTTGATGCTGGCACCGATTTTCCTGTTGCCCATTCCCAAAGATTTTTCCTTTATTAAACCCCTGATTGCTGTTCTCACCAGTATTGTCTTTGCCTATTCGGGAACCACCTTGGCCGATAGTCACGGGCCTGCCCTGCTGCGGTTAATTAACCCCAATGCCGTTGCCAGCAGTCTCTTGGCTGAGGGGATGCTCAAACCTGCCCGAGCAAAGGTACTGGACACCAGTTGCATTATTGATGGCCGCATTGAGGCACTGTTGAATCTCGGGGTACTCGAAGGGCAAATCATTGTGCCCCAGTTTGTGCTTCAGGAGCTGCAACTCATTGCCGATGCGGGGAATGAGCAAAAACGGATTCGCGGTCGGCGGGGTCTCGATGTTCTCAATCGTCTCCAAGCCAGTTTGGGCGATCGCATTGTCATTCACTCCGCAGACTATCCAGAATTAACAACGGTGGATGCCAAGCTGGTGCGCCTGTGCCAAGAAATCAACGGCACCCTTGTCACCAATGATTTGAATCTCAACAAAGTTGCCCGCTTCCAAAAAGTGGATGTCTTTAACGTCAACGAGTTAGCGCAAGCCCTGCGCCCCATCTACCTCCCCGGCGATACGCTGGAGTTGAAGATTCTCAAGGAAGGGAAAGAACCAGCGCAAGGGGTGGGCTACCTTGAGGATGGCACGATGGTGGTTGTCGAAGAGGGGGTGGATCACATTGGCGATCAGTTGTCGGTGGTTGTGACCAGTGCCCTGCAAACCTCGGCAGGCCGCATGATTTTTGCTCGCCTGCAAATGCCGACGATGGCCTAAATTTCCTCTTTTTCCCCTAGGGGGTCTCCTTATGACCCATGAGCCACCCAAGCCCACTTCCCCCCCGCAACTGGTTTCACCGTGGGTCTGGGGTCTTTTTGTTTTCAGCATCCTATTCCTCTTTGGTGTGCTGTTGGCGACGGTGTGGCGACCGACGCTCTTTCCCGTTGATTTAGTGAATCCCGATCAGTTGCGGCCTCTGCCTGACCTCCTGCAGATGCCCACCGATGATTTAAGCGTGTGGTGGCCCATTGTCCTTGCAGCAGTGATGGCAGTTGCCCTCAATTTTATTCCCAGCAATAATGTTAGCCGCCTGATCATTCGCTTCATTGTTATTCTCTTTGGCTGCCGCTATCTGGTGTGGCGGGGCTGGGTGACGCTCAATGATGCCCACTGGTTGAGCTTTACTGCCAGTATTGGCTTCTATGGTCTTGAGGTGCTCTACTTTTTCACCTATTTGCTTTACTTCTATCAGACGGCATGGCTGACGACTGCATGGCGATCGCGACAGGCCAATTACTATCAGCAGGCGGTTCTCAGTGGTGAATACTGCCCCAGTGTGGATATTTTCATTCCCACCTATAATGAGCCTCCCTATATTTTGCGGCGGACGATTGTGGCCTGTCAGGCGATCAACTACCGAAATAAAAGCATCTATGTCCTCGATGATGGTCGGCGATCGGAAATTGCGGATCTCTGTGAGCATCTGGGGGTCAACTATCTCACCCGTCCCACCAATGAGCACCGCAAAGCAGGGAACCTCAACCATGCCCTGAAATACACCACTGGTGAACTGATTGCTGTTTTTGATGCCGACTTTATTCCCTTTCAGAACTTCCTGAGCCGCACCGTGGGCTTCTTTCAAGATGATCACGTGTCCATGGTGCAGACCCCCCAGCACTTCTTTAACCCTGACTACCACTCCCAAAACCTTGGCATTGAGTTCATGATGCCCGGCGATATGGAGTACTTTTTTGGCTTTATTCAGCCGGGGCGGGACTTTGGCAACGCCATCATTTGCTGTGGCACCTCCTATGTGGTGCGCCGCCGTGACCTAGAAGCCGTAGGCGGATACTACACCCGCTGTGTGGTCGAGGATTTCCAAACGGGAACCAAAATGCAGATCGCTGGTTATCGCCTCGTTTACCTCAATGAAATCCTCAGCATGGGGGAGTCTCCTCGCAACTTCCAAGATCATCTGGAGCAACGGCTGCGCTGGCTACAGGGGAATATGCAAATCTATTTCTGTGGTAATGATCTCCCCATTTGGTCAAAGCTTTCTTGGTTTCAGCGCAGTTGCCACCTCTCGCTGCTGTTGCACAACATCAATCCCTTTACCCGCACCTGCTTTCTCATTGGTCCGTTTTTGAGCCTAATGACAGGCATCTCCTTAACGGTGGCGACATTGGGTGAGTACCTTTTCTATGCCCTGCCCTACACGCTGTTAGTAATTGCCACCTTTAGCTGGGCGACAGAAGGGCGGTATTTTTCCCTCTGGGGTGAAGTCTATGAGGTGACCTTTGCCTTTCCGGGGATGGTGCAACTGATTAAAATCCTCCGCAATCCCTTCGGTAAAATTGGCAGCATTGTCACTAATAAGGGCACCCTCTCCAATCGGAAGCGGTTGAATTTACGCTATACATGGCCGCTCGCAGTATTTGTGATTGCAGTCGGAGTGGGCATCTTTATCCGCTATGGGGGTTACTGGCTCCATATCTGGCCACCAATGGAGTATGAACGGGCGGGTTTAGAGGTGATGCTGGCTTGGACGCTCTACAACGCCTTTATTGCCTTGATTGCGGTTCTGTCCTCCATTGATCAGCCCACCCGCCGTCAGAGCGATCGCTTTCCCGTTTGCACTGTATGTCGTTTCCAACTGGGGGATCAAACCTACTGGGGCTATACCCGCGATGTGTCGGAGACTGGTGCTGCCCTATTGCTGACCGCAGGGCGTTTTATCGAAGCCCAAAGAGATACCGTCGGCACGCTGACCTTTTTGGAACAGGACTTTAGCGTCACCGCAGCCGTGGTTCGTACCCGCACTGAAGAGGAGCGGTGCTGCATTTACCTGCGGTTTTTAGAGGTCAGTGATGAGGCACAGCGGCACCTCGTACAACTGCTCTATGGTGGCCTCACATGGTGGCACAAACCCAAAGCCCCCAATGGCCTAGATGCCTTTTGGCCAATGTTGATTCGTCTCTTCGACTTTCGATCGCTCTTTAGCCTCTATAGCAATAATTGACCGATAGGCTCATAGCTCAAAAATTTGCCCTAGGGGAAAATAAAAGTTTGGCAATAGGGGAGATGTCAACGTATAGCTATAGCTGTTTCCAAAGGGAGTGAGATATTTTCAAGAGGCATAGGCTATACTCAAAGCGTCATGAATGTTACTCAAGAATATGAGCTATAGCTTGGACTTACGAGAGCGGGTTGTCTCCTATATCAAGCAAGGTGGCAAAATCAGTGAAGCGACTCAAATTTTTCAGGTGAGCCGCGCCACTATCCATCGCTGGCTGAAGCGAGACGACTTAGCCCCCACAGTTGTCCCCCGTCGTCCTTGGAAGCTGGATTGGGCGGCCTTAGCAGCCGATGTTGCTGCCCATCCCGATGACCGTTTAATCGACCGTGCCCAGCGATTTGGCGTTCAAGTTTCCACCATTAGTTATGCCCTCGACCAGATGGGCATCACCCGCAAAAAAAACAGATACGTTACCAAGAACGGTGTGAGGCAGAGCGACAAGCGTATCAACAGCAGCTCGACACATGGGTAGAGAGTCACGGCGAGGAAACGGTGGTGTATATTGACTAGCCAAGGCTGCTCACTGATCGGGGTGATTCCTTGAATGACATTAGCGGTAATTCCCAATTCCCGTGTCAAAATTTGCGGCACGATCGCGATCGGATCCTGATCCGACCCTACTCTGCCACCGGGAAAATCCACCGTAACTCGCTGAACCCCCACCCGAAAGGTTAGCGGCAGGCAGATTAAATCCTTCCCTTGCAGCGGCAGGACAATCACCGAGTCCGCCTTTTCTACCCGCCAGTATTCTAGGGTTTCACCTGTGTCCGTCAACCACTTCTCGGCAATCAAGGTCACCCACTTGGATTGAATGCGTACCCGTTCATCGAGCGATCGCCAATTCACTGTTGCCACTCCTCAGGAACTTGGGCTATTTTCTCATGCCCTGTGGGGGCGTAGACCGGTCTGCCGAGGGGACGGTAGGGCAGGGTGCCATTTTCATAGGCCTGAATCCGCTGGCGAGCAATGTTGACATAAGTGGGTTCCTTTTCACAGCCCATCGCCCGCCGATTGTGCATTAGGGCAGCCAAGAGGGATGATCCCACCCCCATATAGGGGTCAAAGACCCAATCCCCTTCATGGCTGAGGGCGAGAACGCACCGCTCCACTAACTCAATGGGAAACTGGCAGGGATGCAATGTTTTTTCAGGATGATTGGACTTGACATTGGGAATATCCCACACCAGTTCTTGCCAATCCTGAAGAACGATTTCCCAGACATCGGATGGATTTTTGCCCAAGGGATTGCCCGAGGGTTTGCCCTTATTGGGACCTTTGAAATGGCGTTTCCCCGGATATTTGGCTGGAATACGCACGGCATCCAAATTAAAGATGTAGTGATCGGACTTCGTGAACCAGAGAATCGTTTCATAGCGGCCAGAAAAGCGCTTTGTGGAATGGAGACCATGGCCAAATTTCCAGATGATGCGATTGCGCAGCTTCAAACCCAACCGCTTGAACAGGGGATAAAACAAAATATCCAAGGGATACACCTCTCCCCCTTGAACAAAATTCCCCACTTGCCAGCACAAACTTCCCTCTGGCCGCAGCACTCGATATAGCTCGGCAATCACTTGGCTTTGGCTTTGGAGATAGTCCTCAATCGCCACCGGCGTTTCATAGGCCTTGCCGAGGTTGTAGGGCGGCGACGTAAAGATGAGCGTCATGGCCTTATCCGGCACCTGACGAATCACCTCACAGACATCTCCACTGGCAACGACTAGCTTAGCCTCTGGAGAAAAACGCTCTTGAATGTGCTGGCCAGAACTCAATAACTATAAGCCATCCTTCCCTGTACCGCCAAAATACCATATTCGTAATCCTGAGATAAAAAAAGAGGCCGACCCCTAGGGAGTCAGCCAGCGGATTACTTGGGAACGCGCGCTAGACAGTACAAAGCAATTGGCAACAGGATTAGCTATGCACCACAAGCTTGACGTTGGCGTTCTGAAGGCCAGGACGCTTCACCTCAGCCAAGGTTTTGTTGATGGCATATTTTTGGTTGATCGAGTTGATCAGCTCCGTTTGGTTGTGTTTTTTGGCCACACCCCAGAGGTCAGCAATCAGATCAAAGGTGCCATCAGCATTGCGAGACCAGCCCAGATCATACTCGCCATCGAGGACAGCGACGATGTCAGAGCGAACACGTTGGCCATTGTAGCCACGCACATCGGCATTGGTTTTCACCGTAATGCCCAGATCCCGCAGGGACGCTTTCAAGATTTCAGCATCGGTAATTTTCGTACGCAGGGTGCTGAAGTGAGACATGTGGATTTCCTCCAGATTGAGACAGAAACATTGGACTGAATGAACCACAATTTATGGCGAACCAAACCCCTGTGGTCGGGTCTTTCTCCCATCTGCGCAGGGCAGACAGAAGGAAGCTTGTCAAAACTCCAGTCGCTGGTATTCAGCCACTGAAGCAGCCGCCGGACGCGCCCGTTGGCGTGCCCAATCACGCAGTGCCGTGACCTGCTCTTGCATCGTCTTGGAAAGGGGTTGAGTGGCACGGCTAGCGGCAATAATGTCTAACTGGGTAAACTCACGCCCTTGAGCAAAGGCTTCGTACATGGCAGCAATGATGGCCTGCTCAATCTCGGCACCTGAAAAGCCATCACAGATATTGGCGAGTTGCTCGAGGTCAAAGCGATCAATGTCGCGGCGGCGCTTGGTGAGGTGAATGCGAAAGATTTCCTTGCGCTCCTCGGCATTGGGCAAATCCACAAAGAAAATTTCGTCAAAGCGACCTTTGCGCAAAAATTCACCGGGGAGCCGTTCGACGCGGTTGGCTGTCGCCAAGACAAAGACGGGAGACTTTTTCTCCTGCATCCAAGTGAGGAAGGAGCCAAAGATCCGGCTTGAGGTACCGCCATCGGAGTCCGAGGAGCCTGCTCCGCCCGCAAAGGCCTTGTCCATTTCATCAATGAAGAGAATGGCAGGGGAGATCGATTCAGCGGTTTTCAGGGCATTGCGCAAATTCGCTTCCGATCGCCCCACCATTGAACCGTCATAGACGCGCCCCATATCAAGGCGCAGCAACGGCAAGCCCCAAAGGCGGGAGGTGGTTTTGGCAATCAGGGACTTCCCACAGCCGGGGACCCCCAAAATTAACATCCCCTTCGGTTGCGGTAAGCCGTATTCACGCGCCTTTTCACTGAAGGCGTTGGAGCGTTGGCGTAACCAGACTTTCAGTTCCTCTAGACCGCCGACCGAATCAATGGTTTCATCCACTTCCATATACTCGAGGATGCCATTGCGGCGGATGAGTTGCTTTTTCTCAGAGAGGATGATGTCCACTTCGGCTTCCGTAAGGCGCCCAGCGGTCACTTTGGCTTTGCGAAAGACTTTTTCAGCTTCATCCCGCGTCAGGCCAAGGGTGGCTTTGACGAGTTTTTCCCGTACTTCAGGGGTGAGGCGGCGATTGCGGGGATCCAGTTGCTCCCCGAGAACCTGATCTAGTTCGTTGATACTGGGTAGGGGGTAGTCAACGACAACGATTTCTTTTTCCAGTTCGACAGGAATCCGCTGCGCTGCTTCTGGGGACATGAGAATAATGGTTTTGTGGCTGCTTTTGAAGCTGGCGATCGCGTCCCGTAAAGAACGAGTCACAGGGGGCGAATCAATGAAGGGGTGCAAATCCTTGAAGACGTAGATGCCCGGTTCCCGTTGGTGAACAACCCATTGAATGGCAGCTTCCGGCGAGACAGTGTTGTGGTGACTGTTGTTGCGGGGATGGCCATACTCGACCATGCCGTGGGTCACTGTCCAGATGTAGAGCTTGCGGGGAGACCGCCCTTGAGGCCCGACTTGACTTTGGGCAATGGTGGCGATCGCCTGCTCAGCCCGCTCTTCTTCAGAGGTCAGGAGGTAGATCAACGGATATTGCGCTTGGATGAGGATACTCAATTCTTCTTGCACAGCAATCACCTCCTTCTTTCAAGGCTGACCCAACACCCCCGCCACTAGCGGGCAGACACCAACTCGACGGAGAGCGAAGGAACACTGAGGCTGTCGTCATCAATCACTGTGGGCTGATTGACCAAGGCCGTTAGCTCATCCCCCCGCAGGACAAGGGCACTAGCACACTCTGGGCAGTGGTAAACCCGATGCACATTGCCATGCTTTTGCTCGGCATATTCCGCCAGTACGTCTGGGTGAGCCAGCAGAAATTCAATGGCACGTTCAGCAAGGGTGGACATCGTTTCCTGCTCGACGACAGCGGCAATCTTGAGCTGGCGGTGCACATCGGGGGATAGATACAACGTAACCTTTTGCTTATCTTCCATAGGGGTTAGAGACGTACCTAGGTATGTGTGCCAGTGTAGTGAGCCGATCCGAGGGGTGTCAAGGTGAAATGCTGTCAAAACGGCAAAATCGTAACATTTAGTTACATTAAGCCCCGCGTGCTTAAAACTCAGTTACAGGGCTGAGGGCATCATATCGAATTGAGTGGCGATCGCCAGCCGTACCCCATTGACAAAATCCCACCCCGATTGGGCTTTGCGACCACTCAAGTGCACTTGACTCAGCAGCAGGCGACCCTTGCCCGTCTGTACCACGGGGCCCCATCCCTTAATTAGCTCTACCACCGTACCCGGGGCGGAAGCTGCCTCAGGCTCACAAACAAAAGACTGTAAAGGTTCCGGTAATTCGGCCCTCACTTCGGGCACCAATGGCCACGTTTGCAGCAGTTTCAAGGGGGTGTCTTGCCACTGGGTATAGGCATAGGGGTAAAAGGCGCGCACTTGGTTGTGAAGGGCTAGGGCCGATCGCCCCCAATCAATGGCATAGTCACTTTTTTGAATGAGCGGTGCGTAGGTAGCCTCAGCGTCGTTTTGGGGTTCGGGTTGAAGCTGTGGCAGTTGCTGCAAGGTTTCTAGTAGGAGGTCGGCACCGATGTCACTGAGCTTGGCACTGAGGGTAGCAGCGTTATCTCCTAGATGAATCGTTACTTTGCGCTTCAGGAGCATTGGGCCTGTGTCCATACCCGCATCCATGCGCATCGTCGTCACGCCGGTTTCCCCTTCGCCATGGTAGAGTGCCCACTGAATGGGAGCGGCACCGCGATACTTCGGCAGCAGCGAGCCGTGGATGTTGATGCAGCCGTAACGGGGAATCTCAAGGATCGACGGGGGCAGGATTTGACCGTAGGCCACCACCACAAAGACATCAGCGCCTAGCGATCGCAAGACCTCAGGCAGCTCTGGATCCCGACGCAGACGTTCCGGCTGCCAAACTGGTAACCCGTGACAAAGGGCTAAGGCCTTGACCGGAGAAGGCGATAATTGGTTGCCCCGTCCCCGTCGGCGATCGGGCTGGGTGACCACCCCCAACACTTGATAGGTCTCTGTTTCCAGCAGCCGTTGTAGCGGCGCAAGGACAAACTCCGGTGTGCCAAAATAAATGATTTTCAATCGCTGCCCACTCCCTGCAAAACGTCAACTGCTGGTTTAGAGAGTCTCAGGAGCGTCATCCTCAGAAGGGGTGAGGGCTTCCCCACCATCACTAGCGCCGTTCAGATCTTCTTCCGTCGCTTGGGAGCCACCACTAATGACCGCCAAATCCACCTGCTGGCGGTAGGAATCCACATTTTTAATCAGGACTTCCACGCGATCGCCCAAGCGGTAGCGCAAGCGGTTACGCCGACCCGTCAAGGTTTGGGCATGGGCACGGTATTCATACCAGTCATCCTTGAGGGAGCTGACGTGGACTAAGCCCTCAACATTAAAGTCAATCAGTTCCACAAAGAAGCCATAGGACTGCACGCCGGTAATAATGCCCGAACGCACTTCGCCGATGCAGGCTTGGACTTGGCGCACCCGTTGCAAGCCCACCAAATCTTTCCATGCGGCGTAGGTTTGCCGCTCCCGCTCTTGGAGGTGAGGGGCTAATTCATTAACCAGGGTGTCCACTTCCCGCTGGGTATCGGTGGTGAAGACGGTCCAATTCACCTGCTCCAAGCAACTGGATTCGCCAAGATTGACGCGCTCTTTTGCCCGTGGCCCGCGGCGATCGCGCCCTTCCGTCAGGAGAATGTGCAAAATGCGCTGATTCACAATGTCAGTGTAGCGTTGGAGGGGTGAGCAGAAATGGCCATAGCCCTCGCCAGTGGCCAAACTAAAGTGGAGCAGCGCCACGGCGGCATCGCTGGCGGGTTTGAGTTTATCGAGCAACAGTTCCTGCAACACGGCTGCCAGATCCGAGGTGGCCAATTGTGCCATAAAGCGCTGACAGTCGCGGGGCGTGACCTGCGCGGGATTGTCTAGGCTCAAGGGCAAGTTGAGATTTTGGCAGAGCTTGAGAAAATCCTGCACGGCATAGAGTTCGGGCACAGGCTGCGTGCGGTAGAGAGCCGGTACCCCCAACTTCGCCAAATGACGGGCAAGGAGTTCATTGGCAAGGATCACTAAGCTTGTCCAAGGGGTGACCCTCGGTAGGGGAATGGCGGGGGCGAGACCCTCATCGGCATAGGCAAGGCTCAGGGCATCCGCTGGGGTGACTTCAATACTCCCCCGTGCCTGTCGTTGCTGACTCACGGCATTGGCAAGGTGAATCAGGGCACGCAACCAATCACCGGAACTATCCCCTAGGGCAAGGGTGGCCGCCACCTGCTCACTGGTGACACAGGCATCAACGCGGATACAACTGCGGTAAATTCTGTAGGACTGAACTTCACCGGCATTGTTGATCACCATCAGCAGCGAAATGGCAGCGCGATCGCCCCCCGGCAGCAAGCGCAACCTCTCCAATTCCTGCGGCAAGAGGGGCAAACTCAGTTCAGGGGTGGCGAGGGTCATACCCTGACGGCGAGCAGTGCGATCCAGCAGTTCATCACGGGGGAGCAATCCCCCCACATCGCTAATGTGAATCCCCAACTGCCAGAGATTTTGCTCGAGGGCATCGAGGGAAAAGGCCACTTGGGGTTCTTGGCCGGGAGCCACTAAGGTAATGGTGACCAGTTCCCGCAAGTCTTGGCGATCGCTCAAGTCCAAGGTTTCCAACTGGGCATTTAAGGTGGCGGCTGCTGTCCGCAGGGCGGGGCTAAATTGGCGGACAAGATTATGTTTGCAGCAAATCAAGTCCAAAGCAGGTGCCGATTGGGCATCACTCCCTAGGATCTGGCCAATTTCCCCCGTCGGCAGGTACCCCCCCAAGGGATAGCGGCGAATGTTCACATGCACCAGTTGATCCACCACCGTGGATAGATCGGGGACGAGGTCATTGGGTTCAAGGGCAATTTCAAAGAGCAGGCGATCGTCGAGGGGTGTGGCCCGAAACCCATCTTCGGTCTGTTTCACCCGGGCAATCACCGAGGGGTTTCCCCGCTCAAGGATCAGTTTCACTTCCCCCTCTGGAGATTTCTTGCGGCGGCCTTCACGGGTGACCCGCACCAGCACGCGATCGCCATTCCAAGCAGTGCTGAGTTGATGCTCGCGCACAAAAATATCTTCGGCACCCTCGGTATCCTGAATCGCAAAGCAAAACCCTTTGCTGGAGCAGCGCAGCCGCCCTTCAATCAAGCCATCATCACTGGCGCGGCGATACTTGCCCCGTTCTTTAATAAGCAGACCAATGCGTTCTAGGGCATCGAGGGCAATTTCCAGTTCTCGCTGGCTCTCAGGATCGTCACAGCCGAGTTTTTTTTCGAGAACCTTGGGGGCAACAAATTTATCTTCGCTAAAGTTGGCAAGCAGACTGGCAATCGTAAAATGCATCGGCAACTCGGTGAAGGGAGGGCAATAGTGGATGTAGCGTTGTTGGTGTCAAGTATCCAAACTGTAGCTTATCACAGTTGCGGAAGCATCCTAGGGGATCCCCAATCTGTCCTATAATTATGGCGCGTTGATTCTGGGCACGAAACATCCTAGATTTGAGGAATGGCGATCGCCCGCATCAATTACTGTTCTCAATCGTTGTCCATCCGGTTAAGGCATCTATGAATCAGTCTGAAATTCTCGAAAAAGTAAAAGCCATTGTTGCCGATCAACTCAGTGTTGATGCAGAAAAAGTTGTGCCCGAAGCAAGTTTTGCCGAGGATCTCAATGCTGACTCCCTTGACTCCGTGGAGTTGATCATGGCACTTGAGGAAGCGTTTGGTGTGGAAATTCCCGACGAAGAGGCGGAAAAACTGAAAACCGTCCAAGATGTCCTTGACTTTATCAACAATAAGGTAGCTGCATAGATCCATGGCAAAGGCGCACCAAAAACGGGTCGTTGTCACGGGGATGGGGGCAATTACCCCCCTCGGCAACACCCTTGCGGAGTATTGGGAAGGGTTAATGGCCGGTCGCAACGGCATTGATTACATCACGGCTTTTGATGCCAGTCGTCATGACTGCCGCATTGCGGGTGAGGTGCGTGGCTTTGATCCCACCCTCTACATGGATCGCAAAGATGCCAAACGCATGGATCGCTTTGCTCAATTTGCCGTGGCTGCCAGTAAGCAAGCCCTTGCAGATGCCCAATTGACGATTGACGAGGGCAATGCCACTGACATTGGCATCATTATTGGTACGGGTGTGGGCGGGCTAAAGGTGATGGAGGATCAGCAGGAGGTCTATCTCACCAAGGGGCCCGATCGCTGTAGTCCCTTTATGATCCCGATGATGATTGCCAATATGGCCGCCGGACTCACCGCCATTCACACCGGTGCCAAAGGCCCCAATTCCTGTTCCGTGACCGCCTGTGCAGCGGGTTCCAATGCCATTGGCGATGCCTTCCGCATGGTGCAGCACGGTTATGCCAAGGCGATGATCTGTGGCGGTACTGAGGCAGCGATTACTCCCCTATCGGTGGCGGGTTTTGCGGCAGCCCGTGCCCTGTCCACCCGCAATGATGACCCCCACCATGCCAGCCGTCCCTTTGACCTCAACCGCGATGGCTTTGTCCTTGGGGAAGGGGCAGGCATCTTGATCCTTGAAGAATTGGAATTTGCCCTTGCCCGGGGGGCACGCATCTATGCAGAAATGGTGGGCTATGGCTTGACCTGTGATGCCTACCACATGACTGCTCCCTCACCGGGGGGAGAAGGGGCGGCCCGTGCCATTGAAGCCTGCCTCAAGGATGGGGAGATTGCCCCGGATCAGGTGAGCTATATCAATGCCCACGGTACAAGCACCCCCGCCAACGACAGTACGGAAACTGCCGCCATTAAACGTGCCCTTGGTGAGGAAAATGCCCGTCGCGTTCCCGTGAGTTCGACAAAATCCATGACGGGGCACCTCCTAGGGGGGTCAGGGGGTATTGAGGCGATCGCAACGGTGATGGCAGTTGCCCACGATCGCATCCCCCCTACAATTAACTTGGAGCAACCGGATCCTGCCTGCGATCTGGACTATGTTCCCCATCAGAGCCGGGCTTGTCCGGTGACGGTGGCTTTGTCCAACTCCTTTGGCTTTGGTGGGCACAACGTGACGTTGGCCTTCCGCAAATTTACTCCCGATCGTTAACTGTCTGCTGCAAACCCAATTAGAGAGAGAAAGCAATGCCTGCGGTGACTCAATCCCTTGATGAACTCTGTATTAATGCGATTCGTTTCCTAGCGATCGATGCGGTGCAAAAGGCCAACTCCGGGCACCCCGGCCTACCCATGGGGGCAGCACCCATGGCCTATGTGCTGTGGAACCAGTTCATGCGGTTTAACCCCAAAAATCCGCAGTGGTTCAATCGCGATCGCTTTGTCCTTTCGGCGGGTCATGGCTGTATGTTGCAGTATGCCCTGCTCTACCTCACGGGCTACGACAGCGTCACCATCGAGGACATTAAACAGTTTCGCCAATGGGGATCGCGCACACCCGGTCACCCGGAAAACTTTGAAACCCCCGGTGTGGAGGTGACCACAGGCCCTCTCGGTCAAGGGATTTGTAACGCCGTTGGCTTAGCAGTGGCGGAAGCCCATTTAGCGGCTCGCTTCAACAAGCCCGATGTCAAACTAGTGGATCACTACACCTACGTTATCCTTGGCGATGGCTGCAACATGGAGGGCATCTCCGGCGAAGCCTGCTCCCTTGCGGGTCACTGGGGCTTAGGCAAACTCATTGCCCTCTACGACGATAACCACATTTCCATTGACGGTTCCACCGACATTGCCTTTACAGAGGATGTCTGCAAGCGCTTTGAGGCCTATGGTTGGCACGTGCAGCACGTCGCCGATGGCAATACGGATCTTGCGGGCATTGCCAAAGCCATTGAAGCGGCCAAAGCCGTAACCGATAAACCTTCACTCATTAAAGTCACCACTACCATTGGCTATGGTTCCCCCAACAAAGCCAACACCGCTGGGGTGCACGGCGCTGCTCTTGGGCCTGAGGAAGTCAAGCTCACCCGCGAAAACCTTGGCTGGAACTATGAGCCTTTTGTTGTCCCCGAGGATGTCCTCAACCACTTCCGCAAAGCCGTGGAGCGCGGTGCTAGCTATGAAGCGGAGTGGAACCAAACCCTCGCCACCTATCGCCAAAAGTATCCTGAGGAGGCTGCCGAATTTGAACGGCTGCTGCGGGGTGAGCTGCCCGCCAACTGGGATGCCAATCTGCCGAGCTACACTCCTGAAGATAAGGCTGTGGCCACCCGCAAGCATTCGGAAATTTGCCTGAACGAGATCGCCCCCAATCTGCCGGAACTCATTGGCGGTTCTGCCGACTTGACCCACTCCAACCTCACCGAACTCAAGTGCTCCGGTGACTTCCAAAAAGGCCAGTACCAAAATCGCAACATTCGCTTTGGCGTACGGGAACACGGCATGGCCGCCATCTGCAACGGCATTGCTCTCCACAATTCCGGCTTGATTCCCTACTGTGCCACTTTCTTGGTCTTTGCCGATTACCTGCGGCCTGCCCTGCGCCTCTCAGCCCTCTCCCAAGCGGGGGTGATCTATGTGATGACCCACGACTCCATTGCTCTTGGTGAAGATGGCCCTACCCACCAACCCGTGGAAACCTTGGCCTCATTGCGTGCCATTCCCAACCTACTGGTGATCCGTCCTGCCGATGGCAATGAAACCTCGGGTGCCTACCAAGTGGCCGTCCAACGCCGCAAACAGCCAACCCTCTTGGCACTGACGCGGCAAAATGTCCCCAACTTGGCCGGTACCTCTGCGGCCAATGTCGCCAAAGGTGCCTACACGCTGGTAGATTGTGCAGGGACACCCGATTTGATCCTGATTGGCACCGGTTCAGAAGTCTCCCTCTGTGTCAAGGCTGCTGAAACCCTGACGGCCAGTGGCAAGAAGGTGCGGGTCGTGTCCATGCCCTCTTGGGAACTGTTTGAGGAGCAATCCCCTGAGTACAAAGCCAGTGTGCTCCCTGCGGGGGTAAAACGCCTTGCTGTAGAAGCGGCTTCGAGTTTTGGTTGGTGCCGCTATGCCGATGCAACGGTGTCGATCGAGCGCTTTGGTGCCTCGGCTCCCGGTAACGTCCTCATGGAGAAATTTGGCTTCACGGTGGACAATGTGGTGGCCAAGGCCAATGCCCTGCTTGGCTAAGTTGCCGGTGGTACGCCTTTAGACGGAAAATATCAATAGATGCTCAGGGTGGGGGGTATAACTCTCTGCCCTGTTTTGCTTTTTTTGAGTTTTTTTGAGAACGCCCTATGCCACGTCGTCGGAAAAAATTTCCCTGCGGCCACCAAGGCTATGGTCAGGTTTGCCACTACTGCGCTCAGTTGATCCAAGCAAAAGCTCTAGAGGTAGCAGAACGGGAACAGGCACGACTGGCACGGCAGGAGTGGGAGGCCACCTTTGCCAAGGATGTGGTGGATCTACAGGGATTGCCCAAGTGGATTGTCCTCAAAGCCCGCCAAGTGATTGCAGAACTCCTTGCAGGGGCCGACTATCGCCAGTTCAAGGGCAAGCGCCTGAATCACGATCGCCGCATTATTAGTATTCCCCTGAGCTATGACTATCGCCTCATCTGCTATGACACGGGCGATCGCATTGAACCCCGTAGTGTGCTCTCCCACGAAGCCTACAATGTCAAAAAACCCCTCGCTTAGTCTCATGACGGCCAACACAGATCATCCTTGGTATGCAGCGGCACAACTGATTCAACCGGCACTGATTCGCCTGCTTGATCATCTGCGGCGATCGCTAGAAACTTCCCCTTGGCAGGGCACCTATGAAACCGTTGAGATTCCCTGTGGTGAAGCCGAACCACAAATTCTCTACTGGCTGCACTTACGTCAGGGCGATCGCCAAGAGCGGGTGAACCTGTGGGAGCTGTGCTACCAAATTTGTTTTCAGCAGTACACCCCAGAACTCGACTACAGCGGCATCCATGACTTTCAGGTGGGGGAGGTGCAAGCTGACCTCAGCCTCTTTGACCCTGCTGGGGAGGTGGACTGGCACAAGCTCGATCAGAAGGCAGCACAGGTGGTTGCCGCCCTATTTGCCGGCTTAGATCCCCCTTAATTTTAATTTTTTGTAGAAAATTAACCAAGGCTGCCACAGGGAATGCCCCACGGCGACCCGCTGCATGGTATGCTCCAATGCCATAGGGAATCTTTTTACCGAAGCAGCATGGGTTCAAACTATCAAAACCAGCAAAACAGTAATGAGCAGCCCTGGGAGGAGGAAGACTTCGAGGAGGAGATGGAGCAACTCCGCCTTTACGATGATGACGGTCGCTTCCTCGACTGCTACATCGAGTTTCGTCTGAATGTGCAAGGGGAAACCTATGCGCTGCTGCGGCCAGTGGACTATCCCGTAGAAATTTTTGCGGTCGTGGTCGAAAACGACGAGGAAGAAACCTTGGTGCCCCTAGAGGAGCAGGAAATTGATGCGGTCTTTGATACAGCCCGTGCCATCCTTGAAGAACAAAACCTCACCCTCAAGCGCACTGCACTGACCCTCACCGTAGCGGGTGAACTACCGGATCTGGATGAAGATGAGATTCTCACGGTTGAAGTGGAAGCCGATGATGACATTGAGGAGTATCAACCCCTCGGCAGTAGCTTCTTTTGCGGTACGCGAGAATACAGCGTTTATACGCCCCTGAGTCCGACCCTGTACGTTGCCCGTCTTGTCCCCGGTCAAGAACCTGAACTCCTCTCTCCCCAAGATTTTCAACACCTGCAACCCCTCTTGGAACAGCATTTGGTGAGCCATCTCATTGAAGAGGAGGACTGGGAAGACTAGACCCTACAGATTCTTAGGGTTTGTAGCGTAGGATCGGCAGCCCCCACGATCTCTGCCCCCAGCTCTTGGAGGGTTTGCAAGGTTTCAATCACTGATGCAGTGATCCGTTCCCCGGCGATAACAGCGGGAATTCCCGGTGGGTAGGGGGAGAGTGTCTCGGCGCTAATCTCATTTAAGGCCGCCTTGAGGGGAACCGATGCCTGTGGGCAAAAGTAGGCGTCCCGTGGTGAGAGCGTAGGTTCTTCAAGGTTAGGGATTGGGGGGATGGCCAGTGGTGGCAGAGGGGCATGGTAGCAGTATTCGGCGCAAACACTTTTTAGGCGATCGGCCAAGATTTCGAGCATTGTTTGGCTGGTACCGAGGCCAAGGCAAAAGGTGAGCGATCGCCCGCTGGGAAATTCAGCAATGATCTGCGGTTGCAACAGCTCATCTAGGGCAAACCCCGTCAGACCGATCGACCACGTCCCTAGGGTCAATCGCAGCGGATCCTGAGGGATGCCTGTGGGCTGCCAGCGCGGCAAAGGCCATTCAGAGGTCTTAACCCACTGGAGAAGTCGGGCGTAGATTTGCTCTCCCTGCTCAGCCATCTGCACCCCCGCCCGCTCAAGGGCTGCCAAAAACCAATAGCTGGGACTGGTGGTTTGCACGAGGTTCAGGGCTTGACTCAAGCGCTCAGGAGACACCCGCTCCCCCTTCAGATGCAGCACTGCCGTTTGGGTTAACGTGCCGAGGGTTTTGTGCCACGACTGCACCACCACATCTGCGCCTGCGGCCAAAGCAGCTACCGGAAAGGCGGGATGATAGGCAAAATGACTGCCGTGGGCTTCATCGACAATGAGGGGCAAACCGTGGTCATGGACGCACTGAGCAATCTCGACCAAGGGTGAGCAAAGGCCTTCATAGGTGGGACTGACAAGCACAACCGCCTTGGTATCGGGATAGGCAGCCAAGCCGGCGGCAACCACATCACGGGTAATGGGCAACGGCAGCCCCCACTGGGGATCAACCGCGACTCCCAAATAGACGGGCTTCGCCCCCGTTAACACCAGTCCCGCAATCACTGAGCGGTGGACATTGCGCCCCACAAGAACGCGATCGCCCGGCCCTACCGTGGCTAGAAGTGCGGCTAAAAGACCACTGGTGGCACCATTCACCAAAAACCAAGCGCGATCGCTCCCCGCCGTCGCCGCTACCGCCGCCTGTGCCTCTGCCAGCACTCCTGTTGGCTGCGCCAAATTATCAAGGCCGGGCAACTCACTTAAATCTTGGGCTAAGGCCATTCCCCAAAGGGCACGCAACAGCGGTTCCATGCCTCGACCCCGTTGATGGCCGGGCGTGTGTAAGGGAATCGTGTGGTTTTGGGCTAAAAGAGCAGCAAGGAGAGAAATCGTCAACTAGAATGAGTATAAGGGTCTAAGTAATTATACGGATTTAGGGATGTCTATACCGCAAGACGATCGGTTGGAGTATTCACTGCTGTCGGAGCGTGAGCTACAGGTGTTGGAGCTTGTGGCGGCGGGGCTAACCAACCAAGACATTGCCGCCAAACTAGACATCAGCAAGCGTACGGTAGATAACCATATCAGTAATATTCTGATGAAAACAAAATCAGAAAATCGTGTGGCACTTGTGCGCTGGGCTTTAGCGTGGGGTAAAGTTTGCTTGAATGATGTCAATTGTTGTGCACTGCCCACCCCCCCTACCCAGCCCCATGAGTGAACGTGTGTACTACAATCCCCGCCTGCCACTGGCCGTCTATCGTGAGCTGGCTGCCCACTTGCAGTTACTTGATGGGATTTCTGTGCGGCTGTTGCCCCAAACCTGTTCCCGCTTTGACTACGAATTGAGCCAAATTGAAGGCATTGCCGTGACTTGGCCGCCAACGCCAAACATGCAAGCACGCTGTGAGGAGATTCTCCAACACTATGGACTGCAGTATGGGGACTGGCAGGGTTCACTATAGGTATGGTATTGCTGGAATGCCAATGCTGCTCCCTGCTGGAGACTAACGATGGAATCCGCAGAATTGCTCGCCTGCTATGCCAAGGGTCAAACCAATTTTCAAACTGTGAATCTGACTGGCCTCAATCTGGTTGGCGCCGATTTAATCGGCATTGATTTGCGGGGTGCTAGTTTACAGGGGGCACACTTGCAGTTCTGTCATTTTGGCCGTGCTGATTTTAGTTATGCTCTGTTGACGGGAGCACGCTTGGAAGGATGCAACTTTACCCAAGCAGTTTTTAACGATAGCCATTTTCGTGATGCCCAATGTCATGGTTGCGTTTTTGATCGCGCCAATTTGCAGGGGGCAGATCTCACATTGGCGGTTTTTCGCGACTGCAACTTCCTGAGTAGTGACTTGCGACAGGTGAATTTAAGCCATACGGTTTTGGCTGGCTCCTGTCTGCGCAGTGCTAACTTTCGCAAAGAGAACTATCAGGAGGGGGCAAGTCTGGTGGGTGCAGATCTCCGCCAAGTCGATCTCCAAGGAACGAATTTGGCAGGAGCGGATTTATCACGGGCTAACCTCAAGGGAGCCAATCTCAAGGAGGCCAACCTTAATGCCGCCAACCTGACCCAAGCCAATTTGGCAAATACCAATCTTCAGGGGGCGATTCTCACCCGTGCCATTCTCTATGAGGCGAATCTGGTGGGAAGCAACTTACGGCAGTCGCGGCTGGCTCAAGCAGACCTGCGGGGAGCGATTCTCACGCAAGCGGATTTAAGTCAAGCGATTCTCTCTGAGGCGCGGCTTGATGATGCCCAAGCTCAAGGGGTGAACTTGCGGGAAGCGGTTTTGAATAAGGCGGATTTGCGGCGTACGGATCTCACCGGGGCGGATTTGCAAGAAGCTCGCCTCATTGATGCCTACCTAGCCCGCACGAATCTCAAGGGTGCCAATTTACGTCAAGCCAACCTAATGCGTGCTGATCTCAGTAGTGCCCTGTTGCTGGAGGCTTGCTTGGAGCAGGCATTAATGCCCGATGGCAGTGTCTTTATCTAAAGCACTTGCTATAGTACAACAGAGACGCAGTTTCCCTGAGGGGTATGGCAGAGTTTGCAGCGGCACTGGCACCGGAGCTAACGATTCAGTGGGTGAATGCGATCGCCAGCGTTCCCGAGGAGCAGTGGGATGCTCTTGCGTTGCCCCTAGAAACCCCCTTCTTTGAATGGGAATGGCTGCACCAAATTGAAGCCTCTGGCAGTGCAACGCTGCAAACCGGTTGGCTCCCCCATCATCTCTTGGTTTGGCGCGATCGCCAAGGTCAGCGGGAACTGGTCGCTGCCGCTCCCCTCTATGTCAAAGGCCACAGTCAAGGGGAATTTGTCTTTGATCACCAATGGGCAGAGCTGGCGGCGCGGTTGGGCATTCGCTATTATCCGAAGCTGCTGGGGATGGCGCCCTTTACGCCGGCGGTGGGCTATCGCTTTCTCATGGCCGAGGGAGTGGATGTGGCTCTGATGACCAAGGTGATGCTCCACGAAATTGATCGCCTCTGTCAGCGTCACCGTTTTTCCAGTTGCCACTTTCTCTACGTCGATCCCCAATGGCAACCCGCTGCCGAAGCCTACGGTTATCGTGCGTGGCTCCACCACAGTTACATTTGGCAAAATCGCAACTATCAGACCTTTGACGACTATTTGGCGGACTTCAATGCCAACCAACGCCGCAACATCAAGCGGGAACGCAAGGCCGTGGCTCAAGCGGATCTCACGTTTCGAGTTCATCAGGGGGATGAGGTCAGCCGCAGCCTGTTGCGACAGATGTACGATTTCTATGCCGATACCTGCGACAAATTTGGCTGGTGGGGCAGCAAGTATCTAACACGGCAGTTTTTTGAAGCCCTCAGCGATCGCTATCGTCACCGCGTGGTGCTCTTTGCTGCCTATCCCAGCAATGGCGGTCAGCGTCCCATTGCCATGTCGTTTTGTATTACCAAGGGAGCCAATCTCTACGGTCGCTATTGGGGCAGTGTCCAGGAGATTGATTGCCTGCACTTCAATGCCTGTTACTATGAACCCATTGAATGGGCGATCGCCAACGGCATTCAGCGCTTTGATCCGGGGGCGGGCGGACGCCATAAAAAACGGCGGGGCTTCCCAGCGACGCCCAACTACAGCCTGCACCGCTTCTATGCACCGCAGTTAGCGCAAATTTTTGATCACTACATTGACCAGATCAATGACGAGGAGCAGCGGCTCATTGACACAATTAATGCCGACTTACCGATGAAGCAGCGCTAAGACTGGGAGGCCGTCACCAACTCTGGTGAAGCAGGGGTCTCTTGGAGATGGGCTAATTCGGCAACAAAATCACTAATCCCTTGGAACTGGCGATAGACCGAAGCAAAACGAACATAGGCCACTTCACTAAGATGACGCAGCCGTTGGAGTGCTGCTTCCCCCAATTCAGCGCTGGTGACTTCGCGGCGCGATCGCAACTGCAAATCCGCCTCAATATCATCTACGAGGGCTTCAATTTTTTGTTGGGGAATGTTGGTTTTGCCACAGGCGGTCATGATGCCCCGCAACAATTTTGAGCGATCAAAGGACTCGCGATCGCCATTGCGTTTAATGACCGTAATAGGAACGTACTCAATCCGCTCGTAGGTGGTGAAGCGACGGCTACATTGGAGGCACTCTCGACGCCGCCGAATACTCTGCCCCCCCTCTGCCGATCGAGACTCTAGAACCCGACTATCCGTATGGTGGCAATAGGGACACTGCATAGGGATCCCCGCTTATTTAGGCACCTGAGAGTATCATAGCCGATTCTTTCGAGCGATTAACATGCGCAAGGGCTGCGACAGCGTTTGTTAGGCTAGGGGTATCCATCGGGTATCCTGCCATGACCGATCCAAACCCCCAAAAGAAACGTAATCAACCCACGATCATTAACGTCGAGCCAGAAAATTTACTCCTCATTGCTGCCCTAAGCCTCTTTATTCCGCTGGTGATTGTGGGCTTTTTTGCGCACTAGGCTGAAAACACCAACCGCCTTGCCGTTATCGTTCTGAAAAGAGTTTCGTTGCAACGACCCCTCAATGGCCGCAAAAAAGCCTAGGAGACCCTAAGGATTGACTATAAAAAATGTTAAGAATTATAAAGATAAGAGCAAAGGACGAGTCTAATCAATAAAAAAGCAGCAAGAAATTAAAGAAAAATTTAGAACATTCCCTAGGATAGTGTAGCCTAAGCAACCCCTTTTCCCCGAGGTGCGTGGTAGGTTTTGAATGAAGCCAAAATTTTTCTATTGTTGCCTTGGCAAAGCAGGCGTCAAGTAATTATGGTACACCTATCCATTTCCCAAATTTATTACCTACGGCATCTACTGCGCCAGTATGCGCCAATGCTCAAGCCTGTGATTGCTGAAGGGGCAGCACAGGTGGCTACGGCAGAAGCGGATCTGGGCGCTGTACTGGAGAGTCTTTATCCCGAGGCTGAGGAGTTGGCAACCGCCACCGAACAGTTGAGTCGGCTACTTCTTTTACATCAGAAAAAAAACCTCCTCTCTAGTGAGCAATATGAGGCAATTGTGCAGCAAATTTTCTGGATCTTGGGATTAAAATATACCTCACCAGAGGTGGGGCAACAATTAGATATTGCTTAACCAGTCAGGTTAGAAAATACAAAAATCTGCGGGGTTTGCAACGAATGATGTCGAAGGAGGCTCCAAGGGGAAGGGGTCTTTCTAGTGCCATTGGCTGGCTTCAGCTGTTATTTCCCAAACACCAAAGCTAGGATAGGATTATGGAGCACGATGCCTCGTTTTTGTTTCCTCAATTCGGTCGGCCAATCATGGGTGGGCAGGCGGGCTATGGATTTGACTTTTCAGCCAGTGCAGACCCCTACGAGTTGCTGCGGGGGGTTTGTGCCCGTTTACCTCTGCTGATCCTGTTCTATGACAATGAAGGGCAGATTTACTCCATCAACCAAGAGGTCACGACCCAATTGGGATGGGATATAGCAGATTTACTGTCGCAGGACTTTTTGAGTCAATGCTTTCCCGATTCAGAGACCCAGCGGCAAATTCACTATTGGATGATTCATGCTCCTAGCGGTTGGCAGGAGGTACCTGTCCATGGTGCAGATGGCCAAGTCCGAGAGGTGATCTGGGCTTTTGTGCGGTTTCCCAATGGCGCAGGCCTGATCTGCGGCTACAACATCACGGATATAAAGTTAACCCAAGCAGCGTTGCTGGAAACCAGCGATCGCTACGCGTTGCTCACCCGTGGCATCAATGATGGCATCTGGGACTGGAACTTGACGACCAATGAGACGTTTTATTCCTCGCGCTGGAAAAATATTCTCGGCTATCAGGATCACGAAATTGGCAACCACATTGACGATTGGCTCAAGCGGATACACCCCCAAGATGTTGAGCGGGTCAAATTGAATTTAATGCTCCATGTGCGCGGCCAAACCCCCCATTTCCACCAAGAGTTTCGCATTCAACATCGCAACGGCTCTTATCGCTGGGCGTTGGCACGGGGGCTGGTGTTGCGGGATGCCTACGGGAATGCCACGCGGGTTGCAGGTTCTCTGACCGATTTGACGGAACATGGCCTTGCCGAGGCACAGTTGCTCCATGATCCCCTCCATGACTCGCTGACGGGGCTAGCCAATCGCACGCTCCTCTTTGACCGCATTGAACAGGCAGCTCGCCATGGTCGGCGTCGTCCCGACTACAAGTTTGCCATTTTGTTCATTGACATTGATCGGTTCAAGGTCATTAACGACAGCCTCGGCCACAGTTGCGGTGACTTGATTTTGATTGAATTGGCCAATCGCCTCACCCGAATTGTGCGCCCCGATGACACCGTGGCTCGTATTGGCGGCGATGAGTTTGTGATTTTGCTGGATGATATTCGTGACAACAACGATGCTTTGGGGGTGTGCGATCGCATTCGCTGTGAACTCGATAAACCCTTTATGGTCAAAGATCAACCAATTACGCTGCGGGTGAGTATCGGCGTGGCCACGCGATCGTCCCACATTGAAAAAGCAGAAAACTACTTGCGCAATGCCGATATTGCCATGTATCGTGCCAAGCTGGCGGGGGGCAATCGCTATCAAGTCTTTAGTGAAGAAATGCATTTGATGGCGCGCGATCGCCTCTCCCTTGAAGTGGGGTTGCGCCAAGCTATTGAGCGGGATGAATTTACCCTCTTTTATCAGCCCATCTATCGTCTTAGTGATAATCGTCTCTACGGTTTTGAAGCCCTGATTCGCTGGCAACATCCCACCCAAGGTTTATTACTGCCCGATCGCTTCATTCCCCTTGCTGAGGAAACGGGACTGATTTTGCCTATTGGCGATTGGGTGATCTGGCGGGCTTGCCGCGATCTTCAGCACTGGCACGAGCAATTTCCCCAGTGTCAGTTGTCTGTGAATGTGAATTTATCGAATCGGCAACTGATGTACCCTGCCCTTTTGGAGCAAATCTCAGCCGCCTTGGCGCAAACCCAGATTCCCCCCCATTGCCTGCACCTCGAAATGACCGAAAGTGTAGGCATTGATCAGCCCGATCAGGTGCGCGACATATTACTTAAACTCAAGGCTCAAGACATCAAGCTCAGCCTCGATGACTTTGGCACGGGTTATTCTTCCCTGTGCTACTTGACCAATCTTCCCATTGACATCCTCAAAGTGGATCGCAGCTTTGTGAAGCTGATCACCGAAACTAGCCAAAAACACCTCGTCATTGATGCCATTGTCAGCCTTGCCAAGGGATTGGAACTAGAAGTGATTGCCGAAGGGGTGGAGCATCCCTATCAAGTGACGCGACTGCGGGAACTGGGCTGTGACTATGCCCAGGGCTATTATTTCTCGCAACCCCTGAGTATTGAGCAGGTGGATGCCCTGTTGGCGCAGATTCATGCTACTTAGAAACACCATTTCTTGGAGACCCTAAGCATCTAGTGATGGGCTTCTGAACTGACGCGGTACATCAAGTATGTGCTGATGGCAATAATCAGAATTGCGGTGGCCAGATAGAGTAGGTCAAGGGGCGTTTTGACATTGAAGGCAATCAGTTGCTTAAAGAAAGTCACCACCAGAGCCATGACGATTGTTTTTAGCAGTTTATCCTTAAGCTGATCTAAGCTCTGAGCCTGCATCAGGGAAATATCAGTGGCGCGATCGCGAGCCAGACCCGCATCAATTTTAGAAATAAACAGTTCATAGATACCGAGGGCAAACAGCAACAAAATAATGCCAATTAAATACAAATCAATACCCGTGATGATGTAGCCAAGGGTTTTGATATAAATTGTGGAATCCCCATAATTGCGAAATTGGATGCCCAGCCCTAAAAGAATTTCATGACTGCCGAGAATAAATAGAGCAAAGGTACTGAGTAGGCTAAAAATGACGGGAATAATGACAAAAAGACGGAAATACCAGAGAAAAGGCTCAACAAGCCTCTCCAGTTGGGATAATCTTCGCATTACCAAGAGCACCAAAAGCTCCTAACATCCTAGCAGAGGCACTCGCCAATCAAAGAAGGTGGGCAATGTTGGGGGAGTAATAGCTAGGGGTTAGTAGTTGAAGATTACTAGCAAAGGAGTAGGAGCCTATTGGGATAATTCTTTAATCAAGAGGTTGCCCATTTCGCGACAGCCCACCAGCGTACAGCCCTCAGCCATTAAATCGCCAGTGCGGTAGCCTTGATCTAAAACAGCAGTAATCGCTTCTTCGATCGCTTGCGCTGCTGCTGGTTGGTTGAGGCCATAACGCAGCATCATGGCCGCACTGAGTACCATTGCCAAGGGATTCGCTTTGTCTTGGCCGGCAATGTCGGGCGCCGAGCCATGAACCGGTTCAAACAGACCCGGCCCGGATTCCCCTAGGCTGGCGGAGGGAAGCATACCAATACTGCCCGTGAGCATGGCAGCAATATCGGAGAGAATATCACCAAATAAGTTACTGGTGACAATTGTGTCAAACTGTTTCGGGGCACGCACCAGTTGCATTGCGGCATTGTCCACATAGAGGTGGCTGAGTTCCACATCGGGATATTCAGCGCTAAGCGCAGTCAGGCGATCGCGCCACAGTTGGGAAACTTCAAGGACATTGGCTTTATCCACCGAGCAGAGTTTGCCCTGCCGTTTGCGAGCCGTTTCAAAGGCCACGCGGCCAATGCGATCAATTTCCGTGGCGGTGTAGGCCATCGTATTCACCCCCCGCTGCTCACCCGTTTCCGTGGTGAAAATACCGCGCGGTTGACCAAAGTAAATGCCGCCAGTCAGTTCACGCACCACCATGAGATCCACGCCGGCAATCACTTCCGGCTTGAGGGACGAGGCATGGAGCAGTTGCGGAAAAATCTTGGCGGGGCGTAAGTTAGCAAATAAACCCAGACCAGCGCGAAGGGCAAGTAATCCCGTCTCCGGGCGCAGATGACGGGGTAAGCTATCCCACTGCGTTCCGCCAATGGCGGCTAAAAGCACGGCATCACTTTGCCGACAGGTTTCCAGCGTTGCTGCTGGCAAGGGTTCCCCCACAGCATCAATGGCAGAGCCGCCCACAAGGGCAGGAATAAAGTCAAAGGCCAATTCAAAGCGAGGGGCGATCGCCTGTAACACATCGAGGGCAACAGCCGTAATTTCTGGACCAATACCATCCCCGGCCAAAACAGCAATGCGATACGTGGTTGCCATGCCTGTCTCAAAATCACCGATCTTCTAATCTACACCAGCAGCGGTCTTCCCTTGAGGCTATTCCGAGAGATAGCCATCCGGCAAAATCGCCTCGCTCATATCCACAGCACTGAGATCAACGCCATTGAGGCTGGCACCGGTAAGAATCGCTTCAATGAGATTGGCTCCCCGCAGATCGGCACCGCTGAGATTCGCCCCCATTAAGTTGGCACCAATGAGAATCGCGGAACTGAGATCGGCTCCCCGCAACAGTGCTTGGGCAAGGCTCACTCCCCGTAAATCGGCACCAACAAGATTGGCTTTGTCCAAACAGGCATGGCGTAAGTTGGCTTCTTTGAAGGCCACTTCCCGCAAATGGGCTTCCTCAAGACGGGCACGACGCAGATTCGCCCCAATCAGGACGGCTCGCTCTAAATTGGCTTGGTACAGATTGGTGGCACTGAGGTTGGCACCGCGCAAATTGGCCTGTACCAGTTGACTTTCCCGCAAGACGGCATCCGCAAGATCAGCGCCCCGCAGGTAGGCTTCCGTTAAGTTGGCACGGGTGAGGTTGGCACGTTCTAGCTCAGCAAGGGTAAGATCCGTGAGCGTCAAATTAGCATCCCGCAAAATCGCTTCACTCAGTTGGGCACCGGTGAGGTTGGCTTCACTGAGATCGGCATTGGCAAGGTTGGCACGGCTGAGATCCGCCCCCGTTAGGTTGGCCTTGCGCAACGACACCCAGCGGAGATCGGCACTGATTAAAATCACGCCCCGCAGATCCGCCCCCCGCAAATCCGCCTGACTAAGATTCACGCCAGTGAGAATTGCCCCCCGCAAATCAGCCCCTTGCAGGTTCGTGCTCTGTAGGGCAGCATCGGTGAGATCGGCACGGGAAAGATCAATGCCCGTCAAAATACACCGACTCAGGTTAGCACGGCGCAAGCGTACCCCGGCAAAGTCGCGATCGCCCACGCTATATCGTTTCAGCAAAACATCTGGTTCCACAGTAATTCAGTCATGTCCTTCAGTAGCAAATCTGCGTCTAGTTTTAGGGTTCCCCCGGCGTTGGCTGAACCTCCGGTGGTGAGAGGGGTTTTAGGCGAATTCGAGCCATGTAGTGGGTAAACTGATTATCTCGCACCTGACTGGTAATGCCTAGGGCAGCAAAGGGTTGGAGCGATCGCGCGATTTCAGGGGCTAACTGTGGCAACAGCAAGTTATTTTGCAACGGCGCCAAATCACTCAAATTGAGGTAAAACTGGGTGCCCTTGGGATGGGGAAGCACTGCACGATAGAGGGGAGAGTCAGCCAAGGAGCGCGTAGGGGGGGTACGCATATCCGTCAACGGGCCAAGTCCCAAAAAGAGGGTCTGGTCATTTAGCCAGCCATGCTGCCCCACCGGCAGGCCTGGAGGAATGCGCCAAGTGGTGAGGGGTTGCGGTTCAGGGGCGGTTTGTTGTACTTGCCACCGTAGGCGATCGCGAATTTGGCTATCGAGCTGGCTCAGGGTTTGACTCGCTTGGGGGCGATCGCTGGTCTGACTCAGAAAGAGCAAACTAGGGGCATTGCCTAGGGCGGGAACGGGCACAAAGGCGGCAGCAAATTCACCATCCATCCAAGGCACAAAGGCCTGTTGCCAATCAAGGCCTGTGAGATCTTTAACCGTATTGGCAATTGTTTCTTGAACAAAGACAGGGGTGTTCTGCCATAAATTCCGAAAGGAACCCGTACTGTAAAAGGCCAAGGTGGTCTCTGGCACCAGACGGCTCAGTTCACGGCTGTCACCTTCACTGACAAGGGCTTGATCCGGTTGCGAACGCCACGTCACTGCCTCCAGTTCAATTTGCTCAGGGGTCATGTCTGCGGTGAGCACCATCCCTTGCAGTTCCCGCGGCGGTTCAGGCAGACTTCCTTCAGGGGCGGCCATCTGACTGGCTAAAAAGGCGGGTAGGTTCAAATAAAGTTCCACCAAAGGGCGATGATCCGATAACCCTTTCACTGCCTGTTGATAGGTGGGCTGGCTGCCAATGCCGTTGTTGGCTTGGGCGGTGGCAATGACTTGTTGCAGGGCGCTCTGGTGCTGACTCCAAATGATGTAGGCCTGATTCTCATGCGTAATAAGGGCGATCGCGCCGCTATCGGGGTCAGGGAGAATCCCCTTGGCCTTGAAGATTTTCACGCCGTTGATTTCTGTGATCGGCTCGCCAATGACGCTTTGCAGCAGTTGCTCCCCCATCGGTACATTTAGGGTCGGCACAATCCAAACGTGGGGCGGTACCGGCAATTCTCTGACGGACTCTGGGGTAATGGGCAACAAGACCACTGTGGCTTGGTCACCAATAAACGGGCGCACATCCTTGAGGTAATCCAGTTGCGCCAAATTCACCCCCTCTGGCGAGAGCGGATCATAGCTGGGGTTCAACCAAGGTTGGGCTTGTAACAGGCCACTTTTGGCAAGGGCTTCCCAAGGCTTGGGATCCGTGGGTAAAGTGAGGGTCAGTAGGGCGCTATTGGGGGCGATCGCCATTCCGGGCGCGATCGGACGTTGACTAAACCGTTGCCACAGGAAGACCCCCGCAGCGGCGGCTGCCCCGGCAATAACCACAGCAATACCCCCCACCAGCCAAGGGCGGAACCGACGGGGAGACTGAACCGAAGGCTGAGATTCCGTGGTCATCGCAACTCTCCAACGGGATGGTAAAGTGTGGTGCGCTGACATGGGGTTCGCCCTAAGGAGCCAATTGCGGCCACCAGATCTGCTGGACTAACGCCCGTGCCCCCCTGCGCTCCAGCCACTGAGGTAATGTGTTCTTCCATCAGTGTTCCCCCCAAATCATTACAGCCCCAATTCAGGGCCATGGTTGCCCCCTCAAGACCCAGTTTGACCCAACTAGGCTGATGGTTCGGAATCCATCGCCCTAAAAACAACCGTGCCACTGCCGTTAGCACCAATGTCGGTAATAACTGCGGTTGGTGGTGTCCTACCCATTGTCGCATTGCCTTGGGGGCAAGTTCCCCCACATAGGGCAGCAGAATAAACTCGGTAATTCGCGCGGGATAGTCGTGTTCCAAAGCCCTTTGCTGAAGTTGCTGTAGGTGTTGTAGGTGAGCCACCTGATCCGCTGGCGTTTCAATGTGGCCGCAGAGCATTGTGCTGGTTGTCCATACCCCCAAACGATGGGCGGTTTCAACAATCTCTAGCCATGTCGCGGTGTTTATTTTCTCAGGACAGATTTTTGAGCGCACCCGATCCACCAACACCTCCGCAGCGGTACCGGGCATGGAGTCCACCCCAGTCTGATGCAGAACATCAATCACTTGGGCATAGGAGAGGCCATCCTCGCGGGCAATGAATTGAATTTCTTGGGGCGAAAAGGCGTGGAGATGGATTTCAGGAAAGGCCGTTTTAATGTCCCGCACGAGGGATTGGTAATAGCGCAAACTGGAGCCACATTCTTTAGCGGCTGGATTGAGTCCCCCCTGCATACAGATTTCTGTCGCCCCTTGGGCAACTGCATCAGCCACTTTGCTCAGGATCGTGTCAATGTCGAGCCAGTAGGCATCGGCAGCGGTGGCATCGCGACGAAAGGCACAAAAGCCACAGTGTTGCTCGCAGATATTCGTGAAGTTGATGTTGCGGTTGATCACATAGGTGACGGTGTCGCCTACCTGTTGTTGGCGCAGGCGATCGCTCGCGGTTTGTAGTGCCCTGAGGAGGGGGGGCAATGGTTCTTGAGGATCACTGCTTGCGGCTAAGGGAAGAGCGGCTGTCAAAAGGGTGAGGGCTTGTTGGGCAGAAATGCCATTGTTAGCAAGAGCCGCCTCTAGCTCAGCGATCGCCCCTATGGTCTGCATCGAATCTACTCCACCTTTAGGAAATTAGGTCACTCTTTCTTCAGCTTAAGCACAGCCCTTTTCTAAAATATGGGAGACGTGGAAGGGGGAATGGCAATGGCAGCAGAAGCGGTGGGCATGGTGCAGGTCTTGGGGTACCCGGCAGCCCTTGCTGTGGCCGATACCTTGGTCAAAGCGGCTCAGGTTACCCTTGTCAGTTGTGAGGGGATTGGTGCGGGTTATTGGACAGTGGTGATTCGGGGAGAGGTGGCGGACGTGAATGCAGCAGTTCGAGCAGCGCGATCGCTCAGTGGCCACGAGGTCATTTCCCATCAGATTATTGGCCGTCCCGATGGCAATCTCGAACCGGTTTTACCGATTGTAGTCCCGCAGCAGCCACCCGAGGATTTTCTACTTTAAGGTGTTTTTTTAAGGTGTTTTGAATGGGCGGCTGAGGTAGGAGCCGTCGCACTGACCGTACTAGGCTATCAATGGCGGTAGCTGGAATAAAGTAAGCCGCATTATGCTTTGTTTGAAAACAACCTAGGGCAGCCTCTAGATTCCTTTCAGCACCAATCCATTCCCAAAACTGAGGAAAAGCGGTTTGAATGTCCGCTAAATCAATCGTCATTTTGTGGGTTTTGTCCCGCAGAAAGAGTTCAATGTTGCTATTCACCGTATGGCAATCGTCCAAACACACCTCTAAGGGGTCAGCATTGGCTGGCAAGTTGAGCAAGATGCCCTCGCGGTATGCTTTCATCATCTAGATGCCATAGCGCTGGCGGTAGCTGCGGGCAACACTGAGGTCATCCCGCCGCAGGTGAACGTCGTAGGCGCGATCGCCATAGGTTTGATCGAGTCGTCCCAAAAACCAAGAAAGGCGATTATCCACTTCTAATGGGGCGATCGGGGTAGGCCAAACGCACCTCACCGAGCAGGAATGTCCGCGACTCATGGGCACTGCTGAAATTGGTGATGAAGGTGGAAGCTTTGGCAAACGTGACCGAACCGCAGCGACCGGTACAGAGGACAAAAACGTTCATAACGCTAGCGGGATCCTTGCAGTTGCTTCACTTGCTCAGGGGTGAGAATTGTCAGCATTTCGACGCGGGTATCCTGCATCACCTTCGAGAGTTGTGTCTTTTGATCAGGGCGCAATGAAACGGCGTCCATGGCTTCACCGGTAGATTTCCCCTGTTTGATGGCATTGCGAAAGATGCGCTGTTGGTCACGATCCAAAATTCTCAGGATGCGATCGTTGGTGCGCAGGGTAAGGCGCAGCACCGCCTGTTTTTGCTCAACACTGAGATTGAGTTTTTTCATTTGCTCAGCGGTCAATAGGCCGCCACTGGTTTGAGCCATCACCTGAGGTGGAATGACTGTGCCACTGATGCCAATAATCAAGGCGATCGCCACCATGAATCGCTGAATATTCTTTTTCATCGCTGCCACCTCACCACTGCTGCTACGCTTGTTGCTACCCCTATTCTAGGTTGTCCAAGCGGGATGATTGAGAAGAGCGTTGATCACCTGTACACCCCGCAGTTGATTGGTCAGGGGTAAATGGCCGCGCGGGGCACTCAAGTCCCAGATAAATTCATTCGGATAGCGCGGCCACCGCTTGCCCTGCCGCCAGCCAATTTTCTCCCACAGCCGATCCCAGTTTTGACCGCAGCCTAGCCACAGTTGCCGTTGCACCGAATAGCCAAAGCGGCCTAGGGAAAAGGCCAGCCATAGCTGATCAATGGTTTGCAAATCCACAATTGGCAACTGCTCCACCTCGGTGAAATACAGCCAGCGGCGTTTTTGTGCCATCGGGCCTGCCAGTTCACAGAGCTTTTGGCTGGTTAGGCGATCGGCGGCTTCAAATTTTTCGGCCACTAGGAGTTCAGCCAGTTCTCGATAGTCCACCCCGCGATCGGAGCGCAGCGGGATCACCCCTTGGGGATAGTGTTGTTGCAAAAAGGCTTGCACAGAGGCTTCTGGGCTGTGGAATAGAAGACGATAGGCCTGACCGCGAATCCAAGGGGCGGGTGGGGGGGAAAAGGTGGCACTGTCTTTGAGGAATTCCTGCAAGAGGTGATAGCCGTCACTGCCTGCCGTACTCAGGGTGGTCATGGCGGCCAGTTGGGATTTTTCGTTGCCGTTGTACAACTGCTCCCGTAAATCGGCTAAGGCTGGTTCTGTGGTGACCATGCGCCCGGTGACTCCTCCCCATGCAACTCTAAAATGCGTTGGACGATCGCCGTTGTCGAACTGGGAACCTCTACTTGAATGAGTTCAATGCGACCACCATAGCGCTGCACAGCCGCCGCTTCCGGTAGGGTCTCCAGTTGGTAATCGCCCCCCTTGACGTAGATCTCCGGTTGGAGAACCTCGATTAGGGTCGTGGCAGTGCGATCGCTAAATAGCAGCACCGCATCTACTGATCGTAAACTAGCCAGCACCTCTGCCCGCTGCTGTTCGGGAATAATTGGCCGTTTTGGCTTTAGAGTTGCCACCGAGCGATCGCTATTCAACCCCACCACCAAGCGTTTACCCAGGGCACGGGCTGCCGCCAGATAGCGCACATGACCCGCATGGATCAGGTCAAAACAGCCATTGGTAAACACCAAGGGGCGCCAATCTTGGGGCGCAGCATTGATCGTAGCCACAAGGGCTTCAAGGGTGTAAAGGTTCAGGGGACTTCTCCTAAGAACACTAACTGAGTGTGCCACGAAATAGCCCTTGGGGACGTACTAAAAGCACCGCCATCATGATCACTAGGGCAACGGCCAGCTTGTATTCAGAAGGAATCATCAGGGTACTCATCTCCTGAGCCACGCCAATAATCAGGGCGCCAGCGATCGCCCCGTAGGGATTGCCAATGCCACCGAGAATCACACTGGCAAAGAGGGGCAAGATCAAAAACCAGCCCATCGTTGGCCGCACAGCCGTAATCAGGCCATAGAGACCCCCGGCCACCCCCGTGAGCACCCCCGCCAACAGCCAAGTACACAGCACCACCCACTCAACATCAATCCCCGAAACCCGCGCTAAATCTAAATCATCTGCCACCGCTCGCATGGCTTTGCCCACCTTGGTGCGTTGCAGGATTAAGTGCACAGTAGCGATCGCCACCACTGCCAAAATCATGACAATCACCTTCGCGTAAATAATTTTCACGCCCCAAAAATCAAGGGCAGGCATCACTGGCAGCCGATAGGTTTGGTTTTCACTGCCCCAGATGAGAATCACGGCATTGCGCAGCAGAAACGACAGACCAATGGAAATAATAATCAGTGTTGTGGAAGTTGCGCGGCGATCGCGCATTGGCTGCCACAGGAGCTTCTCACTCAGGAGCATTAACCCTGCCGTTCCCAAGCCACCGATCGCCATTGAGAGCCAAATATCCAGTCCTGTTGCATTAGCCACCAGCGTTAGGTAGGCTCCCGCCGTCATAAAGTCGCCGTGGGCAAAATTGGGCAGGCGCAAAATCCCAAATGTGAGCGTCAAACCCACTGCTGCGAGGGCAATAATACTGCCCACCGCCAATCCGTTAACAAAGAGTTGAATCAGTTGAATATCCATGAACGATTGCGACTAAAATTTGAGAAAACGTGAAAGGGGCAGCACCTGCTCATAGAATAGCGATCAGTGGGGTGTTTAGACGAGAGCATTTTCTCTCACTGGAAAAAGTGAGTTCTATCTCGAAAGCTTCAAGCCAAACCCAAGATTATATCTTGATTTATACTGCCAAAATGTAGCGACAATAACAAATAATAGTACGGATTCCCGAAGTTTCAGGTAGGGATTTACCCCCTTGGTCTTTTTCAGTGAGATTGCGTACCGTTGAGGCAGCCATGCTGCTGAGTCAATCGCGCGATTAGCATCAAGGCAGCGGTGACCAACCGTATTGTTCGAGGAGGCTTGTATGCGCATTGCTCAAATCGCTCCCCTGTGGGAACGGGTACCGCCGCCAGCCTACGGGGGTGTGGAGTTGGTGGTGAGTCTGCTCACAGAAGAGTTAGTCAAGCGAGGGCACGAGGTCACGCTGTTTGCCAGTGGCGATTCTATTACCCAAGCCAAATTGGTTTCTACCTATCCCCACGCCATTCGCCTCGATCCCAATGTGCAGGAATATGCCGTCTATGAAGCCCTGCAACTGGGAGAAGTCTTTAGTCGCGCCAATGAATTTGATGTCATCCATTCCCATGTGGGCTATACGGCTTTACCCTACGCCAGCCTGGTGAAAACACCCGTTGTTCACACGCTCCATGGTCGCTTTACGACGGATAATGAGCGCATTTTCAGCCAATATCGCAACCAAAACTATGTCAGTATTTCCCATTCCCAGCGGCAACTACGGGATTTGAACTACATTGCCACGGTCTATAACGCCATTGCCGTGGAAACCCATCACTTCTATTCCCAGCCCAGCGATCCACCCTATTTGGCCTTCTTGGGACGGCTCTCGCCGGAAAAAGGCCCTCACCATGCCATTGAAATTGCTAAGCGAGTGGGCATCCCCCTGCGGATGGCCGGCAAAGTGGATCGGGTGGATCGCGACTACTTCAAGGAATTGATTGAACCCCACATTGATGGTGAATTGATCCAATTTATCGGCGAAGCAGATCATCCAACCAAAAATGCTCTCCTAGGTGGAGCGATCGCCATGCTCTTTCCGATTACGTGGCAGGAACCCTTTGGCCTAGTGATGATTGAGTCCATGGCAGCCGGTACACCAGTGGTGGCGATCGCCAAGGGGGCAGCGCCTGAAGTGATTGAGCACGGCAAAACCGGTTTTCTGTGTCACTCCGTTGACGAATGTGTGGCGGCTGTTGCCCAAGTGCCGCAACTGGATCGCATGGCCTGTCGAGACTATGTTTGGCAGCGGTTCAGTGTTGAACGGATGGTGAGCGAGTATGAAGCAGTTTATGATACCGTTCTCGCCGACACCTTTGTCCATAATGGACATCGTAGGGGGACGATTGAACTGCTGGCCAGTTAAGTGTATCCCTGAACCCTGTGCAAAAGTGTTTTTTTGACCGTTATTCAAAAGGTGTATTTATGCAAGCATTATCAACCCGTACAGCAAAAAATACACTTCCTCGGGCGTTTGCCATGCCCCAACCGCAGGTGCCTGCCCGTCAACCCATTGCCTTGATTTCTGTGCATGGGGATCCCGCCGCTGATGTCGGCCATGAATCCGCCGGTGGTCAAAATATCTATGTACGGCAATTGGGGGAAGCCCTCGCGGCAGCCGGGTGGCACGTGGATATGTTTACCCGCAAAATCCATCCCGATGACCCCGATGTCATTGAGCACAGTCCCCACTGTCGCACCATTCGCCTCGAGGCAGGGCCTTTGACCTATATTCCGCGTGAGAAACTCTTTGAGACCTTGCCGAAGTTTGTCGAAGCCTTCAAGGCTTACCATGCCAAATATGGCTATCCCCTGATCCACACCAATTACTGGCTCTCTGGCTGGGTGGGTTGGCAGTTGCGTCAGGAGTTGAATTTCCAATGGCTGCACACCTACCATTCCTTGGGGGTGGTGAAATATCAAGTGGCTTCTGAGCAAGCCCAACGGGATGAAACCCGCCTCATGGTGGAAAAAGCCATCCTTGAAAATGCCGACTGTGTGATTGTGACTAGCCCCCAAGAGGAAGCTTACCTACGGCGTTGGGTCTCCAAGGCAGGGCAAACACGTCTGATTCCCTGTGGCACGAATTTGCATCTCTTTTACCCCGTGGCCGATGCCCGTGCCCAACTGAATTTGCCTGCCGATGAGCCGATTGTGCTCTATGTGGGTCGCTTTGATCGCCGCAAAGGGATTGAAACGCTGGTGGCAGCGATGGCTCAGGTACCCCAAGGGCGGTTACTGCTTGTGGGGGGGAGTGATCCGCAGCGCAGTGATGGTGCCGAACGGCGGCGCATTGAAGGATTAGTGCAGGAGTACAACCTGGGCGATCGCGTGACCTTTGTCGGGCAAATTGACCATGAGCGCTTGGCGGTTTACTACAGTGCTGCCAATGTCTGCGTTGTGCCCAGCTACTATGAACCCTTTGGCTTGGTGGCCATTGAAGCCATGGCCTGTGGCACGCCGGTGATTGCCTCTGCGGTTGGGGGTCTGCAATTCACGGTGATTCCCGAAAAAACAGGGCTACTGGTGCCGCCTCAGGATGCTCCTGCCTTGGCCAAGGCCATTCAGCGTATCTTGGCTAATCCAGCTTGGGCGCGTACCCTTGGGGAAAATGGCCGCGAGCGGGTGCAAGCCCTCTTCAACTGGGAAGCGATCGCCCTCCAGATGGGGCAACTGTACCGGCAACTCTTTGCTGCCTCCCTCATGGGGAATTCACCGCGCTTAGAGACGGTTAAGAACACAGCCCCACTGACAACCGTGACCAAAGCTGCCTTAGCCTCCTAAGCTTCTTAATGACGTGGCAGAGTGGTTGAGGACAAGATTAAGCAGCATTCCCGTGTGGAGGGATCATCTCTATCTCGCCGCTCTGCCCAATTACTGATTGCCCTTGCTGTGAACAATTTGTTAAATTCTAGGGGGTTGTTTATCATTTTGTATCATTTCTAACATCCAATGGTGCGGTGGCGATCGCTTTCTCCTCTATGGCCTGATGTCATTCTGGCGGCACTGATTCTAGGTCCTTTGTTTGCGCCTTTCTTGGCCGCTAGTCATTTTCTTTTCTTGCCTAAAATTGCCCACATTATCTACACGATGGGCAATCATGTATGTCCACAGCCAGAAATGGGCTTGATGCTCGCTCCCCCTTGGAAAATGGCGGTGTGCATGCGCTGCTATGGCACCCTTTTGGGCGTTCTCCTCACCCGTTGGTGGATTGAGCGTTCCACCACTGCCCGCGAGTGGTACTGGCTGCCGCAGTATGGTCTGGGGGGCTTTTTAGTGGCGGTGTTGTTAATGCTGTTTTATCCCCTTGAGTGGGCACTGCAACACTATGGCGTCTGGGGCTATTCCAATTGGATTGTCTTTCCCTTTGGGGCGATCGCGGGACTGGGCTTGGGATTACTGATCATGCCCCTGTTATATCCCAAACAGCGCCTTGCTACCTCCCGCTAGGGAGCAAACACCGAAATTTTGGTAGCCTCCGATACAAAAATTAACTGGGGCAACTTTCTACCATAGATTGTCGCTGTGGTGCGCCCAATACAGAAGGAGTAACCTATACATGGCAACGCCCCAAGAAATCTTGAATTTGATCAACAGCAAGTACGAGCTCATCGACTTGAAATTTATTGACATGCCCGGCACGTGGCAACACCTGACGGTTCACAAGAGCCAAATTGACGAACGTTCATTTACCGAGGGTGTGCCCTTCGACGGCTCCAGTATTCGCGGTTGGAAAGCGATCAACGAATCCGACATGGTGATGGTGCCGGATCCGGATACGGCGTGGGAAGACCCCTTCATGAAAGAACCCACCCTGAGCATGATTTGCACCATCAAAGATCCGCGCACCGGAGAACTCTACGATCGCTGCCCGCGCTCCATTGCCACCCGTGCCATTGAGTACCTAAAAGCCACCGGCATTGGCGATACGGCTTACTTTGGCCCCGAAGCCGAGTTCTTTGTTTTCGATGACGTTCGCTACGACCAAAACCAAAAGTCTGGCTACTACTACGTTGATAGTATTGAAGGTCTTTGGAACACTGGCCGCGAAGAAGAAGGGGGCAACCTCGGCTACAAAATCCGTAGCAAAGAGGGCTACTTCCCCGTTGCGCCCACAGATACGCTGCAAGACCTGCGCACAGAAATGCTCTTGACGATGGCCAAGTGCGGTGTACCCATTGAAAAACATCACCACGAAGTGGCCACAGCCGGTCAGTGCGAGCTGGGTTTCCGCTTTGGCACCCTCATTCAAGCCGCCGACTGGCTGATGACCTATAAGTACTGTGTCAAGAATGTTGCCCGCAAGCATGGCAAAGTGGCAACCTTTATGCCCAAGCCTGTCTTCAACGACAATGGTTCGGGGATGCACACCCACCAGTCGATTTGGAAAGATGGTCAGCCCCTGTTCTGGGGCGAGGGCTACGCCAATTTGAGCCAAATTGCCCTCTGGTACATTGGTGGTATTCTCAAGCACGCTCCAGCGCTGTTGGCCTTTACCAACCCGACAACGAACTCCTACAAACGACTGGTTCCCGGCTTTGAAGCCCCCGTGAACCTTGCCTATTCCCAAGGCAACCGCTCTGCCTCTGTGCGGATTCCTCTCACTGGTGCCAATCCCAAAGCGAAGCGCCTAGAGTTTCGTTGCCCCGATGCCACAAGTAACCCCTACCTTGCCTTTGCGGCGATGCTGTGTGCAGGGATTGATGGCATCAAGAATCAAATTGATCCGGGTAGCCCCTTGGATGTTGATATCTATGACCTCAGCCCCGAAGAACTGGCCAAAATTCCCTCCACCCCCGGTTCACTCATGGCGGCTCTGGAAAACCTGCAAAAGGATCATAGCTTCCTCACAGCGGGCGGTGTCTTTAGCGAAGACTTTATCCTCAACTGGATTCAGTACAAGCTGGACACAGAAGTGATTCCCATGTCCCTGCGTCCTCACCCCTATGAATTCACCCTCTACTTTGATGCCTAGGGCAGTGAATCGCTAGAGCCTTGCATTTAGGGATATAGCACTTAGAGGCACTCATCAAGGGTTGCCTCTTTTATTTTTGTTGCCGATTCTTCTCTGACAGCGGTTTTGAGTGTGCCCGTAGTTGCCTAGGGCTGGAATTTCTGATAAGTTGGAGTGTTATTAAAAATTAACATTCCCATTTTTGGGTGTCATGTTTGGGAAAAGTCTTTCCTTAAGAATGAGGTTGTAGGGTCTGATGCTACGCGCGGGAATTGTCGGCCTACCGAATGTGGGCAAATCAACGCTGTTTAATGCCCTTGTGGCCAATGCTAAGGCCGAGGCGGCCAATTTTCCGTTTTGTACGATTGAACCCAATGTCGGTGTGGTGGCCGTCCCCGATGAACGGCTGGAGGTATTGGCAAAAATTTCCCAATCAGCGCAGATCGTGCCGACGCGGGTGGAGTTTGTGGATATTGCGGGTTTGGTGAAGGGAGCCAGTAAAGGGGAAGGATTGGGCAACCAGTTCTTGGCAAATATTCGCGAGGTGGATGCCATTGTGCACGTGGTGCGCTGCTTTGAAGATGAGGATATTGTCCACGTGGCAGGTCGCGTCAATCCTGTCGAGGATATTGCGGTCATTAACTTAGAGTTGGCACTGGCGGATTTAGCGCAAATCGAAAAGCGTATTGAACGTACCCGTAAGGCAGCGCGATCGCAAAAAGAGGCACAGATTGAACTCACGGCTCTTGAAAAGCTCCTTAGCGTGCTCAATGAGGGACAGCCGGCTCGTCTGTGTCAACTGACGGAGGACGAAGAAGCCGCCATTCGCTTTCTGGGATTGCTCACCCGTAAGCCCGTGATCTATGCCGCTAATGTGGCTGAGCAGGATTTGGCCACTGGCAATGAATGGACAAGGGCGGTTCAGGAGATTGCCCGGCAGGAGGGGGCGGAGGTGGTGATTGTCTCTGCTCAGGTGGAGGCTGAACTTGTGGATTTGCCCGAGGGCGATCGCGCCGAGTATCTCGCCAGTCTTGGCGTCAGTGAAGGGGGCTTGCGATCGCTGATTCGCTCAACCTACAAGTTGCTGGGTCTGCAAACCTTTTTTACTACAGGGCCTAAGGAAACTCGAGCGTGGACGATTCCCGCCGGTGCCAAAGCCCCCCAAGCCGCAGGCGTTATTCACAGTGACTTTGAGCGGGGTTTTATTCGCGCTGAGACGGTGAGCTACACAGACCTAGTGGCCTGCCAGTCCATGACGGTGGCTAAGGAAAAAGGCCTAGTCCGCAGTGAAGGCAAAGACTACGTTGTGCAGGAGGGGGATGTGATGCTCTTCCGCTTCAACGTTTAGTGGCTCCCCCCGATTTATGACAATTTATAACAACGTTCCGACAATGGGGTAAACCAAGGGGGGCACAATTAAGGCCATCGCCACCCCCACCGCTGCGATCGCGCTGAGAAGAACCGCACCAGCGGCACAATCTTTGGCAATGCGGGCAAGCTCGTGATATTCCTTGCCAACGGTGAGATCCACCACCGCTTCAAGAGCCGTATTCAGCAGCTCTAGCCCCATGACAATCCCAATCGTGAGCAAAATCACTGCCACCTCAACGGGGGGAAGTTTTAGCAAACCACTGAGGGCGATCGCGCTAAGACCAACTGCGGTGTGAATCCGAAAATTGCGCTGAGTCTGAAAGGTATAGACCACCCCCGCCCATGCATAACGGAAACTATTCAGTAAAGAGGGCGCCACACGGTAGGAGCGCTGTCGCAGTATGGTTATCCCTGATGTTTTCTCAGCATAGGTGGCAAGAACTTTTTGTGTCATAACGTTACCCATCACACCAAACATTGGTCTTTAAGTGTTGACGCTGGATTCCATACGCCTTAAAAAGTTTTTCAAAAAATTTGGCTGTTAACGCCTCCCATTTAAGCACATCCTTTGGGATTTCGTTCCTATGGATTATCGGGAGAATAGGGAGGGGTAAGACCCACTGCCCTAAGACACTCAGCCTGCTGAGCCAGCATCCGTGCCAATTGCGTCTCATCGGGATGATCCCAGCCCAAAAGATGGAGTAGGCCATGGCAAGCCAGCCAAGTCACTTCTATGGATAGAGAATACCCCCTTTCCCTGGCTTGCTTTCGGGCAGTGTCGCCAGAAATAATGATGTCGCCAAGGTATTCAGGTTCCTCTAGGGGCAGCGGCAGAGCGTCATCGCGGGTGGCAAAGGCGAGTACATCCGTAGGGGTGTCGCGATCGCGATACTGATGATTAAGTACCTGAATTTCAGCATCCGTCGTCAAACGCAGTGTTACCTCATAGGCCTTACCTTGGTTTGGTTCAACCATGGCAATCCACGTGCGAAACCACACTTGCCAAGGAAGTTCTGCCACCTCATTGCTCAGGGAAGGATCGTGAAGTTCTAGATAGACGGTAACCGTCATTTGTTTTTGCTGTGTTCTCACTAGCGGGTGAGGTAGGACAAGCCCACCAACAACGCCAACAGACCGATACTCGTGAGGGCAAAATGGGTCAGAGATTTGCCCCCCTTGCGCACCATGTTCCGCATGGCCAATTTGACATAACTGGGCTGCTCGACAGGGGAGGACGTGGGTTCTGGGGACTCGCTCATGGGATTTCACTGCTATGGACAATCTTCGTGAATTTTAACAAAGGGTGCTTGACTTCAGTAGCGCGATCGCGGGCGATGATTGGCCACTGATTGCACTAGCCCCAAACCAATATAGGTTGCCAAAAGGGCAGAACGGCCATAGCTGAGGAAAGGCAAGGGAATGCCCGTCACAGGAAATAGGTTCATGGTCATGCCGATATTGACCACCGCTTGGAACATCAACATGGCAAAAAGACCGATCGCCAGCAGCGAGCCGAAATCATTGCGGGCACTATTGGCAATTTGCAATAGCCGCAGGCCAATCAACCAAAACAGTCCCAAAACCAGCAGCCCCCCCAAAAAGCCTAATTCCTCACCGATGGCGGAAAAAATAAAATCGGTGTGTTGTTCGGGAATAAACCCCAACTGTGTCTGTGTCCCGTGAAACAGACCTCGCCCCCACAGTCCACCGGCACCAATGGCAATGCGGGACTGAATCAGGTGATAGCCCGCCCCCAAGGGATCCTTATCGGGATCTAAAAACATTAAGAGGCGATCCTTTTGATAGTCCTTGAGAACACTCCACAGCAAGTGCCCCAACCCTGCCCCGGAAAGATTGAGAACAATGCCGCCGATCGCCCCAATCCACCCCAAGGGCAGGTTTTGCCATGCCACAACCCCCATCCCTAATGTCCACAAAAACCACAGCACCAAATTCAGTTCATAGGGCAGGGGTAGGGCAAAGAGAATGGCCGCCACCAAAGGGGAGAGCATGAGCACAATCCAGCCCAAACGGGCATTGGCCCAATAGAGCATGCCCAAGGTGATGGCGCCAAAAACAAGGGAGGTTCCCAGATCAGGTTCCGATAAGATCAACCCTAGGGGCAAGACCGTTACCGCAAACACCCGTAGAATGCCGCTGAGGCCATTGGCAGGCACCCGCTGGAGTAGGGCAGCTTGGGTGAGGATGATCGAGATTTTGGCAAATTCTGAAGGCTGGAGGTTAAAGCCCGCAATGGGCAGCCAACTTTGGGCACCGTTAGCTTCAACACCAAATAAGCTTACAGCTAGTAGGAGGGCACAACTGATACCATAGACCCACCAATGGACTGAGATAAAGACCGATGTCGGCACCCGTGCCAGTAGGAAAAGCAAAATCGTCCCCACGCTCGCGATCGCCAGATGTTGGAAGCCATCCTTTTCGCCAATGTGCAGCTCGGCACTGTGAATGGCCACTGCCCCCAACAGCGTAATCAGCCATACGGCAATTAAAAGGAGCCAATCCATCCCCCGCCAAGGGTGGAGCCAAGCAGACCAGCGGCGTTGCCATAGCCGAGTTGTCCAAAACATCGCCCAATATCCTTCGTTCGCACTAGGCTGGAACAGTGGTGGTTTGATCAAGATTCCCATTCTAGCTTGAGTGGATCCATGCTTCGGTGGCGACAGGGTTGGTCAAGGCTTTTGTGGTCAATTTCGGGGCGGCTGCTGCTGGTGATGCTGCTGATTTCCCTATTACCGATGGGGATGGTGGTGCTCTACAACCAAACTGAAAGCGCTGAAATGATGAAGCGTTGGGAAATTGATGCCCTGCAACTGCTGGCGATCAGCAAAGCCCGTTCCCTTGATCAGCTGTTTCAGGATGCCCTCAATGATGCTCTCTTGGTAGCCAATGACAGTGACGTACGGTATTTCCTGAGGCGTGGGAGCCATAGTGCCATCGAGCAAGCGACGATGAATAACTTCCTCGAAGATGTCAAGAACCTGAACCCAGCCTATTATCAGGTGATTCTCCTCAACCGTGATGGCCAAGCGATCGCAGGGACACGGCGTACCCGTCTGGGGCTAGACTACAAGAACACCCCCCTCTGGCAGCAGTCGGCAACAGCAGACTACTTCATTTCTCGGGTCAAAATCAATAGCGCGATCACTGAGCAACCCCTGTTTGTTGTCTTCCAAACGATTATTGATAGCAATAATGAACGATTGGGAGCAGTTCTACTACCTCTACAAGCGACCGCAGTCAAAGACATCGTGACCTACCTAGTGCCCGATATTCACGGTGAATCTTTTCTCATTGATGATCACGGTCTGATTCTGAGCACCACAAATCCTTACCTGAATTTGCATAGCATTGAACCACTCCCCCCCGAGATTCGCGACCAATATTTTCTCTTGACATCACCTCAACCCATTCCCACAGTGGCAGATCGCAGCTACACCTTGCGCAATGTCTTTCTCAAGGCCAAATCAAAAGAGGTCGGTGCTCTCCTCGCCAGTCGTTCTTCCGGAGGCGATGCCGATTATATCTATGCCTATGCGCCCCTGACCCGTCATCAGGGCGTTGTTGTGGTCAGTGTACGGTTGAGCGAGTTTCTAGCGCCCTTAGAGCGGTTGGCGACCCAAGGTTTCCTCAGTCTTTTCTTTGTTGGTGTTGGGGTCATTCTCATTTCCCTGATTGTGGCTCGTTCGATTACTAAGCCGATTCGTGCCCTTGTCAGTGCTGCCCACGCCCTCAAGCATGACCAGTTTAACGAGTTTAATCCCAGAGTTCTCAGGCACTATGCTCAAGGGAGTGATGACATGGCAGAACTTGCCCAAGTCTTTTTGGACATGGCACAGGCGGTAGAGCAGCGCCAAGATCAACTGAAGGAGGAACTGAGTGAACTAAAAATCGAAATTGACCAAGAAAAGCGAAAGAAATCCGTTGCCGAAATTACCAGCACCGACTACTTTCAAGAACTGCGCCAACGGGCACAACAACTGCGCCAACGTGCCCATACCCAATCTCCCACTCCTGCCACACATCCACAGATAGGGCATACTGAGGGTGAAGCACGCAAAGATGAGCCACCCCTGCCAACATGAGCTTTCCTGCGCCGACTTTGGCTGAATTGCCCTTCCATCCCTACATTGATGATGCAGGCCGGGTAGCACCGGATCTTAAGGGGGCGATCGGTCTCTATGCCATTTTTGATGCCACTGGCAGCGTGCAATACATTGGCTATTCGCGGGATATGCGACTGAGTTTGCTGCAACACCTTGTGCGTTGTCCCCAGCAGTGTCGTGGCTATAAGGCGATCGCCATCGAACGTCCCGATCGCCCGTGGCTAGAAGCGGTAAAACAACAGTGGCTAGCGGAATTGGGGACCGTCCCCCTCGGCAATGATCGCGATCGCCCCCAGTGGGAAAATGCCATTGATGTCAGGGAGCAAATGACCGAGGCCGAACGCACTGCATGGGCAAGTGCCGATCCATTGACGCAACCGAAACTGCTGAAACAGGTGGCGCGGCGGGTTGAAGCAGCAATTCTGGAACAGCTAAAGCAGCGATCGCTACAGGAGCCGCTGGTCTTTAACGCCAAACTAAAGGAAAGTGGACGGCTGAACCTCAAATGATGACTTCTCCCCCCCTGACCTCTAGCCAAATCTGGCAAATCAATCAACTCCTGCGCCAAGCGGGGCAGCGGGCACGGCAACTGGCACAGCAACCCTTTGAGGTCATTGAAAAGGGACGCCAAGACTTCGCTACGAGTATTGATCGCTTTTTGGATCGGCTCTTGAGTCAAAAATTTCGCGCTTGGTTTCCTGAGGATGGCATCATCAGCGAAGAAAATGCTGACTCCCAAGCAGTCTTTCAAGAACCGAAAAGCCGCTACTGGCTGATCGATCCCCTTGATGGCACGGATGATCTGATTCACCATCGCCAAGGTTACGCCCTCATGGTGGGCCTGCTGGCGCACTACAGTCCAGTGGCGGGTTGGATCTATGCTCCCAATCTGGATCACCTCTACTATGGCGGTAAAGATTGGGGACTCTTTCAGATGAGCAGTGGTGGTCCCCCTGTCCCCCTATTACCGGTTTGCCCGCCCTCTCCTAGTGAAGACCATTGCCCGATCATGATTGGCTATCGCGACTACCGCACCTACGGCGATGCAATTCATCGGGTGTTGCCCCAAGTGGAATTTCGCTTTCTGGGCAGTTTTGGCCTCAAGGTGATTGAAGTGATTTTGGGACGGGCGGGACTCTACCTCTACTTAAATCAGCGGGTGAAGCTCTGGGACACCACTGCCCCCTTGGCTTTAGCAACGGCAGCAGGTTTGGTGTGCACCGACTTGCAGGGAAATCCCTTGCGCTTTGATGCTACGGGGTTACAGGGACAGACCCTTGCCCATCAGCAACCAATTCTCATTGGCTGGCCAGAGTATATCGCTGCCTTGCGATCGCCCTTGGTGGAGGCGATTACCGCCGTTCAACTGTCCCTTGGCTCTACCTAGCATCTCTGAGAAATAGGCTATCGTGGGGCTAGAGTCTGCTTGGAGGCATCCCGATGGGGCGCTGGCACAGTTGGTCATTGGTAGGAATGGCGATCGCCACCGTCCATATTGCTCAGCCTTTTCCGGCTCAAGGGGTGAGCGTTACAGAAGTTGCCCGCATTGCCAAAAATATCACTGTGCTCATTGAAGGTACCAACAGCCATGGCTCAGGTATCCTATTGCAGCGCAAGGGCAGTACCTACGTTATCCTCACCGCCTACCATGTGGTTGAAAAGGCCGGCCAGTACACGGTGAAAACGGTTGATGGTCAGCGCTATGCCATGCAACCCAACTCCATTCGTCGCTTGCCCGGTGTTGATCTGGCCACGCTGGAAATTGAAAGCAACCGCGATTACACCCTTGCCACACTGGGAAACGCCGTAGAGGCAGTGGAGGGCATGCCCGTTTTTGTGGCTGGTTTTCCTGCTCAGGAGGCCTCGGTTCTGGGGGGCATTTACCAATTTACCGAGGGGCGGTTGACGGCCAATGCCTCGCGTCCGATTCAAGATGGCTATGCCTTGGTCTATAGCAATCCCACCTTGCCGGGGATGAGTGGCGGCCCTGTCCTCGATGAAAATGGCCGTTTAATTGGGGTTCATGGCAGTGCCGATATTGCTTCTACCCTTGTGCAGGAGGGCAGTGGCTCCAGTACTGTCTTTGTGAAACGCGGCTTTAATCTCGGCATTCCCATCAATACCTACTTGAGTTTGACCACACCGTCGCGGGAAACCACGGCTCTGCCTGCCCCGACCCCCCTGAAGGCAGCGGACTATTTCCTCGCCGCTGAGGAGCACTTCCAACGCAAGAATTTTGCCGCCGCCATTGACAACTATAGCCAGGCGATCGCCCTTAATCCTAACTACAGTGAAGCCTATCTGGGGCGGGCCGTGGCGCAAATGTTTGCCCTTGTGCCTCACCAAGACTTTAATCAGCTCGGTGAAGAACTGGGAACCAAGTACCTGAGTCGTCTGACCCAAGGCAACCCTATTCTCAAGGATGCCTTTCCCCCCCACCCGCCCACCCCCATGCTGGATACGTTTGTCCGCAATATGGCTGAACGCCCCGGCACGATTCAGCAGGACATTGCCAAGGCGATCGCCCTCAATCCCCAGTACACCGAAGCCTATGGCATCCGTAGCTTTTTGAATTTGCTCCTCGGCAACTTTGGTACTGCCGTTGCGGATAGCGATCGCGCCCTTGCCCTCAGTCCCAACAACAGCGATCTGCAAATGATTCAATCCTTGGCGTTGTTTCTCAGTGGCGATTTTCGCCGCAGTATCCCCGTGTTTGATCGTCTCATTACCGCCAATCCCAAGAGCACCGACTATCATTTGCTGCGGGGAATTGCGGCTTTTCTCATGGGAGACTATGCCCTCAGTCGCCCCAGTTGGACAGCCTTGACGCAACTTACCCCCAAAGATCCCATCCCCTTTGCGGTGCGGGGTGTAACGTATCTCCTTGAACAGAACCCCAAAGCGAGCCTACCGGATCTGCGCCAAGCCGCTGAACTCTATCGCCAACAGGGGAATATGCAGTCCTACAACGAAATGATGGAGGCAATTCGTCAGATTGAGAACCGCTAGCGTTGCCACTGCTGCAAGAGCCAACGACCGAAACGAATCAGGTGTTCTTCAATCCAGAGAAACAGGCGATCGCACCACAGCAGGAGGCGTTCAAACCAGTGGAGTTCATAGCCAATCAGGGCAGCATCCACATCAAGAATTAACTGCTCTGGATTTGGAGGGACACTGGTGGCCGCAGTTTCTGAGGGTGGCGAATGGGCTAGGGAATCAGAGCGACTGCCTAGGCTAAGAAGGGTCTCCACGGGAGAAAAGACTGGCAAAGGATCCGTAGCCGCCAATAGCGGTGAATTTACGGCTGCCACCACTGGAGGTTGGAATCCCCCTAGCCAATAGGAGAGTTGACTCAGCCAGTCTGGGAAGGGCAGCTTGAAGGGGTTGAGATGGCGTTCAATCCAAGCCAGAACTTGCGCCTGTTGGGCAGGGGTGAGGGTATAAAGAATCTCGTTATCGCTGCCGATGAGCACCATCTGCTGGGTTTCTAGAAGGGTGGCAATCCCCTGCACCCGCACTTGGGACAGCGTATTTTTGCGGCCGAAGGGAAGGCGCGATCGCAACCAATGGAAGACAGCGGCTAGGGGAGACACTGGGGGTAGGACTAAATCCCCTTCACTAGCACCTGTTAACTGAAGTTGCCCTAGAAAATTGCCCACCAAACAGGACGGTGGGTTAGAGCCTGCTTTGAGCGATCGCTGCTGCCAACCCCAGAGCCAGTGATGCCGTCGCCGATACCACTGCCGAAGGTGCTGATAGTACACTGCCAAGGCATAGGCAATGCGTTGCTCAATTTGCCGCTGTTCTGTGGCGGTGAAGATTTTCAAGGGACGGGCAGCCTCATCCACAAGCAATAGGGATTTTGCGGCGCGATCGCAGGCAAGGTAAAAGGGCTGCCGCTGTGCCAAAGGTGCATCCTGTGGTGGTAACGTCTTGGACTGGGGTTGAAACCAGCGTTGCACACTAGCAATCCAGCGCTGCCACCAAGGAAGTGGACGGGCAATGGGGGCGATCGCCACCACCCAAGAGTCATCCTCCCCTTTCGTCAGGGAGAGGGCAGACATCACGGTTAGCAGTGCTTCATCGGCAGGGGGTGCCGCTGTGGGTTGCGCTAGGAGGCGTTGACGCATTCGAGAGACGCTGCCCATGAGTTGGGGGAGTCCCCGCTGCCAAACCTGTGCCAGAATGGCGCCAATCACTTGCAGCGTGCCACTGAGGCTGCTTTCAATTTGCCATAGTTGGCGTTGCCAGTGTTGCTGCCAACGGTGCCATTGCTGTTGCCAAAAGCTCAAGAAGCGACTCTGATAGGAAACTGCCATCGCAGCTTTGGGGGTAGAGGAATATAAAACTAGATTAGCGTTCTGAGGTGCTCAATAGGCACCTAGTATTGATCCCGTTTACCCCGCAACCGTGTAAAGGTTTGGAGGGGTGTGGTTGCCCCCACTGCTGCTTGAATGGTGCTGACTTCACAGCGTAAAAAAGGATTCGTTGCCTTTTCAACGCCAATCGTACTGGGAATCGTGCTTTTTCCTTGGGCGCGATCGCGACAGACTTGAGCATAGCGCTCTTGCAGGGCAGGATTATTGGCATCCACTGTCAGGGCAAAGCTGAGGTTCTTTTGGGTATATTCGTGGGCGCACCAGACCCGCGTTTGCTCCGGCAATTGCCGCAGTTGATTCAAAGACTCCAACATCTGTGCCGGTGTCCCCTCAAAAAGACGACCACAGCCACCGCCAAAGAGGGTATCACCGCAAAACAGATCGCCCGTTGCTGGCTCATAGTAGGCAATGTGACCGCGGGTATGGCCGGGAACAAACAGCACCTCAAAAGCATGTTCGCCAAAGGGCACGCGATCGCCGGCACTAAGAAAAACCGTTTGCTCTGGAATGCGGCCTTGATCTTCGCGGCTGCCATAGACTTCGATATTGGGGAAGCGCGATCGCAGGGCACGATTGGCCCCCACATGATCCCAGTGGTGGTGGGTATTGAAGATTGCCGTCAGTGTTGCTCCCAATTCCGCTAATTTGGCAAGAACAGGTTCTGGCTCTGCCGGATCCACCACTGCCGCTGTCGCCGTTTGCGGATCATGGAGCAAAAAAATGTAGTTATCTGTAAGGGCATTGAGGCGATAAATCATCATGGCCGTTGTTCCTGTACCCAGCGTCGCCAATTTTTCTCTGCCTCTACCTCATCCATTTTGGCCTCTGCCAAGAAGCGATAAAGGCATTCCTTGGGCACCCATGGAAACAAAGGGGAGCGATCGCACCCCTGATAGCATCCGTCCCACAACTGGAAAATTTGCCATTCCCGACCATTGTACCGCCATAGCTCCGGTACCCCCAAGGCCGCATACAGCTGGTTTTTATCGATATCGGTATGGGTCATGTCCACCTCAATCACTAAATCAGGCGGTGGATCAATGCTCAGATCAATGCTGCGGCCAGCCACCTGTGGTTGATGGTGGATGTAATAGGCATTATCTGGTTCTGCTCCTCGCTTCAGATCCGGTCGCCACAGGGTTGTTGAGCGCAGCGATCGCAGCCGCAGTCCTGTTTCCACCACCAGAATGCGCAAAAATAGACCCATTAGCTCACTGGCAAACTCATGCTCTTCAAGGGGCATCGTAATTTCAAGGATTCCGCGATCAAATATCAAGTGGGCAGCACGGGTTTGCGGCAGGGCATTAAGAATCTCTTGGTACTGCTGCCAAGTGAGGCCGTGGAGCGTGACACGCTGTTCGCCCGTAGTTGTGGTTAGGGTTTTCATGGCAAATCCCCTATGACTTTGGTATCAGCTTCCCACCTGTGGCACACAAATCAATGAGTTCACAGCCTTCGCACTGGGGTTGGCGCGCTTGGCAAACGGCGCGGCCATGGTAAATCAAGCGAATTGACCAGTTTTCCCAATCGGGCTGGGGAATCAGGCGCATTAAGTCCCGCTCAATTTTCACGGGATCCGTTTCTTGGGTCAGCCCCAGCCGCCGGCTCAGCCGCTTGACATGGGTATCCACCGTCACTCCCCCCAAAATGCCGTAGCCATGGGCAAGAACCACATTGGCTGTTTTGCGAGCTACCCCCGGCAGTGAAAGCAAATCTTCCATCACCTTGGGCACTTGACCCCCATAGACTTCGACAATGCGGCGGCAGGCGCCTTGGATATGGCGGGCTTTGTTGCGATAAAAACCAGTGGACTTGATGTACTGTTCTAGCTCAGCCAAATCAGCCATGGCAAAGTCCTCGGCATCGCGATAGCGAGCAAACAGCGCCGGTGTGACTTGATTCACCCGCTCATCCGTACATTGGGCAGAGAGAATCGTGGCTACCAGCAGTTGCAGCGGATTGGCAAAGTTGAGGCTACAGGTGGCATCCGGATAGAGGCGTTTGAGGCGGGTGAGAATTTCCAAGGCCCGTTGTTGCTTGGCGGAGAGGCGACGGGTAATAGCCATAGGTGGACTTAAAAGAGTTGCTGCACCCAGCCCAAGCCCGTGAGGTTCACGGTGTCCCGCACGATGAGGAACATCCCCAGTCCAAGGAGCAACACCAGCCCCGTTTGCATGACGCCCTCTTGAATGCGATTGGGTAAGGGACGACCCCGCAGCGCTTCCACCAGTAAAAAGAGCAGTTGACCGCCGTCAAGGGCTGGAAAGGGCAGAATATTAATAATTGCAAGGTTAATACTGATCAAGGCGGTAAAGGTAAAGAGCTGTTCAGCATTGGAGCGGGCAATATCCGCGCCCATCGCTACGATCGCCACCGGTCCAGAGACCTGTTGAGCCGCTTGATCAAAATGCTGGAAAAGTTCGCGAAACCCCTCTAGGGTCAGCACAATCACCCGCTGAAACTCCGCCGCAGCCGCCGTGACTAATTTAATCGGGTTTAAGGTGTGTTCACGGTGAATGTCGGCATGGGGGGCTAATTGAACGCCAATCCGGGCTTGACCATCCTCACTCACCTCTGGCGTGACGGTAATCTCTTGGATGTGTCCTTGACGTTGAATCGTCAGTGTCAGGGGTTGCTGCGGATGCTGCTGAATGGCTCGCATCAGGTTTGGTAAGCTATTGGCATCGGCACCCAAGGGTTGGCCATCCACCGCTAACACCAAGTCCCCCGGTTGAATGCCCGCTTTGGTGGCCACAAGGCTACTTTCCGGGACAAGGGCGGGAATGAGGACACCCTCATAGTAGGTGGCCTGACTAATGCCCATGACGCCCACTTGCACCAGCAGTAGCAAATAGGCAAAGACCAAGTTGGCAATCACCCCCGCGCTGATGACAATGGCGCGATCCAAAATCGGCCGGTTGCTCAGGAGATTGGGATCGTTGGCGGGAACGCTGCTATTGGGGTCATCGTCTGGGAATCCCACATAGCCCCCTAGGGGAACTAGGCGCAGGGCATACTCGGTATCCTTGCCTTGAAACTTCCAGAGGATGGGGCCAAAGCCGATGGAAAAGCGGTTGACATGAATGCCTTGGCTGCGGGCAGCGATAAAGTGCCCCCACTCATGGACAAAAATCAAGATTCCTAGGATGGCGATCGCCACCACGACTGCAACCATGGACATAGATTCAACCCAGTGCTACGCTGCGAATTGTTAACTCACTTTTATTGTGACACCGAACTTCCCCTTGGATCGGTGATCTCGCCACAGCCCCTTGCATCATTTCTCAAACTTGTGCGATATATTGCAAAAATGCAACAAAGTGGGATGATAAGTAATTATTCTTAGTGGACGCTCCTGAGAGAGACCCATACAAACGTGCTATTTGAGACCTCAACGTTAAAGGGAATTTTCTACAATGTCTTTATTTGATTGGTTTGCAAATCGCCGTAAAGAAACCGCCTTGACCCCCATGCAGCCAGAGCGGGAGATCGCCGATGGTCTCTGGACAAAGTGCGAAGCCTGTGGCGTCATGATCTACAGCAAGGATCTGCATAGCCATCAACTGGTGTGCCCAGAGTGCGGCCATCACCATCGCGTCAGCAGTAGTGAGCGTATCCAACAACTGATTGACCCCCACACATGGCGCCCCCTCGATGAAAATTTGGTCAGTTGTGACCCCTTACAATTCAAGGATCGCAAGCTGTATAGCGATCGCCTGCGGGAATATCAAGAGAAAACCGGTCTCAAGGATGCCGTACAAACCGGCCTCGGCCAACTCGAGGGTCTGCCAGTTGCCTTGGGGGTGATGGACTTTGCCTTCATGGGCGGTAGCATGGGCAGCGTGGTCGGCGAGAAAATCACCCGCCTGATTGAACGGGCCACTTGGGAGCAGATTCCCCTTGTGATTGTCTGTGCCTCTGGCGGTGCCCGCATGCAAGAAGGGATGCTCAGCTTGGTACAAATGGCGAAAACGGCTGCTGCCCTCGAACGGCATCGCAGTGCAGGTCTGCTATATATCCCCGTCTTGACCCATCCCACTGCTGGGGGCGTGACGGCTAGCTTTGCCATGTTAGGGGATATTATCATTGCCGAGCCAAAAGCAACGATCGCCTTTGCGGGGCGGCGGGTTATTGAGCAAACGCTGCGGGAAAAACTCCCCGATGACTTCCAAACCGCCGAATTTGTCCAGAAATGCGGCTTTGTGGATGTGATTGTGCCGCGGACTCACCTGAAGTCAACTTTGGCACAGTTAATTCGTTTACATCAACCGGTGACGCGTCATGTTTCCTCGACCCTGCTGCCCAAATCATTTCCTGTGATGGCAATGGCTGAGGAATAACAGCAGCAACCCCCAGATCAAGGGTTGTCCTAGGGCGATCGCTATACAATAGGGGATACCGCTCCCACACCGCAAGGGGTGGTCGTCACTGTGCTGTCTTTGCTGGCTCACCTGCTCTAATGCCTACCGCTCAAACTGATCAAAACCTCAAACTTTGGTGGGGCGTTCTCTATCCTGCCTATACCGATCACCCCATTTTGGCTGTCTCCAACCGTAACTCTGAGGGCACTGTGTTTGAGCAGGACACCAATCCTCCCAATGCCGCTGTCTTTTTTGACCCCCAGCACCGCTACCAACGCTGGGATCACCGTTACGCCTGTGATTTGCCCCAACTGGTGCAGGATCTACAGCCTGAGAAACCGACGCTCTTAGAAGCCCTCCGCGAAACGGCTCAGGATTGGGCACAGGGGTTAAACATTCTCGACCCCAGTGTGGTCATTCCCCATTTGCAAGCTCAATACCCTGACCTCAGTGCGGTGGCGATCGCCTACCTTGCCTTGCACCTTGTCTATCCCGAAACCATTCCAGCCATTCACGATGCGTGGCTAGATACCGTTTCCACAAGCAACTTACCGGCCAACTACTGCCACGGCATTATTCTCGACTACGATCACACAGCGCGCCCTCTGCAAGATGTCTGGCAAGACGACAACATTTCCGATGAGCAAATTTTCCAGTACCTAGAGGACATGATTGAGCTGTGGAAGACTCTAGAACCGTGGCACTGCCATTATTCCTTGCTCACAGTTAGGAATTTAGCCGTCAACCCTGACGATCAATTGCGGCTGCATCAACTGGACTTCACCTTGCCCCTAGTGAAAACCTTTGAGCGACCCACGCCACCCCCCAGCCTCGTTACTGTTTGGGAAGAGTTATTTCGCCATGCCTCTAGTCGTCGTCAAGCCGTTTTTATGCCGCTCTTGGTCTCCTTGAGCACGGCTCCTCTAGAGAAAATCTCAGAAATTCAGATGTTGCTCGACTCTCTCGCCTCCACCCTGCGCAGTGAACCCCTGCCAGACTTTGAGGAGGAGACAGGTGAAAGTACGGGTGACTTGATTAATGAACTGCCAGACATCACCCTCTCATCAGAATCACCAGAAGAGGATCATACCGCTATTGAGGATGCACCCACTGCCCTCTTACCGCGGCAACTGGTTCAAGTGGATGTTGCTGCCCAGACAGACACCGGGCGCGATCGCCACCACAACGAGGATTTTTACCTGATTGATCATCGGCAGCAAGTGCGTCTCACCCCCCAGGGGCAGCAGTTGGATGTTCAGGGACTATACGTGCTCTGTGACGGCATGGGGGGGCATGCAGAAGGTGAAATTGCCAGTTCCCTTGCCACTAAAACTGTTCATGAATACTTCGAGCAGACTTGGCCGTGGCAGGGAGAACTGCCGAGTGCGGAGGAAGTACGCAACGCTATTTACCGTGCCAATGAAGTCATTTTTGCCACTAATGATCAAAAAGGGAAAACCGGCAGTGGTCGCATGGGGACCACGCTTGTCATGGCTCTACTGCATAACTACCACCTACGCCTTGGCCATGTCGGTGATAGTCGCATTTACCGCTTCACCAAACGCCAAGGACTGCAACAACTCACCATTGATCACGAAGTCGGTCAACGCCTGATTCAACAAGGGGTAGAGCCTGAAATTGCCTACGGTCGTCCCGATGCCTATCAACTCACCCAAGCCCTTGGCCCCCGCAGCAATGAAGCCATTGCCCCTGAGGTTATAGACTTGGACATCGAAGAAGACACCCTGATTCTGCTTTGCTCCGATGGCCTTTCCGATAACCGCTGCCTCGAAACCCACATTATTAGCCATTTGCTGCCAATGCTGGATTTTAGTCTCCCCCTCAATCAGTCGCTTCATAAACTCATTGATATTGGAAATCAAGTCAATGGCCACGATAACTTGACGGCGATCGCCCTCCGCTTCAAATTGCGCTCTGTTCTTAACGCCCTATTTTAGACAGTATCTCCAGCAGACACTTTACCAAGTGGTACATTGCCTTGATCGCACTTAAAATAGTCCCTGAGGATAAAACTATCCTCATTAGCAAGTTTTTTACATAACGTCATATGAATTCTCGATGCTTAACAAAAGTGTTGCCCTACAGCTGGGTGATCCTGACTAGCTTGACCTCTTTTCTTGGTACACCCGCCCTTGCTGAAATTACCCCCGCTCCCAATGCCACTGGCACCACCGTAGAAACCGTCAACCATCAGTTCAACATTGGTGGCGGACAACGTTCTGCCGATGGCCAAAACCTCTTTCACCTGTTTCGTGATTTCAATGTCCAGCAGGGGCAAACCGCCAACTTTCTTTCTACCCCGCAAATTCGCAACATTCTTGCTGGCGTCAATGGTGGCAGTGCTAGTTATATCAACGGCGTGCTGCAAGTTACAGGCGGAAACAGTCATCTCTACCTCCTGAATCCTGCAGGTATTGTTTTTGGTCCGAATGCGCAGTTGAATCTACCAGCGGCATTCCATGCCTCGACAGCCCAGCGCGTTCACTTTGGCAATGGCCTCTTTGATCTCAATGGTTCAAACACCTACAGCCAACTCAATGGCTCCCCGATTGGCTTTGAATTGGCCAATAGAGGCATCCTAATTAATGAAGGCAATCTTAGGGTGAATGCTGGTCAATCCCTGACCCTGATGGCGCATCAGGTGATCAATACAGGTACCCTTGGCGCAGCAGGGGGCACGGTCAATGTTGTGGCGGTACCTGAATCAGGTCTGGTGCGCATTTCCCAAGAGGGCATGCTCCTCAGTCTAGAGATTCCCAAAGAGCGATTGCCCGCCGCAGGCATTATTCAGCCAATTGATCTCCCGACGTTACTCACAGGGGGTAATGGCTATCCTGCCGTCAATAGCGTGATTCAAAATCCAGATGGCACGATTCATTTGGTTCACGACAGTACCAAGATTCCCCTAACCACAAATACAGCAGTCATTGGCGGCACGATTGATGTGAGTCATACCACCGGCGCCGGGGGTAAAATCACCATTGCTGGCCAAGGCAGTAATATTGCTCTGATTAATGCTCAACTGAATGCTGCGGGTAATACAGGGGGCGGCACAATTCTCATTGGTGGTGACTATTTAGGGGGAACAACAGGAACTGGCCGGCTAGGCAGTAGCTTCAATGCGCAAAACCTTTTTGTTAATGCCGGTACTCTTTTGAATGCTGATGCCACCCATCAGGGCAACGGGGGCACAATTATCAATTGGGCAGAGCACAACACACGTTTCTATGGCCAGATCAGTAGCCGTGGCGGTGCGCTTGGGGGAGATGGCGGCTTTGTCGAAGTTTCTGGCAAACAGTTTCTAGATTTTCAAGGCACAGTCGATACCACTGCCCTAAATGGTAACACAGGAACATTATTACTTGATCCGACAAACATATACATCACTGACAGCATGTATGATGTCAACATTACTTCCTCTTCGCCCTTTAAAGCACTATCAAACTCTTATCCAATTTCTGTGTTAACTATAGGAACGCTGTTATCAGCACTCAATTCCACAGACGTTGTCATAACAACAGACAGTACGGCGCTAACTACTGGGAATATCTATGTAGAAACCTCAATTTCCAGCAGCTCGACAAACTCACTCACGCTACAGGCTGATAATGATATCATCATCGGCTACCCCATCTCGCTTCAGGGGAGCTTGGTATTACAAGCACAGGGAGTGATTCAAAATCAATCATCCTTCAATAATCCAATTAATATCAGTGCAGCAAACATTAGTGCCAATGCTCCCATACAAACTAATGGCGCCAATATCACCCTCCAAGCTAGTGGCAATATCTTCCTTCCTTCTAGTGGCAGTGTTCTCAGTACATCAGGTGGAAGTATTAATCTACAGAGTAGTGGAGGTACGATTTCCCTTGGAGGTTTAGTTAATGCATCTGCAGGCAGCATTCAATTCAGTGGTAACACATCTCTACTAAACTCAACGAGCTTTTCAGGGAAAAATATTACATTCAATGGCAATATCAATGGCAATCATTCTTTGAATATTGACTCAACAGGTCAAACCGTAGTTTTAGGAACAATCAACACTGCAAGTCTAAGCATCAATGCTCTTAGTAATATTCAGCTGAACAATGTCACCACTAGTTCAGGTATTAGTCTAGACTCGGCATCTAATATTACTGCTGGTAATTTGCAAGTAACTCAAAGTAGTGGTACTGTCGGCGTAGTTGCTTTTAATGACATCACTCTCGGCAACCTAATCAGTGCAGGCGGAGCGATCGCAGTCTTTTCAGGAAGCGGGGGTATTTCAACTGGCAATATCAACAGCAACGGTGGTTTTGTTTATCTTGATTCCATAACTGACATAACAACTGGCAATATCACGACTCGCGGGGGTGATTTGGCTGCTGTTGCCTACAGGGGTGCTTTAACAATAGGTAATATCAATACAGCTGGCAGTGGTGGCAATGTTACACTGTTTGCGCCTACGATTACGACGGGTGATATCTTCACCAACGGTGGTAACTTCTTAGCTTGGACTGGTGATTTCCCTATTCCAACCTCTAGAGGTACGATTGATCCAATTCCGGATGATGATTTAACACTGCCCGATCTATTCACTAATCTCCAGACAATACCCAGCGGCAACTTAACGCTGGGCCATTTGACGACTGGTGGTGGGGATGTCAACCTAAGGGGCGGCAATCTAGTTTTCAACTGGATTAATGCTGGGGCGGGCAGTGTTGATATTTATGCGCAAAATTCACTGCGTGGCTTGGGTACGTTTGTTTCCAATGGTGTACCTACCACGATATGGGGTGACTCAGTGAATATCTTTATCAACAATGCTACTCCATTTTTAGTGGGCAATTCCGAAAAGAATGGAACTGCAGGGGCAATTCAAGCCGAGGGATCGATTATTCCTGTACCTACAACGCTTTCAGGTCTTGTGGAGGTCGGAAATATTCGTTTTGAAAATACAGGTCAAAATGTTGTCGATAGGAGCTTCGTTCCTCCAGAAAAAATCAATCCTCTGTTAGAACCCCCTACACCAGCCATCTCCGATCCCCTTAAAGTACCTACCGCTCCCCCTGAAATTCTCTTGACTAGAGATATCGAGACTGCCCTAGCTAGCAATAACATCGAGGGTGCGTTGGCGTTACTCGATCTACGGGGCTGTCAAGAAGTCAGCAGTTACCTACAACGTACTTGTGATAGGCAAGATTTCTCCCTTGAGGATTTACAGGCAGCCCTCAATGAAATTGCCAAGCAAACAGGTAAAAAGCCAGCGGTCATTTATACCCTAGCCCGGCCTGACCAATTTGATCTCATCTTGGTTACCCCAGAGGGGAGGCCGCTTTATACACCCCTACAGAACGTGGGACGTGAACAGTTATTGAAAACAGTGGATACTTTGACTAACAGGGTGCGTGATCCACGCCTGATCAATACCCGTACTTATCTACCGGCGGCACAACAGCTTTACCAATGGTTGATTGCCCCCTTGCGTGCTAACTTGAATGCCCAGAGCATTGATACACTGGTCTTTGTTCTAGACAGTGGTATGCGTAGCCTTCCCTTGGCAGCGCTCCATGATGGTCAAAACTTTCTTGTAGAGCAATTTAGTACGGCGCTGGTTCCCAGTATAAGGCTCATAGATATTCGCTACCGCAGTATTCAACGGGAACCCATCTTGGCAATGGGAGCATCGGAATTCCCAGATCAGTCCCCCTTGCCGATGGCACCCCTAGAGGTAGCACAGGTTGTTAAAAACCTAGGAGGAGGCCAAGCCTTTCTCAATGAGGCCTTTACAATTGCTAATTTTAGACAACAGCGCCGTCAAGGAATCTATCCCGTGATCCATTTGGCCACTCACGCTGAGTTTCAACCGGGGGCTGCAGAAAATTCCTACATTGCTTTTAGGGATGGGCGATTGAATCTTTTGCAGTTCCAAGGCTTACAGCTTAACCGTCCCCAAGCAGAATTTTTGACCCTCAGTGCCTGCCGCACGGCGGTTGGAGATTTGGATGCAGAACTGGGGTTTGCGGGTCTGGCGGTACAGGCGGGGGCGAAGTCGGTGCTGGCCAGTTTGTGGTATGTCAGCGATGAGGGGACGTTGGCGTTGATGACCACTTTCTACGATTTGTTAAATACGGTACCCATTAAGGCCGAGGCGCTACGGCAAGCGCAGCTAGCGATGCTGCGCGGCAATATTCGCATCCAGGACAATGAACTGCAAACAATTCGTGGCCGCATCCCGTTACCCCCAGAAGTTACCCAAGGGGCTGGTCGTCGTTCCCTCGATCATCCCTACTACTGGGCTGCCTTTACCATGGTAGGGGTTCCATGGTAGGGATAAACTAACGCTCGAGACGGGCAGTAGCAAAAATCTCTTCCAAAATCTCTGAGGCTCCCTGTTCCCGGAGTTTCAGGGCAAGCTGCGTCCCTAGTGCTTCTGCACTGGCAGGCTCCCCTGTGAGAGTGTCTTTGACAAGGCGTTGGCCATCGAGACTGGCGACCAATCCTGTGAGGGTGAGTTGACCATTTTCAATCACCGTATGCACCCCAATGGGCACTTGACAGCCCCCTTCCAATTGCCGCAGGAAGGCTCGCTCTGCTAAGCAACGGGCTGCTGTTTCTGGATGTTCAAGGGTCTTGACCAAGGCTAAAATGTCGGGATCGTCGGCGCGGCATTCAATGCCCAAGGCACCCTGACCGACAGCATAGAGGGACACTGTTGCGGGTAAGACTTGGCTAATGCGATCGCCAAAGCCCAAACGCCGCAGGCCAGCTACCGCCAAAATCAAGGCATCGTATTCCCCAGCATCTAATTTGGCCAAGCGAGTATTTAGATTGCCCCGCACATCCTTAAACGTGAGATGGGGGTAGTGGTGGCGCAACTGTGCCAAGCGACGCAGTGACGAAGTACCAATGACCGTGCCTTCAGGTAGGGTATCAATGGTGTGTCCTGTCCATTTTGCACCTAAAACAAGGGCATCTGCTGGGTCTTCCCGCTCAGTAATCGCGCCTAAAACTAAACCAGCGGGCAACTTGGTGGGTAAGTCCTTGAGGGAGTGAACGGCCAAATCGGTCTCACCCCGCAGCATTGAAAGTTCTAGCTCTTTGGTAAAGAGGCCTTTATCGCCAATTTTGGCAAGGGCGACATCAAGGATATTGTCTCCTTGGGTGGTCATGGTCACCACCTCAAAGGCGCGATCGCGATGATGGGCTTGTAACTGCGCCTGTACCCATTCCGTTTGCACAAGCGCCAGTTGACTTTTGCGGGAACCAATGCGAACCGGGCGGGAGGAGGTGGCAATCATAGGGTTGAGTGTGCAGCGGACAGCATCCAGCCATTATAGGTTGCGGGGATCCCAAGGGGCAAGATCAGGCATTTTCGGGGTGAGTACAAGCAGCAATAATCGCTGCCGCGCCACCAGAGACCACTTGAATGGGGACCCCTAGCGCTTCCTCCACAGTGGCTAAAGACACATCATCGAGAAAAACGGGTTCATCGTGCTTGAGCATCAGACTGGGCAGAAGCAGGCGATCGCCCAAGGGTTTGCCCTTCAGGTGATAGATCAAATCATGGCCGGTTAATAGCCCTGTCACGGACATCTGCTGTCCCCAATAGTCGCTAGCAAGGGCATAGAGATCAAGGCGCAGGTTCTCAATTTGGTTAAGGCGAGCCACCAAGGGTGCAAAGGCCTGTTCCACGGTATTACCCACCACCCAACTCAGATGACGCGGCTGCGGTAAGCGTTGGGGAAGCTGTTGGGCGTGAAGCTCAAACTCTTCTAAAAACAGGCGAATCGTTCCCACGCCATTACTGAGTTGCGGATAGTCCTGATAGTGGGCGGCGGGGGGTAAGGGCGATCCGGCAATCAAGAACCATTCATCTGCTAGCCAAGCAAAGGGGGTTTGCCACTGCTGTTCAAACCGCTGTTGGAGTGCCTGTACCCGTTGAATCACCGCTTGGGCGTGATCAGGGGTGACGGGAATCAGTTCATCCTCAGCAGGGCGAAAGCGAGTCAGCCCCACCGGCACCACTGCCACTGAAAGCACGGTTGGCTCTTCAGGATCATAGAACTGGGCTAAATCCCGTAGTGTTTGCTCGAGGCACTCGCCGTCATTAATCCCCGGACAGACAACCACTTGGGCATGGAGTTGCAGCCGTTGCTCTTGAAACCAGCGCATCTGTTGCAGAATTTCCCCCGCCCGTGGATTTTTCAGTAGGCGTTGGCGAACACTGGCTACTGTGGCATGGACAGAGACATAGAGGGGGGAAAGGCGCAAGCGGGCAATGCGCTGCCATTCTGAGGGAAGCAGGTTCGTCAGGGTAATGTAGCTGCCGTAGAGGAAGCTGAGGCGGTAGTCGTCATCTTTGGCGTAGAGGCTTTCCCGTTTGCCGGGGGGCTGCTGATCAATAAAACAAAAGGGGCAGCGATTGTTGCACTGCATCAACCCATCAAAGAGGGCGGTGGTAAACTCCAGTCCTAAATCTTGATCAATGTCTTTTTCAATTTCGAGAACATAGGTTTGGCCGTCTTTGCCCAGTATTTCGAGGGTGAGGTATTCCTCGGCACAGAGAAACCGATAATCAATCAAATCGCGGGGGCGATCGCCATTAATGGCCACCAACGCATCACCGGGTTCAAATCCCAACTCAGCGGCAATGGAGCCGGGTTCCACAGCAGCCACAACAGCCGGGCGAAGGGCGCGATCGCTCATGGTTGATTGTTGAAAAGAGGGGGGACAGTCAGCAAAACTTCTTTATCTTGTACTGTACCTTAGGCAGCACAGCCGCTTCCAACTCTCAGGATTCTCAAAGCAACCATAGGGTTGATATAGTGGTGTTCTACATATTTCTAAAAAATGTTAACGAGGACGATGATGGGGTCATTGGGGATTAGCTTTACCGTTGGTGCAGGTAACTTTGTCCCCTTTTATGGGGTATTGCTGCTGGGTCTTGTGGCGGCCGTGAGCATTGGCCTCATTGCATGGTACAACTCGAAGCGTCCCCCCGGTTGGGAAAATGCCGATCGCCCCAGTTTTATTCCCAAGTTGAATCTCGAAGAGTCTGAGTCCAATCCCACCCCTGATGAGACAACAGATTCGTGAAGCTCTTTCGGATTCTTTTACGGGCAGCTTGGCCGACGATTGTTGCGGCAGCGATCGCTGGACTTCTCAACGGTGGCAGTACGGCTGCGCTCATTGCCCTGATGAATGCCGCCCTGCAGAAAACCCCTGCCCTCCAGCGCCTCTTACCTTGGGGATTTATTCTCCTCGGAACCCTCCTACTGCTGACCCACTTTAGCTCTCAAGTGCTCCTGGTGCGGGCTGCCCAACAGGCGGTTTATGAAATGCGCCTCTTCCTCAGCCGCCAGATTCTCGCTTCACCCCTACGCCAGTTAGAAGCCATTGGCAATCCGCAACTCCTTGCGACGCTGACAGAGGACGTGGATGCCGTTTCCCGTTCCTTTTCCGTCCTGCCCAATCTTTTTAATGCCATTGCCATTGTTATTGGCTGCCTGATTTACATGGGTTGGTTGTCGCCGCCCCTCTTTTTTGCCCTTGTGGGCTTGATTGTCGTTGGTACTGGCAGCTACTTGTTTCTAGCGGGCAGAGCACGCAAATTCCTAGAGCGGGCACGGCAGCAACAGGATCACCTTTTTCAACACTTTCGGACACTCACCGAGGGCAACAAAGAACTCAAGCTCAATCGGCAACGGCGGTTGGCCTTCTTTTATCGGGAATTGGAACCCACGGCTCAGAAAACCCGGCAGCAAAACGAGCTAGGGTACATGGTCTTTGCCATTGCTGCCAGTTGGGGGCAGTTGCTGCTGTTTGTCACCATTGGCTTCTTTCTCTTTACGCTGCCCCATTTGCTAGGAGCCACACCCACAGTTCTCTCAGGGTATGTTCTGACGATCATTTACCTCATGCTGCCGATGCAGCAGCTGATTGATGCGATTCCTGTCTTTAGCCGTGCTAGGGTTGCCCTGAAAAAAGTGGAATCTTTGCAACTCAGCCTTGGAGATCCGCACCAAAACCTCAACGATACAGGCGAACTCCCTCCCCTTGGCTGGAAAACCCTCTCTCTGCGGCAGATCTGTCATCAGTACCGCAGTGGCCACGAGGATGAACCTGCGACCTTTACCCTCGGCCCTTTGAGTTTGACCGTGCAGGCTGGGGAACTCCTTTTTATTGTCGGTGGCAATGGCAGCGGTAAATCCACCCTAGCAAAAATTATTACTGGCCTGTACATTCCCGATCAGGGAGAAATTTGGGTGGATGATCACTGTTTGCAGCCTGAGGACTACGAATGGTATCGCCAACACTTTGCCACTGTTTTTAGTGACTTTTATCTTTTTGAGTCACTGTTGGGCATTGAGTGCCCCGAACGCCTTGCAGAAGTGCCAAGTTACCTCGAAAAATTGCGCTTGAGCCACAAAGTTTGCCTAGAAGGTAACCGCTTCTCTACGACATCTCTTTCCCAAGGGGAGCGCAAGCGTTTGGGGTTGTTGATGGCCTATCTCGACAATCGCCCCGCCTACCTCTTTGATGAATGGGCAGCGGATCAAGATCCTGTGTTTCGGGAGATTTTCTACCGCCAACTCCTACCCGAGCTAAAGGCTCAGGGCAAAACGGTGTTTGTGATTAGCCATGACGATCGCTACTTTGACGTGGCCGATCGCCTGATCAAACTCGACTATGGCCAACTCGTGACCTAGGTAAACTGCTGACTGAGCATCAAGGGGTTATGCACCGTGATTTTCTTTTTGTGAATTGAGATCATTTTTTGATCCCGAAGTTCCCCGAGAAGGCGAGTTACGGTTACCCGTGTCGAACCAATGGCCTCGGCGATCGCCTGATGGGAAAGCTTCAAATCCACAGTGACTCCCGCACTCGTGGGAATCCCAAAATCACGGCAAAGAATCAGCAAAAAGCTCACCAAGCGGGATCCCATATCGCGGTGGGCAAGGGTCTCGATCATCATCTCCGTTTGCAGGATCCGCGATGACAGCCCCTGAATCATAAACATCGGCAAATCGGGATCCTCGTGCATCGCCTTTTCCACCTGTTCGATGGGAACGGCCAATAGCTCCACATTCGTAAACGCCACCGCATGGTAAAAGCGATCGGAGCGGGTGCCCGTAATCAGGGACAGCACCCCAAATACGGTATTTTCCCGCAGCAGTGCCACCGTAATTTCCTCGCCCGCTTCATACACCCGTGAGAGCTTCACTGCCCCCTTGAGGAGAAAATAGACCTTTTCCGCTGGATCTCCCGGAAAGAAAATGGTTTTGCCGCGTTCGTAAGTTTCAGTGGTGGATGGAAACAGGCCACTGGCCATGTGGCGAAAGACGGGTGCTAAGGGTTGATCTTTATTCATGAGTCGTGTGTCAATCCAAGGTGGTTTAACTGGTGGTGTGGCGATCGCATAGGGTGCTGTCGGCATTGATATCCCCCCAACAATGCAACTCTCTCAACGCCAGCGAATCTTGCTCTGGGTGAAGAGTTCAGCATTGACAGATTAGTAAAACCAATTCAGGGGCATTTTTTTGTATCATGCCACACTTTTTTTCGAGAGAATTAAGGGCGGACGCAAAAGCAAGTACCCTAATGCTCCCAAGAGGGGGACAAGGCTCCACCAGCGCCACGGTGACTTTTCCAGTCCTCGCCGTTGCCAGTCATCCACTAGTAGCACCGGCAAGAGCAACGACAGGAGGCAAAAGTCTAGGCTCATCACATGAATAAAGCGGCTGGTTTGCCACTGCTGCCAAAAGTCTGGCCAATTACCGCCAACCAAGCCATAGCCAAGAAAGCCCACAGCCAATAAACCAATGACAACGGCAGTGAGCCGTGATTCCCAAAGGCGTACCCCCCGATTGAGTTCTCCGCTAAAGATCGGTGCTGGCTGGCGCAGGATGAAGTAAGGTAACAGGGCAAACGCACCCACGGCAAAACTAAAAGCCGCAAATGGCCACGCGGGAAATCGCTGTTCTTGACCATCCACCACCAGTAATGCGGTATAAATCAGTGGCCAGACGCCCATCAAATTAAAAAGACTGACAATGAGGGGGTTAATGCCTTGCCAGTCTCCCGTTGCTAGCCGTTGAATAAGTGTCAGTGTTTGCGGTTGATCGGGGGGGGCAAAACCAAAGCTATAGACAATCAATCCCAGCCACAGAACCGCAAAGAAAATCCGCATACCGCCCTAAGCTAAAACCGTTTCGGGTACCCCCGCTTTTTGCAGTTGCTTCGTAAATTGCGGCAGCACTCGCTGGCACTGGCGGATAAAGGCCTCTAGCCAACCTTGCAAGTGCTCTAGCTGCTCCTCACTGAGAAACACATCGCGGCTGGACTGGTAGGATTGACAAACCACACGACCATCATTGGTCACTGTAAAGTCAGCAAACCAACTGCTGTAGGGACGAGTCCCCCGCCAATAGTTGGCCACAATCATCTTGCCAAGGTATTTCTGGGCGATATCGCCAATTTTGTTAAAGTGTTCTAGCACTTCCGCCAAGGTGAGGACTTTTGCTGCGGCGCCTTTTGTTTCTTCAAGCTGCGGCAGGGTAATGTCTGTCAGTTCTTCGCGAGGCTGTCCCCCCAGACCCATGAGGGCAAAGAGTTTTTGTTCCAGATTGGCGAGGTAGCTATTGTAGGTTTGGCCGTTGCGGCTCAGGGTTTGGTGCATCCGCACAATGAGATCAATTTCTGCCAACTTAGTTGCCGCCAAGGATTCTAGGCGTGCCAATTGATCGGCAAAGGCTTGACTGTCACTTTCGGCACCACTTACGGTCAACCCAAGGGATTCAGCACGCTTTGCAAGGAGACGGCGAATGTAATAGCGGGTCATGGGTGTGAGCGACATCATCTGAACCTCAAATGCAGCCAATGTGGAACACGAGTGGAATGTGAACTTTTGTAAATTAGCTTAACATGTCTCTTGCTGTATTGCAAAATGTAAGCATTATACTTGCTGAAGCAGATTCCAGCAGCAGTAGAAACTAACTTTAGGCAAAAGTGTGTTCATTCCTCCTATCTCTTTATCAATGTAGAAGATGGAGGGTGCTGTTTGGCCAGTAATTTCACGGAAATTTACTTGTACGTTGGCAAACTTAATAGAACTAAAATCAGCTAGGATTACTGAGTTTTAGACTTTTGTAGGGGTGGCCAAGTCTTGACCTAAAAAAGGGGGCGATCTCCCCCCTATCACAATACGCTTCAGCCTTAATCAGGTGCTAGCTGGCGCTGACCAACTCCGCTAAGCGTTTCGAGACCACAGCCAAGTGTCCTTTCTCCAGTACCTCATCGGCGTCGAGAACATTGAGTCCCATGATGATCCGTGCAATCAGACCCGTCCAGCCGGTTTGGTGACTCGCACCTAGTCCTGCGCCATTATCCCCATGGAAGTATTCATAAAACAGAATTAGATCACGCCAGTGGGGATCGCTTTGGAATTTTTCGGTGCCACCATAGACCGGTCGCCGCCCCGATTCATCCTTGAGGAAGATACTGGCCAAGCGGCGGGCAATTTCTGCCGAGACCTCCCAGAGGTTGAGCCAGCGGCCTGAACCGGTGGGGCATTCCACCGTAAACTCGTTGCCGTAATAGCCATACATTTTGCGGAGGGCTTGCACCAAAAGGGCATTCACGGGCATCCAAATGGGGCCACGCCAGTTGGAGTTACCGCCAAAGAGGCCGGTGGTGGATTCACCGGGTTCATAGCTAACGCGATAGGCCTCGCGGCCGAGTTGGAAAATATAGGGGTGATCGTAGTGGTAGCGGGAGAGGGCACGGATGCCATAGTCACTGAGGAATTCACTCTCATCCAACATGCGGGTGAGAATCCGCCGTAGTTTGGCCTCGTTGACGGGCGAGAGCAACCGCCGTTTTTTTACACCCGGGCGATCGATGGGGTTAATGTTGGCCAAAAGCTCAGGGTGGCGGGCATTAAAGGCAGCAATGCGTTCCCTAAAGGTGGGTAGGGAGTCCAGCAACTCTTCCGAGAAAATGGCAGTGGCACACAGGGGCAGCAATCCCACCATCGAGCGTACCTTCAGGCGCTGGGCACGACCATCGGGCAGTCGCAGCAGGTCATAGTAAAAGCCATCTTTGTCATCCCAGAGTTCATCTTTCTGGACACCAATGCGATCCATCGCTCCGGCAATGTAAACGAAGTGCTCATAGAATTTGCAGGCAATATCCTCATAAACGGGATTGTGCTGTGCTAGCTCCAGCGCCATAGAGAGCATATCGAGGGCAAACATTGCCACCCAAGCCGTACCATCCGCCTGCTCAAGAACACCACCCGTGGGTAGGGGCGCACTGCGATCAAAGACGCCAATATTGTCTAAACCAAGGAAGCCACCCTCCATGACGTTGTTGCCGAGGGAATCTTTGCGGTTGACCCACCACGTAAAGTTGAGCATGAGCTTGTGGAAGACACTCTCAAGGAAAGCCAAATCGCCTTCGCCTTTTTTCATGGCTTTGTCCAAGAGATAGATTTGCCACGTGGCAATCCCATGCACAGGCGGATTCACATCACCAAAGTTCCATTCGTAGGCGGGAATTTGACCGTTGGGGTGCAGATACAGTTCATTCACCATCAGCTTAAGCTGCTCTTTGGCGAAGTCGATATCCATCAGAGCTAAGGGCGAGCAGTGGAAGGCCAAGTCCCAAGCGGCAAACCAAGGATATTCCCACTTGTCGGGCATGGAGATAATGTCGGCGCTTTCAAGGTGGAACCACGATTTGTTGCGGGTAACGATGCGCTCTTCCACATCGGGGGGCAGCGCTTTATCTTCCAGCCACTGCTTGACAGGGTAGTAGTAGTACTGCTTTGTCCACATCATGCCGGCAAAGGCTTGACGAACCACATTGCGCTGATCAGCCGTGCAGTCACTGGGGATGAGGTGATCAAAGAAGAGATCCGCTTCGGTGCGGGCTTGGTTGAGGCGATCGCTAAAGGCATTGCCAAAGCTGAGGGGGCTACTTTTGGCAGATGCTAGGCGTAGTTGAATGATCTCAACCCCTTGGGCGGCAACTGTGACTTGATAGTGGGCAGCCACCTTGGTGCCGACTTTGTCGGGGTTGACGGCATTTTGCTCACCATTGATCAGGTAGCGGTGAAAGGCATCCTTAACGTAGGGCGAGGCATTGGGCTGGCCAAAGAGCCGCTCAAAGTTGGTTTCATTCTCGGTGAAGAGGAAGGGCACCGGGCGATCGCTCACAAATTCATACTCTCCTAGCTCCCCATGGCGTGCCCGCACCAGTGTCGCATCCATTTGCTTCAGTTCTGGTTTGGCGAGAACCTTGTCCGGTGTCCAACTCCACGTATTGCGGTACCAGAGGGTGGGCAGAACGTGCAAATGGGCAGCTTCGTTGCCGCGATTGTGAATGCTGATTTGAATCAAAATGTCATTGGGAGCCGCTTTGGCATATTCGATGAAGACATCAAAGTAGCGATCGCCCTCAAAGACCCCTGTATCCAAGAGTTCATACTCCATTTCAAAGCGGCTGCGGTGGCGGTTGGTCATCACCAGATCAATGTAGGGATAGGCAGCTTGGGGATACTTGTAGAGGTATTTCATGTAGGAATGGGTGGGCGTACTGTCGAGGTAAAAGTAATACTCTTTAACGTCCTCCCCATGATTGCCTTCATTGTTGGTTAAGCCAAAAAGCCGTTCCTTGAGAATTGGATCGTTGCCATTCCAAAGAGCCAAGGCAAAACAAAGCCGTTGCTGTGCATCACAAATGCCACCGAGGCCATCTTCACCCCAACGGTAGGCGCGCGATCGCGCTTGATCATGGGAAAAATACTCCCAAGCATTGCCGTCGGCGGAATAGTCTTCCCGTACAGTGCCCCACTGCCGCTCGCTCAAGTAAGGTCCCCAAAATTTCCAAGGGTTGGCTTGGCCATGAACTTGATTGAGTCGTTCCAGTTCAGGATTGACAGGAGAAGCCATTTTTAACCTCGCTTGTTATCTCAAAAATTCCATAAAGGCCTACAAACTTATATGAACTTAAGCGAAAACTCTTATAAATAAAAAAAATAAAAAGAGATAAAGAGCTTAAGCTCATAGATTTTGAGTATAAGCAAAATATCCTAAACTCCAAGAAAGGAAACATTAAGGCTTAGTAATCTGCTAGGGCAGATATAGCCCTTTCCTGAACTAGGGGGACATCTGGGAATCCAATCCGCTACAGTAGGAGTTGTCGCAGTGTTGAGCGTCTTCGTGAAAGAGGTAGTACCCGACCCAGATTTTGCTTGACCTGATGCGCGGCAAGCCCCGGCATTCATGTCGGCGGCGAAGGATAGTGCGGATGGCGGCGGCATCCTAATCATGGTATTGCCACTGAAACCCAAGGTGGCCTACGGCAGGGCATGCCGGCAAGATACAAGCAGCGGTTAGAACCCGCCGAAACGATTGCGCAGTCATCCCCGTCGTAGGAATCTGCGGCTTTCAGGCCGGGGAGGAGGTCAAGTCTTCTCCAATCTCTGCTACGATGAAAGTAAGGGTTGGTTGTTTGCTCGTTAAACGTAGATTGTTTAGGAAGCCATTTCTCTAGGCATCTAGGTAAAAAGCAGTCGTAACCATCTTTGCTCTAAGGGAGCAGCCTACAGGGCTCAACTCCCCTGTGAGTTTGTCAATTTGTTCGAGAGTTTTATGACATCTGTTTCTTCGTTGCCTGCGCGCCCCCTGCGTCCCAATTGGGGGGTGATTTTTTTTATGGGCATTGTGCATTTGGGAGCGTTGCTGGCATTGGTACCGGGGCTGTTTTCTTGGCCGGCTGTGCTGTTGTGTGTTGTTCTCTATTGGGTGTCTGGAGGCCTTGGCATCACCCTAGGCTGGCATCGCCTGATCACCCATCGCAGTTTCCAGTGCCCGAAATGGCTGGAATACTTTTTTGGCTTTTGCGGCAGCTTGGCCTGTGAGGGTGGAATTATTGAATGGGTTGGCCTCCACCGTAATCACCACCTCCACTCCGATCAAGAACTGGATCAGCACAATTCCCAAAAGGGGTTTTGGTGGTCGCACATGGGTTGGATGCTCCAAGAAGTGCCCGCCAAGGCAGAGGTAGAACGCCTCACCAAGGACATTAACACTGATCCGGTGTATCGCTTTTTGAATCAGTACTTTGTGCCCATTCAAGTGGTTTTAGGGGTCTTGCTGTATCTGTGGGGGGGACTGCCCTTTGTGGTCTGGGGCATCTTTGTCCGCCTTGTGCTGGTGTATCACCTCACTTGGTTTGTCAATAGTGCCACCCATAAATTTGGCTACCGCACCTTTGAATCGGGCGATCGCTCCACAAATTGTTGGTGGGTTGCCCTGCTGACGTTTGGCGAAGGCTGGCACAACAACCACCACACCTACCCCCATTCGGCACGTCACGGTCTGCAATGGTGGGAATTTGATATTACGTGGATCACGATTCGGGCATTGCAAGCGATTGGTCTGGCCCAAAAGGTGCGGCTCGTGGAAGCCCCCACGAATCAGTAAAAGCCCTTAAAAGGGGTACTGGGGTTCCGCTTCTTGCCAAATGCGGATCAATTCCCTCGCCTCTGGGTAGAGGGGATGCGTGGGGGGGATGAGTTCGGCGGTGGCGATCGCCTGCTGGTTGTCCCGCCCCACCCAATAGCGCGCCTGCTCCAAGATATTATTGCCCCACTGCACAATCAACTGGTTGGCGGTGGCATAGACACTGGAGTTGGGGGAGATTTCTTGGGCAATGGCAATGGCAGCAGCAAAGTCGCGATCGCGCCCCCCTCGAGCACGGCGCTGGGCTTCATTCAGGCGAGCCATCTCCGGATCAAGCTGCCAGCTCACTGCTTCCGTTGCCACGGGGGGAAAGAGTTCTTTGAGGCGATTTTGAGCCGTTTCATAGAGGGCACGCTGGGGACGAATTCGCTCAAGGAGTTGGCGGGCTTGCAGCAGGGCTTCAGGGGTGCCTTGGCGGGCAAGGGCGTTGGCCTGATCGATCAGGGGTTGATCCTCAGCAATCTCGATTTGACGTTGCCACAGCCGTCGCTGATCGCGGATTTGGTCTTGGCGGTAGGGACTCGCGTCCGCCAAAGGAATGTTGAGGCGGTTGAGGGCAAGGTAGAGGCGATCCAGCGTGCCGCCACGGGCAATGGCTTGCGCTTCTGCGAGGGTTCGCAGTACCTGCAAATCTGTTTGCCAGCGCCGAATGGCCTGCTGGGCTTCAAAGTAGAGGGGGCGTTCTGCCGTAATCGTCCGCGCTTGGGCAATGGCTCGATCAATGTCCTGTCCCATCCCCGCTTGAGCAAATTCTTCCGCTGCGGCTAGCTTGGCTACATCCTCAGCGCTGCGGGCACTCCTGACATCACGGGGAATTAAACCAGCAATGCGCCTTGCCTCTTGGGGGTCATAGCGATTCAGAGCCGCCACTGCTGATGCAAGTAACTGTTCACCCAACTCATTGAGCAATCGCCGCGCACCGGGATAAATATCACTGGTGGGGGGAATTCGCCGCACAATTGCAATGGCAGCGGCCAAGTTATCGGCTCCCCCCTGTGCCACGAGGGCACGGGCTTCATCCAACTGCCGATCTTCCCGTTGGGCACGGATAATCCGCTCATTAAAGGCGCCAAACTGATCCTGTGCCCAATAACGACAGGCAACAAATTGCAACTGGAGCGAGATTTGAAAAGCTTCTCGCCATTCGAGGTTTTTTAGGGCGGCTTCGGCGCGCTGGTAGATGCTCTCCCCCTCTTGCCAAATTTCCTGCCAGCGTTGAATGCGTTCTTCCACCTTGGTATAGGCTTGGACATCCCGAGGAATCCACCGCGCAAAGGCGATCGCCCGATGTAATTGCCCCTCATGAAAGGCTACCTCTGCCAAGGCCAAAACCTGATCTGACCACGCTTCTAGGCGGCGATTAATCTCAGGGGCAAGGGGATGATCGCGAGGCAAGTCATCAATGAGATCAATGGCATGGAGCAAATCTTCAAGGGTGTGTCGCTCCGCCGCTTGTTGGGCGCAGTAGAGGCGAAAGGAGGCCGATGCCAAAGGCCAAAGGACAAAATCACAATTGCCGGGAGTCGTCGGTTGCCGCAGCAGCAGCCACAGGGATAGCCCGGAAATCCCGACGGAGGTGAGGAGGGAGAGGCTGGCCACCACTTGCCAGTGTTGCAACCAAGGTAAGCAGGCATACCACTGCTTTTGGACAAGGGGGACTAGACGATTGAGTTGGCGCGATCGCCCACCAAAGCGTTTTAAGATCGCGATCACTGCGGTTGATTTAGTTTGATCCTGCACCGTCTCCCACTCCCCAACACTCCCTATTGGCATCCCTAACTGTGAGCACAATGCCCAGTGACAGCCCTTTTCTTAGGCGTTAAGGAACTGAAATGTTCCCGACACTCACTTGCGCAGTGTTGCCTGGGTTCCATCCTTGGGAAAAGGGCTGTACCTAGGGAATGGCCGAGCCTTTCAAAATTATCCTAATCAATTTAGAGCGAGAGCTAGACCCAAGACAAACTCAACAAACTAACTGTTCGCCGTTTCACTGGGGGTTGTCGCTTCGCTCGGGGCAGGCGATTGGGAGGCCAGATTGCCTCGGTTAAGGGCTTCTTGCAACTTGGCTTCATCCTCTTTTGACAGGGAGGTGCGCAGGACTTTACCGCCAAAGGGAGCAATTTCCTCAAGGACTTTGTCGGGTGTGGCTTGACGCACCAACGTAAAGATGGCCGAGCTGCCGGGGGCAATGGTTTGTCCCAATTCCTTGATGAAATTATCGTCAATGCCAATATCGGTAAATTTGCCGGAAATCGCCCCGGCCACAAGACCCGCAGCCCAGCCCAAGAGGGGATTGAAGAACAATAGACCAATGAGCAGCCCCCAAAAGCCACCGCCAAGGGCCCCCTGGAGGGTCAAATCCTGAGTCTGGTTGATTTTAACCTTGCCATCTTTGGTGCGCACGACAACAGCCGCGTCCTCAAGGTCAATGAGATGCTCACGCTGGAGTTTTAATAGCTGGATTAATACTTCGTTCGCCTTGTACTCATCATCAAACGCAATGACCACTAAGGTACTCATAACTTTAGGTCTCCCTACGAATGTGGGCCATAGAACCGCTCCTACCCTAGCATTGTCATTAGCAGGTTGGGATTGCGGTATTGTAGCTAAGGGACGAAGCAAGGTCTTTGACAGCCCTTTTCACGGTAAGATAGCGAGACCATGAGCACGCCACAAACCTACACTGTGACCATTCACGTGCGTCCCCTCAAGCCGGGGGATCCACCCACGCGGACGTACACAATTACTGTTCCGAGCGATCGCTATATCCTGCAATACGCTGAGAGCCAAGGCCTTGAGTTGCCCTTTTCCTGTCGTAACGGTGCCTGTACTACCTGTGCCGTGCGCATTCTCTCTGGCCATGTCTATCAACCTGAAGCCATGGGACTCTCCCCCGCCCTGCAAGCCCAAGGCTATGCCCTCTTGTGTGTCAGCTATGCCCGCTCTGACCTTGAGGTAGAAACCCAAGATGAAGATGAGGTCTATGAGCTGCAATTTGGCCGCTACTTTGGCAAGGGACGGGTACAGCTGGGGCTGCCCCTCGATGAGGACTAGTGATCCATGACAGCTGTGAGTTGCCCACTGCCGGCGAGTGAGCGACAGCGCTATTTAGAAATTGCCACGGAGGCAGCCTTGGCGGGGGGCGCTGTCCTGCAGCACTATTGGGGCAAACTGAGTGAGATTGAGGAAAAGGGGCGCTCTGGTGACCTCGTCACGGTGGCCGATCGCCAGTCAGAAGCAGCGGTACTGGATGTCATTCATCGCCATTGTCCAGACCATGCGGTGCTCGCGGAGGAATCGGGTCTTTCGGGACTGAAGGATAATCCATTTCTGTGGGCGATTGATCCTCTGGATGGCACCACCAACTATGCCCATCAATACCCCTTTAGTGCGGTATCGGTGGCTCTCTTAGTAGAGGGAGAACCCCACATTGGTGTCGTCTATGATCCCTTTCATCGCGAACTGTTTCGGGCTGCTACAGGCCTCGGTGCCACCCGCGATCGCCAGCCCATTCAGGTTTCCACCACCGCAGAACTGAGTCATAGCCTTTTGGTCACGGGCTTTGCCTACGATCGCCGTGAAACCGAAGACAACAACTATGCGGAATTTTGCTATCTCACCCATCTCAGCCAAGGGGTACGGCGGGGCGGAGCGGCAGCCATTGACTTGGCCTACATTGCCTGTGGTCGCCTTGATGGTTATTGGGAACGGGGTCTCTCCCCTTGGGACTTGGCCGCTGGTGTAGTCCTTGTTCGTGAAGCTGGGGGCGTCGTCACTGCCTACGATCAATCCCCTTTTCAACTGACATCAGGGCGGATTTTAGCGACGAATGGGTATCTCCACACTGCCCTGAGTGAGGCACTCCTGCGGGTAAAACCCTTGGGCTTTTCGTTTCTGCCAGAGGGAGGTTAGGCCTCTAGGCGTATCGCTTCAGCTAAACACGTCCGTACCTGTAGGGGTTGATAGAAATTCGTTTGTTGGAGATCCACCTTAGACTGGGCAGCGAGGAATAGCAGCGCCCAAAAGACCCCCACAGGATCGGGTTTGCGCTGCAGTAGCACTTGGAAGTCTAGCCATGTCCCTTCGGGAGCCATTTCTCCGAGGAGACTTTCTACTTCATTAGCTATCTCCGTCAGGTTTTCTTGGTGCGCCAGTTGGGTAATTGCCTTGAGGGTTGTGGGACAGCGACGCCGCCGCGGTTGATGCGGCCGCAGCACCTTTGCACGGTCGTTCTGAACTGCCATGGTTTTCAGGTGGGCAATCAATTCCTCAAGGGTGACGCGGCGCCGTTGTTGGGGGGGAGCCACGGGGCGACGATGCAAATGCTGCTCTAGGGCATGGGGCAAGACCACAAAGGACTGGTTTTCACTGATCTCTGGCGGTTCTGGGAATTCTGTTTCCTCGGGCATCGGTTCAGCAACTGCAACTAGGCGATCGCTCTTCAGGAGCACCAGCATCGCTGCATACAAAAAGGCCTGCCCTGATTCACTGAGATTGGGTTCCCCCCGCCGTGTCAACTCCGCCAAACAGCGATCGAAGACCTCAATCACTTGAATATCCCAAGGGTCAATTTCCCCCCGCTCAGCCAAGTCAATCAAAATGTCAATCGCGGTATCGGCAAAGGATTGGCTCATGGTTGGCTGCCCACTCGTTGTTGTCTATCTTAGGAGGCTTGGCAGCCCCTATCCAGAAAAAGGCTCAGCAATGGGAATCGTAAAGTGAAACTCACTACCGCGATCGCGCCCCGCCGACTCCGCCCAAATTTGCCCCCCCAAATTGGTAATGATCTGGCGACAGATCGCGAGACCCAAGCCCGTCCCACCCGCAGAGCGCCGCAGTGCTCCCTCCTCCTGATAAAAGCGATCAAAAATCGTTTCCAAGCGATCCGGCTCAATACCGCGCCCCGTATCGGCAACCGTCACTTCCAATAGACCATCGGGACGAGGCTTGGCAGCAATGGAAACCTGACCCGACTGTTCCGTAAACTTGCAGGCATTATCGAGTAGCTTCGAGAGCACCTCCACTAGCCATTCGCCATCTGCTCGGATCAAGGGCAATTCCTTGGGCAAGACTGTGCGAATGGTCGGTAGTTGATCCTTGGGGGTGCGCAGACTACTGAGGGCTAGGTCCACCAGTTCTTGGAGGGGGAGGGGTTCCGGTCGCCACTGCACCCGGCCACTTTCCAACTGCGAGAGGGTGAGGAAGTCCTGAATCAGTTTCCGCATGCGCTCGGCATCAGCGAGAGCCGTACTCAACATCACCTGCCGCAGTTCTGGATCCATATCGGGTTCACTCGCTAGACTTTCGAGGCAGACTTGAATAGTCGAAAGGGGCGTGCGCAGTTCATGACCCGTAATTGCAATGAGATTACTGCGGGTGCGATCTAAGGCCTCCAGTTGCGCGTTGAGTTCCTCCAGATCTGCGTAGGCCTCCGCCTGAATCAGGGCAACCCCCACTTGGGTGGCGATCGCCTCCACTAATTCTGCGTCCATATCGTGCCACGGCAGCGGTTCGCCTCGGTGGAGTTCAACAATGCCCAACAGCCGCCCTTGATAGAGAACAGGTGCCAGTAGGAGGGCTTTGACGCCGGCGGCCTCGAGGGGTTTGAAACGGGTCGCCTCGTAGTGGGGATCGGCGGCTACGTCATCCACCTGAATCACCTGCTGATGCGCCAGTGCCTGCTGGGTGTAGGGGTGTTCACTCACGGGCCAATACTGGTACTGCAATGGCAGTAGGGCACCGCTGGTGTACTCGTGCTCAATGCGCACGCGAGTATCGGTACTGCGGCAACGGTAAATGAGACAGCGATCGCCCTTGAGGGCTTCCCCTAGTTCTGCCACCGCACGAGTGAGAATTTCTGTGGGATTAAGGGAGTTGCGAATCGCCGTGGTAATTGCATTGGTGAGGCGTTCCTTGCGCTCTTGAATGGCAATTTGGCGGTAGGCCTTGATTTGCTTGTACTGGCCAGCTTGGAGATAGGTCACTAGGCGATCGGCAAAGGGGGCAGGATCACTATTGCACCCCGCCACTTGGCGATAGGTCTCAACCCATGCCAGACCTTCCTTGAGTTTCTCCTTCAGTTCAGGGCGGTACTCCCGAATACGGTTGAGGAGGATTTCAGCGGTTGTCGCTGCCACCTGCCGATCAAAGGTCCAAATGCCCTCAAAACGACGCGCCGCATCCATCGGCGGCAACACATCCAAGCGCTGGGCAGGCGATCGCTGGACTTCGCGGCAGACCAAGCAAGTGCTGTAATTTTTGCCCAAGACGGTCAAATGCCATTCTTGACTGAGGGCATCGGCGGGATCAAAGGCAACCGTTTCATAGTCTCCCGAGCAGTTCTTAAACTCGGTTTCCGGGGCAGCCAAAACGTAAACGTGGTGGGACTTGGTGGCAATACGGCGGTAGCGATGGGCTTCTTGGCGATAAAAGCGTTCCCGCTGAAAGCAGGCAATAATAATCGGCGCATCCTCATTGGCCAAAACCTGATCCTCCATTGCATGGGAAAGCGCCGTCAGCGATGTCTTGAAGTACAGTTGCGATCGCAAGCGAGGCAACCGCGCCAACAACTCCTCAAGAACAGATGTGGCAATGATCCTGCTGGCCATGGAAGGGTGTGAATAAGAAGATGCCCTACGGTACCATTATCGGCAAATCCGCACCAGCGAACCTATTGAAATTCAGTTCGAGCGGCTGTACCTAAGTCAACCAACGGCTGAATTGCTGGAACCTTCAATCTTAAACTTTTGTTAAGAATTTTATTGATCGGCAGGGCTTATGTGTAGTTTTCTATACTATATTTAAGCAAACCTCAAAAGATCAGCTCCTCTAGCACCGGGGATCAACAAAATCCTCATCATTGCAATGGTTGCTTACAGTGTTCCCAAAAGCGCTCCGTGGAAACACCCATGGCAAAGCAAGAGGGGTGTAGTAAGTTGGGTTTCAGAGAATAAGGTGAAAAAGCTGTGACTGCCCGTATTTCTGCTGTCCCTAGTGCTGGTCATCGTCGGTATGATCCTGAGGCGATCGCCCGCTACTACTGGCGACATCCTTGGCGAGTTATCTGGCGGTTCCTGAACATTGCGGTCTCTTTCCTAACATTTTGGCTGTTATTGCAGTGGGACAAGTGGTTAGGGCAACAGGAAAGTCAGCGTCCCCTGCGGGCAATGCAACTGCGCAAACTCCTAATCCGTTTAGGCCCAACCTTCATTAAAGTCGGTCAAGCCCTCTCCACTCGCCCCGATTTGATTTGTCCCGACTACCTCGAAGAACTGACGCTCCTTCAGGACAAATTGCCCCCCTTTGCCAATGAGATTGCTATTGCCATTATTGAGCGAGATCTGCGCTTAAACCTAGGGGATATTTTTGCCGAATTCTCACCCCAACCGGTGGCCGCCGCCAGTCTCGGCCAAGTCTATCGAGCCAAACTCCACAGTGGTGAAGAAGTGGCCGTCAAGGTGCAGCGTCCCAACCTTTTGCCCGTGATTACCCGCGATCTCTTCTTGATTCGCCTTTTGGTGCAGTGGGTCAAGCCTTGGCTACCGATTAACCTCTGCCATGATTTGCGAGACATTGTCGATGAATTTGGCCGCAAGCTCTACGAGGAAATTGACTACCTCAATGAAGGGCGCAATGCCGAGAAATTTGCTGCCAACTTCCACGATGATCCCACGGTCAAGGTACCGAAAATCTATTGGGAATACACCACGGAGCACGTGCTTACGCTGGAGTGGATCCATGGCATTAAACTCACCCGTACGGATTGTATGGTGGCGGCGGGCGTCAATCCCGATGAGCTGATCCGTGTTGGCGTGATTTCTGGTTTGCGGCAACTCTTGGAATTTGGCTTTTTCCATGCGGATCCGCATCCGGGGAATCTGTTCGCCATGCCCGATGGCCGTATGGCCTACATTGACTTCGGCATGATGGATCAACTGGAGGAGAGCACTAAAGAATCCTTGGTGGATGCCGTCGTTCATTTGGTGAACAAGGACTATCAAGCCTTGGCGACGGACTTTGTCAAACTGGGCTTTTTGACCCCGGAAACGGATATTACGCCGATTATCCCTGCCCTTGAGTCGGTCTTTGAAGAGGTGATTGGCTCCAGTGTGCGGGAATTCAACTTCAAAGTGATCACCGATCGCTTCTCCGAGTTGATGTATGCCTACCCCTTCCGGGTTCCCGCTAAGTTTGCCCTGATCATTCGCTCTCTAGTCACCCAAGAGGGCATTGCCCTGTGTCTCAACCCTAACTTCCGCATTGTTGATGTCAGCTATCCCTATGTGGCACGGCGTCTGCTGCAAGGAGAATCGCCCCAACTGCGGCGACGGTTATTGGATGTCCTCTTCAAGGATGGTCGTCTGCAGTGGCAACGCCTGGAAAACCTAATTGCGATCGCCCGGCAGGATCAGCACTTTAACCTCGCGCCAACCGCCACCTTGGGCTTGCAGTATCTCTTTTCTGAGGAGGGGCAGTACCTGCGGCGGCAAATTGTGCTAGCGTTAACCGAAGATGACCGTCTCCACACCGAAGAGGTGCAACGCCTTTGGAATTTGGTCAAGTCTGATCTGCGTCCGCTCTTCTTGATTGATGTGGCATGGGAAGCCCTCAAGGCCTCTGTCTCCCACACGCTCGGTAAAGAAGAAGACAGCAATTCCTTGGTGGTGGCCAGCTAAGGGTTGGCAGCGGTTATCAACGTTCCTGAGTGTCCAAGAAGGATTAGGTATCCCGTGTTTGATCCACCCATTGTCTTGCTACTGGCGGGTATTTTTATGGGGTTGACCAGTGGTAAAGCATTTGAAGCCACCCTCAAGCAGAGTGTCCAAGAATGGAACCGCAGTCGTTCCACCCGTGTTCTGAGTCAATTGCGCGGCCCCCAACTTCAGTTGCCCTACTTGGGGATTTCCATTGGTATCTGGCTCTTCCTGATGGCGGGATTGTGGACCTATGGCTTTGGTGCAGGGCTGAGTATGGTCATTGCCTTTGTGCTGACGATCGCCACCGCCCTTTTGGTGTGGTATCAACTGGGGAAAGTGCTGACCATTTTAAGTACGGGTGGCTCCCGTGCCCTTGATCTCGATGCCCTTGAGGCCAAGGAATAGTTTTTTATAACTCCTAAAGGAGGCGTTGTGGATTTACTGACCCAAGTGGATGAACTGATTGCCAACGCCCCCGATGACCCTGCGACTGTGGCGGCGGTACAGGCGATCGCCCCCATTCTCTACGAGGAAGCCCAGCGCTACGGGCAAACGGTTTACTACGTCCTGCAAACTCCCGATGGTCAGTGGCAGGTGATTACCCTTGAGGAACAGCAGCCCCCCCACCAGCAAAAAAATGTGATCCACGCCTACGGTAGTGAAGCCATGGCTCAAGAGGCCTGTGATGAACAAGTGATCCCAGTGCCCATGCCAATTATTCCCCTTTTGTTTCAACTGTTGGCGGCAGAGCCAGTGGATAGCCTGATGATCCTTGAGGCGGATGGCGAACGAGGCTGGGAAGTGGGGCGAGAATGGTTACTAGCTCAAGTGCGCGCAATCCTCAGTGCTCCCCCGGATATGGCCTAGGACGGAAGCTGCTCACCACGAATCGCCAAGTCTAGCAGTTGCATCGGGTGGTAAATGGGCACGGAGCTACTCTGCTCTTGGAGATACTGCCGCAATTGCACGGTGCAGCCCACATTGGCTGAGACAATGACATCAGGGCGAGTATTCAGCAGGTTGCGTACCTTTTGGCGTCCCAATTCCGCTGCGACATCGGGTTGAAGAATGTTGTAAACCCCGGCACTGCCACAGCACAGGGCTGCATCGAGGGGTTCGCGCAGTTGCACTTGGGGAATTTGTCGCAGCAGTTGCCGCGGTTCAAGGCGAATTTTTTGGCCGTGGATCATGTGGCAGGCATCTTGATAGACCAAGGCCAAGGGGCGATCGCCCAAGGGGTGGAGCGGTGTCACCAAGCCCTGTTTGACCAAAAAGACCTGCACATCCTCCACCTTTTGCACAAAGTCACGGGCGCGATCGCGGTACTCTGGATCGGCAGCCAAAAGGCGATGATATTCCTTGAGGGTGTGGCCACAACCCGAGGCATTGATTAAAACCGCATCCACATGAGCGGCAGTAAAACAATTAATCATCTGGCGAGCAAGGGTTTGCGCCTGATCCTCTTCCCCTTGATGATGGGGCAGGGCACCACAGCATCCCTGTTGCGGCGGCAGCACCACCTCAAAGCCATTGGCACTTAAGACGGAGATCGTGGCTTCATTCACTTCCGGCAAAAAGAGCCGTTGGACACAGCCCAGAATCACCCCCACGCGGCCACGCTGTTTCCCTTGGGCAGGCACCACTTCAGGCCAGCGATCGCGAAATGTTTTGGCTGAAAGGGGCGGTAGCATTTGATACATGGCCGCAAGGGACTTGGGCAAGAGCCGTTTCAGGAGTCCCAGCCGCTTTTCGAGATTGGCCAAGCCGAGTTTTTGGTAGAGCCAGAGCGGCCACAGGAGGGCACGCAGCCGTTGGGGATAGGGCAGCGTTTGGAAAATCAACTGCCGCAACCAGCGATCGCCCACGGGCCGCTGATAATGGCGCTGCACTTGAACCCGCGTGGCAGCAATCAACTTATCGTACTCAACCCCCGATGGACAGGTGGTGACGCAGGCCAAGCAACCCAAACAGGAGTCAAAGTGCTGTACGACATCCGCCAGTTGCACCTGTTCCTCATGAATGGCATCCATGAGATAGATACGACCCCGCGGAGAGTCCATTTCCGTCCCCAGTACCCGATAGCTAGGACAGGTGGATAGGCAAAACCCGCAGTGGACACAGGCATCAATCAGGTGTGGATCAGGAGGCGACTGCGCATCAAAGCCAGCCACAGGATCAGTTGCAGTCATTCGTAAGTATTGAAACTTGTCTAGAGATTGCCGACAAAAACGCCAGTGCCAAAGACACCCGTTGCATCCAATTGTTGCTTAAGATTCCGCATCAATTCAAGGGCGTTGCCGCGATAGTCCCAAGGATCGAGTTGCTGCTTGAGGTTCAGGGGGGCGGCTAAGACGGTGACATAGCCCCGTGGTAGCCCTTGGCGCAGCCTGAGAATGAGTTGACGGAGATGCTCCTCCTGTCCGTGGAGATAGGCGTAACCGACCCCTGCACTCATTTCGCCTCGGCACTCGCAGGCCAATTCCCTTGCCAACTGCTGAAGCTGGGTGAGAGCGGGCAACATTTCGCTTAGAGGCACACCGATTTTGAGAGTCACTTGATCGGGGGTGGGGTTGAGGGTAATGCCTAGAGGGGCTTGGGGTTCCAGTTGCAGATTATGGGTCTGGGCAATCTGACTCAGGCGATCGCCCAACGTACCCGCAGCAATCACTTCCCGCAGGGTATGGAATTCCAATTCCAACAGCAGCGTCCCCCGTGGTTCAAGGCGCAACACACACCGCGCCGGCGCAAGGGAACTCGTCAAAATCACCTCAAGTCCCTTGGCCAAAGCAGAGACTTCCCCCCGCAACTGCCAGATTTGTACCGCATCTGGCAGAGGATACACCCGCAGCGTCACCTCTGTCAGAATCCCCAGTGTGCCATAGCTGCCGATCAGGAGTTTCATCAGGTCGTAGCCGGCAACATTTTTGACCACCCGCCCTCCCGCTTTGACGATTTGGCCATCACTGCGAATGAACTTCACCCCCAACAATTGATCGCGCCATGACCCATACCGCTGCCGTAGTGTGCCATTGCTTTGGGTGGCCAAGCAGCCGCCAAGGGTGGCCGTTTCTCGAAAGAGGGGATCTGCGGCAATCCACTGTCCTGCGGGTGCTAGGTGGTGCTGGAGCTGCTGAAAGGGAATACCCACTTGGGTGGTGACGGTCATATCGGCAGCCGCATGATCAATGAGCTTCTGCCACGCCGTTGTCCGCAGAAAAATATCTGCCTTGGGGGTGTTCCCGAGCCAATTGAGTTTGGTGCCTGCTCCAATGGGCAACACTCGCCAGCCTTGGTGCCGGGCACAGGCAATCACTTCTGCCCCCGCTTCTGGGGTGGGGGGAGTCAGCAGCAGGGCTCGCTCAGGAAGGTAGGGGCGCAGGTGGGGGGCGCGATCGCCCAATTCAGCAAGGGAGTGAACCGCTGCATCCCCCAACAGTGCGCTCAGTGTGCGTTTCATGGATTACGGGTGGGCAGTTCAAAAACAAACCCTTCGTAGTATAAAAGTTGACCGTCCTCACTTTTGACCGGGCGGGCGCATTCGCAAATGGTGGTGATTGTTTGATCCGCGCGATACACCTTGGAAACCAAGTTGCGCACAAAGCCACGAGTTTCAATTTGTTGTTGGAATTTTTGCCAACTGCTGTCATCCACATAGGGTCGCTGGTTGTGGTGTTCAAGATCCGCTAGCCAATCTTCGGCATCGGCATAGCCATAGATGCGTGCCAAGGCATTGTTGACTTTGAAGTAAACCCCCTCGGGCGAACTTTGGTAAATCCCGACCACGGCTTCCTCAAACATCTGCCGATACTGTTCTTGCGCTGCTTGCAATGAGGCAACCAAGTCGCGCCGCTCCTCGACAATTTCCTGCAACTGCTGGTTTTGCTTTTGCAAGAGGGCATTTTTTTGCCGCAGCTTCCGCTGTAGGAGAGCGATCGTCAACTGATTTTTTACCCGTGCCAGCACCTCCGCCTGCTGAAAGGGTTTGGTGATGTAGTCGGCGCCGCCAATCTCAAAGGCCTTGACCTTGTCAAAGACATCATCGAGGGCACTAATGAAAATAATGGGGATATGCTTGGTCTTGGGATTCTCCTTCAGGGTTTGACAGACCTCGTAGCCATTCATATCAGGCATCATGATGTCCAAGAGAATGACATCCGGGGGTTCGGCCTCAATCCCCATGAGCGCCATTTGGCCACTAATGGCACCGCGCACATCGTAGCCTTCCAGTTGCAGCAGCGTTGTGAGAACTTCAACATTTTCGGGGGTATCATCGACAATTAAAATGCGACCAGCCCCTGAATCAAAGAGGTCGGTGGTCATGCACGGGTCTCCCAATGGCGATCGTTTGTCAGCGCCCTGACACTCCCCATCCTATCAAAGTTTTTTCTGAGCGCCGGCGATCGCCGGCCACTTCCCAATTGGCAAGATCTCCAATACTTTATTTTTCTATAGTCATGATGATGGTGGCACACAGCGGTAAAGATAATCAAGGATAATCAATGACAACAAATTGGGAAAATTTTCGCAAAAACCTTGGGGAATGGCATGGCTCCTTTACGGCGATCAGCCCTACGGGAGACGTGGGAGCGTCAGTGCCCTCGATTTTGATCCTTGCCGATACTGCTGACGGTCAACGGGTGCGCTTTGAACTGCGACGCTTTGGTAATGGCCTTGACCAGCCCCCTACGAGTGAAACGGTGCAGGAGTATGCCACCATTGGCCGCCAAAATGTCTTTTTTCCGACGGGGGCTTTTTCTAAGGGATCGTTGCAGGTGGCGCCCTTTGCCGAGTTTGGTGCGGAGTATGGCTTTGTCATGGGCGATCGCCGACTGCGGTTTGTCCAACTCTTTGACAAAAATCAGCACCTCCAATCCATGACTCTGATTCGCGAGTTTCGTGCCCACAGTAACGCCGTTGAACGTCCTCCCTTAACCGTGGATCAACTCCTAGGGGAATGGCGCGGTACCGCCTACACCGTCTATGCCGACTGGCGATCGCCCACGGAAACCCCGACCCAGCTGAGCCTTTGGCGCGAGGGCGATCGGCTCTACCAACTGCTGCAAACCCCCGACCACGAGGTGAAAACAACGGCCACAATTGCTGGGTCGCGCCTACTCTTTACGGATACGGATCAACCCAAGCAGCTTTTGTTGCTCCCCGACGGTACCTCTAGCCTAACCCCCTTGCAGGTGTCCTTTCGTCACCCCTTTTTTGTGGAGGTGGGCTGGTTGTGGGCAGAGGGGCAGCGGCAACGCCTCATTCGCACCTATGGCGATCGCGGCGAATGGGTCAGTGCGACACTCGTTGTCGAAGAACGGATAAGCTAAGCATCCCCAGCAAGAGGGGTAGCAACCAATCCCCATAGCGAGTGTAGAGGGTCTGGGTTTGCCGCCGCAAAATCGTTGCCGCATGAATCACAAACTCATCAGCATTGGAGAGCCAAACAGTTTCCCCCGTAGGCGCAATCACCGCAGAAAGGCCCGTATTCGTGGAGCGCACGAGCCAGCGATCGCCCTCGACGGCACGCAACACATCATGGCCATGGTGCTGGGTCATCAGTTGGCGACGGTAGGGATCATTGTTGGCAACACTGAGGATAAACTGCCCCCCATGAACCAGTTGCCAGCGGCTGCGGTGGGAAAAGGCAGATTCAAAGCAAATCAGGACAACGGCCTTGCCCCAAGGGGTGGTAAAGACCTGATCAGGGTTCCCCGGCAGGAGGCGCGATCGCAACGTGGATAACCGCTGTACTACCCCCGCCAGCCAATCGGGAATATATTCCCCCAAAAGAACAAGGTTGACTTTGTTGTAGCGACTGTAAATCTCCCCCTGCCCATCGAGGGTCAGGAGCACCTGATGATGCCCCCCTAGCGTCTCCATGAATGTCCCTAACCACAGGGGAACCCCTGCCTCGCGAACAGCGCTGGTGATGGGATTGACTTGGTGTGGTTGCCACAAAATCGGCAGTGCCCCTTCCGGAGTCAAGACGGCATCAACCCCTAGAGCCACCAGTTGGCGATAGCCACGGGGATAGTCCTGCCAAGCGCGGCGGATACCCTCTGGCGTGAGCTTTTCCCGTGTCGGGATATTGCCTTGGATCAAACCCACCCGTAGGGGTTCCCCTTGATCCGCCATGACCCTAGCGCCTAAAACAGCATTGAGGGCGATCGCCCCCAAAAGAGTAACAACGAGCCATCGCTTTGCCCATGTGTGCCGCCGCAGACTGAGGGTGACCAAGCCATTCAGTGTCATCACGACTGCCGTAATCGTGGTGGGTCCCGCCAGACGACCCAGTTGAAGGAGTCCCGCTGGACTTTGGGTCAGGGATAAACTAATCCACCACAGGGGCGAATAGCTCCAGAGGGCTTCAAGGGCACACCAAAGGGTGACACCCCACAGAAGTTGCCAAGGGGCGGATCGCCGCACCCCATAGCGTGCCATCAAAAAGGCCCAACTCCCACTGAGGGCGGCGCCCCAACCACTCAGGAAAAGCCAAATCCCCCGCGAGATCAACCAACTGGACACTGGCGCAATGCCAATCCACGTCAGGGGATGCAAATCCCACACCCAGACTAAGCTACTGCCGTAGAACCCTAGTCCCCAACACAGGCCGGCGATCGCTGCCCACAGTGGCGATAAAACCTGACACTGCCACCACAGGGGCACAATTCCTATGAAGGCCAAGAACCACCCGCTTACTGGCGGTAGCGCCAACTGCGTTCCCCAGCCCGCGATGCCTAAACCAACACACAGCAGCCACCTAGGCAATACTTTGGCGTTTGCGTTGCTCTTTGGGGGAAGGAGCCACATGCCAGTGTCCTGCTTTAATCAGTTCCCGTTCCAGTAAAGCAAAAAAGCGTTGGCGATCGCTGCCGCGCACAACGGCTAAATTGTGGGCTTCTGCTAATGCCACGGGGTAACCCCGCCCTTTTTCAATTTGTGCTGCCGTCAACGCAACTGCCTGTTGCCACAGGTCTGCATCCCGCGCCACCCATTGAGGAACTTCCAAACGCACCACTTCCGAGCCACCGTGGAGATAGGCAACGTAGATCTGATGTTCACCGTAATGTTCCAGAATGCGACTGCGGCTCCGCCAGAGGGGACTATACTGTTGCGGTGCCAAGTGTGCTTGCCAGAGGAGCACATCCCGCAGGGGATCAAAGACTTGACAAGGGGGGCGATCGCGAGTCGCCTCGAGGCCAGTCTGACTTGTCTGACCACAGTGGAGGGCACAGTTGGGTTCAGGGTAAGGGCAAACCCCCAAGCGCAGAAAATTCACCGTTTCATGACTGCGGGAGGCGCTGACATAGCCCACCAAGGGAATTCGCTTCGCGCGCAATTCATCCCAAGCAGCTAAGATGGGCGTCAACAATTCCTCACGCACCATTGGCGGCAGTGATTCCCACGCCCAGAAGATGAGTGAACCATCCACGAGTGCTAGGCTGGGGGCTTTCTTGTTTTGCGTTTGAATGAGTTCAACAAGGGCAAGAATTTCCGCTTGAGTGCGGCGGTAGCGTAACCAATCCTCTATGGTGAGTCCCCAGCCCCGCGATCGCCCCAATTCATCGGGGTCATAAACCAACTGCGGCACACTATCTAAATGGGGGCGTTGCCCTTGACCGTAGGCGATCGCCACCCGTCCCACATTAATCAAATAGCAATAGGCAATTTCGTGGTGACTGGGGGCAATTTGCGAGCCATCGGTGGCAAAAATTGTGTGTGACCTTGGGGCAGGGGGGACAGCGTGCTTCACCGTCAGGGATTCAATGGGTTCAGCAGCATTAAAGGGAAAGGACTCGCCCCACGCTTGGATGGCTTGGCGATAGTGCTCTAAATTTTCTGCCATCGCTGTCAACACTTCGAGGGCACGGGCTTGTTTTTGTTGGCTGGCGATCGCCCCTTGGCGGATCACTTGACCCACCGTTCCCATTTGAGCAGCCACTTTGACGAAGTCCAACACTGTTTTCGTATCTGGAGATACAGCTGTCCTGAAGACCTGCTCCAATACTAAATCTAAACAACATCTCAATAATTGCTCATGGGTACTGAGTTACAGGTGAGCACACTGCTAATCGTTGGAGTCCGTCCCTATGCCGAAGACCCTGTTCAAAGTGGATTTGACTAAGCCCATGGATCAGCAAGAACTGCCGGGGCATAATCGCTGGCATCCAGAGATCCCCGCAGTGGTTTCAGTCAATCCCGGTGATGAAAGATGCCCCTTTATGAGTTTCGCTGCTCTACGTGTGGCATTTTTGAGGAATGGCGATCGCTCGCCCAATCTAGTGAACCCGCCTTTTGTCCAGAGTGTCAGCAGCTTGGCCGACGTATTTTTCCGTACCAGCGGTAAATCTCTCTTCTTCCTTACCCCGACCCTCGCGGGGGAGTGACCCAGAACTGGTGCAGCGATCGCCCCAAGAACCCAAGCCTCCCCGCTTTCTGCAGCACTCCTGTGGTCGCCCGTGGATGCTCAACCACTAATTAACCGCTCACACAGGATGAGGTGAGCATTTTTGCCGCTTTTTCAGCCTTGGCTAAACTGACATCCGAACATCTAGCTTCTCTTAAAAGAGCTGTACTGGCCACGCTGAATTCGTGTGAAGAGATCCCTCTGAAAAGAGCTGTATTAAGATTTATTACAATTAGGAGTTTCGCGTAACTTCAGCTATTGTGAGAGGTACTGTCAAGAGTAACGGATGTATGTCCTTGAAAAAACGGCAGCCCTTTTCTGAAATATGTCATAACATATTGTACCTAAACACAATAAGCACAAAAATGTGTGACCCGTCCTACAGCGGCGTTGGCTGCTGCAAGGATGTTCGATCCCTGTGAAAGGGGCTGTACCCAATTGATGTCCCATTGTTGTTGAAAGTTGATGATTTTCTACTCGTAGGGGCAATCATGAGAATTGGTGAATTACTACTGAAGGCGGGGTTAATTACACGAGGCCAACTCCAAGTCGCCTTAATGGAAAAAAGCATTTATACCAACTTGCGCTTTGGTGAAATTGTTGCCCTCCATGGTTGGTTGCCCCAAAAAACCATTGACTTTTTTGTAGAAGAGTGGCCAAAACTGATCCAAGACAAGGAAAAACGGCCGATTGGTTTTTACCTGAAAAAGGCAGGCTTATTGACGGAAGAGCAAATAAAACAAATTCTTAAGGAGCAGTGGCAGGTGAACTATCGCTTCGGTGCCTTGGCTGTCCTCAATGGCTGGGTAAAACAGGAAACAGTAAACTTCTTCCTAGAATACGTCAACCCCAATGCCCTCAAAGAAAGGACGCGCATCGAGAAGGCTACACTGTCGGATATCAAGCGCCCAACTCCCCAAAGTCGCAAGCCTTCAAAACAATCCCTTGCCTCCCTGAAGAAGGTGGCCGATCCAGAGGACTTGGCGGAGATCGATCTCGATCTTGATTTTGATCTTAATGAGATTGAATGGCTAAGTTAGGCCAAGTGCAGCCATTGCTTGACGCCCTAGGCTGAAATAAAAAACTCGCACCAGAGATAACTCCCATGCGAGTGCCGTTACGAATCAGTCTTGAGAGAGGACAATCACACCCCTGTGCTAGCTCATCGTGGCATGACTGCGATCGTAGCTTGTCCAGACATGGGGCTTAATTTTGCCCTGAATTTGGTTCCAATAGTGACCTGCGGCCGCAGGTAATCCCATTTGGGCAATCATTCGCGTGAGGAGGGATTGTTCGCGGTTTTTGATCACTTGGTGGTGATGGGTGAGAATGACCCGCGAAAGTTGATTGAGATCAAGCGCTGGCATATTCACTTCCTTGGCTGTGTTGGCAGCAGTGGTTGCTGTCGTATTCACAGCTTCCGTTTGACCCGTACGGTAGACCACACCGCGATAGATTAAATCCCGCACAGGTTGAGCCGGAGGATTCACTGCTCGAGTGCAGTGGTAGTTCCAACCCCGATATTTGGCTACAACATCGGTTGCTTCAGTACGGACTGCCGGAGGAACGTAGTCGTATTGAACGCCGCGATAGGTGAGTGTCGTTTTCATCATCATCGCCCCAAATGATGTACTGGCTAGTTGTTGTCAGCTGAGGCGCGTTCCTTCGGGACAATTGCCCTACTTCCGTCTTCGCTATTCACCTAAGTTTTTTGGTGGTTCATAGCAAAGATGAACGATTTATTTCTGTATCTAATTTAACAGTTTTGCCACTATGAGTGCAAGTGGTTACAAAAATTTACACTAGAAACCTTCTCTTTTGTGCCAGAGGTGCCCTGATCAGGGGAGAACTAACCTAAATCACCTAAATCTGAGCGGCGTTGGTGAGAATAATGTGGCGATCGCGATCGTAGGTGAGCCACTGCTCCTTTTTGAGTTTGCCCAACAGACGTGTGATGGTCACTCGACTTGTGCCAATCGCCGTTGCCAGTTGCTGGTGGGTGAGGCGAACACTATAGCGAGTGCCGAGGGGATGGGGTTGACCAATTTCTTGCTTCAAAAGCAAGAGTAAATGGCGTAATCGCTCCTCAATCCGGCGATGGCTGGTAATTCCTAAAAGACCTTCCGCTTGCCGTAGGCGACGAGCCAGACCCCGCACAAGGCTTTGGGTCAAGTTGGGTGAGGATTCTACCTCCACCAGTGTAAAGAGCATCAACTCTGCCTTGGAAAGTGCCTTGGCTTGGTAGGCCGTTAAACTGGTCAAGGGTAAACCAAAAGCAGTACCGGGTGTGGCCAGTCCCACCACCACTTCTTCACCATCGGGGTGCAAAAGGTTTAACAGCACGACGCCCCGGCTCACTAGCCAAATGCGCTCTGGCTCCATCCAGATGCTGTCCCCCATGCCAAACGTGTGTAGTCGAGAGGGGCAACGCCAGCGTCCATCCACAGGGGGAGTGATTGCAGCGGTGGAGACGTTTGCCATGGCAGTAGAACCTCAAGCAAAGGAACCAGCCCTTAGGTGTGTGCCTGAGAGATGGGTGGTTTTTCCAACATTCCCAGTGCCTGTGTTCTGGGTAACGTTAGCAACAACCGCCTATTAGATTAAGGGGTAAATGTAAAAATCAGATGATGGCTCCTTGATCATTTGGTTAAGGCTTGCCGCCCAGCACAGAGATGGCCTCCAATAAACCGCGAGCTTTGTTCAAGGTTTCTTCGTATTCCCGCTGCGGATCGGAATCCGCAACAATACCAGCACCGGCTTGGACGTGAATGAGGTGTTGGTGGTCGCTTAGCAGTTGCACCACCATCGTGCGAATAGCGATCGCGGTATTGAGTTGACCTTCAAAGTCATAGTAACCATAGGCACCAGAGTAGGGGCCACGGCGGCAGCCCTCCAATTCATAGATGATTTCCATGGCTCGAATTTTGGGGGCACCACTGACGGTTCCAGCCGGAAAACAAGCTTGGAGCAGATCCCATGCCGTTTTATCGGGCAATAGTTCGCCGACAACATTACTCACAATATGCATGACGTGCGAGTAGCGTTCAATCACCATAAACTCCTCGACGGTGACACTCCCCTGACGACACACGCGCCCCAAATCATTGCGCCCCAAATCAACGAGCATGACGTGTTCGGCCACTTCTTTGGTATCGGCAAGGAGTTCTGCGGCGAGCTGCTGATCTTCGGCGTAGGTGTGACCCCGCTTGCGGGTACCGGCAATGGGTCGGACAGTGGCAAGGAGAGACCCACGTTTTTCAGGATGGTGTTCGGCTTTGACCATGACTTCTGGGCTAGAGCCAATGATCTGCCACGTGCCAAATTGAAAGTAGGCCATGTAGGGGGAAGGGTTAATCAGGCGCAAGGAGCGATAGAGGGCAAAAGGATCACCGCTGTAGGTGGCACTGAGGCGTTGGGAGAGAACGACTTGGAAAATATCGCCCGCACGGATGTAGTCCTTGGCCCGCGCCACATTGGTACAGAAGGCTTCGGGAGTGATGTTGCTGGTATAACTAGGGGTCTGGCGACTGGGTTGCCAGTGCAGCTGGGTGGCCGCAGCGGGAATCGGAGTTCGCAGTTGACTCAAAAGCCGCTCTAGGCGATCGCTGGCATGGGTATAGGCCGTTTTCAAGTCCGTCTCACGGGTATCAGCATAGACCACTGCCCAAATTTTCCGCTTCACCTGATCAAAAATCAGGATTTGATCCACCTGCATCCACACGCCATCCGGCAAATCCTTTTCAGTGGCAGGATGAATCGGAACCCGCGGCTCAATCCACTGAATCAGTTCATAGCCCCAAAAACCAAAAAGACCGCCAATGCCCCCCGGCAGTTGGGGTAGCTTCACGGGTTGATAGGGGGCAAGGCAATTGGCCAAAATTGTGAAGGGATTGCCCGTAAATGTGGTGAGTGAGCCATCGCGATGGGTTTGGGTGGTTTGGTTGCCCCGCGTTTCTAGTACCCAGAGCGGATCACAACTGAGGAGGCTGTAGCGAGCCAATTGTTCACCCCCCTCGACGGACTCGAGCAAAAAGTTGTAGGGGCGATCGCGACAGACCCGATACCAAGCCGATACGGGCGTGTCCATGTCCGCCACCCACTCCTGATAGATGGGGATGAAGTTACCCTGCTCGGCAAGCTGACAAAAGGTCTGAAAATCGGGGTACATGGTCGCATGTGTGAAAACTTTCTTATTCTCTCCCTAAAGGGGGGCAACAGCAATCTCGACGCTAAGGGTGAGGTGCTTTTGGGGTGGTACGTGCAGGAGATCCACCCCCGTATTCAAGGCATTGCGGGGGGCAGTCCAAGGTTCTAGACAGTAGTAGGGTTTGCCCTGAACCGTCCAAAAAACGAGGGTTGTAAACGCTGTATCATAGCGCAGCGTCAGGCAGTACTGTTGTTGCAGATCACAGACGCGAGCCACTTGACCCGTGAGGGGACGACAGGCCAAATCCAGTTCTGCTGCATGCCAGTCAAACGTGCCGCTAAAGGTGAGGGGTTGTTGCGTTTTCTGATCCACCATGGCATGGATTGGCAGGTCAAACTGCAATTGGTGCTTGTCAGCAACGGCAAAGTAGGGATGCAAGCCAAAGCTAAAGGGCAAGGGGGTGTCACCGGGGTTAGCCACCTCAAAGGCGATCGCCAAGGCATCAGCAGCAAGGGTGTAGGTTAAGGTCAGATGAAAGGCAAAGGGATAGACTTGGCGCGTGGCTGGCGTATCCTGCAATCCCAGCGTCAAGAGATGTTCCTGCTGATCTAACACCTGCCATGGCAAATCCCGTGCAAAGCCATGCTGCTTGAGGTGATAGGTTTGGCCATTGTGGTGAAATGTATCCTCGGGCAAATTGCCACAAATGGGAAAGAGAATGGGAATACCGCCACGCACGCTTAACTGCGGGTTGGCAAAGCGCTCCCGATCCAAGTACAGCAGCTCATGACCTTGCCACTGCCAGCGGCTAATCAGGCCACCGCGCTCTGGAATTACTTCAACGCGAGTACGTTCGGCGTGGAGAGTATAGGGCATTACCATAGCTGGACAGTACGCCTGCTTTTTAGGATACACTCGCGACTACGCTAGAATAGCGGCAATGCCCTTGGAGGGAGGCCAATGTCCCTAAGATTTACCCTAAACCCCACCCTGCGTTTTTGGTTCAGTGTGTTGCTGGTAACTTGGTTACTGGGGCTACTGGGGCTAGGCTGGTTAGTGCAATCCTTTCTGGTGCTGTTTTTCATCTTGATGTTGACCCCTGTACTCCTTTTTGCAGGGTTACAACTTTGGTTTCGCTGGAAGTTGGTGACGGCGGCTTGCCCAGTGTGTGGCTTTGAATTTAGTAGTTTGAAGAATACCCAAACCCAATGCCCCGCCTGTGGCGAAATCCTGATGGTGCGCGATCGCCAGTTTCAACGCTTGGCTCCCCCCGGCACCATTGATGTCCAAGCAGTAGAAGTCAGTCACTCAGTGATTGAGGACTAGCCACAGTGGTATGATTAGCCCAAGATTGTTGGTCGCTGGCAAGAGGCCCGATGCGACAATCCCTGTCTATGCTTAGATTTGTTACAGGATGCCCTATGCGACAACTGAACTTCTTGATGATATTTGTCATTGGCTTGGGCTTAGTTCTCTTTAGTATTCAGAATACCGAACCCGTAAGTATTAAGTTCTTTGAAGGGAAAGTGATTCAAGCCCCATTGTGCATTGAACTCATCGTGGCCATGGGCATTGGTGCCGTCTTTGCTTGGGTCTTTAACGTCTGGGTACAGGTGCAGCGCATCTTTACAATCCGGGTGGAAATGGAAGCCCGCGATGAGCAAATTGCCCACCTTGAGGAGGATGTGGAACGCTACAAAGCTGCCCTTGAGGAGCAACAACGCCTCTTGCCCAGTGTCAGCAGTGCCTCGACGGAAAAGTAGCCGAGAGCCTTGAAAATTCGTTAGGCTAGGAAATGATTAACTTTTGTTATTTTGTGTTAATCGGCGTGTCCTATGGCTACCTCTCTGGCTGTTGAAAAGAAAAAGTTAAAAAATCCGCCCCTGCAATTGCACTATTTGGGCGATCGCGTGCTGCGTCAACCCGCCAAACGGGTCAGCAAAGTGGATGACAGTATCCGCGATATTGTGCGGAAAATGCTGCAAACCATGTACAGTGCCGATGGCATTGGCTTGGCGGCACCGCAGGTGGGCATCAATAAGCAAATTCTTGTCATTGATATTCATCCCGATGACCCCGAGGCAGAACCGTTGGTGATGATTAACCCGGTCATTAAGGACTTCAGTGAAGACCTTGAAGTCTGCCAAGAGGGCTGCCTGAGTATTCCGGGGGTGTACCTAGAGGTGCGTCGTCCGGCCATGGTGGAGGTGGCCTACAAAGATGAGTGGGGGCGTCCCCAAGTCATCATGGCGGGTGGGCTACTGGCGCGGGCGATCCAGCATGAAATTGATCACCTGACGGGGGTGATGTTTGTCGATCGCGTCGAGAACCAAGCCCTACTGCGCCACGAACTCAAAGAGCATGGGTTTACCGCCAGTGCCGTGCGTCCCATTGCTGCCTAACCCTGAGGATCATCGTCTGTGGCCAAGAGTTATCTATACCTACTGGGTGCCTGTGTGGCAGCGATCGCCACGGTGGGTTGTGTTTTTGAACTGAGTTCGGGAGAAGCCCAGTTGGGAACCCTTCCAACTACCGTGATTTTGCTCCTCAGTGTGCCCCTTGGTTTAGTAGCCTTTGTAACGGCGGTGCGCCTTGCCCGTGCCAGCGATCGCCCCTGATGGATTGGAATCTGCTATGACGCTCACCTACCCTGACGACCTGCAATATCTCGACAGCCATGAGTACCTGCGCCTTGAGGGCGATACAGCCACCCTCGGCATTAGTGCCTTTGCCGTCGATCAACTGGGGGATATTGTCTTTGTTGAGTTGCCTGCCGTTGGCGATGTCCTAGAACCCGGCGAACGCTTTGGCACCATTGAGTCGGTCAAGGCCGTTGAGGATCTCTATGCACCCCTCGCCGGAACCGTGATTGAGGTCAATCAAGCTGTCATTGACAACCCAGAGCAAATTGCTGCCGATCCCTATGGGGAGGGGTGGTTGGTGAAGGTGCAAGTCAGTACCCCCCCTACGGGACTCCTCTCAGCAGCGGATTATCGTGCCCTTGTGGAAGGAGCGTAGGTGCTAACAAGCAGCCTGCAAGTCCTTGTGGATGGATTGGCCACAGGGAGTGTTTATGCCATCTTTGCCCTCGGCTATACCCTTGTCTTCTCGATTTTGGGCATCATCAACTTTGCCCACGGTGCTGTTTTTGCCATTGGCGCTTATCTCACCTATGCCCTCTTAGGGGGACGCTTTGGCTTTAATGGTCTGTTGGCCAATGGACAGCTTCCCGTTGCCTTACCCTTTGCGCTGGCCTTAGTTCTCAGTGCCCTTGGCTGTGGCCTGTTGGGGGTTGGCATTGATTGGGTCGTCTTTCGACCCCTGCGGCAACAGCGCGCCGATACCCTCTTGACCGTGGTGGCCAGCCTTGGGGCGGCTGTTCTCCTCACCAACCTGATCCAGTATTTGGTGGGTGCCGAAGTCTATACCTATCCCGATCAACTCTGGGGGAGATTGCCCCTCACCCTGCGGTTGGGGGACATTGCCCTGCGCACTAGTCAATTTGTCATCTTTGCCGTGGCCGTGGCTTTGATGATTGCCCTGACCTATTGGGTCAAAGGGACGCGCATGGGGAAAGGATTGCAAGCGGTGGCCGAAAATCCGACTGCCGCGACATTACTGGGCATTGATAGCGATCGCATTATTCAAGTGACGTTTTTTGTCAGCAGTGCTTTGGCTGCCGTTGCTGGTACCCTCGTCGCCCTGAGTGTTGGGATTACGGGGCCGCAGTTTGGCGTGATCTTTGGTCTCAAGGGGTTAGCGGTGATTGTTCTGGGGGGTCTAGGGAGCTTACCGGGGACAATGTTGGCGGGTTTTTTGCTGGGACTAGTGGAGGCAATGGTGCCTGCCGCTGCTTCGGGGTTTCGGGATGCTGCGGCCTTTGCGATTCTCTTTCTGGTGCTGCTTGTGCGCCCCCAAGGACTGTTGGGGCAGCCCCCAGTGGAAAAAGTTTAAGGCTGTTGAATTTAGTAGTTGACTGCTGTGGCTAGAGCCGTACTACTGGCGGGCACTAATTCCACCTTCAAACTGACGCCAAATTGGCTTTCAAAGGGTTCTTTTTTATAGTTGACACTCCAAATTTCCAGTTCACAGCGATCGCTCGGATCAGCGGGATGTACCTGCACACAAAACTCCCGTTGTACAGCGCGCCACTCACAGGTAATGTGATCCACGGCCCCAATTTGTCGCCGATCCAAGGCCGAAGCCAGCCGTAGAATCGCACTCAGTTGCTCGACAATTTGCCGTTCTCGCCGTCCCACCAGTTGGCGGAAGTTTTCATGCTTTTTCTTGGGGGGACTCTTGCGGTGATAGCGACAGAGGTTGGCAATGATCTCGATTTCCGTATCGGTGTAGCCGAGCAGACCCCCATGGCGCACAAGGTAGTAGGAATGTTTGTGGTGGGCAGAATGGCTGACGTAGTGACCGGCATTATGGAGAATCGCTGCTGCCCAGAGGAGTTCTCGCTCTGCTTCTGTCCAGTTGTGGAGAATCCCTTGGGTGCGATCAAAGAGCGTCAGGGCGAAATCGGCCACCCGTTCACTGCTGGCAAGATTGACATGGAACTTTTGCGCCAAACTGTAGGTACTGCGCTGACGCACCGAGCTTTGATAGCGGAGGCGGTCTTCAATCAGGCCGTGGGTAAGCATCCAGTCCACAATGATGCCTTCCCGCAGGGCGCGATCGCAGGTGATCAGGCTGGTTTGACCAAGCATCTCCATGGCCTCAGCGAGAATCACTGCCCCTGCAACAATAATTTCAGCGCGCCGCTCCGACATCCCCAAGAGTTGACAGCGCTGGTTAAAGTTTAGTCGCCGCAATTTGGCCACAAGTGCCTTTAAGTCCCCTAGCGTCAGTTCATAGCCGCGTAGGGAGGGGGGACAAGCACCAAGGCGATCGCAGGTGTGAATCATCATCAGGCTTTCAATCGTGCCTGAGGTACCCACCAATTGCGGTTTTTCATGGGGGCCAAGCTGCTGCCGCAGGTCTTCAACGGCACGATCCAACATTCCCCGTACATAGGCGCGCAGGGCCGCGTAGTCCTGATCGCTAATGGGATCGCTTTTGACAAATAAGTCCGTCAGGCGTACTGCCCCCACTTTGGTACTGCTGAGGTAGCGGGGTTCATGACCATCCCCCAAGATTAACTCTGTGGAGCCACCGCCAATGTCAATGATGATGTGGGGCTTGCCGTTGAACTCTAGCCCCGAGAGCACGCCCAAGTAGATGCGCCGCGCTTCCTCTTCGCCGGAAATTAGATCAATCGTCAGGCCGGTCTCTTCCTTGACCCGCTCTAAAAACTCGCGACCATTGGGGGCTTCGCGCACCGCACTGGTGGCCACGCCAATAATTTCTTCGGCCTTCAGACCCGTGGCCAATTCGCGACAGCGGCGCAGGGTGGCGATCGCCCGCTTCATCGCTTCCTCTGTCAGTTGCCCCGTAATTTGGCAACGTTCCCCCAGCCGCACCATATCTTTTTCAGCAGCAATGATTTTGAAACTGGGTAAACTGGGCTGAATTTGCACCACCACCATGTGAATTGAGTTTGTCCCAACATCAATGGCCGCCAGAATGCGATCGCTGAGATTCACTGCTCGCCACAGGTGGAGATGTTGTTCAGCCGTCATTGGACTTGTAACAAAGGAGACAAACACCCCCTATCCTACCCTAAGTGTTTCCCGTTAGATGATCCTTAATCTTGGCAGCAATACGCGAGCCTAAATAATCGGGAATCACACTGCCATTGGGTCCCAGCAGATAGAGTAACAGTCGCACCCGTCCCTGCCAAAGCATAAAGTTGATATTCACCACCAGCAGTTCCTCTTGCCAAATGGCGTGCATCACCTTGTAGAGCAACGCCGGATGATTGGTGGACTCCACCAACAGTGCCGGCAGATGAAAGACCTGATCCTGATAAAAGCTGGTGGTAATTTGCGGCAGGCCTTCGTTGAGGTTAAACTCCATGGCCAGCATTTCCTCAACGGCAAATTCACCACTGAGGGTCTGTTGGAGGGCACGGCGCACGCTTTCACTACGCTTTTTCGTCAGGGGTTTGCCCTGCTCTGAGAGCACCAGTTTGACAAACACCAGCATCGGTGGTCGGACATGGCCATAGAGCGAGACATTGTGAATTGTCAGCTTGTAGGCGGCCATCACCCCAAAGAGATCACTGAGCAGGTAAGAGTGATTGCGGTGGGCAAAGTGGAGAACGGAGCGATCGCCCTCAGGGACAATCTGAATCACCGCCTGATTGGTCTTATGAATTTGAAACCCCAGTTTCAGGTTTTGCAGTTGCACATCCCGACCAACAAATTGCTCATAAAAGTCCGGAAAGGAGCGGTTGAATCGCTTCAGGACATCAAGGTTACGCAGTTGAAAATCGGAAACCATGGGTGAGAGTCGCTATACTATAGCCTAGGCCGGGTTACACTTGGTCGTTTCCCCATCTCCAGCATACTTGCATGAGCTTCTGGAAATCGCTGTTCAATTCGCAACCGACTGCCAGCGCCACCACGACGTCCCCTAGTGTAGGTTCTCAGGTAGAGCGGGACAATGGCAGCGAAAGCCAAATTATTTTCAGCAAAGAAAAAGATATTGATGTCTATGAACTCGAGGAACTTTGTGATGCCGTGGGCTGGTCGCGCCGCCCCATTCGCAAGGTGAAAAAAGCAATTCAGCATAGCTTTTTAGTGATCTCGATGTGGGAGCAGCGGGGTGCCTATCGTCGCCTCATTGGTTTTTCGCGTGCGACCTCGGATCACGCCTTTAATGCCACGATTTGGGATGTGGTCGTGCATCCAGAGTTTCAGGGACGGGGGCTGGGCAAAGAATTAATGCGGCAGATGATCAAAGAACTGCGCAGCGAGGACATCAGCAACATTACCCTCTTTGCCGATCCCCATGTTGTCGACTTTTACCGTCAGTTGGGTTTTCGCCCGGATCCCGAGGGGATTAAGGGGATGTTTTGGTACCCCAATTCCCGCTAGGCTCGATAATCAATAACGTAGCCGAAATCATCCTTTGCTATGAGCCAAACGCCCCTCGTCACTGAGGCTGAGATTGCTGCTGAAGGCCTCAAGCCCCAAGAGTACACCGAAATTGTCCGCCGCCTTGGCCGCCATCCCAACCGCGCGGAATTGGGTATGTTTGGGGTGATGTGGTCAGAGCATTGCTGCTACAAAAACTCCCGTCCCTTGCTCAAGCAGTTTCCCACCCAAGGGGCACGGGTACTGGTCGGTCCCGGTGAGAATGCCGGCGTCGTGGACTTAGGGGATGGCTTGCGCCTTGCTTTTAAGATTGAGTCCCACAATCATCCCTCGGCCATTGAACCCTTTCAGGGGGCAGCGACCGGCGTGGGGGGGATTCTGCGGGATATTTTTACGATGGGGGCGCGTCCCATTGCCCTGCTGAACGCCCTGCGCTTTGGCGATCTTAAGGAAGCCAAAACCCAACAATTGGTGAAAGGAGTCGTGGCGGGTATTGCCCACTATGGCAACTGTGTCGGTGTGCCCACGGTGGGGGGCGAGGTCTATTTTGACCCTTGCTATGCCGGTAATCCCTTGGTGAATGCCATGGCCTTAGGCCTCATGGAAACCCCAGAAATTGTTAAATCGGGAGCGAGTGGCATTGGCAATCCGGTGCTGTATGTGGGATCTACAACGGGTCGTGATGGCATGGGGGGGGCAAGTTTTGCCAGCGCTGAACTCACTGATGAATCAATGAGCGATCGCCCCGCCGTCCAAGTGGGGGATCCCTTCATGGAAAAATGCCTCATTGAAGCCTGTCTGGAAGCCTTTCAAACGGGGGCAGTGGTGGCCGCCCAAGATATGGGGGCAGCGGGCTTGACCTGCTCGACTGCAGAAATGGCTGCCAAAGGCGGTGTTGGTATTGAACTGGACTTGGACAAAGTGCCCGTACGGGAACAGGGGATGGTGCCCTACGAGTTTCTCCTTTCGGAATCCCAAGAACGGATGCTCTTTGTGGCGGCGCAAGGGCGGGAAGCCGAACTGATTGAGATTTTCCATCGTTGGGGCTTGCAGGCGGTGGTTGTGGGTCGCGTCATTGCTGAACCGCTGGTGCGGGTGCTTTACCGGGGCGAGGTGGCCGCAGAGGTGCCTGCCCGTGCCCTTGCCGAAGATACCCCCCTCTATGAGCGACAGTGTCCCAGTGAGCCACCTGTCTATGTCCAACAGGCGCGGCAATGGTCGGTGGATCAATTGGCGCTACCGGCGCGATCGCCCGCGGAGATTTTGCTCACTCTTCTCGCCACCCCCAGTATTGCCTCTAAAGCATGGGTCTATCGTCAGTACGATCACGAGGTGCAAAACAACACCCTCGTTTTCCCCGGTGATGCTGATGCAGCGGTCATTCGCCTGCGGGGCACCTCCAAAGGGATTGCGGCGACGGTCGATTGCCCCAGCCGCTATGTGTATCTGGATCCCTACGAAGGCGGCAAAGCAGCTGTGGCCGAAGCCGCTCGTAATCTGAGTTGTGTGGGGGCAGAGCCTCTGGCCGTCACCGATAACCTCAACTTTGGCAGTCCCGAAACGCCCGTAGGTTACTGGCAGTTGGCCCATGCCTGCCGCGGTCTTGCGGAGGCCTGCCGGGCTCTACAAACGCCAGTCACGGGTGGCAATGTCTCCCTCTACAACGAAACAATTGATCGCAATGGCCAACCACAGCCGATTTATCCGACCCCCGTGGTGGGGATGGTGGGGTTGATTCCCGATTTGCAGCGGGTTGTCGGTCAGGGCTGGCGATCGCCCGGAGATGCCATTTACCTATTGGGGTTGCCTCTGACCACGCCCTTGAGTGATCCGCGCCTGAGCCTCGGTGGGTCGGAATACCTTGCCCAGATCCATGGCCTTGTGGCGGGGCGTCCACCTCAGATTGATTTAGACCTAGAGCAGCGAGTGCAGGCGGTGTGTCGCTATGGCATTCAGCAGGGGTGGGTTGCCAGTGCCCACGATCTCAGCGAGGGGGGCTTGGCCGTGGCCTTGGCGGAAAGCTGTCTCAGCAGCCAACGGGGGGCAACGATTCAATTGCCAGCGGGCACCTATCCGCGGTGGGATGTGCTGCTGTTTGCTGAAGGGGGGGCGCGCATTCTGGTTTCGGTGCCGCCAGCGGCACAGACGGTGTGGGAAGCCTATGTGCAGGCGCAACTGCCCAATGCTTGGACACGCCTAGGGGTTGTTAATGGTGAACATACAGAACTGTGTATTGACACCTGTGACAATTCTCCGCTTATCAAGGTTACGATGGAAGAGTTAGCTCTTGCGTGGCGATCGCCCCTGCCGAAGTATTTGGACTAAATGACAGAACAACAATTTGCTGATAAGCCGGAAGAAGCCTGTGGTGTCTTTGGGGTCTATGCCCCGGGGGCGGATGTGGCTCGCCTCGCCTACTTTGGTCTCTATGCCCTGCAACATCGAGGTCAGGAATCGGCGGGAATTGCCACATTTGCGGGTGACACCGTCCACTGTTACAAGGATATGGGCTTGGTCTCCCAAGTCTTTGACGAAGAGATTCTTGGAGGGCTGGTGGGAGATTTGGCTGTCGGCCACAACCGCTACTCGACCACCGGTTCTAGTCGCATTGTCAATGCGCAACCCGTTGTGGTGGACACTCGCCTTGGGCCTTTGGCCTTAGCCCACAACGGTAACTTAGTGAATACCTACGCTCTGCGCGAACAAGTCCTAGCCTGTGATGCCCCTACGGCGGTGTTAGCCAGTACCACAGATTCGGAACTCATTGCTTGGGCGATCGCCCAAGCCGTGGCCACCGGTCAATCTTGGTCAGAGGGGATCATTACCGCTGCTCAACAGTGCCAAGGGGCTTTTAGTCTAGTGATGGGGACACCAGCAGGATTGTTTGGCCTGCGAGATGCCCATGGCATTCGTCCCTTAATGATTGGCCGCCTCATGGGTGAGACCACGCCCCATTACGTGCTAGCTTCTGAAACCTGTGCCCTCGATATTATTGGTGCGGACTATGTGCGGGAGGTGGAGCCTGGGGAACTCGTCCACATTAGTGCCGACGGGATTGGCAGTGTGCAATGGGCAGAGTCGCAACGCAAGCTGTGTATCTTTGAGATGATTTACTTTGCCCGCCCTGACAGTGTGATGCAGGGGGAGAGCCTCTATAGCTACCGGCAGCGGTTGGGACAGCAGTTGGGTTGCGAAGCTCCCGCCGAGGCGGACATCGTCATTCCTGTACCGGATTCCGGTATCCCTGCTGCCATTGGCTTTTCCCAAGCGACGGGGGTGCCCTACGCCGAAGGCCTGATTAAAAATCGCTATGTGGGGCGGACGTTTATTCAGCCCACCCAGTCGATGCGAGAGTCGGGAATTCGCATGAAGCTGAATCCGCTGCGGGATGTGCTGATGGGACAGCGGGTGGTGATTGTGGATGACTCGATTGTGCGGGGCACCACTAGCCGCAAAATTGTCAAAGCGCTGCGGGATGCCGGTGCAGTGGAAGTACATATGCGGATTTCCTCGCCGCCGGTCACTCACCCGTGCTTCTATGGCATTGACACCGATACCCAAGATCAACTGATTGCAGCCACCAAGTCCGTGGCTGAGATTGCCGCTCAGATTGGTGTCGATTCCCTGAGCTATCTCAGTTGGCAGGGAATGATTGCCGCCACTTATGATACGGGCGATCGCTTTTGTTCCGCCTGCTTTACGGGCAAGTACCCGATTAGCATCCCAGAGCCAGTGAAACGGCAAAAGTTGGTGCTTGAGCAAATTCCCCAATGAGTTTGGACTACGGTCACTGGCCTTCGATCCTCTCTGCCGCCGAAGTCAGTGCTGCGGCCACCAGTCTCAGTGAATTGCGCGCCACTCCCCTAGGTTTGGTGGGGTTAGAGCGGCGTCCCCAAGAAAAGGGGCGAGTAGTGCTGGTGCGTCAAGGGCAAGAACTTTTGGCTGCCCCTTGGAGTGCGCGATCGCGCGTGAATGAGTATGGCGGCGGTGCCTACTGGTACCACGGTGATCAGATTTACTTTGTCAATGATGCCGATCAGGGAATCTATGCCCTTGGGGAACCCAGCCCTCAGTTAATCTATCAAGCGGCGAATACGCGCTTTGCCGATGGTTGCGTCGATCCTTGGCGCGATCGCCTGTTGTGTGTCGAAGAGGCGCATTTTGCCGATGGCTCCAGCCAACAGTCCATTGTTGCCATTCACCTGTCGGGAAAACGGACAGTGCTGGTTCAAGGAGCGGGCTTCTATGCGGCGCCACGCTTGAGTCCAGGGGGCAACACCTTGGTTTGGTTGCAATGGTCAGCACCGCAGATGCCTTGGGATGGCTGTGAACTCTGGGGGGCAACCCTCAATGACGACGGCTCCCTTGGTACCCCCTACCGTATTGCTGGCAGCAGCGATGAATCGGTGCAGCAACCCCAATGGCAGGGAGAGACCCTCTACTACATCAGCGATCGCTCTGGCTGGTGGAATCTCTACCGCTACCGTGATGGCCACCATGAACCTGTTTGGCAGGCCAGTTATGATGCCGGTGTGCCCCTGTGGGTCTTTGGTCAATCCACCTATGCTTTGGTGAACCCGGAAACGGTGGTGTTAACCTATAGCGATCGCGGCCTATGGCGGCTGGCAGTCGTCTCCCTAGCCACGGGTGAGTGGCAAACTGTCCCGACGGACTACACTGAGATTCATTCTCTCGTTCGCCTGAGCGATCGCGCCGTTGCCTTGATTGGCAGTTCGCCCCTGTTGCCCCCCCATATTGTTGAGTTCAATCTGGATGACGGCACCACCACACCGCTGCAACCCATTGCTTCTCCTCTGCCACGGGAGTGGATTTCCCAGCCCGAGGTGATGGAATTTCCGACGAGTGACAGCGCAACCGCCTACGGCTTTTTCTACCCGCCCCAAAATCCCCAAGTACAGCCCCCGGCAGACTCACGCCCCCCCTTAATCGTGAGAAGTCATGGCGGGCCAACGGCAGCCAGTGGCACAGGTCTCGATTTGCGCATCCAGTTTTGGACTAGTCGCGGCTTTGCGGTGTTGGATGTCAACTATCGTGGCAGTACGGGTTATGGTCGTGCCTATCGCAATGCCCTGCGGGGACAGTGGGGCGTGGTGGATGTGGCGGACTGTAGCGCTGGGGCAGAGTATTTAGTTCGCCAAGGAAAGGTGGATGGCGATCGCTTAGCCATTCGCGGCAGCAGTGCTGGGGGCTATACCACTCTGTGTGCCCTGACGTTTACGACAACCTTCCATGTGGGAGCAAGTTACTACGGCATTGGTGATCTCCTTAGCCTGCTCAAGGAAACCCATGCTTTTGAAGCCCATTATTTTGATCAACTGATTGCCCCCTATCCCGCAGGGGCAGACCTCTACCGCCAGCGATCGCCCCTCTACCATGCGGATCGCCTCACCTGTCCGGTGATTTTCTTTCAGGGGCTAAAGGATGTCGTTGTTCCCCCCAGCCAAGCGGAACAGATGGTAGCCGCCCTTCAGGCCAAGAGCATTCCCGTAGAATATTACACCTTTGCCGAAGAGGGACACGGCTTCCGCCAAAGCAGCACGATCGCCACCGCCCTTGAGGCAGAATTAAAGTTTTATCAAAGGCGTTTACTCAACGGCTAGAAGAACAATGTTTACTGGCATTATTCAGGCGATCGGTGTCCTCCAGCAACGCTCCGAGTCCCAGTTGGCAATTAACGCTACCGATGCCCCTTTCCTTGCTGAGGTGGCCATTGGCGATAGTATTGCTGTGGATGGGGTCTGCCTCACAGTGGAAACAGTTGATGCCACGGGGTTTACGGTCAGTGTCTCCCCGGAAACGCTGCAACGCACCACATTGGCGGCCAAAGCGGCAGCAGGCGCAATGGTGAACCTAGAACCTGCCCTGCGCGTTGGGGATAGGGTGGGAGGGCATTTTGTGACCGGTCATGTGGATGGTGTGGGTAGCGTGCTAGCGATCGCGCCCACAGGCACGAGTTGGGAATTCACCTTCTCTGCCCCTGCAGCGGTAGCAACCTACATCATCCCCAAGGGCAGCATTGCCATCAATGGCATTAGCCTCACCGTTGCCCATTGCAATGAAAAAGGGGATGAATTCAGCATTGCTGTCATCCCCCATACCTATGCAGAAACGACGTTGCAATTTCTTAGGGTTGGCGATGGTGTGAACCTAGAGGCGGATCTGTTGGGCAAATATACCCGCAAGTTTCTCCAGCCTCAAGACGCCTCAACCGCAGTCGAAATTGACCTCGCCTTTCTCCAAGCCCATGGCTACGCCTAGGATCATTATTTTTTCTTCTTGGCAGTCCGAGACTTGCCACCAGATTTTTTGGCAGCAGCACCAAATCCCTTACTTTCAGCCGTAGGTTCAGCGACTGGTTCAGGGTTTTTGGCAGCAGGCTCAGCCACTGGTTCCACTGTCTGCTCAGAAACTGTGACAGGTTCTGGGGCTGGCTCGTCAGGTGTTGTTTCCGCTGCTGGTTCAGGGGCACTCACTTCAGGTGGGGCAGTTTCGGCCACTTCTGGGGGTGCTTTGGCCGTTTTTGCGGCAGCACTCATGGCTTGGGTTTGGGCAGCCACCTCTTCAGCAAGGTTGGTTTCTTGCTTCTCAATCCCCTCACCGAGGACAAAGCGTTGGAAGCGGCGAATCTGGATATTTTCCCCCAGTTCGGCAATGTGCTCTTTGACCAACTCTTCAACGGTCTTGGACTGATCGCGGATAAAGGGCTGGTTGAGCAGGCACAGCTCTTTGAGGGTTTTCTCTAGTTTGCCAGCAACGATTTTCTCCTTGACTTCCGGAGGTTTCCCCTTGAGAGCATCGGAGCCAAGGGCAATCTGGCGTTCTTTTTCCTTGTACTCAGCGGGAATATCATTCACTGAGACAAATTCCACATTGGGGCAAGCGGCAATTTGCTTGGCAATGTCTTGGACAAGGGCTTTGAATTTCTCGTTGCGAGCCACAAAGTCGGTCTCACAGTTCACCTCCACCAGCACGCCAATGCGCCCGCCAGTGTGAATGTAGCTATCCACCAGACCTTCACTGGTGACGCGCCCGGCTTTTTTGCCCGCAGAGGCTAGACCCTTTTGCCGCAACCAAGCAATGGCGGCTTCCATATCGCCGTTGGACTCCTGCAAGGCTTTCTTGCAGTCCATCATGCCGGCACCGGTTTTGTCCCGCAGTTCTTTGACTAGTTTGGCTGAAATCTCTGCCATGATCTGTTCCTCAAGGATTAAGCGTCAGAATCATCTGGAATATCTAGGGCGTCAGCATCACCATCGTCGCTGGCGGTCATCCCATCGTCGTCCTCATCACCGAGATCCGCTTCTGGTTCGTCCAACTGACCATGGCGGCCTTCGTAAATGGCATCGGCTAGTTTACCCACAATCAGCTTAATCGAACGGATGGCATCATCGTTAGCGGGAATGGGAATATCCACTTGATTGGGGTCGCAGTTGGTATCCAGCAGCGCCACGATCGGAATCCCCAATTTGTGGCACTCGGCAACGGCGTTGTATTCCCGCTTGACATCAACAATAATCGCGACATCAGGAAGCCGCCGCATCTGTTTAATCCCGCCAAGGTATTTTTGCAAACGTGCCAGTTCTCGCCGCAGGGCTGAAGCCTCCTGTTTTGGCCGCAGATCAATGAGGCCATTTTCCTCCATGCTTTCTAATTCTTTGAGGCGATCGACACGGGTTTTGATGGTATTCCAGTTGGTGAGCATCCCCCCCAGCCAGCGCTGGTTGACGTAGTAACTGCCGCAGCGGAGCGCTTCCTGTTCGACAATGCCGGCGGCTTGGCGCTTGGTACCAATAAACAAAAAGCGTTTGCCTTTTTCAGCGGCGTTGCGGATGTAGTTGTAGGCTTCATCCACCAGTTGGGCGGTTTGCACGAGGTCAATGATGTGCACCCCATTGCGAACCGTGAAGATGTAGGGTGCCATCCGGGGGTTCCAGCGGCGGGCTTGGTGGCCAAAGTGAACCCCTGCCTCCAGCATTTGGGCAAGGCTAAGAACTGCCATTGAGTTGTACTCCTATGGGTTAAACAACCATCCGTCCATCATCCGGTGAGGACACCCAAGGGGACGAATGTGAAAGATTTGCAGATTTACTATCATAGCCAATGATCAAGGCTGTTGGAAAGCTCAATCCACAGTGATTTGGTAGCGTCGTGATCTTGACGCTCAGGGGTGGCCAACCTATTCTGTAAAGATTCAAGACGGCTGGATGGTGCTGAACGTTGGATATTTCCCGCTTGCGATCGCAATGGCAACAAATTCACGGTGACGAAACCTCTGAAGCCGTTATTGAGCAGCACTTTGTGCAACCGCTCCTGAGTGTGTTGGGCTTTGGCGATCGCGATCGCGTCTCCTCTTTTGACACAGGTATGGGCATTGCCGATGTGGCAGCCCGTTTTCCCCGCGAACATCAGCCTCCTTTTTGTCAGACTCAAGTTGACCCCGATTTAATTGTGGAGATTAAACCCCCTGCCCGTCGCTCCCGCAATACCCCCAGTCAAACCGTGGTCTTGAACCTTGAGAATGGGTCTACCCATCATAGCCGCGCTCTGCAACAACTCCGCCAACTTCTCAGGGGTTGCCATTGCCAAGGAACCGCTTGGGGGTTGATCACGAATGCCCGCCATCTACAGCTTTTTCAACGCCATGGTCACTTGGTCTATCCAGTGACGCCCAACTATGAACTGACGGGCGATCGCCTTGAGGGCATTATCGAAGACCTCAAAACCTGCTTGCGATCGCGCCCCCGTGCCACCACCCTCTGTCTCTATAACCATAAGGGGGGAGTGGGCAAAACCACCACCACGATTAACTTGGGCGCCACCCTTGCTGTGGCAGATGCCGCTGTCTTGCTTATTGATTGCGACCCCCAAGGGGATCTCAGCCGCGCCCTTGAGCTAACCCCCACCAGTACGACCCTTGCGGCTTGTCTGCAAAACCCTGATGAGCCGATTACGGCTACGATTCGCCCTTTTGACCTGCGCATCCGCACCAGCAGCAGTATCAAGTCTGCCCATATTTTTGATGTCATTCCCGCTGCGCCGCAACTGCAAAGCATTCTTATTCAGGCGATGCAAACCCAATATCCACCCATTACTCGCCTGCGGGAACTCCTCGCCCCCTTGCGCGATCGCTACGACTACATCCTCATTGACTGCCCCAGTGCTTGGCTCTTTTTAAGTAAGAGCGCCGTGTATGCCAGTGACGCCGTTTTGATTCCCACCCGCCACACCGATCTCTCCTCCCTCAACAATGCCGCTCAGGTGATTCACCAATTTCTCTTTAATGAAATTCACACCTTGCGCCGTGAAGGCGGCCCCCTTCCTTTGCCTATTTTCTTTAATGGTGCTCCCACAACCGACAAGGCAATGGCCGTTGCCCAAACAGAAATTGAACGGATTCTCCAGAAACTCCCCCACCTCACTCCCTACTTTTGGCCACAGTATCAAGCCAATGACACAAGCGTATTTGCCATTCCTGAATATGCCATTATTTCCCGTGCCGCCTTTGCCCGTGTCCCTGCTGTTTTCAAAGATAAGCGCGTCTTAGGCTTCTATCAAACATTGGTGCAGACCTATCTTCGCCCCTTAGCTGCTGTCAATGACCTCCCCTGACCAACAACCTTCCTAACAAGATTTATAAAAAATCTGAAAACAGAAATTGCTTGCTCCCCTAAAATGAAATTACCCCTCCCTGAGCAGCCATCATGACCGAGCCTGTCACCCAATCCCAACTGTCTGAAGTTCTGGAAACCGTGAAGGCAATCCAGTCGCAGTTGACAGAACTCACCCTTGAAGTGAAGGTGGGGCAAGCAGAAATCCGTGAAAAGTTCAACACCATGGAGGCCAAAATCGAGGCCGTTCGCCTAGAAGTACAGAACAATCGCGAACAGTTAGTGGAGCTAGGGAAACGCCAAAGTTCAACGGACAATCGCCTGTGGGCATTACTGGTGGCACTCTTTTTGATGGTGGCAGGACTCTTGGCCAAAATTACATTGTTTGACAGAGTCTAGAGGAAAATTGCTGTGACTCAGTCCCAATTGGCCGAAGTTCTAGGGCGTATCATCAGATCGATTGACCATCGAGGCAGTGTTTTGCTGAGGCATTACTGGTGGACAAAGCCTATGATGCAGATGAGCGGCGGGTGCTAAGACGGCTAGCGGAGAAAGGGTGCGAGGCTGTCATTCCGCCCAAGTCTTGTCGTAAACAGCGTCGTGGTTATGACAAAGAACTGTACAAAGCTCGGCACTTGATTGAGAATTTTTTTGCTAGGCTCAAGCCGTATCGAGGGATTGCCACACGTTACGATAAGACAGCGCGAAACTTTTTAGGTGCGATATATCTCGCTGCCGCTGTTATCTGGCTTAACTGATGACCCACCCTAGGCGATCGCCGCAACCTACAAACCAAGTTTTAGTTGGCACAAAACAACCCTTGACACTGAACTCCACTTGTGGCTAATGTTGCAAGTAACTGGGTACCAAGGGCAGTGCATCCTGAAACAGGGGTGTGGTTAAGTAGCGTTCACCAAAGCTCGGCTGCACCATGACAATTAACTTGCCCGCATTTTCGGGTCGTTGAGCCACCTGAATGGCAGCGCAAAGGGCAGCCCCACTGGAAATGCCTGAAAGAAGGCCTTCTTCACGGGCTAGGCGGCGACCAAAATAAATCGCTTGATCGTCAGAGACGGGGATCACTTCATCAATGAGTTCTCGTTTAAGAACGGGGGGCACAAAGCCGGCGCCAATACCTTGAATTTTGTGGGGCCCTGGTTTGCCGCCTGAAAGGACAGGACTATTGCTAGGTTCGACAGCGATCGCCTGAAAGCTGGGCTTCTTGGCTTTGATCACTTCTGCCACTCCCGTAATCGTACCTCCAGTACCCACTCCAGCCACCAAAATATCCACTTGACCGTCCGTATCTTGCCAAATTTCGAGGGCAGTGGTTTCACGATGAATCTTGGGATTGGCGGGATTTTTGAATTGTTGCAGCATGAAAGCATCTTCAAGGGAGGCAGCAATTTCTTCGGCGCGACGAATGGCACCACTCATCCCCTCTGTGCCGGGGGTCAAATCCAGCTCTGCTCCATAGGCACGCAGCATAGCTCGCCGCTCTGCACTCATGGTCTCTGGCATAGTGAGAATCAGGCGATAGCCCTTTGCCGCCGCCACCATTGCTAAGGCAATCCCGGTATTGCCCGATGTGGGTTCCACCAAAACCGTCTTACCGGGGGTAATGAGACCCGCTGCTTCTGCCTCCTGAATCATACTCAGGCCAATGCGATCCTTAACCGAGGCCGCAGGATTCATGCTCTCTAGTTTGACGACAATTTCTGCCACACAGCCTTCCGCTTGGGGAATGCGGTTCAGGCGTACAAGGGGCGTCCGACCAATGAGGGCAGTAATATCGGGGGCAATGTTCATGGGATATCAATCTCCAATTCAAGACAAAAACCTTAGAAAAATTAGATGAATGTCAACCCCAGCCTAGATGTAGTACATGACATCCACGTGCTGGTAAGCCTGCCGCCGATCGCACAAATCTTGAAGGGTATGCTTTTTCAAAACATCATTGGCTGCTGCGCAGGCTTCTAGCCACACTGAACGGATCAGACTACGCTCCAGATCGCCCTTTTCAGGCGGCTTTTGGGCGAGCTTGGACTCAATCCCCTCGATACAGTTGAGCACGTCCAAAATTGAGATTTGCCAAGGTGCTTTTGCCAGCAGGTAGCCACCCCGTGCCCCCCGTTGACTGCGAATCAGCCCCTTGCGGCGTAGGGTCGCCATCAGTTGCTCCAGATAGCGATCGGGAATGTTGTGCAGGGCAGCAATTTGGCGAATTTGTAGCGGCTCCGCCTGTTCATAGGCCGCTGACATTTCCAAGAGCGCCAAGAGGGCGTACTCACTTTTGGCAGACAGTTCCACAAGACGTTTGGCACACGCACGACATTGAGCAGATTGCCCAACCCATAGTATATTCTACTTCTTGATCGGGATTTAGGAGATTCTTAAGAATCTTCACCGTAGCGCTGGTTGCAACCTCGAGAATTCACGGCATTGCGCAAACGCCCTTCAGCAACTTCACTCGAAAAACCGGCTAGACTGAAAAGAGGCTCTAGCTTCATGCCCACGTCTGCCCGATGGTAAGAATTCTGGCCATTGAAACCAGTTGTGATGAAACGGCAGCAGCCGTAGTGTGCGATCGCGCCATTGAAAGTCATGTGATTGCCTCCCAAGTACGTGCCCATCAACCCTTTGGCGGTGTCGTACCGGAAGTCGCCTCCCGTGCCCACTTGGAAAACATTAACGGCGTGATCACAGCAGCGATGAGTGAGGCCGGTTGTGATTGGTCTGCCATTGATGCCATTGCTGTCACCTGTGCTCCCGGATTGGTGGGGTCGCTGCTCATTGGGGTTACGGCGGCAAAAACCCTTGCCCTTGTGCAGCAAAAACCGTTCTTGGGAATTCACCACCTTGAAGGCCACCTCTATGCCTCCTACTTAGCGGAACCGACCCTTGAACCACCGTTTCTCTGCCTCTTGGTGTCTGGCGGGCATACCAGTCTCATTGGCGTTTATGGCTGTGGCGAGTACCAACTCTTTGGCCAAACGCGGGATGATGCGGCGGGGGAAGCCTACGATAAGGTAGCACGCCTACTGGGCTTGGGCTATCCAGGGGGGCCAGTGCTCGATCGCTTGGCGCAGCAGGGCAATCCAGAGGCCTTTGATCTACCAGAGGGAAATATCCGCCTCCCCGATGGCAAGGTGCATCCCTACGATTCCAGTTTTAGTGGGCTGAAAACCGCAGTGGCACGACTCGTGGAGGAGCTGCGTCAAACCCATGATGAATTGCCGGTGGCTGACCTTGCGGCCAGTTTTCAGAAGGCGGTGGCACAGGCCTTGACCAAGCGGGCGATCGCGGCAGCAGTGGATCATGGATTCAAAACCCTCGCCATTGGGGGAGGCGTAGCGGCAAATTCTGGACTGCGACAACACCTGACTGCGGCTGCTGAACCCTTGGGGCTACAGTTGATTTTTCCGCCTCTGCGGCTATGTACCGATAATGCGGCGATGATTGGCTGTGCGGCAGTGGATCATTTCCAGCGGGGCGATCGCTCCCCCTTGGAGCTGACAGCCCGTTCACGCCTCAGCTTGCTGGAGATTTCTGCCCTCTATGCAGCCACGCCCCTCGCAGTGAGTTAATCGCGATCGAGCCTAAAAAGAACACCAGTTGACAGACCACAATACTCGGCCCCGATGGCCAATTCATCCCTGCTGACAAGAGCATACCAACAATGGCACTGCCTACCCCTACTAGGGCCGCCAAAACCACGTACTGCGAAAATTGCCGACTCCACAGGCGAGCGCCACAGGCGGGAATCACCACAAAGGCACTAATGAGCAATACCCCCACTGTCTTAATCGAGACGGCAACCACCAAGGCCAATAGGGTGATAAACAGCAGCCGCTGAATCCCCACCGCCGCCCCCCGCGCCACCGCCAAGGCCTCATTCACTGTGATTAACAATTGCACCCGTAACGTGAGCAGGATGAAAGTGCCGACAAGGGCGCAGAGCATGCCACTCATGACGAGATCGGCTGGGCGCACCGCCAAAATATCGCCAAAGAGTAAATTATTTAGCCCCCCCTGATAGCGATCGCTCATACTCAGCAAAATCACCGCCAGCGCTAAGGAGGCTGAGTAGATGATATTCAAGAGGGCATCCGTCCATAGTCGCGTATGCTCCAGCAGATAGGTCACCCCGAGGGCAAACACCACGGCAAAGGGCAGCAACATCACGGAGGGATTCAATCCTAGAATAATTCCTAGGCTAATTCCCAGTAGGGCTGAGTGCCCCAAGGCATCACTAAAAAAAGAAAGTTGCCGCAGGATTGTAAAGCTACCGAGGGCACCCGCCATCCCTCCCGTAAAGATGCCTGCCCACAGTGCCCGCTGCATAAAGGGCAACTGCAACAGCTCAATCATTCGTTCCAAAATCATGGGGACTTCTGTTTAGCGCCTGCCAAAGAGGAATAGAAGAATAATATGCTATTGAACGAGGTGGTTGTGAGGATGGGGCTGCGTGTATCGTTTGCTGGCACCTGCCAAAATTAATCTCTTTTTACAAATTGTTGGCAATTGTTTAGATGGCAGTGGCTACCACGAGCTGGTAATGGTCATGCAGGCGGTTTCCCTCATGGATCGCATTGAACTCATCCCGCGGCGCGATCGCCAAATTAAAGTCCATTGCACTAACCCGGCTGTCCCCTGCGATCAACGAAATCTCGCCTACAAAGCAGCGGCCTTACTCCAGCAGCATTTTCCCGATCGCGATGGCGTTGAAATTTTCATTGAAAAACGAATTCCTATGGGGGCAGGCTTGGCCGGGGGTTCCACCAATGGAGCAGCGGTACTCGTGGGCTTAGATCTCCTGTGGCAGTTGGGTCTGACGCAAGCGGAATTGCAAACCTTTGCAGCGCAATTGGGGGCTGATGTGCCCTTCTGTCTGCAAGGGGGAACCGCCTTAGCCCTAGGGCGCGGTGAACAGTTGACGCCCCTAGCGGATTTACAGGGATTAACTGTGATCCTAGGGAAGTATCGCTCCCTCAGTGTGGCCACCCCTTGGGCCTATCAAACCTATCGGCAGGAATTCGCCGCCACCTATGCCCAAACCCCCAACGAGCAGGAAAAAGCCCGCCAAGAGGGGGGATCCGCAACCCTGTTACAGGCCATTCAGCAGCGTGACATCGCCAAATTGGCCGCCAGCCTCCGTAATGATTTAGAGAAGGTAGTGTTGCCCCGCTATCCCTTGGTGGCAGAGTTAAAGGAGCAATTCCTCGCCGCTGGGGCGATCGCCAGCATGATGTCAGGATCTGGGCCAACAGTGTTTGCCCTAGCGCCCTCTGCCGATGAAGGTTACAGCATCATGCAACGGGTACGGCGCGCCCTACCAGACCCCGACCTTGATCTATGGATCTGTGAGTGCTGTCCCCACGGCATTCAGTTGGAGACGCCCTAGGCAAACTCCTCAAGATAGTCTTGAATTTCTCGGCGCCGTTGGGGCTGCCGCAACTTTTGCAGGGCACGGTGCTCAATTTGGCGAATCCGCTCCCGACTCAGTCCCAGCAGTGCCGCAATTTCCGCCATCTCAAGGGCGAGCTGCTCGCCGAGGCCATAGCGCAGTTCCATCACTTGCCGCTCACGGGGCGATAGATCACTGAGGAGTTGCTTCAAAGTAGTACGCAGGGACTCACGCATGATCACTTCATTGGGGGTGGGGGCAGTGGATTCAATTAGCTCCTGCAATTCCGTTTCTTGGTCGGAGCCAACCCGCTGTTCCAAGGCCACGGATTTGGGAACAGCCATGAGCACTTCCCGCACCTGTGACACCTCCAGATTCAGTTCTTGGGCAATGTCCGCTAGACTGGGCATCGCGCCTTGTTGAGCCGCAAGACGCCGTTGGGCACGCTTAATTTTATTGAGTTTTTCCACCATGTGAATGGGCAAGCGGATTGTGCGGCTTTGGCTAGCAACGGCACGGGTGACACTTTGGCGAATCCACCAGTAGGCATAGGTGCTAAAGCGAAATCCCTTGGTCGGATCGAATTTTTCAACGGCACGTTCTAGACCCAAACTCCCCTCTTGGATCAGATCTAAAAATTCCACGCCGCGATGTTGATATTTTTTGGCAATATTCACCACCAAGCGCAGGTTGGCTTGCAGCAATTGGGTTTTTGCCCGCTGTCCTTGCCGCTCAATGTGCTGAAGTTCACTTAGGGTCATATTCGCTGCCTTTGCCCAAGCTTGACGACCCGCCTGCACACAGGTTTGCAATTCAGCCACACTCATCTTAAGTCGCGCAGCCCATTGGGTACGGGTAAGGGGACGCCCCAACTGCCGCTGCTGGCGATCGCGCTCCCTCACAGCCGCCACATAGCGCTTGATCTGGGGGTCATCGGACTGATCTCGCACTGCGAGCAGAGCTTGGTACTGCTGAACCTGTTGGGCAAGGCGCAGTTCTTGGCTAGGGGTGAGCAAGGGCACACGGCCAATTTCCTGCAAATACTGCCGCACCAAATCCGTTGTCAATGGACGATCGGACACGGGTTGAATGGGGGTAGCCACCATAGGACAACTCAACTCACAACATCGAGAATTCAGCTCGATAGTGGTATTCTCTGCCCTTGGCGAGGGGGAGGGCAGTGATGGAGCTGGTGCTTAAGTTGTGATATTGATCAACCTATTCTGTGCTTTCTGAGGCACCCGTCATAAGCTTTGTGGCTGAAGACGGCTGTTCCTTGAGAATCGTGGTATCAATCACGCAGGGCAATCGGGCAGCCTTGAGACCGCGCTTGATCACGGCAAGGGTTTCTTGAAAGAGGACAAAGAGGGGAAATTGACGATTGGCGCCCTCGCTAAATATATCGCGATGTTGCAGGGGCATATCCCAGCTATAACTGCGACTGAGGAGCACTTGGGATTGGCGCCAGCGGGTCAGCAGTTCCGTAAAGCTTTCCCCTGGCCGATGGATAAAGACCAGCAGTTCAATGTCGGTTTTGACTTTCCACTCGGGATCGCACAGGACAAAGACCAAATCACAGGGCACCATCACCGACTTCACTTGGGGACGTTGGTTCGAGGTTGTGGCGGCAGGAACCTGAATATGGGCGATCGGCAGCGGAATTGGAATTAAACTCTCTTGAGGTCGCCGCATACTGGGAATCATTTCTAGGTACGGGCGATATTGCCGCAGGAGTTCTGTCGCATGCAGCGGATCCGTGTAGCGAACCAAGGTGTGTTCGTAGAGGTTGGGGGCGATCGCCATAGCAGAAAGAGCTTGCAACTATTGTTATCCTAGGCGAGGTCACTGCGCCTCAACAAGCCAACAGAACTTTAATTCACCGCTTGCTGTGCCAATTGCTCTAGTTGCGGCAAATTGAGAATTTGGAGTTGTTGCTTGGCCGCATCAATCTTGATCCAGTTTTTCGCCACCAGTTTATCCAGCAGTTGATGGGCTTCATCAGGGCTAATGTTGGCCACATCCGCTAAATCCTTGATGGGCACATTGAAAATCACGGCTGTGTTGGCATTGCCCCCTGGATGCTGACCATAGCGCCGTGCCAAATTCACCAAGACATGGGCTAGTTTGACGGCAGGAGGTTTGTGCAACAGTTCAATGCGCGTATTGGTCAAGCGTAGCCGCTGTGCCATCAATTGCAGCATCCGATAGTGCAGATCCGGCTCATGGCGCAGGACATGGACAAATTTTTGCGCCGGCACAGACAAAACTTCCGCTGGACACAGCGCCACCACATCTGTTGAGCGGGGTGATTGGTCAAGAATGGCCATTTCACCAAAAAAATCCCCCGGCCCAAGGATCGCTAGGGTCATGAAATCCCCATCAGCGAGCAGTCGCCGCACCTTCACCCAGCCTGAGAGGATAAAGTAAACCGCATTGCCCCACGCATCTTCAATTAGAATGGCACGCCCCGCCGGGTAGGTGTTATGCCAAGCCACTGACAGCATTGAAGAAAGTGCCGCCTCGGAACTGGCTGCAAACAGTGGAAAGAGTTGACTAAAGTTTTCGGCCTCAATACTTGACATAACGACCTTAAGTGGAGTTGTTCAAAGGTAAAGCTTCTTCCCTACGATACTAGAATACGCGATCGCCTCACTTCTCCCTTGCTAGCCACTGATTCTTGCCAAAGGTCTCGGTAAGGCTTTTGCAGAGAGAGGCCGCCACTTTTCCCCTCAGGATTCAATGGAGTGGAAAAAACTAGGCACCAATAACATACTTACGCCATTCTTGGTGAGTACCCGTGCGCACGTGCTTTGTAACCTCAAAGTATAGGCTACTAATGGGGCGCCGCGGTGTTTGCCGTAGGGGCATATTGGCCTCTTTTGGGGTGCGATTCCCCTTCTTGACATTACAGCGCACACAAGCGGTCACAATATTTTCCCAAGTGTCCCCTCCCCCTCGCGATTTGGGGATGACGTGATCAAGGGTGAGCTCATCCCCGGTATAGCCACAGTACTGGCAAGAATGGCCATCTCGATGCAGGATATTGCGGCGAGTAAGGGGAATTTCTTTGTAGGGAGTGACGACATAATGCCGCAGACGAATGACGGTCGGCAAGGGAAAATTGTTGTAAACCATCTTGCCGTTGTGCTCGACTTGCTCCGCCTTGCCCTTGATTAAAAGGACAACTGCCCGTTGCCAACTCGTAATATTGAGTGGTTCATAGGAGGCATTGAGTACCAGAACCTTCGCCATATCCGTTGACACGCGGCATTCTCTCAGATGGTAGCATATCCTTTGTGATTGGAGTAACACTAGGAAAGATTTTTGCAGTTCCCACTCTCCCCTAGGATCGTGATAGTCTGGCAGAAGCTTCTTCTTCGTTATTTGCGTTTTCAATGGCCACTGGGTCTCTAGCAGCACTGCTGCAACCGGATTTAATTCTTGAAAGCACCATTGAACAGTTGCACCCCAGTCTGTTGGAAAAATATCATCTGCGGGGCATGGTGCTGGATGTGGATGATACGCTCCTCCCCACGTGGGATGAAGATCTGCCGCCGAAAATTCTGGCGTGGCTACTGGAGATCAAGCATCAGATGCCGATCTGGCTAGTGAGCAATAACTTGAACCATCGCCGCATTGAACGTATTGCCCAGCAGGTGGAGTTACCCTTTTTGATGGGGGCGGGCAAGCCCTCGCGGCGTAAGATTCGTCAGGCCGTGCAAGCCATGAATTTGCCCTATGATCAGGTGGCCATGGTGGGCGATCGCCTGTTTACGGATATTCTCGTGGGCAATCGCTTGGGGATGTTCACGATCTTGGTGCAACCCGTTCTTGTCAAGCGCCTTGATGGTAAATCTTGGGTACGCAATCTGGAATTTTGGCTGGCACGACAGTTGGGAACACCGCTGGCGATCGCCCCCCCCGCTGAGAATTAGCCTTTTGCTTGTAAATAATTGACCAGTGCCCGTAACCCCAACAAATAACTATCAGCACCAAAGCCAGCAATTTGACCGATCGCCACCGGCGCAATGTAGGAATGATGGCGAAAAGTTTCCCGTTGATGAATGTTACTCAGGTGAACTTCCACAGTGGGCAGGGCAACCGCAGCAATCGCATCTCGTAGAGCTACGCTGGTGTGGGTATAGGCTGCGGGGTTAATCAAAATGCCTTGGGCACGCCCCATTGCCTCTTGAATCGCATCTACCAAGACCCCTTCATGATTGGATTGGAGGCACTCAATGGTTACCCCTAACTCCTGCGCCAAGGCTGCCAAAGATTGGTTGATGCTCGCTAGTGTCACAACCCCATAAATCCCCGGCTCCCGTTGCCCTAACAGGTTTAGATTGGGGCCATGAAGCACCAAAATATGAAAGGCCAAGCTTAACCTAACCGTTCAAAACTGACTCAATGGTGTTGAATGCTGTCGCTCTATCGGCGATCGCGCACGGGAATCGGAATTGGCTCCAGCTCAGGGGTGGGATCGGCGCCACCTAGAAGTTCCAACAGTTTTTTTAACCACGATTTGAGGGTGTCAAGCAGGCTCTCTAGATAATCCATTGATGTCCCTACTGTATCGCTATAGAACTTGCAGATGCCCTGTGTCCTGAATAAAGACAAAAAAGGCATCGTAACTTTAAGCTAGCACAATCTTTTTGAATCGGCACCCGATCAATTTAAGACTGGTTAGGACTTCTGGAAGCCAAGGCCATGGCTGGCAGCGTAGCGATCCATAAAGCGAATAAAGCGATCCCACTCTTGGGGGCTGCGCATCGTGTAGGTGGCCTCAATGGCAACGGGCTGGCCGTTAATGAACTTGGCATTGACATCACGGGTAACAATTTCGCCTTCTTCGTCCACCATGTACATCCCCGTGATCTCCAAATTGCCCTCTTGGACGATTTTCGGGTTATCAAAGTAAAACATGGCTTGACCACTGCTGCCATCCCGTGCCCGCGTCAAACGCACATCGGGAACCACTTCTTCATCAACGCCACGGATAAATTGAATTTCTGCCATTGCACCAATACTTCAAGCAATACTTCTAGGATACCTGTATCGGGAACAACTTAAAGCAAGAAATCGCGCCGCAGGCTGTAGATCACCCATTCGGGTTGCTCCAGATGGGGTAAGACCCCTGCGTTGGGGATCACATGGAATGCTTGCAGGCGATCGCGGGCGGTGGCATAGAGTCGCTCACCTAGAGAAAGGGGCGTGAGCTTGGCCTTTTCTCCCCAGAGGATCACGGTGGAGATCGTTAACTGGGGTAAATACTGGCTGAGATCAAAGGAGAGATTTCCCTTCAGGGTGGCCAGAGCTGCCCATTCGGCATTGGGACGACAGGCGGCATCCAAGTAGGCTTCAACAGTTTCCGAGCGTAGCCGCTGCGGATCGGCAAAAATAAATTGGGTGAGGAAGTTGCGCACCGCCAAGGGGTTAGCAGCAGCAACGGTGTAAATGAGGCGATCAAGAATCGGCACCCTCAGCAGGGCATTGGCGATCGCCTGTCCTTGATCTTCACCAAAGTCATTGAATCCACTGGGGCAGACCAGACACAAACGCTCAAAAAGATGGGGTTGCTGAATCGCCAAGCGCACCACAATGCCCGCCGTTAGGGAGGAGGCAACCACCGGCACAGGGGAACCCAGCATCCGCAACAGTTCAGCAATCATTAGCCAGTAATCACTAGTGCTGTAGTCGCGGGCAGGGTGATCCGACTCCCCCCAACCAATCAGATCCGGGGCAATAACGCGGTAGCGAGCCGCAAAGGCAGGATACACCTGCGACCACTCGTAGTGGCTAGACCCACCCCCCAAGCTGTGGAGAAAGACCAGGGGAGGGCGAGATTGCACCTGACCCCAGTAGCGATCGCTGGGGGTGTAATAGACCATACGGCCACTGCTGGTGCTAAAGCTCTGCTGGACAAACGTGGGCGGACAAAAGGCCATGCTACTTCAGAGGACGAATCAGGTAACCACAGCGATGTTCACCATCCACAAGCCAATGGGTGCGCTCCACAGCACAATCCCCAAGGGCGATCGCAAACATCTCTAACTCATGATTACAGACGGTGGGAAAAGACTGGGCAACCGCGGAAATTGCACAATTGTATTCCGTAAAGAGATAGGCACCTTGAGGCTCACTTACGGGGTAAAACTCTGCCATATACCCTTCCTGTCGCCGCAGGGCCACCAGTCGTGCCAAGCGTTCCGCCAACGTACCGCTTCCCATTTGCTCGCGATAGGCCAATGCCTTGCGCTGCCAAGCTGCCTGCAATACGTCCTGCATCTGCTCGGGGCCCAGGGTTGCTGCTACGGATTCCAAGAGTTCAACGGCAAAGCCCTTTGTCTGACTCGACTGTTGCCGCAGTTGCAGTTGCCGTAGTTCCTCTCGTCCCGCCTCGCTAATCGTGTAACGGTATTGGGGACGCCCCACCGTACCCGACAGGACTTCATAGGTCACTAGTTGCTCCGCCTCTAGATCCTTGAGGTGCCGCCGCACCGCTTGCGGACTAATCGCCAGTTGTGCCGCCAACTCCTGGGCACTGAGGTGACCGTCGCGGAGAAGGCAGTGTAAGATGTCCTGTTTAGTATCTGATGTGAGCGTCACGCAACGCCCCCTTGACTAAAACAACCGTTTTGTTGCTAAATTAGTCCTAGAGATAAAGCAACCATCTTGTTGCTTAATATACTCTAAATTTTGGCCATTCCTTCACCCAAGAGAACACTCGATGTCGGCAACGGTACAATCCCTCGTCAATCAGCCCTATAAATACGGCTTTGTCACCCAAATTGAGACGGAAACCATTCCCCGAGGTCTCAACGAGGACATTATCCGCCTCATCTCTGCCAAAAAGAACGAGCCAGAGTTCATGCTGGAGTTTCGCCTGCGGGCCTATCGCCAATGGCTGAAGATGAGCGAACCCACATGGCCACGGGTGAGCTATCCCCCCATCAACTACCAAGACATTGTCTATTATTCGGCTCCAAAACAAAAGGAAAAGCTGAAGAGCTTGGATGAAGTGGATCCCGTCCTGCTGGAAACCTTTGAGAAACTGGGGATTCCCCTTTCAGAGCAAAAGCGGCTGAGCAATGTGGCCGTAGATGCCATTTTCGATAGCGTGTCAGTGGCCACCACCTTCCGTGAGGAGTTGGCCAAGCAAGGGATTATTTTCTGCTCTATTTCTGAAGCGCTCCACGAATATCCCGAGTTGGTGCAGAAATACTTGGGCAGCGTTGTCCCCATTGGCGATAACTTCTATGCTGCTTTGAACTCCGCCGTCTTTTCCGATGGCTCTTTTGTCTATATTCCCAAGAACACCCGCTGTCCGATGGAGCTATCCACCTATTTCCGCATTAACAATGGGGAGTCGGGGCAGTTTGAGCGCACGCTGATTATTGCTGATGAGGGCAGCTATGTGAGCTACCTTGAAGGCTGTACTGCTCCCATGTTCGATACCAATCAACTCCACGCAGCAGTCGTAGAACTGGTGGCCCTTGACAATGCCGAAATCAAATACTCCACGGTGCAAAACTGGTACGCTGGCGATGAAAACGGCAAGGGGGGCATCTATAACTTTGTGACCAAGCGTGGACTCTGCCTTGGCCGCAATTCCAAGATTTCTTGGACACAGGTGGAAACAGGTTCAGCCATTACTTGGAAGTACCCCAGTTGTGTCTTGGTGGGGGATAATTCCGTGGGTGAATTCTACTCCGTTGCCCTCACCAATCATTACCAGCAGGCGGACACAGGGACCAAGATGATCCACATTGGCAAAAATACCCGCAGCACGATTGTCTCCAAGGGGATCTCGGCAGGGCACTCCCAAAATAGCTATCGCGGCTTGGTGAAAATTGGGCCGAAGGCCACGGGAGCACGCAACTATTCCCAATGCGATTCGATGCTCATTGGTGATACGGCAGCCGCCAATACCTTCCCCTATATTCAGGTGCAAAACCCCACGGCACAGGTGGAGCATGAGGCCTCAACCTCAAAAATTGGTGAGGATCAACTTTTCTACTTTGCCCAGCGGGGCATTTCTACCGAAGATGCGGTCTCAATGATGATTAGTGGCTTCTGTCGCGATGTCTTTAACCAGTTGCCGATGGAATTCGCGGTCGAGGCCGATCGCCTGCTGAGCCTGAAGCTCGAGGGGAGTGTTGGCTAAAGAAGATTCAAGCCGTTGTTCTCCGTGGCTAAGATTCTTGGGCATCTTAGCCGTTTTTTTTGCTTCGCAGTTGAGACATATAAGTTCTCTATGAGCTTCCGGGAAAGAGGCGCCACACCTTAATGGTGCTGTCTTCACTGGCGGAGATCAGTTGATCCTGACCAAAGACGACACTGTACACGGCACCAGAGTGGCCTTTGAGGGTACGCAATGGCTGACCAGAGAGGGACCAAAGTTTGACGGTTTGATCGCCGTGGCCACTGGCAATGGTGCTGCCATCGGGACTCACCGCCACACTAAAGACTTGCCCACCTTCGGTGCCAAACTGATGCTGAAGTTCTCCTGTGGCCAAGTTCCAGACTTTGATCCCGTCTTTGTCGCTGCCGCTCACTAGTTGGCTGCTGTCGGGGGTGAAGGCGAGGCTATTGACATCGCTAGTGTGTCCTTCGAGGGTGCGCAGGAGGCGGCGCGAGGGCAAATCCCAAATGCGGATCAGCTTATCCACTCCGCCAGTGGCTAAAAAACGCCCATCGCGACTAATGGCAACGCTGAGCATGATGCCCTCATTGCCTTTTAGGGTAGTGATTTCCTGACGGCTAGGGAGATCCCACAGTTTGACGGTGTGATCATAGCTGGCACTGGCAAGGGTGCGGCCATCGGGACTGAGGGCTAAGCCATTTACAAAATCTTGGTGGCCAGTGAGGGTGGCTTGGAGCTGGCGATCGCTCACACCCCAGAGTTTGATGGTTTTGTCTTTGCTGCCGCTAATTACGGTTTGACCATCGGGCGTGATCACAAGGGCGTAGATCCAATCGGTGTGACCGGTGGCTTGTCCGAGGGCAGTTCCCGTAGCCAAATTCCAAAAATACAGCTTGCGATCGTCGCCACCACTGACGAGTAAATTACCGTCGGGACTAAGGGCGATCGCGTTCACTTCATCTTGATGGCCGCGCAGCGTCGTAGCGAGGGCAATTTTTTGCCACTTGGAGGTGGTTTCTGTAGGGGAGCCACCATTCTGATCGGGGGAGGGCGTCCAGCGTTGACTGAGTTGCCAATAGGCCAGTGCTGCGACCAAGCCGCTGATGACAAGCGTGCTCAAAAGAAGTCGCAGATCAGAACTGCCTTTGTTCCTCATCCGTCCCGTACCCCAATAGCTTGCGAAAGGGCTGTACTCTACATTAACAATAAAGGCTGTGGTGCGTTTTTGCGTACGACTTGTACGACTTGTGTTGGGCAACCCTATGGGATGGTTATCAATGAATACAACACCCCTTCGCGACTATGAGCGCACGGTTTATTTTGCTGACACGGATGCCGCTGGGGTAGTTTACTTTGCTAATCTGCTGCGGTTTTGCCATGAGGCCTATGAGGATGTCCTTGCCCAGTTGGGGGTGGATCTGCGGCAATTTTTTAGCAACAATGGCCTGATTGTGCCGATTACGGAGGCGCAGGTGCGTTGTCTTCAGCCCCTCTACTGTGGCGATCGCCTGCGGGTGACCATTGACCCCCAAAGACTGGATCACAGCCGTTTTCAACTCACCTATACGCTCTACAATGCGGGGGGCGATCGCGTGGCCATTGCCCAGACACAACACATTTGCCTGCAAGAACGCCAACGGGTCGCCATCCCTGAACCTTTGAGCCGCTGGCTAAAGTCCGCACTAGAGGAAACCAGCGATCGCGAGGATTAGGGGGATAATAGGAAAGATGTTGCGTCATAGCTCACTGCAAGAATGACCCAAACCTTTCGTGTTGAGATCCTGCACCAAGGACAAACCTACACGTTTGAAGCCAGTGCCGATAAACCCATCCTGCGATCGGCCACCGCTGCTGGCATTGATCTCCCCAGTTCCTGTAATGCGGGAGTGTGCACTACCTGTGCCGCCCAAATTCAAGAGGGTACCGTTGATCACGGCGATGCCATGGGGCTGAGTCCCGAACTGCGGGAAAAAGGTTATGTGCTCCTCTGTGTGGCTCGCCCCTGTTCAGATCTCAAACTCATCTCTGAAAAAGAGGAAGAGGTCTATAACTTCCAATTTGGTCAATTCCAGAAAGCGTAGGCCTATGGAGGAGTCCCCCCTGCCCGATGAGCCTCTGAGTCGTACGCAGGTCTTAGTGGCCATGGCGTTGACGGCCATCCTGTGGCTGATTTTGGCGCGGGTGTGGTTATTGACCCCCTTTTCCGCGGGACTTCTGCCGCTGCGCTGGGATGGTTGGGCAGTGGTTTTAGGGATTGTCCTCTGCTTAGGAATTACGGGGATGGGGGCTATTTTGTATCGGCTCTGGCCCGCCTACCGCCATGCGTCGGATACCTACCTGAAACTGGTACTTTCACCGCTGCTGTGGCCTGATTTATTTTGGATTGGCATTCTGCCCGGCCTCAGTGAAGAGCTGCTCTTTCGCGGGGTGCTCCTACCAAGCTTGGGTCTCAACTGGGCAGGGATTATCGGTAGCTCGGTGTGCTTTGGTATTTTGCACGCTGGATCGCGGCAGCAGTGGCCCTATGCCCTGTGGGCAACCATTGTGGGCGGGCTGTTTGCCTATAGTGCCGTCGCAATGAATAATTTACTCCTAGCGATCGTCGCCCATACCTGTACTAATTGGCTGGCGGCTACGCTTTGGAAAGTCTCCTTTTTGCGATCGTCTCCCCATCAACCCTAGCGCTGGTGCCCCAGCACCCGAAAGACCTCCTGTTGCTCAAAGAGTTCAACGAGATCGGGATTAATCTTAAATTCCTTGGCCTCCTGCCACAGAATCTCTAGGGCCGCATCCACGGGTAGGCTCTTTTTGTAGGGGCGATCCTTGGCCGTCAGGGCATCGTAAATATCGGCGATCGCCAGCATCTGGGTTTGCAAAGGAATCTCCGCCGCCCCAATACCTCGCGGGTAGCCACTGCCATTCAATCGCTCATGGTGACCATAGGCAATGATCGGCACATTTTTTAGGTGGGGTGTCCAGGGAATGCGAGAGAGAAATTGGTAGGTATAGGTCACGTGGGCTTCAATGAGCCGCCGCTCCTGTTGGGTAAGATTCCCTCGCCGCACCAAGAGTTGCTCGAGTTCGCTGGCCGTAATCAGGGGATGGAGTTGCCCATCAATGCCGCGGTAATAAAACTGGGTTAATTCCTGAAGGCGGGCAAGGGGCTCTTCATCAAGAATTTGCGGCTCATTGGCCTGCTCGAGCAACTGCCAATAGACTTCGAGGGTGAGCAGTTGTTGCTGGAGTTCCTGATCGAGGTGCCGTAAAAAGGCGCAGTGGTGACAGGCCTGTTCTGGGCTATGAACCGTGTGGGGATGGCACAGGAGATAGTTCACCTTGGCTTGAGCCGTTTCCATTTCTAGGGTGCGGCGCACAAGGGCAAACCGTTGGCGAATCACCTCCAGTTGCTCAGGGAAAAATTTCTTTTGCTTGTTGAGAATGGCTTCAGGGACGGCCACCTTACCAAAATCATGGAGCAGCGCTGCATAGCGAATCTCTTGCAGTTGGCGATCGCTAAAGGAGACTTCCCGAAAGACCCCCCTTGAGGTTGCATGGGTGATCTCCGCTAGGCGTACTGTCAGTGCTGCCACCCGTTCCGAATGTCCCGCCGTGGTGGGATCCCGCACCTCAATTGCTTGTACTGAGGCGGTGACAAAGCCCTCAAAGAGCTGTTCAATACTTTCTAGGAGATGGTTGCGCTCAATAATCACAGCCGCCTGACTGGCCAGCGATCGCACAATGTGTTCTTCCCAAGGGCTATAGGGTTGGGTGAGAGCCACAGTGGTTTCTGGCGTCAGCAGGGTGTCGGGCGATCGCTTGCGGTTAATCAGTTGCAGAACGCCAATCACCTCACCACTGACATTTTGCATCGGCACCACCAGCACCGAGCAGGTTCGATAGCGCAGGGCTTCATCAAAAGAACGATTGAATTGGTACAGCTCGTTTCCCGCTAGGGCATACACATCGGGAATATTCAGGGATTCCCTCGTGAGGGCGGCATAGCCCACCAAGCTATCAGGGGTGAGGGGGACTGTAGTGTCCTGTACCTGCTCAGGGAGAGCAACACTATCATTTTGAGCCGCCTTAAATTCCAGAACTGCCCGTTCGCCCTGAACTAGAAAAATTGTGCCGGCATCGCTAGCGGTAATTTGGCGACTTTTCGTGAGAATGAGATGCAGTAGTTCCTCTAGGGATTGGCTCGCGGAAAGGGCAATGCCAATTTCCAGAAGCTGATCAACAAGCGTTTCGGCACTCGATCCAAGCACCGCTCGTTCAAGGGGACTGACAATCATCGCAAAAGACCCGTGAGGAATGCGCCCATTATAGATGCGTTGCAAGCATGGGGTTGTGATCTAATTGCGGTGGTTGTTGTGGTAAGGAATGCGTGCCCCTGCCCAAGCCAACTTCTCCCGTAGCGTTTGATAGAAAGAGTAGTGATCCCGCAGGAGGATAAAGCGTGCCTGACAATCGGCCATCGTCACCTGTACCCGCTGTCCCGGCCAGATGGAGGTGGCCAGTACGCCATCCATCCACAGTTTAGTATTGAGGCTGTGATCGTCCAACGGCCAAATGCTCACTGACGAGCGTGCAGGCAAGACAATGGGGCGACTCGAAAGACTCAAGGGGCAAATCGGCGTCACCACAAGCGCTTCCATCCCCGGATGCAAAATGGGGCCATTGGCGGCGACCGTATAGCAGGTGGAGCCGGTGGGGGTGGCCACCAGCAACCCATCCCCCTGGTACTGATCCACCACATCGCCATCAATTTCCATTTCGAGGATGGCGGTGATCATGCGATCGGCAGATGCCGGCTTAATGCACATTTCATTCAGAGCATAGTAGCGATCGCCCACCACTTCAGGATGCAATTTTGATCCCTCAAACACTTGGGCTTGCAGCATCATTCGCTGTTGCATGGCGTACTCATCCCGCTCAAGGCGATCCCAAACCGCCTCCATATCGCGAAACAGCTCTAATGGTTCCGTCAAAAACCCCAAATGCCCCCCCACATTGACCGCCAGAATCGGAACCCCCGCCGCAGCCAGATGCCGTGCCGCCGCCAAGGAAGTGCCATCTCCCCCCAGAACAACGGCCAGATCTATCGGCTCTGTTACCGAGGCCATAAAGACGGGGTAGGGGTTGTCCTTAGGTCCACTCGGCCCCACAAGCACATTGGCGCCACGCTGTTGCAGTTGACGGGAGGCGCGATCCGCCCATTCCTTGCTCTGGCGATCGCCCGCCTTATGAACGACAATGACCTGATTTAGTTGCATCCAGCGTGCCTACATGGGGGACATAAACAGGACGTGGCTATAAGGCAAGGGTTGGCGCCTACTCCCTCCTTCTGCAACGGACTCTCTGTTACTCGTTGTCTAGATCCTGCACCTCTTTCACAATGCGTGCCAACTCAGTTTTTTCATCCACAGCAATACGGGTGGGGGTACCGCTAATAATTCCCTCAAAATTGCGGAAGGAATCGCGAATTTCCGCCCCCTTCTCACTAATCACGTACTCACGAATGCCCTTATCGTGCCAAGAACCACGCATCTTGAAGACGTTAATCGCCCGTGACATTTCACCGCGAATTTCCACATACTGCAACAGCAAAATTGTGTCCGTAATGGTCGAGATATGGGACTCCGTAATCGAGTTCGACCCCATAAATTGATCCGTTGTGTTAGTGAAAAAGCCAGTGATCTCCTCCTGCTTGGCAAAGCCTGTAACCCCAATCACAAACTGCCGGAAGGCATTATTGCTCACCCCCCGATCCAGCGCTGATAGGGAGTCAATGGCCACCCGCGAAGGCTTAAAGTCTGCAATCTCCGACTTGATAATTTGCAGGTGATCCTCAAGACCCGCTGATTCTGGATAGGCACAGACAATCCGCAGCAGACCTTGGCGTTCTAACTCCTCAAAATCAATGCCCCAAGAGGATGCGTTACGCGACAACTGCGCCCGCGATTCTTCATAGGCAAACAGCAGTGCCCGTTCTCCCTGTTGGCAGCCCGTCTCCAAGAATTTGCTGACCAAGAGGGTCTTGCCAGTACCCGTAGCACCCGTGGCCAAAATAATCGAATCCTTGAAGAAACCGCCGCCACACATCTCGTCGAGGGTCTTGACCCCCGAAGACACCCGCACATTGGAGGAGCGCTGGGTAAGACGCATTGCCCCCAAGGGGAAGATATTGATACCGTTGTTGATCGTAAAGGGATATTCCCCCTTCATGTGGGTGGTGCCCCGCAGCTTGAGAATTTCGACCGTGCGCCGCCGCCGTTCTCCCTCCAGCACATTACGCAAAATCACCACATTATCGGAGACAAACTCTTCGACACCAAAGCGTGCCACTGGGCCATATTCATCAATGCGCTCCGTGGTCATAATGGTGGTGACCCCCAGTTGCTTGAGGCGGAAGGCCAAGCGGAAAATTTCCCGCCGCACCACCGAGGCCGCATCGTATTGCTGAAAGACGGCTGTCACGGAGTCAATGGAAACCCGTGTTGCTTTGTATTTGCGGATGGCGTACTGGATGCGCTCAATCAGCGCCGATAGATCAAAGTCTCCCGCCACATCTTGGCCATCGGGATCTGGGGAGGCATCAAGGATAAAGAGCTTCCCTTGATCAATGAGACTTTGGAGATCCCAGCCAAAGCTCAGGGCATTTTTAATAATGTCGTGGGGAGACTCTTCAAAGGTGACGAAGATGCCCGGCTCATTGAAAATCGTAATGCCGTTGTAGAGAAACTGCACCGCAAAGAGGGTCTTGCCGGTACCCGATGTACCACTGACGAGTGTCGTGCGTCCTTGGGGCAGGCCACCATGACTAATGTCATCAAAGCCCTCGATCATCGTGCGGATTTTTTTGACTTCGGCAGCCACCTTCGGCGTTGAACTGGGCTGGTTTTCTGGTGTATCAGTCATAGAGGTTCTAAGTCGGCACTCTTAAAGGGATTTCCAAAGGGTTATTCTAAACCGAGGGGAAGAAAGGTCTCATTCCAAATCAAGATCGTCTTCGGCTTGCTCACCAATTTCTTCATACAGCAAGTCAAGACCAATGAGCACCTTTTCGCGATTCGAGAGATCGCCAATGATGCGGCGCACCGGTGGGGGCAAGACTTTGGCAAGGGTCGGGGTCGCTAGAATTTTATCCTCCTCGGCCAGTTGCGGATTTTTGAGGACATCAATGACTTTGAGGGCATAAACCCCCTTAAATTCTTTTTCAAGAATATTATTGAGGGTTTTGAGGGCACGCACGGAGTTGGCGGTGTTGCCAGCCACATAGAGCTTGAGAACGTAGGTTTTCCGCAGTGGGGCCATAGAAACTACACCTCACGCGGAATAGAGCGACGGTACATTTCACACAGATGGGCAATGACATCGATGAGCGTCAGGCGATAGTCCAGCAAAATGTCCTCACTACGACCTTCGAGTTTGAGTTGCTTGGAAAAGTTATCCATGAGTTCAACGTGAATCTCTAGCACTTGGGAAACAGAAATATCCGCGAAGAACGCTTTACTAACAAACTCGTCAATATGCTCATTAACTTTGGCATCGGTATTAAAGTATTCAAGGATAATGGTACGATAAATTGAGCGCAATTCATCCAGCAGCTTGCGTTTATCGGCAGTGGACATACGGCGGAAGAAAAATTCCGTGTCTCGCTTGTAATAGACCCCTAGGTAGCCGAGCCGCTCCTTCAATTTTTGGGAAAGACGATGCTGCGGATCGACATTACTACTTTCTTTCAGGGCTGGCATGCGAAACATGACATGGGGCGGCACCGCACAGCCCGGACAGAGTTTGACAAATCCCGTAATGGCTTCCTCAATTTGGTGGTTGAGCTGGTGGAGGTTGTCAGCGGTAAGAATGCTTTCAGCAATGTGGTAGTGCGGCCCCGGCGGAACGGGTGAGGTGCCGGCAGGAAAGATAATGATCGCGGGCAGGAGTGTGGCGCTGTGGTGAAGATAGGTAATGATTTGCGGCGTCCCCTCTCCCCATTCTAAAATTAAACAAGCGACATTATTGCGCCGCTGCTCTAGGTAAGTGCAAAACTCTCTCTCGTCGGAAAAGTAAACCAGTTCATCGATGTCGGAGTTGTGCAAACGGACTAATTCTTGGCCAATAGCGGGCGAGTAAACTAAGCCACAGATTGTTAGTGCGGTTGACTGCGCCACGTGCTTTCAGAACTTGAGTTTGCATCTGATAGCATCCTATCACTTTCTCGCTGGTGGTGGCAGTGTTTTCTGGAGGAGTGTTGCCATTTCATTACAAGCTTAGGACCAACAGCCCTGCTCACAAGGACAGAACACACTCAAGAATGGCAAAGCCGGCGTAAAACGGCATCCTACTTCATTATTTGATGTATCCCCCGTTGCAAAAAAGGGCTGTATCCATGAATTCCCTCTCCCTAGCCAGCTTTACTGAACCTGCAATGACGGTGGGGGCAGGTTTGTCTCTCAGCGAGGTGTGCCAGCGTTGGCAAGAAACCCTCCCAGAGACGATCGTCATTGTGGATGAGGGGCAAAAACCCTTGGGAGTGGTGCAGGGCTGGCGGTTGGCGTTGAGTTTGGAGCGGGAAGGGACGTTAGCCGACTTGGCGGTGGGGAGTGTGACGGCTTCTTGGCGATCGCCCGTGATGGTGGTACCCGCAACGTGGACACTATTGCAGTTTCAGGGGTGGTTGCGCAGCCAAGTCCAGATGCCAGCCTATATTGCGGTTGTGGATGCACAGGGTTGTTTTTTGGGACTGCTGGATCAGCAACGCTTGCTCTATCGCTGGGCGTGCCAGCCCCCTTTGCCTTGGCTGGAGGTGATTGAAGAATTGCCTTTGCCGGTACAAATTCAAAACGCCCAAGGGAGAGTCGTTTGGCAAAATCGCGCTTGGTCAGAACACTTAACTGATTTCTTGCCACTGGTGCAGCCTAAATTTGAAGGCATGAATTGTCAGGCACTAGAGGCGCGATCGCGTAGCGCGCCCTTCGGGCGATCGCTCTGGCAGGTGTGTTCGTTTCCCTTGAATTTAACGTCGTTGGACTGGGAGAAGGCAGAAAGCGGTGTCGCGGTGGCGAGCGATCGCTATTGGTTATTTTTTGCCCAACGGCGGCAGGAGTCAGATCCGACGACCCCCACCCGCTTGCACCAACTGCGCCTCCATCAGCAAAAGCGCCTCCTCCTGAGCTTGGGGCATGAACTCAAAAATCCCCTAACGGCGATTCTCAGCCTCACCCAACTTTTGTGGCAGCACCCTCTACCAGAGCAACAGGACTACCTTGCCCTGATCCAGCGTAGCGGTTGGCAAATGAATCGCCTCATTCAGGCGTGGCAGGACCACACCCGTGCCCTTTGGCGAGAGTTGGAATTGCAATGGGAAACCGTAGAATTGGCGGGTTTGTGGTTGCGATCGCAGGAGTTGGCGGAGCATCTTTACCATCTAACCCCGCCGGGTTGGCAGTGGCAGTGGCACATTGATCAGCCCTTGAGCCATGTGTACCTCTACGGCGATGCTCTGCGGCTACGGCAGATTCTTGCCCATCTCTTGGGGTGGCTGATGCTCTTTCCCAGCGATCGCTATGGACTACGCCTGAGTCGCTGGCAAAATTGGCTGGCGCTGCAACTGTGGGAAGAGGGACATGGCATTCCCCTCAAGGATCACGATCGCCTGCTGCACGAATGCCTCGAGGACTACGCCGAAGTCACCATGGGGCTGATGCTCGCCCGCCAACTCTGTCGTCTCCACAATGGTGAGCTTTCCTTTATTGCCCAAGCTGACGACTCCAGTGAGTGGACAGTACTACTGCCCTTTGCTGAGGAACTTCCCCCTGAATTACCCACTACGGCTCAATTGATCCTTTTGGTCAGTAATGATGCCACGTGGATCATGGACACGACTTCCGCATTGCAGCGCAGTCACTACGGCTATGTGGTCGCTCGCCATCCCCTTGAAGCGCTGGATAAGCTGGAGCAACTGCAACCCACGGCCATTGTTGTCCGCCCCGCCAGTAGTCTCATTTTGGCTGATGTGGTTGAGAGTCTGGCCACCAGCCCCTTCACGGCCACTGTTCCGTTGATCATCCTCTCCGATGAAGCCACTCCCTTGGGCTTGACCGGTTTTGTGCAACGGCTGCCCTTGAGTAGTCATCCCAGCCTGCTGATTGATGTCCTCGATCGCTGGTGTTTCCCGCGATTGGCTGCTCCAGTCGAAGAATCGACTTTTGAGCGTCCCCTCCTCAATCAAACGGTACTCCGCCTCGGCCTCCTCCATGACATTAGCCTGCCCCACCTGCGGCTCCTCGAAGCAGAAGACCTCGAACAGGCCGATCTCTTGGTGGAGATTTGGCAACCCGATGTTCTGATTTGGGATTTGCCCGCTGACGAGGTCGCCGATCTGGAGAATCATCCCAAACTGCGAAAACTCCCCATGATTACCTTGGCCGAAGATAGCAGCCGAGCCATTCATCAATTGGGGGATGTCATGGTCTTTCCCTGCCTCAACCTTGCGGACTTAATGGATGTGGTGCTCCTTGCCGCAACGGTGAAAGCTCAAAGCTGACTCAGCACTGTCCGCGCTGCCGCAATGGTGCGCTCAATATCCGCCTCTGTATGGGCAAGGGAAGTAAAGCCCGCTTCAAACTGGGATGGCGCAAGGTAAATCCCCTGCTCCAACATACCCCGGTGGAAGGCCGCAAACTTTTTCAAATCGGACTGCTTGGCTTGCTCATAGTTCGTCACCGGACCAGCGGTGAAAAAGAGACCAAACATGCCACTGATGTGCCCACCACACACCTCATGGCCAAATTCCCGTGCGGCCTCTAACAGTCCTTGGATCAGCTTGCCCGTGATCCGATCCAGTTGCTCATAGCTACCGGGGCGGCTGAGAATTTCCAAGGTTTTAATGCCCGCTGTCATTGCCAAGGGATTGCCAGAGAGGGTACCCGCTTGATACACCGGTCCTGCCGGCGCCACCATCTTCATAATGTCAGCGCGACCGCCATAGGCACCCACTGGTAGGCCACCGCCAATCACTTTTCCGAGGGTGGTGAGGTCTGGTGTCACACCAAATTTTTCCTGAGCACCACCATAGGCGATGCGAAAGCCGGTCATGACTTCATCAAAGACCAAGAGGGCACCGTACTGTTTTGTCAGCTCCCGCAGCCCTTCGAGAAAGCCGGCATCTGGCGGAATAAAACCCGCATTGCCGACCACAGGTTCAAGGATCACCCCCGCAATGTCATCGGGATACTGTTCAAAGAGGCGACTGACCGCTTCGAGATCGTTGTAGGGTGCGGTTAATGTGGCGGCGGTGGTTGCTTTCGGCACGCCGGGAGAATCGGGTAAACCCAATGTAGCGACTCCTGACCCTGCTTTGACCAAGAACATATCGGCATGACCGTGGTAGCAGCCTTCAAACTTGATCACCTTTTCCCGCTGGGTATAGGCACGCATGAGCCGCAGCACTGCCATACAGGCTTCGGTGCCAGAATTCACAAAGCGCACCATCTCGACACTAGGGACAGCGGCAATCACCATTTCCGCCAAGATATTCTCAAGCACGCAGGGGGCGCCAAAGCTGGTTCCCTTTTCAAGGGCGGCATGGAGAGCATCAATGACTTCGGGATGGGCATGGCCGACGATCGCGGGTCCCCAAGACCCCACATAGTCAATGTATTGGTTGCCGTCTACATCCCAAATGTGGGCACCCTTGACGTGATCAAAGACAATGGGCTGGCCGCCGACGGACTTGAAGGCACGCACGGGTGAACTGACGCCACCGGGCATGAGTTTTTGGGCAGCGGCAAAAATTTCTTGGGATTTTGTGGTTTGAAAAACGGTTGTGGTCAACGTCAACTCCCTCAAGCATTGGCGTGCTCACAGTATTATAGGCAATTCTTCTGCCCCTTAACCCGACAAAGGCGCATGTTGCAATTCTTTACGGTTTGGGCGGCTCATTTATGGCGTTTGGGAGAATAACACTGGAGTTGTACCCACAGAACGGCTACCTCTGCAAGATGTCTATGTCCTCCACGCCACTTCTGCCCACCTTCTCCATCATCTTGGAAACTGAGCACTTGGCAAATGCGGATATGGCTGGACTCCACCGTGCCCTCCAGTCCCTTGCTAGCCAAGATTTACCCCCCACTGCCGCCAATGAAGTCCTGCTCTTGAAACAGGGGATGCTCCCCAAGCGTATCTAGTGCTGGCTGGGGAAACTGCGATTCGCGGGGCTGGTGTTTACCGCACAGCTATGGCACTGACTGACATTTTTCCGCAATACAGTGGGGGAAGGCAAATGGAACCGGCGGCGGGCTACTTTTTGAATAATGTGGCTTTTCGCCGTCAGTTTTTGCTGGATCACCCCATTCCCACTGAATTGTCCCTCTATCGCGGTAACTGCCTCATTCATGCCCACACACTGCTGCAACAAGGGGAGTGTATTTGGCGGCAACCCCAAGCCCGTGCGAGTCATGCTCCCCCCAATGGCCTCTGGCACTTCTAGTGGCGATTTTTGCTCATTGGCCACGATGACTACTGGCAGCAGCGCTTGTTAGGAAAGCCCTCCCAAAGGCCACGGGTGCAAGATCATCAGGGCTGGCGGGGCAAGTTGAAAATTTTTGGCCAGCGGTTGCGGCGCATGATTAGCCATGATCCAAAGCATAGACTGTTCCTGCCCTTGGGGCTACCGATCGCCCTCGTGGCTGTGCTACTGATTTTGGTGAGCTACCAAGTGACTGCCCTCAAGCCCCACCATCTGCTGAAGGCCTACGACAGAGTTCTCACTAAGCAAGAGTCTAAGCATAGCAATAGCGATCGCGCCCGCCCCGCTTGGCGAGATAGAGCTGCTGATCAGCAAGGGTGATGAATTCATTCACCGGTTGGCCGACTTGGGGCAGCAAGCTGACAATGCCCATACTCAGGGTGACGCGATCGCTCACTGAGGAGGCCATATGGGGAATCTCCAAGGCATAGAGAAGCTGTTGGATGCGTTCGGCGACGCACAGACTGCCAGTGAGATCGGTATTGGGCAAAATCAAGGCAAATTCCTCACCACCGTAGCGTGCGGCTAAATCGGTGGGACGGCGCACCGCTTGGGTTAATATTTTCGCGATCGCGATCAGGCAGTCATCCCCTGCTTGGTGGCCGTAGTGGTCGTTGAAGTTCTTGAAGAAATCGACATCACAAAGAATCAGGGAAATGTTCGTCTGTTCTCGCTGGGCTAACTGCCACTGCTGCTGCAAATCCTGGTCAAAATAGCGCCGATTGGCAATCTGGGTGAGGCCATCAATGGTCGCAAGGCGGGAGAGTTCGGCATTGGCCAATTGCAGTGAGTCATACAAGTTTGTTTGCTGAATGGTAATTGCCAGTTGATCGGTGAAGGAGAGAATGAGTTGGCGTTCCTCATCTGTCCAGCCGCTGGAATGATTAAAACGCTGAAAGGAAAAAGCCCCCCAAATCTGCTGATTGATCCGAATTGGGGCAATGAGCCAGCCACCACCGAGCACTTGAGCAATTGCACGGTTCACTGCATCGGTGGGATCCAGATTCTCTAGGGCAGGCAGCTCGGCAATTTTTCCTTGGCGGAGGGTTGCGGCAATGGGATTATGCTCGTCTGGAATCGTTATCCCCACGCTAGGGGTTATATAGGGTTTGTTGAGAAACTCCACTAGGGGAATCCAGTGGTGCTGTTCTGGCTCGTACTTGACGACAATGGCGCGATCGACCCGCAGGATATGACACACCTCCTGTACCGCCTTGGCAAAGGCCTGATTGAGATCAGGGGCTTCGCGAATCTCCTGAATGAGCTGGTTGAGTTCCCGCTGGCGAACGGCTTGATCTTGAAGGTAGGCCTCGTAGTGCTTGCGATCGCTAATATCGCTAAAGGTGAGAATCACCTGCTCAATGCTCCCCGTTGCCGTGACTTCTGGATCAGCGGTCACTTGCAGCCAGAGCCGCTGTTGGGTTTGTTGATTGAGAATGCCCATCACCCCTTGTACCCGTTGCTTTTGAGCAATGGCAATCATCAGCGGAAAAGCCGCTGGCGGCATTGGTTCCCCGGCATCGTTGAGGGCATCCCAAGCCATTTCTGTTGGTTTTTGACCAATGATGTCCGCTTCCTTGACCCCCAGCAGCTCACAGCCCCGAGGATTAATCACTTTTGCGTAGAGATCAGCAGACAACAGCATCACTCCCACATCTAAATCGTTAATGAGATTGCGAAAGAGTGCTTCCCGTCGGCTGAGTTCTTTAGCGATCGCCACTTGAGTTTCTTCAAAACGCTTGATTTGTGTAATATCGCGGATGACGCAGAGGACTTGATTTTTGCCTTTGTAGCGCAACCTTGTGGCAAAGATATCCACATCAATAACCTGGCCATCGCTACAGCGATGCTTGCTGACACCGTGCCAAGTGGGCTGATGCCGAATCGTCTCTAGGAATTCCTGAAACTGATCGCGGTAGTCGGGGTGCAGAAAATCCTCAGGTTGGAGTTCAAGGCATTCACTACGACTGAAACCATAGATGTCGCAGATGGCATCATTGACCTCAACGATCTGTAGGTTTTCGGTGTCATAGATCACTAGGCCATCGGCCACAGACTCGAAAACACTGCGATATTGAGCCTCGCGCTCATCCAGTTCAGCAAGGGCACGTTTGCGATCGCTAATATCAGTACAGACCACCACACAGCCGACAATTTCTTCCTCCTCATCCAGCAGGGGAAAAAGGTGGCTGAGCATATCACAGGGAGCATCGGTGCGGCAACGCAGCAGAATTTCTTCGTCGTTAATGGTTTCTCTGTCCAGAACGCGGTCAATCAGGGCTTCCACCCGAGTCACTGATTCTTGGGGATGGAGCAGTGCCGAAAATGGCATACCGGGCACCACTTGAGCCGCTGCCAGTGTCTTCAAGCCAACCCAATTACTGGTTAAGAGAGTTTTGTCGCGATTGAGAGTCAAAATGATGACGGGACAATTGTTCACTAACTGCTCATAGCGGTTGCGCTCGCGATCGAGGGCGAGTTGCAGTTGGCGTTGGCTAGTAATGTCATCAATCAGGGCAATCAGCAGGTGAGGCTCACCATTGGCATTGCGCACACAGGAGAGGGTTAAATTTCCCCAGACGGTGTGCCCCTTTTTGTGGCGGTAACGCTTGACAATTTGATAGGTGTTGCGCAGTCCCAGTTGACACTCTTGGATGAGAGCCGCCTCCTCAGGCCAATCTTCAGCAAAGGTCAGATCATGGGCGGTGAGATTTGCCAGTTCAGGAGCGGTGTAGCCGACAAATTGGCAAAAAAAGGGATTGCAATACACAAGGCGGTAGTGGTTAGCAGGGCTAGTGACAATAATCCCGACTTGGGCATTTTCAAAGACCGCACGCCAGCGATACTCACTTTCTCTGAGGGCTTGCTCTGACTGAATCCGTTCTGTTTCATCCACAATGATGCCCTCAATTGCATAGGCTTTGCCGGTTACGTCATAGACTCCCTGACCGTACTCATGTACCCAACGCTCCGACCCATCAGCACAGAAAATGCGGTAGCCGACACTAAAGGGGAAGCCCTTGGCAAGAGCCTCATGGATTGTGCAATCAACGCGATCGCTATCTTCTGGATGCGTAATACTAGCGTAGCTACGAACCTGATTGTGCACCAGTTCGCTCGAGAGATACCCCGTCAGCTCGGTGAACTTGGGACTTAGGTATTCCATCGTCCACGAAGCATCAATGGCACAGCGATACACCACGGCGGGTAGGTGATCTACGAGGTTGCGATAGCGTTGTTCGCTTTCCCGCAGGCGCATTTCCTGTATCTTTTGGTCATGGATATTGACCATGACGCCGATGACGGTTGTGGTGTTTGGTGGTTCCTGCCGATATTCCCAGCGATCGCGCACCCACACATACGCACCATTGGCATGGCGCAGGCGATATTCCAAATCGCAGGGTGTTGCTCCCCCTTGCTGAGGGATGGCTTGCCAAAAGCGCTCTTGATCCTCTGGGTAGATGAGTTGCTGCCACGCTCGCAGGGTTTTGGGCAATTGCTCTAGGGGGTACCCCAGCACCCCTTGACTGTCACCGTACCAATAACACCACTCTCCTTGGATTTCCCAGAAGAGCTGTTGACCTATCTCCGTCAGGGTGTGAAATCGCTGCCACCATTTTTCCAGTTCATTAACCCGCGCTTCTTGGAGCAGCCAATGGCGATAGCGTTCGGTAATTTCCGTTAGGGTCAGGGTCCAGCCGTGAGCATCAGCGGTTAAATCCAGTTGCCACCACTGCTGTTTGGGCGGATCATAGCAGTCCCATTGTGCCGGGGTTTGGGTGTTGAGCACTTGCTGGAACCGCTCTAGGGAGAGGTCAAAGTTGGCGGACAGTAGCTCGATGACGGAGAGGCCCGCTAAATCGGTACTAGCGTGGTTCAATAACCGTTGCGCCGCAGCGTTGGCATAAAGAATGGTGCCCTTGCGATCGCCCGCCAAGACAGGATGAGGTAAATGGTGCAGATGATTGGCAAGGGAGAACTGCTGTGAGTTCATGGTTGGGTCAAAGGAGTTGTGAGGAAACAAGGAACACAGTCAATAGCTACAGGGCGAGGCTAGCGATCGCCAGGGGGCTGGGCATGGTGAAACAATCAATTCCTTCATGAATACTCTCCTGAGGTGATTTCACGAGGAAGATGTCTTAGCGCCATCCTACCCCTATGCTATCGCTTTGCTAAGACAAGATGATTGATAGTCAGGTAGAGGATTTCAGATCTGCTTTTGCATAGGCGGAGCGCTTGGCGAGAACTGATGATTGGCTCAAAACCAAACATAACCGTTTCTAATTGTTCGCTTGCCGAGGAGTGGGGCACATGCCAGTTTTGCAGACCATGGAAACCGTTGATACCCCCCTATTAGCCGCTGCTCAATCCATCTATAATCTCTACCAGCAGGTTCATGGGGCAAAAACGGTGCCTGCGGGTGTCGCTGTTAATCGGCAAACCCTGCGGGGCTATGTGCTGTTTACTAGCCAACCAGTGCTGCTGCCCCAAGAATGCTTTATTCCCTACGATCATCTGCCGGAAGTAACACGCCTATAACTGCACTAACTTTTTTGACCTTTGCTAGCTACTGCCTTGTCTTTGGCCTTGGGGCAGCGGTGGGGAGCTTTCTCAATGTTGTGATCTACCGTGTGCCGAGTGGGCGATCGCTCCTTTATCCGCCGTCTCGCTGCCCGATCTGTTTGACCACACTCAAGCCCTGGGACAATATCCCAATTTTGGGCTGGCTATTCCTGCGGGGGCAATGTCGTTACTGCCATGCACCCATTTCTTGGCGGTATCCTGCGATTGAGCTGTTGACGGCACTGCTGTACGTCCTGATTGTGGCTGTGAGTGGCTGGCAAGTGCAAACCCTTGTGCTCTGGCTGCTGAGTGCGTGGCTCTTGGCTTTGGCCTTGATTGATCTAGACACGATGACGCTGCCCCATCCCCTGACAAAATGGGGGTTGATTGTCGGCCTGCTCCTGAGAGGGTTAACGACGGGTCTAGGCGGACTCACGGAAGGCATCATTGCCGCAGTGATTGGCATTTGGCTCTTTGATCTGATCCGCTGGGGGGGGGCGATCGCCCTTGGTCAGGAGGTCATGGGGGGAGGGGATAGCAAACTGGCAGCGATGATCGGGGCTTGGCTAGGTTGGCAGGGATTGCTCGTTACCTTTTTCTTGGCCTGTGCCCTCGGTGGCCTGATGGGTGGACTGGGGATTGCCCTCGGTTGGATTCAGCGGCGGCAACCGATTCCCTTTGGCCCTTTTTTGGCAGTAGCGGCTATTGTCAGTGGTCTCTTTGGCCGCCAATTGATTCATCTTTATCTCGAAACCTTTTTGCCCGGCGTGTTTGTGCGCTAACTCTTATCAAAGAAAGACAACTTGATAAGATAAGCCAAAATCCCCTGACAAGGGCGACAATCATAAAACCCCATAGGTGGGCATCCACCACCCGCTGGCGATCGCTCAGATCAGCAACTTTCTCATATTAGCGCGCATTCCTCTCACTTCCTCAAGGAGTTGACCCATTTCAGAGCGGGTGGCTGGCTCAGTCATGGCTATTCTCGTAAATCCTGCCAATGGGGTGCCTTATTCCCAGAGTACAATCCAGTATGATGAAATAATGTTCTTGCCGTTTGTTGCGCTCCGTTGAGACGTTGCTCCAATGACCTCGTCCCCCTCTGCGTCGGCGACAATTGCCCTCACAGGTGATCAAATTCGCCAAAAATTCCTTGAGTTCTATGCCGCTAAGGGACACACGATTTTGCCCAGTGCCTCGCTGATTCCAGAGGATCCGACGGTGCTGCTGACGATCGCCGGCATGCTCCCCTTCAAACCCATTTTCCTCGGCCAAGAAACGCCAAAGGTACGCCGCGTCACCACTGCGCAAAAGTGTCTGCGCACCAATGACATTGAAAATGTGGGTCGCACTGCTCGCCACCACACGTTCTTTGAAATGTTGGGCAACTTCAGCTTTGGCGACTACTTCAAGGCGGAGGCCATTGGTTGGGCATGGGAATTGATGACCACGGTTTATGGTTTGCCCCCGGAACGGCTCTTGGTGAGCGTCTTTGAAAATGACGATGAGGCCTATGACATTTGGCATCGCCAAGTGGGCTTGCCCAAGGAGCGCATCCAGCGCATGGGAGAGGAGAGCAACTTCTGGACGGCGGGGCCAACGGGTCCCTGTGGCCCTTGTTCTGAGATTTACTACGACTTCTATCCGGAAAAGGGGCTAGCTGACGTTGATCTCGATGACGATCGCCGCTTCATCGAACTCTACAACCTGGTGTTCATGGAGTTGAACCAAGACGATCAAGGGCGCCGCACCCCCCTCAAGGCGAAAAACATTGATACCGGTATGGGCTTGGAGCGAATGGCGCAGGTTCTGCAAGGGGTGCCCAACAACTACGAGACAGACTTAATTTTCCCGATGATTGAGGCGGCAGCGCAGCGAGCCGGGATTCAGTACCGCAAAGCCAATGCCAGCACCAAAACGTCCCTCAAGGTGATTGGCGATCACACCCGTGCCGTGGTTCATCTCATTGCCGATGGCGTCACCGCCAGTAATGTGGGGCGTGGCTATGTCCTGCGGCGATTGATTCGGCGCATTGTCCGCCATAGTCGGCTGTTGGGGATCAATGAACTGGTGACCCCTGCCTTGGCTCAAGTGGCGATTGATCTGGCTGCCAATGTCTATCCCAATGTGCGCGAGCGGCAGGCAGTGATTCTCAGCGAACTCCAGCGGGAGGAGGAACAGTTTCTTAAGACCTTGGATCGGGGTGAGAAGCTCTTAGCGGAGATGCTCGCTCCATTGAAGACAACTAAGGGCAAAAAACGCAGTAAACCACAATTGGCAGGGCGCGATGCTTTCGTTCTTTTTGATACCTATGGCTTCCCCTTGGAGTTGACCCAAGAGATTGCCGCTGAGCAAGGCATTGGTGTGGATGTGGCTGAGTTTGAAGCCTGTATGGCCGAGCAGCGGCAACGCTCCCAAGCCGCTCACGAAACCATTGATATTACCGTTCAGGAGGGGATTGACTCCCTAGCGGATCAACTGCATCCGACGCAGTTTCGTGGCTATGACGAGTTTAGTTTGACCACGACCGTAACAGCGATTTTGGTGGCGGGTCATCCGGTAACAACGGCAACAGCAGGGACTGAAGTGCAGGTGATCCTTGAAGAAACTCCCTTCTATGCTGAATCCGGTGGCCAAATTGGCGATCGCGGGTATCTCGCCACCAGTGATGCGCTAGTGCAAATCCACGATGTGCAAAAGCAAAAGGAAGTGTTTGTTCACTACGGCAAAGTGGAGCGGGGCAGCCTCAGCGTTGGCGATCGCGTGAGCGCCCAAATTGATCTCAGTTGTCGGCGGCGGGTACAGGCGCACCACACCGCAACGCATCTCTTGCAGGCGGCCTTGAAAAAGCGGATTGACGAAAACATTTCCCAAGCGGGATCACTGGTGGCTTTTGATCGGCTGCGGTTTGACTTTAACTGCCCCCGTGCCCTCACTCGCGAAGAGCTGCAACAGATTGAAGATCAAATCAACACGTGGATTAGTGAAAGCCATGCCACCCACACGAGTATCATGGCGCTCAATGAAGCCAAGGCCAAGGGGGCGATCGCCATGTTTGGTGAAAAATACGGTGAGCAGGTGCGCGTTCTCGATATTCCCGGTGTCTCTATGGAACTCTGTGGTGGCACCCATGTCCACAACACTGCTGAAATTGGCCTCTTTAAGATCATTAGCGAAAGTGGTGTGGCGGCTGGGATTCGCCGCATTGAAGCCATTGCTGGACCGGCGGTGCGTGACTATTTGCAACAGCGCGATAGCATTGTCCGCGAGTTGTGCGATCGCTTCAAAGCCAAACCGGAAGAGATTCTAGATCGCATTAGCCAACTCCAAGCGGATCTCAAAGCCCAGCAAAAGGAACTGGAACACCTCAAAGCCGAACTAGCTCTTGCCAAAACCCAAGCCCTCTTGGAGCAGGCTGAAGCCATCGGCGCTACCCATCTGCTTATTGCCTCGCTGGCGGGGGTAGATCCCCAAGGGCTAAAAACCGCTGCTGAATGGCTCCTGAATAAACTGGGCAGTGGAGCTGTGGTGTTGGCCACTCAACCGGCTGCTGACAAAGTGAACCTTTTAGTCGCCGCCAGTCCGGACGTTGTAGAGCGGGGGGTTCATGCCGGTCAACTGGTGGCGGAACTCGCCCAAGTCTGTGGTGGCCGCGGCGGCGGGCGTCCCAACTTTGCTCAGGCCGGCGGATCTCAACCTCAGAAATTGGCCGAGGCCTTTGAAAGGGCGCGATCGCGGCTACAGGAAGTACTCGAGGGTTGATAGATTAGCATCACTATCTTCTTTGTCGATCTTTGCTCAGTTGGAGTGAGAGCCGTGAAGCACAACTGGCTGCCCCGGAGACAGAAACACTTAACCGAGAGCAGCAGTCTTCTCGTGCAGGCGAGAGGTCACAACCTATCGGTACGTTTAGTATTCAGCTATTGAAATGCAATATACTACGGCATCCACTGCTGTATTGTCTCAACCCCCTGAGTTCCTCAGCACTATTAGACATCTTGATAAGCAGCTACACGATCGGTTCAGAAACAGATTCGACATTGACCCTACACTCTCGCGTTTTTTGGTGAGTTTCCAAGGCAATAAAACTAGACCTTCTTATCGTTGGTACAAGTTCAAAGAAGCGTTTTCAGCTTCTTTAGTCGAACATCTATTTCATAACGGTATTAACGCAGGTAGAATTCTGGATCCTTTCGCAGGCAGTGGAACAGCTTTGTTTGCTGCAAGTGCAATGGGTATAGATGCAGATGGGATCGAGTTGTTACCCATTGGTCGCGAAATCATTGCGGCCAAACAAATTCTAGATGCCGAATTCACCCCTGAAGACTTCGAGAGATTGTGCCAATGGTCGACGTTGAGAGTTTGGAAAGAGTCGCAAATAAGTGTTCCCTTGCCAGAGCTGCGAATCACACAGGGAGCTTATCCCAAAACAACAAAGGAAGCCATCGAAAAATATATAGGCGCGTACCAAGTCGAGAATAGTAGAGTTCAATCCATCTTGCGCTTTGCTTTACTTTGTGTACTGGAATCCATCAGTTTTACTCGAAAGGATGGTCAATACCTTCGGTGGGATTACCGCTCTGGACGCACACAGGGTAAGAAAATTTTCGACAAGGGCGAAATCCTAGAGTTCGATCAGGCTATTTGTGAAAAGATAAACGAGATTTTAGAAGATGTATCACCCAATCATCAAACAACTTTGTTTGCTGCGGAAAAACTTCAGGCTCAAATCCGTTTGTTTGAGGGTTCATGTCTTCAAATATTGCCGCAATTACCCGACAGCACCTACGATGCAATTCTGACCTCTCCGCCTTACTGCAACCGCTATGACTATACGCGTACCTATGCACTGGAACTCGCGTTGTTGGGCACAGATGAACAAAAACTACTGAGACTTCGCCAAGAGATGCTTAGTTGTACAGTGGAAAATCGCCCAAAAGACTTGTTGGGCATTAACCCGCAATGGGCAACGGCATTGGCTGCTGCTGATGAGGAGGAACTATTACAAGCCATTCTGAAGTACTTGGAAGACCAAAAAGCGCAACGGGCTCTGAACAATAACGGAATTCCTCGGATGGTAAAAGGCTATTTTTATGAGATGGCTTGTGTTGTCGCCGAATGTGCGCGTGTATTGAAACCAAACGCACTCTTGTTTATGGTCAACGATAATGTCCGTTATGCAGGAGCGAGCGTTTCGGTCGATATGATCCTCTCTGATATTGCAGAGAAATTAGGCTTTTATGTTGAACGTATTCTCGTTTTGCCAAACGGCAAAGGCAATAGTAGCCAGCAGATGGGGGAGTACGGACGCGAAGCTCTACGTAAGGGCATTTACATCTGGAGAAAATTGTAATGTCTTTGCGCCCATACCGAAACCATCTTCAGTCTAGTGATGATCTCGTTACGAGCTATGAAGCCACACGCGCAGGCTTTGTTGCTCTTGCGCTCGAAAAGAATCGTCGCTCTACGCCTTACGTCGCCGAAGCAAGGGCATTGCAAGAAGCTGCATCAGGGGCTAAAACCCCTGCTGATTTGCTGGCTATCAAAGACATAGAAGTAGGTCTTCTCAGGGGAGCAGGATTATCTGACAAGGCGCTGGTTCATCTACAGCCAGCAGACAAGGCGGAAGCCATCAATGGCCTCATCAAGAATTTCTTGAGCCAGCGGGAGAGAAATTTATTGAAGAACTAGTGTTCAGGTTTCTGCTGACGCGTGGCGACGCCCTCGGCGGATCAATGCGCAACATTGGCGGCGTCTTAGCGCAGAGAAAACTTACTCGCGCAATCATTTCAACGCTGGCGATAGCTGGCATCAGTTATAGATGGCAACATTCAAAGACTAGGCGGTGGGTTGACATGACTGACGATGACTTGGAAATCGAGTTGTCTTTGCGTGGCTTGAGCTGGGAAAGCATGGGTAAGTCGCGCACCTTGATTGACAACTTGACCGTCCCTTTGGTGAAAAACAATGTGGACATGTGTTTATTTAACCTTAGCCCTGAGGAGTTGCAGTCCACAGAGCATCAATTGGCCACGTCTTATATTGCACTCGGTGAACTCAAAGGGGGAATAGACCCAGCAGGCACAGACGAGCATTGGAAAACTGCGCGAGCGGCTCTTGACCGTATCCGTGAAGCGTTTTCGAAAGCGAAACACTCCCCGCATGTTTTCTTTATAGGTGCAGCGATTGAGAAGAAAATGGCGGTCGAGATATGGGATCAACTGGAAAAGGGATTACTTGCCAACGCTGCTAACCTAAACAATCCAAATCAAATTGCATCGATCTGTCGCTGGTTATGTGATTTGTAAAAGTGCTGACCCAATTTAGTTATACCAACCAGCGATCGCCCCAATGGAGGACTCACTTTTGCTGCAAGTACTGCTTTTCAGACCGTGAGCTTTACTGTGCAGTTCCAGAGGCTTATAGAGCAATCGCTGGCGAATATGAGTGAGGAAAGCGTGAATAATCCCGTATTCTTTAGGGTGCTCATCCTGAAAGATATTGAGTTGCCCAAATTAAAGCATCACTTTAGAATGTTTGAGGTTAAAATTTAACAAATCTCCCTGATTGCAGTCTAATCTATGGCCTTTGTTAACGCAAACTACCTCAAACTCAAGGCAGGGTATCTCTTTCCGGAAATTGCCCGCCGTGTCAATCAATTCTTGCAAGCCCATCCCGATGCCCCCCTGATTCGTCTCGGCATTGGGGATGTCACCGAACCGCTGCCGGCAGCCTGTCGTCAAGCAATGATTCAAGCGGTGGAAGAAATGGGCGATCGCGCCACCTTCAAAGGCTATGGGCCTGAGCAGGGGTATCCTTGGCTACGGGAAAAAATTGCCGCCCACGACTTCCAAGCCCGCGGCTGCGACATTGATGCCAGTGAAATTTTTATTTCCGACGGCTCCAAGTGCGACACAGGGAATATCCTCGATATTTTTGGCGACGGCAACCGCATTGCCGTTACCGACCCCGTTTATCCCGTCTATGTGGATACCAATGTCATGGCAGGGCACACGGGGGAAGCCAATGAACGCGGGGAGTACACTGGACTGGTCTATTTGCCGATTACCGCTGAAAACCACTTCACCGCCACGCTACCCAGTGAACCTGTGGACTTAATCTACCTCTGCTTCCCCAACAATCCCACCGGTGCGGTGGCCACACGGGAGCATTTAGAGGCGTGGGTGGACTATGCCCGTGCCCACCAAGCAATTATCTTCTTTGATGCCGCCTACGAAGCTTTTATTACCGATCCCGCTATTCCCCACTCCATCTATGAAATTCCCGGTGCCCGCGAGTGTGCCATTGAATTCCGCTCCTTCTCGAAAAATGCCGGATTTACGGGAACTCGCTGTGCCTTTACCGTAGTACCCAAGGGTCTCAAGGGGCAAACCCCCAGTGGCGAGGCCGTCGAACTCTGGGCGCTGTGGCAACGGCGGCAATCCACGAAGTTTAATGGTGTGTCCTACATTGTGCAGCGGGGCGCCGAGGCGGTTTACTCTGAAGCCGGTCAAGCCCAAGTACGGGAACTGGTGGCCTTCTATATGGACAATGCCCGTCTCATTCGCGAAAAACTCACCCAAGCGGGCTTTGCAGTCTATGGTGGGGTCAATGCTCCCTATGTCTGGCTGAAGACGCCCCAAGGGATTGGCAGTTGGGACTTTTTCGATAAATTGCTGCACACTTGCTATGTAGTGGGTACCCCCGGTGCTGGTTTTGGGGCAGCGGGTGAGGGCTATCTGCGCCTTTCGGCCTTTAATAGTCGGGAAAATGTGGTTGAAGCCATGGATCGGGTGGTGGCAGCCTTTGCCTAAGAATTCACCTAGAATCAGGACAAGGCTCATCAAAGCGGTTGGAGCGGCTTTAAACCCTTTTAGCATCACCGATGACGGCAAAACATTGGGGCGAACAGGCAGCGAAACAGGAGGGCATTCTGCTGGGGTTGTTCACAGCAGCTGGCTATACCTTTTTTACGCTTCTACCCGATAGTCACAGTCTCATGGTGGCGTGGCCTTGGGTCTTACTCTGGCAAGCCGCGCTGGGGGTGCCTCTGCTTTGGTTTTTGCAGGTGTTGGCCTATCAACGGCGGGTGCAGCCCTTGGGAAATGGCTTTGATGGCGTAGTGCTATTACTCCTGTTGGCATTGGCGATTTCAGGGACGTGGAGTACTTTTCCCCATCAGGCTCGCTGGTATGGCTGGGCACTGTTGGGAGGTATTGCTGTTCTTTATCCCCTCGGGGCTTGGTTGCGCACCCCAGAACGCCGCTGGCAAATTGTGCGCTTTCAAGGCTATCTCACTGCCCTCGTGATTCTTGTCAGTTTAGGCCTTTGGCTGGGCACAGCGATCGCCCCGGCAATTTTTGATACTCCCCAAGGATTAACGCCCCACCTCAATGTGGACACTTTGGAACTCCGCAACTGGGCACCCTTTGGCCACCAAAATTACGTGGCGGGCTATCTCCTATTGGCTCTACCCTTGGTAGGACTGTTGGCCATAGAAGCAGAAGCCAGTGGATCGCGCCGGTTTTGGATGGCGGTGCTGCTTTTGGGTCTAGTTACCCTCTATACAACATTTTCACGGGGGGGCGGCCTCGGCTTACTGGCAATGGTCATTCCCCTTGGCGTGGGTTGGGTTTGGCACTATCGCCGCCAGCGTCGCTCTTGGTGGGGCTTGTTGGCTTTGGTGGGCTTAGCGGTGGTCGCTTTGGCCAACGATCGCCTGCGCCGCAGCTTAGTGGCTCTCTGGCAGGGAGGACAAGGGAGCGAACTAGCCTACCGCTGGATTACCAGTATTGTTGGCTGGCGGATGGGGGCCGCCCATCCTCTGAGGGGCAATGGCTTAGGCAGTGTGCCCCTGTGGTATCAGCACTATCGTCCGGGCTGGGCTGGCCGTGAAGCGGAGTGGATCTATCAACTCCACAGTACCCCCGTACAACTGTGGGCCGAACTTGGCCTTTGGGGCATTGCCGTATTGCTCTTGGGGGTGGGGCTACTGGTTTATTGGGCAATGCGCTATCGTTGCTGGTGGCCGAACTTAACACAACGGGAACAACGGCTGGCGATCGCCCTCTACCTTGCGCTTTGGGGCTACGGCGTACTCAGTCTTACGGATTTTCAACTGGACAATGTTGGCATTGGTGGCCTCTTCCTAATTGAACTTACCCTCTTAACAACCCTGATTCGCACAGGCCAAGGGCAAACTCCTCCCCAACGGTTGCGGGTACGCTGGGCACTCTCGCTGGTGGGCGTGGCTTTAGGAATCATCCTAGTGATGGTGGGTTGGCTGACACCGATTCACCGTGCTTGGGCAAGTAGCAGCGAAGGTTTTCTAGCCCTCTTGGAAACCCCTCCCGACTGGAATCGCTTTACTGAGAAGCTCTTCCATGCTCAGGAACTCGCCCCTTGGGAACCCTACTATCCGCTGCAACGGGGGTGGCACTATGGCCAGCGGGGCATGATGACAGACAACCCCACAGCACGGGCAAACCTCTTGCGTACAGCAACGGTTGAGTTTGAAAAAGGAATTGAGCTGTCCCCCTACCTTGAGTTTGGTTATAGTAACTTGGCATGGCTTTATTGGCGCGAGGGCAATTTGGGTGCAGCAGTTCCTACCTTTGCCAAAGCGGCTCAACTGGTACCGGCTAAACGGGGCAATTTTCTGGGTCTCGGCTTAGCCCTCATTCGTAAGAATCAACCGCAACTCGCCACCCAAGCCCTGATCCTTGAGGTGCTGCGCCATCCCATCTTCATCACCAGTCCGGCTTGGCGGGTTGCTCCCCTCGCACCCTTTTATCAACCAGTTCTGACGGCGGTCACGGAGCGTTATCGTCAGCTTGAGCAGGACATTGCCAGCGATCGCCCCTCAGGCGCCTATGTGCGTCAAGTGTCAACCCTCCTCCGCTGGTGGCAAGGGGAACTCCCTCGGGACACCGACCCCCTAGCTGCATGGCTGCAACCCTTGGCCAACCCCCAAGAGGCAACATTGAAGGCTCCTGCAACGCTGCAAACCTTCCTCAAGGCATGGGATGACCCTAACAACCGCCGTGACCTCTTGGCCTCCATTTGGCCGGGAAGTCCAGAGCAACTGGAACAGATGGTGCGCTCCATAGCTGGTCAGCCAACACCCCTTGATTGGTTGCGTTCGGCGGCGCCTGCCGTGGCGATTACCTATACCCGTGCCGGTTTTGGCGTCAATAGTCGCCACATTGATGGCCCCCAACCTACGGACTTTTTCATTGCCATTGACAGTCTGCCAATGGTGACTTTATTCGCGCCGCTGTGGCCAGACAACACCTTTTTGCCAGAACTAGATCAGGCTCTAGAGGGCGATCGCCAGCGTCTTTTTGCTGCTCTTAATCAAAGGCTCTAACGGCAAACCCCCGTGGGTCGCTCAATTTGGGTGGTGGGGGGATGGGCAGCAATGTCCAAGACAATCTGTAGGATTCGCACGGCTGCACACTGGTCTTGGGGCAAAGGCATGGGCATTAAGGGCCGCGTCACCCCTGCAAGAACATATTCCCGTTGCGGGCGCAGCTCAAAGAGCCGTTGACCATTCTCCGCCAAGCCTCTGACTGTGATTTGATCCGCCTCGATATGCACATTGCCCCGATTACTGACAGTCATTTGCAGGGTTCCCTGCTGCACTTGGGCATTGAGGAGTTGCCCCTGCCGCCGAATGACCGCTGGTTTGATAAATACGGGTAGGCTATGCACCGTTACGAGGCGCGTTTCTGAGCCGATTCCTTGAGGGGCTGGAGGAATTTCTGCAACTAAAAGCCGATATGTCCGCTCGACATCAGCAGCCGGCAAGCGATGGCCAAGGCGAATTTCAGCCCGTCCGCCCACGGGCAGATGCAGGAGGTTGGGAAAGGCGACTAGCTCTAGGCTATTTGCGGGTAAGAGATGGAGTTCATCTTCCCCCGTTGCCCGCTGTTGCCACTGCTGCACCCGCACCTTAAAGTCGAGGGGGACATTGCCCGTATTAGCGATCGCCAGTACCGTAAAAGGTTCTTGGGGTGCCAGTTCAATCTTCAGCGCACTCAAGCGATATTGAGCCGTCTGCGCTGTGGACATGCCAAGAATCAAGCTAGGGAGAGGAATTAAAGGAGCTAAGAAGCGCCAGAATCGATTAAACATCATGAATGGCGGGGCATGGATTTGAACCATGGACCTTCGGGTTATGAGCCCGACGAGCTACCAGACTGCTCTACCCCGCGTTGCTCTAGCTTATCTAAGGTAGCGTATTCCCTAGAGGATTGGCAAGCGATCGCTAGAAGATTTATAAAATCCTATCAATACCCTAAGTTTTTTCTGGGTCAACTGTAGCAACCCTTACTTCCATCATCCCGACAAACAGATATAAAGAAAGTATTAAGATTACCTAGGTCTTTTTAGACTAACTCCTTGAGCAATGCTGCTACCGCCTCTTCTCCTCGATACTCTGAGGGAAATTTATCAGCGCCAAGGCTCAGCCCTCTCTGCCAGTCCCCTGCGAACTGAAAATCAGCTTCTCCTGTTGATTGAAGGACTCCCAGAAGCGAGCCGTGCCACCCTAGAAACACTACTGGTATCCTACGATCGGGCTAAGGCGTCTCTCCCTATCAATTTGGCCTACCTCTTGGCACTAGAGGGTGAAATCCTGAACCTGCTTGGTGTGACATCCGCAGTACGCCCCTTGTTTACGCCACCAGTGGTACAGACGCTGCAAAACTATCTGCCATGGTTTAGGAAGGCAAGCCAGATCGTGCAGAATCACCTCGGTTGTGCCCTTGTGCGTAACTACTGGTTGATTACCCGCCCGACTCATCCTTGGCTGCGCACGATTCGGGTTGAGACCTTTTACACTGAGCAAGTACCTGCTCCCGATCGCTACCTCAATGAGAAGCAGCAAGACCTGCTACAAACATGGTTAGAGCAATTTCTTCTCTACTGTTATCGCCTTGTACCCACACTGCCAGCGGAGGCGATCGCAGCGGGAATTCCAGTGCCGCCTCAGTTGCTACAAGCAGCCGCCTAACTCAAGAGGATTTCGCTAAAATTTTGGTGTCCATCGGCCATCAATTGATGTTGTGGAGCACATTCTGCTGCTAGAGGATGAAACGGAACTCGCCGACCCCTTGGGTCACATCCTGCGCCAAGAGGGCTACCACGTTGACGTGGCCTACGATGGTGAAACGGCTCAAACCTACTGGCAAACGCAGCGCCCCTACCACCTCTTAATTTTGGATTGGATGGTGCCACCGCCTACGGGGCTAGAACTTTGTCAACGATTGCGCCAAGCCGGTGATGAGACTCCCGTTCTCTTTCTCACTGCTCGAGATACGGTGGATGACAGGGTGCGGGGTCTGGATGCCGGTGCTGATGATTACTTGGTTAAACCCTTTGAACTGCGGGAATTGCTGGCACGGGTACGAGCACTGCTGCGACGGCGCCACACGATGGGGTGTACGGCACCGATTCTTTGCTGGCAGGATCTGCGGCTCGATGTCGAAGGTCGCTTGCTCTACCGAGGAACACAGTGTATCTCCCTCTCTGAGAAGGAAACAGCGCTCCTAGCTCTTTTCCTCAAGCACCCGACGGAACTTCTCAGCCATGAATTGATTGCTAGTCAACTGTGGCCGGATCAGACCTGTGTCAATCGCAACCTATTGGCCGCCCAGATTCGACTGCTACGGCGCAAAATTGAGCATGCCGACGAACCCTCCCTAATTCAAACGGTCTATGGTCAAGGCTATCGGCTACGCCCCGTTGCGGCACCGGCAAGCTAAGACCACTGTTGCCGTATCTTGGAGAGGAACGTGCCAGATACAATAGATAAGCTGTTCTTTTGGGAAAACTGTTGTGGACGATCGCTACGACCCCCAAGTGATTGAGGCCAAGTGGCAACGGGAATGGGCTGCCCGCCAGATCGATCGCACCAACACCGATCCGCAAAAGCCGAAATTCTATGCCCTCTCGATGTTTCCCTACCCCTCCGGGAATCTGCATATGGGGCACGTCCGCAACTATACGATTACCGATGTCATTGCCCGCTGTCGGCGGATGCAGGGCTATCGCGTTCTCCACCCGATGGGCTGGGATGCCTTTGGCCTGCCGGCAGAAAATGCCGCCATTGAACGGGGGATTCATCCTCGCGTCTGGACACAGCAAAACATTGCCCAAATGCGCCAAGAACTGCAACGCCTTGGCCTGTCCTACGATTGGGAACGGGAAGTAGCCACCTGTCACCCCGACTACTACCGCTGGACGCAATGGCTCTTCTTGGAATTCTTTGAGGCGGGTTTGGCCTACCAGAAGGAAGCAGCGGTGAACTGGGATCCCGTGGATCAAACAGTTTTGGCCAATGAGCAGGTGGATAGCGAAGGGCGATCGTGGCGATCGGGCGCCTTAGTGGAACGGCGACTGCTTAAGCAATGGTTCCTGAAAATTACCGCCTATGCCGAGGAACTGTTGAATGACTTAGAACAACTGACGGGCTGGCCAGAGCGGGTGAAATTGATGCAGGCCAACTGGATCGGCAAGTCCACGGGTGCCTATCTGGAATTCCCAATTGTTGGCAGTCATGAGAAAATTGCTGTTTTTACCACCCGTCCCGATACCGTCTATGGGGTGACCTACGTGGTGCTGGCGCCCGAACATCCCCTGACACCGAAAGTCACCACTAGCCGCCGCCGCAAAACCGTCGAAGCCTTTATTGCCAGTGTCCAACAGGAAAGTGAACTGGAACGCACAGCGGGCGATCGCCCCAAACGCGGTGTGGCCACCGGTGGCAAAGCCGTCAATCCTTTTACTGGGGAGGAAATTCCTATCTGGATTGCCGATTATGTCCTCTACGAATATGGGACTGGAGCCGTGATGGGCGTACCTGCCCACGATGAGCGCGATTTTCAGTTTGCCAAAGCCCACAAGCTCCCCATTCGCCAAGTGATTATTCCCCCAGACGGCAAAGCCAGTGCCCGCCTCAAGGCCGCCTATACGGAGCCGGGGAGATTGATCAACAGTGGTCCATTTGATGGCATGGACTCCACCGCCGCCAAAGCAGCGATTACCGAGTATGCTGCTACCCAAGGTTGGGGACGCGAACAAGTGCAGTATCGGCTGCGGGATTGGCTCATTTCTCGCCAACGCTACTGGGGTGTGCCCATTCCGATCATTCACTGTCCGCAGTGTGGGGCGGTGCCGGTGCCGCGGTCAGAGTTACCTGTGCTGCTGCCAGAAGAGGTGGAGTTTAGCGGTCGTGGCCCTTCTCCCTTGGCCAAACTTGCGGCGTGGCGCGATGTTCCCTGCCCGAAATGTGGTACCCCTGCCCAGCGGGAAACGGACACAATGGATACCTTTATTGACTCCTCTTGGTACTACTTCCGCTACGCCGATGCGCGCAACAGTGAAGCCCCCTTTGACCCAGCGGCCATCAAGGACTGGTTACCCGTGGATCAGTATGTAGGGGGGATTGAGCACGCCATTCTCCATTTGCTCTACTCGCGCTTTTTCACCAAAGTTTTGCGCGATCGCCAGCTTGTCCATGTCAGTGAACCCTTCCAACGCCTACTCACCCAAGGCATGGTTCAAGGGCGCACCTACAAAAATCCGCGCACGGGCAAGTACATCATTCCTAGCCGCATCGCCGATCTCAGCCAACCCACCGACCCGGACACAGGGGAGCCCCTAGAGGTGGTCTATGAAAAAATGTCCAAATCTAAGTACAACGGCGTTGCCCCCGGCGATGTGATTCAGAAGTACGGGGCGGATACTGCCCGCATGTTCATCCTTTTCAAGGCGCCCCCCGAAAAAGACCTCGAGTGGGACGATGCCGATGTCGAAGGCCAATTTCGCTTTCTCAACCGCGTTTGGCGCCTCGTGCAAACCTTCAAAGCCAAGGGTGGTCAGCTGGGTCAACCCCTGCCGGCAAGCCTCACTAAAACGGAAAAAGAGCTGCGCCGTGCCATTCACACTGCCATCAAAGAAATTAGCGACGATCTGGAAGGCGACTATCAACTCAATACCGCTGTTGCCGAACTAATGAAACTCAGTAATGCCCTTGGCAGTGCCGACTGCCACACTTCGGGGGTCTATAGCGAAGGCATCCAAACCCTACTCACCCTACTCGCCCCCTTTGCCCCCCACATCAGTGAAGAACTCTGGCACCAACTGGGTGGCACCGACTCCATCCACCGCCAGCCCTGGCCAAAAGCAGACCCCACTGCCCTCGTTGCCGATGAAATCACCCTTGTCATTCAGGTCATGGGCAAAACCCGTGGCGCGATCCAAGTGCCTGCCACGGCTAGTCAAGTGGAACTGGAGGAAGCCGCCAAGCAGTCGGAGATTGGCCAACGCTACCTAGCGGGCAAAACGATCAAAAAAGTGATTGTCGTTCCCGGCAAGTTAGTGAACTTTGTCTTAGCCCCCTAGACCCTCACTGGTTGCCGCAGTCCACTTAACTGTATTGACCTCCTATGACCCACTCCGAAGGCTTAACTCTCTAGTTTACTGGTCTCTCTGGGGCTGGTAAAACAACGCTGGCTCACTATGTCCACAAGCAGCTTCAGGCGGCTGGCCATGCTGTTGAACTTCTCGATGGCGATATTGTCCGCCAGCATTTGACAAAGGGGCTGGGGTTTTCTAAAGAGGATCGGGATGAAAATATCCGCCGCATTGGCTTTGTGGCTCAACTGCTGACTCGCCACGGGGTGATCGTGATTGTCTCGGCAATTTCGCCCTATCGCGAGATTCGGGATGAGGTGCGGCATAAAATTGGCCGCTTTGTTGAGGTTTATGTGAATGCCCCCTTGACAGTGTGTGAGCAGCGGGATGTAAAGGGACTCTATAAACGGGCGCGGGCAGGGGAGATTCGCAATTTTACGGGGATTGATGACCCCTATGAGCCACCCTTGAATCCAGAGGTGGAATGCCGCACGGATTTGGAGACGATTGAGGAGAGTGCGGCTAAGGTGTTGCAAAAGCTGGCGAAGTTTGGTGTGGTGTGCCCAATCGTTGAGTCCTAGAGGGTCATTGCCCCGCAAAAGTATCTAGGATAGAGATTGTAACCGTTCGAGCAGCGAGTATGGGTGAGGCAAAACGGCGCAAAGAAACCCTCGGTGAGGCCTACGGTCAAGAAAAGGGGGGCTGGCTCAAGAAGGAGCAACTGCTGCTGATTCAGAAGTGGGTGACGCGGGGCACGTGGGTCGGCATTGGCCTACTGGTAGTCATTTGGCTCACAGTTCGCTTTATTGGCCCCAGTTTGGGATGGTGGCAATTGACAGCAAATTAGAACGGGTATGCTAGATTTGTTGGCAGCATTGGCATGGTACTGGGGACAGCCGCGCATTGAGGCATTAAAGGCAGTCATCTTTCCCTCTGAGGTGGCACTGTATCAGTATCGCGATCGCTACCTGCAAACCTTGGCTCAGGAGGGTTTTTCTCCCAATCAACAGGGCATCTGGGTTCAAAGTGCTCAGCAGTTACTCGTGAACCACCAAGGCGATCGCCCCCTTGCGGCTGCATCGGTCACTAAAATTGCCACGAGCCTCGCTGTGCTGGATAAATACTCCTTTGACTATCAGTTCCTGACTCGCATCGGCACCACAGGCACGCTGCAAAATGGTGTCCTCAGGGGGGACTTGGTCTTGATTGGCGGCAATGATCCCCTCTTTGTCTGGGAGGAGGCGATCGCCATCGGTAATGCCCTCAATCGCTTGGGCATTCGTCAAGTGCAGGGGAATTTAGTCATCGTTCCCCCTTTTGCCATGAACTTTTACCCTGAATCCCAGACCGCCGCAGCGCTCTTCCAACTCGCCCTAGATCACCGCCGCTGGACACCTGAAATTCAAACGGCCTATGAACAGCACCTGAAGGGACAACCCCGCCCCCAAGTAAGTATGACGGGTGAAACACGCTTCCAAAGCACGATCCCTGCGAGTGTTACCCTGCGCCTCGAGCATCGCTCACTCCCCTTGGGGGAAATTGTGCGGCAAATGAATATCTACAGTAATAATGAGATTGCGGAAACGCTAGCCGAGATGGCAGGGGGTGCTGCAACCGTAGCTCAAGTGGCCGCCCGTAAAGCCAATGTACCCCCCAGTGAAATTCAACTGATCAACGGCTCAGGTCTGGGGGAGGAGAATCGCATTTCTCCCCGGGCGGCGTGTGGGATGCTTTTGGCGCTTCAGGAGATGCTCGCTCAGAAAAACCACAGTTTGGCGGATGTGCTACCCATGGCGGGGCGCGATCGCGGCACCGTTGAGTATCGTCAGTTACCCACCGCCACACTGGTGAAAACCGGTTCTCTTTGGAATGTGAGTGCGTTGGTTGGCGTCTTACCCACAGCAAAATACGGCACCGTCTGCTTTGCGCTTCTCAATGGCGGAGACAACCTAGAAGGGTTTCGGCGGGCACAGGATCGCTATGTGCAGCACCTGAGTCAAACGCTACAAGCGACCCAAAGACTGGGTGCTGAATTTCACCGCCAAGCCCCTGCTCCGCGGTTTGGCGACCCCCAACGCATTCAGCTCCTGAAGGCGCAATAAACGATGACAGCACAACAACTGGGAATTGTCGTCCAAGGTTCCCTCAGTCAAGGCCTTGAAGTGCGGCTCAGTGGTAGCGTCTCCGTTGAGGAACTGCGGGTTGGTCAATTTTTGGTGGTGCAAGGCCAGCGATCGCGCTTCTTTTGTCTGCTGACGGATGTCGTGCTTGGTACGGCCAATCCCCGCATTCTGCTCAATCCCCCCGCCCTTGAGGATACCTTTTTGCAGGAGGTACTGGCGGGTACGGGCACGTTTGCGACGCTAAGTGTGGCACCGATGTTGATGATCCTCAACGATGAGCAGGATTTACTGCCCGTAAAAACGATCCCTGCCCATTTCAGTCCTGTCTATGAGGCCAGTGAACGGGAGTTTCGCGCCGTGTTTGGCTGGGAAGACGATCCGCAGCGGCGCAACTTTGCCATTGGGACTCCCTTAGATATGGCAGTCCCCATCTGTTTGGACTTGGATCGCTTTGTCGAGCGCAGCAACGGCATCTTTGGCAAGTCGGGGACGGGCAAATCCTTCCTAACGCGGCTGTTGCTGTCGGGGATTATCCGCAAACAGGCGGCGGTGAACTTGATTTTTGATATGCACTCGGAGTATGGCTGGGAAGCCACCCGTGAAGGCAAGTCAGTCAGCACCGTTAAGGGATTGCGGCAACTGTTTCCACAGCAGGTGAAGATCTATACCCTTGATCCCGAATCCACGCAACGGCGGGGGGTGCGCGATGCCCAAGAACTCTACATTGGCTTTGATCAAATTGAGGTGGAGGATCTGGCGCTGGTGCAGGGGGAACTTAACCTTTCAGAAGCCAGCCTCGAAAATGCCATTATTCTGCGCAATGAGTTTGGCAAGGGTTGGATTAGTCGCCTTTTGGTGATGACAAATCAGGAGATTCAGGAGTTTTGCGAAACGAAGATGGGCAGCAAAGCCTCGATCATGGCGCTGCAACGCAAACTGACACGGCTAGAGCAACTGAAGTACCTGCGGAATACCTGTACCAAGAACTACATTGGTCAGATTTTGGACACTCTTGCGGCGGGTCAACATGTGGTGATTGAGTTTGGCTCCCAAGCCAATATGCTCTCCTATATGCTGGCGACGAATATTATTGCCCGCCGCATCCACCAAGCCTATGTGCAGCAGTCGGAGATTTTTTTGCAAACCAAAAATCCCAGCGATCGCCCGCGTCAACTGGTGATCACGATTGAGGAGGCTCACCGCTTCTTGAATGCAGCGACGGTGAAGCAAACGATTTTTGGGACGATCGCCCGCGAAATGCGCAAGTACTTTGTCACGCTCCTCGTTGTTGATCAACGGCCTTCGGGCATTGATAGCGAGATCATGTCGCAAATTGGCACCCGCATCACCGCACTCCTTAACGATGAAAAGGACATTGAGGCCATTTTCACTGGGGTGGCGGGTTCGCAGCAGTTGCGATCGGTGTTGGCCAAGCTGGATTCTAAACAACAGGCGCTTGTGCTGGGTCATGCGGTGCCGATGCCTGTGGTGATCCAAACCCGCAGCTATGACGAAACCTTCTATGCCGAGATCGGCGATCGCGATTGGGAGGAACTCCCTACACCCATGTTATTGGAGGCGGCTCAAGCGGCGAAGTCAGATCTGGGGATCTAGCCTAGAGCTTTAGAATTGATCCTGAATCAACTCTCAGTGAGGAAAACGCTGTGGCGCACACCATTGTCACGAATACCTGCGAAGGGGTTGCCGATTGCGTTGAGGCGTGTCCGGTGGCCTGTATTCATCCGGGACCGGGGAAAAATGCCAAGGGCACCGATTGGTTCTGGATTGATTTTGCCACCTGTATTGACTGTGGCATTTGTTTGCAAGTGTGTCCCGTGGAGGGGGCAATTGTGCCTGAAGAACGCCCTGATCTGCAAGCAACGCCGGCATGATGACTGAGCAATGGCTCGATCGCGTGCGGCTTTTGGGGAGCGATCGCTGGCAACAAGTACAACTCACAAATGGTAAAGTGACGGCGATCGGCACTGACCTGATTCCCCCCGATGGCTCTGAGGTGCTGGACTTCGGCGGCGATTATCTCTCCCTTGGGGGCGTCGATCTGCAAATTAACGGTGCCTTGGGCATTCCCTTTCCTTGGTTAAAGACCACCGAACCACTGCCAAAAATTGGCCGCTATCTTTGGCAAGAGGGGATTGATGCCTACGCCCCGACGATTGTGACTGCTCCCCTAGCGGAAATTCACACTGCCTTGAGGGTGATCCACGAATACGTGCCCAATGCGCAAGAGCCTGAAGCCAAAATTTTAGGTGTGCATTTGGAGGGGCCTTTCCTCAATCCCCAGAAGCGCGGTGCTCATCCTCAGTCCCATCTTCAGCCCTTGAGCCTAGAAAGGGTGCAAACAGTTTTAGGGGAGTTCAGTGACACCGTTCAGATTCTCACCCTTGCTCCAGAGTTAGATACCAATGGTGAAGCGCTGCCCTATGTGCGGCAGTTGGGAATTACCGTGAGTTTAGGTCACTCTTTGGCCACCGTGGAGGAAGCGCAGGCGGCTTTTGATGCCGGTGCCACAATGATCACCCATGCCTTTAATGCCATGCCCCCTCTACATCATCGCGAGCCGGGACTGTTAGCAGCAGCCTTGACAGATCAGCGGGTCTGGTGCGGTGTGATTGGCGATGGGGTGCATGTTCATCCACAAATGCTGAAGGTGTTGTGGCAGTGCGCAGGCGATCGCCTGTTTTTGGTGAGTGATGCCCTTGCTCCGCTGGGGTTAGGCGATGGGGTCTATCCTTGGGATCAGCGGCAGATTGCAGTGAAAAATGGGACGGCACGACTGGCTGATGGCACCCTCTGTGGCACCACTGTGCCGCTGTTGGCAATGGTGGGACGCCTAGTGGATTGGGGAGTTTGCGATTTTGAAGCAGCGTTGACCCTCGCAACGGTGAATCCTCGCCGCGCCATCGGTTTGACGACAGAACTCCTACAGCAGCCGGTGACCCATCTTCTGCGCTGGCGATCGCCCCACCACTATGAACGACTGGCCAGCGAGCTACATCCCCCCTTGCTCAGCCATGATTGAGAGCACCATGAGTACCGCATAAAGGGCACCACCGAGCAATCCCGCAATCACCGAAATCCAAGTAAATAGCTTGGCCTTGTTTGAGGCCTCCAACGCCCCGGCGCGATCGCCTACTGCTAACCTTGAATTGACTTGGGCAGCAAAAATAATAGCGACAATACCGAAAGGCAAACAGCAGCAAATCGTGGACAGAATCGCTGGAACCATGTAGTTAGGAATGTTTTCATTTGAAGGGTTCATTGTTAAATTTCCTTAAAAATCAGGTTTGAATAGGGTTTAAAAAATTGACAGCAATTGATTAGCGATCTTTGAATAAGCACAGGCTAGCCTATTTTTTCTCTAAAGGCAATCATCTCCCTTCCACTTTTGTCAAGAGTTGCCCTCAGTCACCGCAAACGTCGGTAGGGTATGGCAAACTAAAGAGGAATTCACTTAGCTTGCAACACGGAAATTGATCGTGCCTAAAATGCTTGCCCGTTTAACCCTGAGTCTGGGTCTTGTTCTCCTGAGTGGCAGTCTGGCAACGGCACAAGTGGTGTTACCGCGCACCCTTGAACTCAATGCCAAGGAGATGGAGCAAAATGGTTTTATTGTGGCGCAAGAAGCCCTGCAACTGGCACAGTTCCAGCAATTTCAAGAGGCGTTGGTGCGGGCAAAACTGGCAGTGCAGTTGGCACCTCAAGCCCACGAAATTTGGGCATTGCTGGGGGGACTCTACCTCACGGTCAATCAACCCAAGGATGCAGTGCCAGCCCTAGAGCAGTCTTTGAAACTCAATGATAAAAATCCGGGGGCTTATTTCAACTTAGGCTCTGCCCATTTTCGCCTCGGACATTATGGAGCCTCAGTGCGGGCGATCGAGCAGGGATTGGCACTGAAACCCGATGCCAAAGAGGAATGGTTCAACCTTGGCAACGCCTATCTAAAACTGGGACAAAAGGATCGGGCGATCGAGCAATACCGCCGCTCATTGCGCTTGGATCGTCAGTTTTGGCCAGCCTATACCAACATTGGCCTCGTGCTCTATGAACAAGGCAATATCCGCCAAGCGGCAAAAAACTGGGAACAGGCGGCAAACATTGACCCCAAAGCCAGTGAGCCGAAACTTGCTTTGGCCACAGCCCTGCTGCAACTGGGGAATGAAGCAAGAGCACTACAACTGGCAGCGGAAGCCCTGCGTCTCGATAGCCGCTACGGCACGGTGGAATTCCAGCGGGAAAACCTCTGGGGCGATCGCCTAGTGGCCGATACGCAAACCCTATTGGCCAAGCCCCCTCTGCGGGCACTGATGAGCCAACTCCAACCTGACCAATCTGCCCTTCCTCAGCCCTAGAATGATTGAGATTCGTGCGGCAGAGATCACTGACCTTGCCAGCATTGCCCAATTAGTGGCCTTGAGTTTTCACCCCGGTGGTGGTTGGCAAGCCCTTTGGCGCAGCTTTGTCCAGTTGGGGATGGAGCAGGATTTGCGCGATCGCTGGCAGCGCGAGCGTCCCCACTACCAGTGTTGGCTAGCCGTCATATCCATGGGAACGTCTGCTCTATGTGTGGGGAGTGTGGAAGTGCAGCTCCGTGAGATCAAGGGTGAACCCAAACCTTACCTGTCCAATTTGGCAGTGCATCCGGACTACCGGCGGCGTGGCATTGGCCGTCGCTTGTTGCACACTGTTGAGGGCAGCCTTTGCTCTACCTATTGCGATCTCTATCTGCACGTCCTTGCTCAAAATCAAGCAGCACAGCAATTATATGCCCGCTGTGGCTTTGCAGTGGTTGAGGAAGGCTTCACCTTTTGGGGAGAGCGGAAATTGCTCCTACGGAAGTCCCTCGCGGGCGATCGCCCCTATTCTCCGTCACCCATGTCATCGTGGGTATGAGTCACCGTATTGGCGGAGACAACTGCCCCTTGGTCTAGCTTTTGCCGCACCTGCTGTTCGACCTCTTGGGCAAAGCTGGGGTTCTCCTCCATGTATTTAATCGTGTTGTCGCGGCCTTGGGCCAAATTTTCGCCGTTGTAGGAATACCAAGCCCCTTTGCGGCTAATCACACCGGTTTCCTCGGCCATATCAAGAATGCAGCCAAGATTGGAAATACCCTTACCAAAAATAATGTCAAACTCGGCAATGCGAAAGGGCGGTGCCACCTTGTTTTTGGCCACCTTAACTTTGGCGCGAATCCCAAATTCCTCCGTTCCCTTCTTCAGGGTTTGCACCCGCCGAATATCTAGGCGCACCGAGGCATAGAACTTGAGGGCGGTTCCGCCGGTTGTCGTTTCTGGGTTACCGTAGGTGACACCAATTTTTTGCCGCAATTGGTTCAGGAAAATCACGGTGCAGCCTGTTTTACCAATATTACCGGTAATTTTGCGCAGGGCTTGGCTCATCAGGCGGGCTTGCAATCCCACATGGCTATCCCCCATATCCCCCTCAATTTCGGCGCGGGGCACCAAGGCAGCAACGGAGTCCACCACCACAATATCTACGGCTGTCGAGCGCACCAGTTGATCAACAATTTCTAGACCCACTTCGCCAGTGTCTGGCTGGGCAACCAGTAGGTTTTCAATGTCCACGCCGAGGGCAGCCGCATAGGTGGGATCAAGAGCATGTTCAGCATCGACAAAGGCAGCCACGCCACCGGCTTTTTGGACTTCAGCTACGGCATGGAGCGCCAAGGTAGTTTTCCCCGAACTTTCAGGGCCATAAATTTCAATGATCCGCCCCTTCGGCAGTCCACCCCCCAAAGCAAGGTCAAGGGTGAGTGCCCCGCTAGAGATGGTTTCCACTTTCATGCGGGTGGCATCCCCAAGGCGCATGATGCTGCCCTTACCAAAGTTGCGTTCGATTTGGGAGACGGCAAGCTCAAGGGCTTTGCGCTTTTCGGGGGAAAGGGTGGTGTCACTCATAGCAAGCTGAAGAAGTTGGCACTTTTCTAGGTTAGCGGATTGGCGAAATTGATGGCTTAAGCTGCGAGGGTGAGTTAGATCAGCTTGCGACGCACAACGATGGCATTATCACCCACCACCGGATCACGGACAAGCAGGTGACCTTCGGTATCCACCACAATGACGGTCTGATACCCCAAGTCATGGGCAGTTTGCCAAAGGTTCTGGGCTAGTTGATCCTGCTTTGTAGGACTGAGATCATACCAACTGTTGGCCAGCATCAATTCCAAGCGCTGTTCGCTGGGGGTGAGGGTGAGGGTGGGATCAAGAGCGTTGCTGTAGCGATCGCAAAGGGCCAGCAATTGTTGGCGGACGGTGAGGCTGTCACTGACGAAGGTGGAAGGAGCGATCGCCCCTGGTGACGGAGTGGGTGTCGGTGTCGGCTGGGGTATTGGGGCGGGTGTTGCCGCCACTGGTGTGGGTGCCGGGCGGGGTTGCACAAGGACACTGGGTTGGGGACGCTGGGTTGCTTTCACCGTTGGCCGAGGGGGAGATTGAAACCAACTCAGGGGATTCAACCAGAGCAAAATGAGAAGTAGGGCGATCGCGATCCCAGTTAGAGTAGCGCGGTTATAACGCTCCTGGAGATGACTCGGCAGCCGTTGCTGCACCCAGCCCATTCCCTGCCACCATAGGGCTGCCCCTCGACTGACCCATGAACGTTCCGGAGTCAACTGCTCTGGGGCGATCGCCCGTTGTGTGGCCACCCCCTTGAGTTGCTCTGTGGCCTTGCTAAGCAGTTCACTGATTCCCTGAAGTGTGGCGATCGCTTCCCGTAACAGCAGGGGGAAAAGTTTTTGCCAAAGGGTGGGCTTGGGGGTCATTTGGGAGCGCCAATCGATCGTATGAGCTATTTTTGATCCTACGGCATCAGATCGCCGCAAATCGCTGCTGCAAAACCGCCGCTGACTGCTACCATGATCCCAAGACAAACCGAGATAACAACGTGAAGGGCATTCAGCAATTTAATATTGAAGGATTCCAGCGGCAAATTCGCAGTGCCCCCGTGCCTGTGATCGTGCATTTTTGGGCTCCTTGGTGTGGCCTCTGCCGCCTTATTGATCCCCTGCTGGATCAACTGGAGCAGTCGCTGCCGCACCGGTTGCAAATTCTTCGGATCAATGCCGATGAAAACTTTGCCCTCAGTCGTCACTTTCAACTGACGAGCCTGCCAACCCTTCTTTTTTTTGAGCGCGGCGAATTGGTGCAGCGGTTTGATCCTGCTCTTGTCAAGGGGGACTTTCGTCAAGCCTTGCAGCAACTGCTTGCCCACTCCTTTCCTAGCCTCTTGCCTGCTGAGTCCCACCGCTCCTAAGACCCGAAGTTGCGATGACTAAGCTGCGTCGCCTCAGTCAGTTTTTAGAGGAACGCTGGGTGACCCCCGCCTATGCGGGACTGCTGCTATTGGGCATGAATCTCTTTCTTTTTGCGGCAGCCATTAATTCGATGGCGGGTTGGCTGTACGTGATTACGGGGATCATTTTTGGTCTGCTCTTGGTGGCGGCGATTCTACCGCCGCGCTATTTGCGGGGATTGGTGCTGGAGCGAGCCAAGGTGGATCCAGTTCATGCGGGCGATCGCCTACGCCTGACCGTCTTTCTGACCAATGCCACCCAAACGCCTCGCCACAATTTGCAAGTGATTGACCCCGTTCCCCGTGGCCTCTGGTCAGCCACCCAGCGCGAATGTCCCCAACAGGCGATCGAGCGGCTGCCACCACAGGAAACAACCACTTGGCAGTACGATCTCATCCCACCGCGGCGGGGGATTTATGAGTGGCAACAGCTTCGGCTGCGCACCGCTGCCCCCTTGGGCCTCTTTTGGTGTCAGCGCTCATTTCCCGTACCGCAGCAGGTGGTGGTTTATCCGCAGGTTTTGCAACTGCAACAGTGTCCTTTACTCGATCAACTGGGGCAAGAGATTTCCCAAGAGTGGCGCGATCGCCAGCATCATCTTCACGTTGCCCAAGAGGGCATCACCCGTGCCTTACGTCCCTACCGCTGGGGAGACCCTTTGCGTCTAGTGCATTGGCGCACCAGTGCCCGCTATGGCGAACTGCGAGTGCGCGAGTTTGACACCTTTAGCGGTGGCAATGCCGTGACCGTTGCCCTTGATACCCGTCCCCACTGGAGCGGCGAAGACTTTGAGCAGGCGGTGATTGCGGCGGCTAGCCTCTACCTTTACAGTTTGCAACAGCAAATTCCTGTCCAGTTTTGGAGTCCCGCCACGGGGATGCTCCACGGTCAGCCAACGGTACTGCGGGCCCTAGCAGCGATCGCCCCCGGCGACACCGATGCTGAGTATCCCATCGATTCCCTTGTCTGGCTCACCAGTCAATGGCCTAGCCCTGAACCTTTGCCCCCCGGCAGTATCACTGTGCTCTGGGGAGAGCCACCCTCACGGCGGCAAGGGGCAATTCTGTGGATTGATCGCGATCGCCCCCTCGGCAGCCAATTACAAACCCCTATCAGCTACCCCCTGTCTTAGGGCAGCGGGCGCCACTCACCACTGCTAACAAAGGCCGCCCAAAAATAGGGAATTTGCTTACTGGAGTCAGTCATTAACTGCAACTGCGCTTGCCGTAGGGCTTCACTGCGTCCCTTGCCAGCCGCTAGATTTTGATAAAAGGCAACCATCAGTTGTTGGGTCGTGGTGTCATCCACCTTCCAGAGGGAACTCACTTGGGTACGTGCCCCCGCCAAGGTAAAGGCTCGCCGCAAGCCATAGACACCATCGCCATTGAGAATATCGCCACGCCCCGTATCACAGGCGGACATCACCACTAACTCGGTACCATCAAGGTTAATGCCGGTGACTTCAAAAGCCGTTAACACGCCATCATCCACCCCACTCTGCCGTTGATTGAAACCCGCCAAGGCCAAGCCGGAGCGCAACAGTGGATTTTCCCCCCTAAAGGGAGTATTGGCATTGAGACCACGAGTGTTTTGCAGCACTTGGGGAGAGACGGGCGGACTCTCTAGGAAAAATCCATGGGTGGCGAGGTGAAGTACCCGTGGCCGCTGCGTTTGTTTGATGGTAGTTTCGGTGGCACTGCTACCCGTGAGGATCTGCGCTTGGGGCAAGAGCGTGCTTACGGTTTTCACCTCCGTGGCGGTTCCGGGTAACTCCGTAAATGTCAGGCTGCGCAAATCCAGCGATCGCGGGTTCACTCCCCGCTGACTACCGGCCACAGCACGACCACTCCCTTGACTAAACGTGGGATTACCCACTACCAAGGGGGGATTTGCCGGTTTGCCCCGCTGTTGCAGCCGCAGCAAGTCGCGTCCTGAGGTGAGCAGTGTGATCGTATAGGACTGCACCAGATAGCGATCCTGCCGATCCACCAAGGCCTCAAAGGAGAGAGTATTGAGCTGACCGTCGGGAGCCACCAGCAGATGGGTACTGCCCGCTAGGAAGGGTTCCAGAGGAGCCAAGAGGCGCTCATAGGCCGCCTTCAAAGAGGGCTTCGTTACGGTAGCGGGCAATCTTGGATCCGCCATCCGCTGGCGTGCTGCCTTAATGACCGTATCGAGATCAGCGACGGTACCCAAGTCACGCCATTGGGGGGCACCCCTATTTTTCAGGGCATAGAGGGCGTAGCGGGGCGCTTCCCAGCGGTTGGTTTTTGGGTTGTAGGGCACATACTGGATAAACTCCAATAGCACAGCATTGGCGGGAATCGCTTGCTGCACCGCACTGAGGGTGACGGGGGTAACGTCTAAACGGAAGTTGGCATTTTGACTCACCAGTTGCGCTTCCAGTTGGTTAGCACGCTGTTCGAGTTGGCTAATTTGGCTGGCCGGCGGTGGGCGATCGCGCACAAAGGTGAGGCTAGCAATCTGTGTTCGCACACGAATTAATTGATCCAGTTGCTGCTGCCCCGAGGCATCCAATTGATGGCGTAGGCGACTGGCCGTTGCCGCTAAAACATCCAACAACCGACCTTTACGGCGCAAAATGGTAGTCAAGGCTAGGTTGGCCACTGCTGGATTCTGGGGATTCCCCTGTAAATGGAAGGAAATGGCGGTGTTGGTGGAGTCTTGAAACGTGGCCAGATAGTTGCGCTTGTATTCCTCGGAGCCAACCACGAGGTTGCGGCTAAGGTTGACCTCTTCAATCTCAAGGGCACGGTTGAGAGCGGTTAAGGCCTCATTGATTGTCCCCTGTGCCCAGTAGGCTTTGGCTAAATTGGCAAGACTCAGCGCCAAGTAGGGATGTTCGCCACCAAGGGTACGCTGCCGCAGGGCAATACTGCGTTGATAGAGGGGAAGCGCCGCCCCGTAATTGCCTTGGACTCGATAGAGTTCAGCCAAGTTGTTGAGGCTAGTGGCCACATCGGGGTGATCTGTCCCCAGCACTTTTTCGCGGATAGCCAAACTGCGTTGGTAAAGGGGTAGTGCCGCGCCATAATTGCTCTGAGCACGATAGAGTTCGGCAAGGTTATTCAACACCGTTGCCACCAAGGGATGTTCTGCCCCTAAGGCGGGTTCGAGGAGACCCAGACTGCGCTGGTAGAGGGGCAAGGCTGTGGTTAGGCTGCCCTGCAAATGGTACATCACTGCCAAGTTGTGCACACTCAAGCCCACATCGGGATGGGTCTTGCCAAGGGCTTGTTCACGGATGGCAAGGGCGCGTTGATAGAGGGGCAGGGCCTCACCGTAGTTGCCTTGATCGGTGTAGAGGTTGGCGAGGTTATTGAGGCTGGTGGCAACATCGGAATGATTGGCGCCAAGGGCTTGTTCACGGATGGCTAAGCTGCGCTGATAGAGGGGAATCGCCTCACTAAAGTTGCCCAGTTCCTTGTAGGTGACAGCAAGGTTATTCAAAGTTGCAGCCACAGTGGGGTGATGGGCACCTAAAACCCGCTCAGCGATCGCCACCAATTCCCGCGAGGGTGCCACTGCTGCGCCATAATTCCCCTGTTTTTGCAACTGCTCAATCTGATTTGTGAGGGCAATGACATGATTACTATCGCCGCCAAAAGAGGTTTTGCGAATCACGTCTAGTTCACTGACGGCGGCACTATAGCGCTGTTGTAGGGCATCCAACCGCTGCATAATATCGCGCAACTGTTGGGCTTCATTTTGTGCGAGTCCCCGCTGGTAAAATCCTGTGGTGGTGGCGATCGCCAACAGAAGCGCAAAACCACACCGATGACCCGACATCTGTCTCATAAAGCACCTGCCGCTGCTGTCATCTCTATCCTAGACAGCTAACTTTCAGAATGCGTTCCCAATGTAACGACAAATTACAGTTATCCCCTAACCCCTAGGCGTTGCCTATAATAGAAGTGTTACGGTTGTTAACAATTCACGATAATCTCTCATTTGCAACCGAACTTAGCAATAGCAATAGCAGCCTTAATGCCTGACGGGCAGGGTTTTCGGCTATTCTTGGGAACACTCGCAGAAACAACAATCGCAGTTAGGGTAGGCTTATCTAAAGGTCATCAATTTGTAAAGACGTGTAATTCATTTTTCAATTCTTTATTTGTATTGATGAGAACGAAGTGCCTATGAAGTATTTCCACTCACCAATCATCCCAACTAATCAATGTTTCTTTAAGTGATTTTCTGCGTCAACTCAGCCGAGAGTATTTTTATGGATAGTGATGGTTATTTACCAGAGATTCTTACCCTTCTAAGACAATTGCTACCTTTGTTGATTAGCCTTTTAGATGATGCCTTTGCCCTTGTCCTGACCCGCCTCGGTTGCCATCTTCCTTGGCTCGAGAAGATCATGCCTTTTGTCCTCAGTGGAGTGACGCTCTATGTGATTATTCATGGCGGTAAGGTGATCCACGAGTTTTGCCAGCAGAAATGGGAATCACCTCAATCCCCGAATGTATCCCCGTTGCAATAGTGTTAGGAAATCCCCACAAATCCCACTGCATTTTGGTAGTCATTTTTACAATCGTGGGCGATCGCCGTTAAGATCAAGGTGAGGCCTATGACCGTTGAATGTGGGTGTGGGAAGCGCACGGAAGCCTGTGTCGCCGTGAACAACGGTGAATTCGAGGCAACCTATGGAACTGCAACGTTCAGTCCCCCCAGCAATTGAGCAAGAATTTATTCGACGTCAGGTGGTGAGTCAACTCCTGCAAGCGCGTTTGCGGGCAACTTGTGGGCTGACGCAGACCTCGACACCCCTTCCCCTAGGGACACCAACGGGCGATCGCCCACCCCTACGGCCATTACAGGAGCCAAGGAATACCAGTGTGATCGAGGCTAGCCAACCCTAGAGTCGGCCACGGGCTTTCAGCAGCAAATAGCGATCCACCAGTTGCTCACTCATTTGATCCGCAGGCGCGTCAAGGACAAGAACCCCCTGTTGCTCCAAGTGGGCAAAGGCACGTTGCCGCTGATGCAGCAGATCGAGAGCGACGGCCTGTTCATAGAGGCTGGTCACTTGATCCACGGCAGCTAAGGGCTGTGGCATCAACGGGCGGTGGGCAAGGGTTTCAATGTGGCGATCGCGCAAGGCAACGCAGAAGGGTAGAAAACGCGGCGTGAGGCGAGCCATGGCTGCGAGGAGTTCTTGGGAAGCCACCTCATCAATGACCTCTGTGAGAACCACCACAAGGGCACGGCGGGTATAGTGTCCCAAGATCGCACTGACGGTGCCCACATAGTCAGATTCTTCGAGAACGGGTTCACAGCGATACACCTGACTCAGAATCTGCCCCAGATGGGAATCGCCACTTTGAGGCGCAATCCACGTGTGCAGTTGCTGATCAAAAATCCCCAAGCCCACCTTATCCCCCCGTCGCAAGCCCGTCAGCGCCAGTGCCAATGCCGCGTTTAAGCCCCAGTCAAAGCGTTTCAAACCAGCGACAGTAGCGGTCATCAAGCGGCCTCGATCCAGCAGAATGATCAGGGGTTGATCCCGTTCGGGTTCCATGGCGCGCACAAGAGGCCGTCCGCGGCGGGCACTCGCTTTCCAGTCCATGAGGCGCAGATCATCCCCCAAGTGGTACTCCCGCAATTCGGCAAACTCGGTGCCCCCCAAGGCATAGCGTCGCCGCCGCAAGCTGCCACTGAAGTCTAAACTGAGGCGAATCGAGAGCGATCGCAAGCCCATCAAATCGGGATAGACTTCCACTTCAGTCACAACGGGTGCAAACCAGCGTCGCCACGCCAAGCCCCAAGAACTGCGCAGCCGCACATCGCAGCCTGACCATTGAAAGGCACCCCGTCGCGGTGGAAACACATGGTAGAGCAATTCCAGCGTACTCTGGGCTGAGGCCGCAAAGGCAAAGTAGGGGATTTCACCCGTAAACTCAGCAGGCACATAGTCGTAGAGTTCAACCCAGATCTGCTCATTCAAGGAAACCTCACCACGGGTGTGCAGCCTGAGGCGAATCGGGTTTTGCCGACCAATGGAGAGCCGTGACTCACAGGCGCGATCGAGGGTCAGTTGCCAGCGACCGATGCGGATATAGTCCCACAGGGACAGGCCGAAAATGACCAGATCGTACAGTCCCATCAGGAGCCATCCCAGCCCCAGAGGCCAGTGGTGCAACCATTCCCGCAACTTCCCTTGGGGAACCGCCTCGGCGATCGGCCATAGCTCTGCTGGCAGAAAGCTGGTCAGCACTGGAAAGAGAAGCCCCAGCAGCAACAGGCCATAGAAGCCAACCGTGGGCACCCAGCGGGGGCGATGGCGACCAAACTGATAACTGGCAGGTGCTTTCATCGGGGGACAGCAACTTTCGCGAGAATACCTTGGATCACTTGGGGCAGCGTGGTGCCGTCTAACTGGGCTTCGGGCTTGAGGATTAAGCGGTGTTGCAGTAGCGGGGTGGCGATCGCCTTCACATCCTCAGGGGTGACATAGCTGCGATCCTCTAACCATGCTTGGGCTTGGGTGGCACGTAACCAGCCCACCGCCGCTCGTGGGGAAGCCCCCAACAGCAGTTCGGGATGTTGACGACTGGCCTGCACCAAGGCCAACAGATACTCCAACACCGCAGGCGCCACATGGACTTGCCGCACTTGCTGCCGTGCTGCCAAGACTTGCTCAACGGTAATCAACGGCTCCAAATTGAGTTGATCGAGATCCCGCGCCTCAAAGCCCCCAAGGGCATTTTCAAGCATTTGCCGTTCTGAAGTTGGCTCTGGGTAGGGGACGACTAGCTTAAATAGGAAGCGATCCAGTTGGGCTTCTGGCAGCGGATATGTCCCTTCAAATTCCAAGGGGTTTTGGGTGGCCACTGTCCAAAATAAACCCGAGAGGGGGAGAGTGGTGCCGTCAAGGGTTACCTGCCGTTCTTCCATGGCTTCGAGGAGAGCCGCTTGGGTCTTAGGCGGTGTGCGGTTAATTTCATCCGCCAGCAGCACTTGGGTAAAAATTGGCCCCTTGCGCAGGCGAAATGTGCGACTGTTAAAGTCAAAGATACTCGTACCGAGAATATCGGCGGGGAGGACATCGGGGGTGAGTTGGATCCGGCGAAATTCCGCTGCAATCAGGCGAGCGAGGAGCTTCACAAGGAGGGTTTTGGCGGTTCCCGGCACCCCCTCAAGGATGACATGGCCTTCGGCGAGGAGTGCCACAACCAACCCTTGGGCGATCGCCCCTTGACCGACAACAATCTCATTGAGACGCTGCTGCAGGCGATGAAAAAGCTCTTTCACACCCGTTCTGTCACTGCTAAACTCTCCCAATGCTAGCAGAGGTCTTGACAATCTCCCCTTGATGACAATCAATAAATTATCGTCTAGGAAAATTGGCTAAAATACAGATCGAGGGACTTTGGGCAAACCTGTGACGACAACGACTTCTCCAATTGCCACCGCTGCCCAACAAATCGTCCAGCATCCGCAGCACAGCCGTCTTTTTAAGCTACTGTATGCCCTGCAGCAGAATCAGTGGCCGACCCAAACACCGCCGTGGACCGTGAGCGAGGTACAACAGGCCGTGATCCAAATTCTTGAGCGGCTGAAAACCCCCACCCTTTTGGGACAGCGCCTAACGGCCATTGTCAATAGTCTCAACAAAGCACAGGCTTATCAGGTTTTCTCAGCGGCACTCCTGCAAATTTTGGTGCCCCTCTACACCCAATCCCCAACGGCCACACTGACCATCGAGGCGCCAACCTTCAGCACCGCCGATCTTTACGATTTGCGCTTGGAAGTCACTCGCTACTGTACCCCCCTGCAGATGAAGCTTCTTGTGGCTGCCCTGTTGACCACCAAACCGGTGCATGCTCAAGGCCTAGAGCGGTTTACCCTCATTGATTTACTGCAACGGCTGACTCGCCGCTATGGGGATTTAGAGATCTTGCAGACGCAGATGGCCGCTGCTTTGGCGCGCTTGCCCGATGACCCTCTCTATGCCAGTGCCGGCGATCGCCTGATCAAACTCCTAAGCACGCTCTATCAACGGTATCCACAAAACCAACCCCCAGAGGATACCCTTGGCAGTACCCCACCCACTGTTATTCCAGCCGTCACTTCACAGACAGACGCAGAGGAAGAACTCACCTGCCAACTCTTTCTCCAGAGTTAATGAGCACCTGCTAAGGTTCCTTTGGGATATTCCGCCCTTTTCTGGTAAAGAGATTCTGTACTTAGCGGGGAATCCTTGGCGATCGCGGTAGAACAGAAGGGAAGGGCTGACTACTAATCGCGTTAATTCTTTGCGAGGATTCCCACAATGACCAGTCTCATTCCGCCCGGTTGTCCCACGGTGCTGACGGAAGACGATCGCACCGGTACGAGTATTGAAACGCTGCGCCGCGCCTTTATGGATAATCTCTTCTTTATCCAAGGGCGGTTCCCCGAAGTAGCGACGAAAAATGATTACTACTTGGCCTTGGCCTACACCGTGCGCGATCGCCTGCTGTTGCGCTGGCTGAATTCTGCCAAAACCTATCGAGATCAAGAAAGCCGCACCGTTTGCTATCTCTCCGCCGAATTTTTACTGGGGCCCCACCTTGGCAATAACCTAATTAATCTTGGGCTCTATGAAGCCGTTGAGGAAGCCATGCGGCAAACGGGTTTAAACCTCAAGGAACTCCTTGATCAGGAGGAAGAGCCGGGCTTGGGCAATGGTGGCTTGGGTCGCTTGGCTGCCTGCTATATGGATTCCCTCGCCACATTGGAAATCCCCGCCATTGGCTACGGCATTCGCTATGAGTACGGCATCTTTGACCAAGAGATTCGCGATGGCTGGCAAGTGGAGATTACGGATAAGTGGTTACGCTACGGCAACCCGTGGGAAATTCCGCGGCCAGAGTTGATTTTGCAGGTAAAGTTTGGCGGCCATACCTATAGCTACACCGATGATCAAGGGCGCTATCGGGTCGTTTGGGAACCTCACCAAGTGATTCAAGGGGTAGCCTATGACACCCCAATCTTGGGCTACAAGGTGAATACCGCCAATCTTCTGCGTCTGTGGCGGGCAGAGGCGGTGGAGTCCTTTGACTTTCAAGCCTTTAACACGGGCGACTACTACGGTGCCGTCAACCAAAAAATTGCCTCAGAAAACATCACCAAGGTGCTCTATCCCAACGATGAGCAATTGCAGGGCAAAGAACTGCGGCTGATGCAGCAATATTTCTTCTGCTCCTGTGCCCTTCAGGACATGATCCGCCTCTACAAGCAATCGGGGAATAAGGATCTCAGCCGCTTCCACGAAAAGTTCACCGTGCAGTTGAATGATACCCACCCGGCGATTTCGGTGGCAGAACTGATGCGCCTGTTGGTGGATGAGCATCTCATGCCTTGGGATCAGGCGTGGGACATTACTTGCAAGACATTTGCCTACACCAACCACACCCTCTTGCCCGAGGCACTGGAAAAATGGCCGCTAGATCTCTTTGGCTCACTACTACCCCGCCACTTGCAAATCATCTACGAAATTAACCAACGCTTCCTCGATCAGGTGCGCCTGCAATATCCGGGGGATAACGATCGCCTACGGCGGCTGTCGATTATTGATGAAAGTGGCTGTCGTTATGTGCGCATGGCACACTTGGCAGCGGTGGGGAGTCATGCCATCAACGGAGTGGCGGCGCTGCACTCAGAACTCTTGAAACAAACGGTGCTCAAGGATTTCTACGAACTGACGCCGCAGAAATTTTCCAATAAAACCAATGGCGTCACCCCTCGGCGCTGGATGGTGCTTAGTAATCCCGGATTAACTCGCCTGATTACCGAACGCATTGGCGAAGATTGGGTGAAGCACTTGGATCAACTGCGGCGATTGGAACCCTTGGCAGAGGATCGCGACTTTGCGGCTCAGTGGCGATCGGTGAAGCATGGAAATAAGGAACGCCTTGCGGAATACATTCGCGATCGCGTGGGAGTAACGGTGGATCCCCATTCCCTCTTCTCCATTTTGGTGAAGCGCATCCACGAATATAAGCGGCAGCACCTGTGTGTCCTCAATATCATCACCCTCTATCAGATGTTGAAGGACAATCCGCAACTGGAGATGGTACCCCAAACGTTTATTTTTGGCGGTAAGGCGGCGCCGGGCTACTACATGGCCAAGCTAATCATCAAGCTCATCAACTCGGTAGCCGACGTGATTAACCGTGATCCAGCGGTGCGCGATCGCCTGAAGGTGGTCTTTTTACCCGACTACAATGTGACTCTGGGACAGCGCGTCTATCCCGCAGCGGATCTCTCACAGCAGATCTCAACGGCAGGCTACGAGGCCTCAGGGACAGGGAATATGAAATTTGCCCTCAATGGGGCGCTGACGATTGGAACCCTCGATGGTGCCAATGTGGAGATTCGTGAAGAAGTAGGAGCAGAAAACTTCTTCCTCTTTGGCAATAGGGTGGAGCAATTGCAGGAATTGTGGCGTAACGGCTACCGTCCGTGGGAGTTTGCCAATAATAACCCGATGCTGAAGCGAGTCCTTGACCTCATCGGCTCTGGTTACTTTTCCCATGGGGATACGGAACTCTTTCGCCCAATTGTGGAACACCTCTGGCAAAACGATCGCTATTGCCTCTTGGCAGACTACCAAAGCTACGTGGACTGCCATCAACAGGTGCTTCAGGTGTATCAAGATCAAGCCCAATGGGCAAAAATGTCGATTCTGAATGTGGCACGGATGGGCAAATTTTCTAGCGATCGCGCCATTCGCGAGTACTGCCAAGACATCTGGCACGTTGAACCGGTGAAAATTGTTCTACCGGAAACGTCCTATATGACGCCCGCTGTGCAGTAGACTGGCCGTCTCTGGCTCAATCTGAAATCACCCTGATGCTCCCCCTCTGCGCGAGGGGGGGTTTCGCAGCAAAACGTTAAGGTTCTCGAGGCTGGTAATCTCGACAGTCTTGGCAGGAGCCTTGAGGGTTCACAGCACACCGCAACAAGGGTGAAAGCGCATTCCAGCGGCAGGTGGGATCTCCAATCACCCACTGTCCATTGACGAGATGGCGATCGCTCGTGGTGTCACTATGCTGCACATAGAGGGCAATTTTTTCCAGTTGATAACGTCCGCCACGAAACCGGTAGCGATGACGGCGTTCTAACACGGTATAGGTTTCCCCTTCATGATCCACATGGCAACCAGGTTGGGGTGTCCAGTCGAGATAAACATGACCCAGCGATCGCCGCGGGTTAATCAGGTGCAACTCTGTCGGTAAGTCGGATGGGGTTGCCATGGCTTCAGGTTGATCGCGGCCTTAGGATCGCCTGTCAACTGTGTTGGGCATAACTAACGATCAATCTATCGTATCCTAGCAGTGGCAACATTTCCACCTCCCGTAATTTTTTATGGCAAAACTGTCCACTGACCTCGAACGTGCCTTTTTGAGTCCTGTGCCCAGCCTCAGCGATGGCGAGGTGTTAACGCAGCAACTGGTGTCCTTGGGGGATATTCTGCAGTTGGCGGGAGAGCGAACCTTCGGCTTTTTGCTGGCTGTACTTTCATTGCCCTCGGCGCTGCCTATTCCAGCCCCCGGTTACTCCACCCCCTTTGGCATTGTGCTGTTACTGTTGGGCTGGCAATTGCTCGTGGGTGCCTCAACCCCTTGGTTGCCCCTGCGGCTGCTGAAGCGCACGATGCCGCGATCCCAGATTCAAAAGATTGTGCGCACAGCTTTGCCTTGGCTGCGGCGGGTTGAATTGATCTCCCGTCCCCGCTTGCGCCCCATTTGCACGACCCGAGGCGGACGTTTGGGCTTGGGAGTTGCCGTGTCACTGATGGCAATCTCGATGATTTTGCCCGTTCCCGGCACCAACACCATTCCAGCGATGGGCATTTTTACGATTGGCTTTGGATTGTTGGATGACGATGGTTTGATTAGTCTGGCAGGGGTGGTCATCTCCTTGATTGGTTTAGCAGTCACCACATCCATTCTCATTGCCCTTGCTTGGGGGGGAAATAGCCTCCTCGATGTATTGAGGGCATGGCTGCATTCGTAATATTAGGAGGTAATCTCCCTCACGCCTAAGGATCAATGAAAAGCCTATCCATACTGAAGTCTTGCGGTCGCTGGCTCAGCACAGTTGGGGCAATTGCTTTAGTGGCATTGCACCCCGTTAGAACTACCGCCAATCCCAGTACAGAAGACCTACCGCCAGCGGTTGCCGAGGCGATCGCGCTGCCGGTCAATGAAAAGCAAGTTGTGGTTAGCGAGCAACCCTCGGCAGTGGGCTTGACCGTACCGAGTCTCTGGTGGGCAGTTCAGCAGTTTGGGGATGGGGTGATTCAGCGCTGGCAGGCTTTTCCGTCCATCACAGCGCCGGGGGGTAGAGTTGAAGCCTTTGTGTCGCCGTCTGCTTGGGGACGCCTGCCCTATTTACGGCGTTTTGCCCTGATCAATCAGTTGGGGAATGCCAGTCGCAGCTTTGGTTATCAGTTGATCCTGCGCGATCGCGCAGCGCGCCCTTTGGGCGATCGCCGGCAGGTCATTTATGGTGCCTACACCTGTCAATTTGATGCCCTACCCCTTGAATATCTGCCAGAAGTCACCGATGCCGCAGGCAACCCGATTCCTTTTTTCCCACCCAGTACCGAACTCGACTGTCAAGTATGGGTGAATCCCAATATTCCCGTCATGTTCCCAACTCAAGAACTTCGCTAAAAGGACTGTATCTAGGCCAGAGTCGCCTTTTCCATCACTGTTAATAATTCCTGCCATAGCTTTTGGGTCACAGGGCCTGGACAGGCGGGAAAGATCACCTCATCCACTTGGCGAATCGGCATTAGCAGGCGCACCGATGAACTCAGAAAGCCCTCACTGGCTCTCGCCAGATCCTGTGGGGTGAGAATCACTTCCCGATGGGGCATGCCCAAGTTTGCAACGATCTGCAACAGCGTCGCTCGCGTAATTCCGTGGAGCATCCCAACAGCAGTGGGGGGTGTCTCGACCACACCCTCACGGACAATCCAGAGGTTACTGGTCGTGGCCTCGGTCATCTGCCCTTGGGCATTGAGCAACAGGGCGTCGTCAAACCCAGCTTGCTGCGCTTCCAATAGCGCCAAGATATTGTTGAGGTAATTGCCCGTTTTGGCGGCAGGATCAAGGGCAGCGGTGCTCGTGCGTTGGCGCTTGCCTATGGTCAGGCAAATTCCCTGTTCGCTCAATGTTGGTTCGGGGGCGATCGCCATCAACACAATCAATAACCTTGGTTGGGTCGTTGGTTCTGGCAGTAACCCAATCCGCTGGTCGGCGCCACGGGTCACGACAATCCGAATGTAATATTCTCCCGCTGGGGCAGCCGCTAAGGTGCGTTGCACTTCTTGGGTAATGTGCTTATCAGACCACGGCACGCTCATGTAGAGATAGGCGGCTGAGGCGCGCAACCGTGCGAGGTGCTCTGGTAGGGCAAAGGGAATCCCGCGGTAGGTACGCATCACTTCATAAACACTATCACCGTAGAGAAACCCGCGATCAAAAACAGAAATCGAGGCCTCTGGCGTAATCACCCCATCCAAATTGCAGAGCAACACTCGCCCTCTCCCCTAGGGTTGGCGTTCCACTTCGGCTTTCATGCGCTCAAGGGTTTGATGCATTTGATCAAACATGGTTTGGGCAGACATACCAAACTGGCTGAGTTGGGTCTCCAATTGTTTGATGGTCATCTGCGCCATGAAGTCATCGGACAACTCAAAGCGCTTCATAAAAATACGGTAGCGCTCCATGAGTTCTTCCATTTTTGCAATATAAATCTTCTTCCCTTCGCGGTCAAACTTGCCGTACTCGGAGCCAAGCTGCATCAACTGCTGGTAGTCCTGAAACAGGTGTTGTGCTTCCTGTTGAACAATTTCTGAATCAAAGAATCCCATATGACTCTGCCCGATACAGCAACAACCCAAATGCCAACGATTGACCGTTTGGTTTGTTATCTAGTTGCATTCTATCAAAGGCACTTTAGGCGGGGGTAAGAGGGAAAACCGATCCTTGACTCAGGGTTTGCGCCCAAGCGATCGCCGCCAGAAAACTCTGGGGGTCTGCCATCCCTGTACCCGCAATATCAAAAGCCGTACCGTGATCCGGGGACGTGCGAATAAAGGGCAAGCCAATCGTCGTATTCACCGCTTCCCGAAAAGCGAGCATCTTCACGGGAATCAACCCCTGATCATGGTAAAGCGCGAGGTAGGCATCGTAGGCAGTTGCCGGGGCAGGGCGTCCCCACCACGCATCGGCAGCTCCAATCCAGAGGGTATCGGGGGGCACAGGACCAATCAGTTCAACTTGGGGATACTGCTGCTGGGCTGCTGCGAGCCATGGAATCAGCCAAGTCACTTCCTCTTGGCCTAAGTGTCCCTGCTCACCACTGTGGGGATTCAAGCCAGCAATGGCAATGCGAGGCCGCTCCAGATGCCGCCGCTCCCTCAGAAACTGCACAAGGAGCGCGAGTTTTTCATTGAGGCGTTCGGGGGTTAGTGCTTTGGGCACCTCTTGCAAGGGGATGTGGGTCGTCGCGAGTAAAGTGGTCAGCACCCAGTTGGTTACAGGCGATCGCCCCAAGAACACCATGCCCACGTGGGCGGTTCCAGTAAAGTGAGCCAGCACTTCTGTTTGACCCGGAAAAGCATAGCCTGCCGCCTGCCAACTGGCCTTAGAAATCGGTGCCGTCACAATGCCTGCCACCTCGCCAGCGATCGTCCGCTGAATGGCTGTTTCTAAGTAGGCAAAGCTCGCCGCCCCACTCACCACACTCGGTTGCCCCGGCACAATCACCGCATCGAGGGGGTGCTCCCAAATCCGAAGCTGGGCAGGATCAATGGCCACCTGTCCCTGCTGGCAGAGGCGAGCGTACGTTTCCTCTAATACTTGGCCTGTACCAGCAATAAAAAACTGCCCTAACATTTCTGAGGGCAGGTGAGCTAGGGCTTTCAGGAGAATTTCTGGGCCAATGCCCGCTGGATCCCCAAGGGTGAGGGCAAGGGACATCCTAGGCTTCTTGAAGAATCGGCTCAGCCGTATCGTCTTCAGTGGCTTCGGGAATGTCTTCAATGACTTCCTCAGTGGTCTCTGCGGTGGCCTGCTGCTGTTGTTGCAGGAGTTGCTGACGATAGCGCTCTGCCATCTCTTCAGCCTTTTCATAGACCAACTGCGGATTTTTCACCATGTCACCGGGTTCTGGCTCCAGTTGCTTGGTGGACAGGGAAATCCGACCCCGCTCAGCATCAAGGTCAATAATCATCACCTTGACTTGGTCATTGACATTGAAAACACTGTGGGGCGTATCAATGTGATCGTGGGAAATCTCGGAAATGTGCAGCAGACCGCTAACCCCACCAATGTCAATGAAGGCACCGTAGGGCTTAATCCCGCGCACGGTTCCAACCACCACTTCGCCCACTTCTAGTTTGTTCATCTTGCGTTCGACAAGGGCACGGCGGTGGCTGAGGACGAGGCGGTTGCGCTCTTCATCCACTTCTAAAAACTTCAGGGGTAGCTCTTCACCCACCAATTCTTCTTTGTTGACACGGGTGCTGATGTGGGAACCGGGGATAAAGCCGCGCAGCCCTTCAATGCGCACAAGGGCACCCCCACGGTTGGTGGCAAAGACCTGAGAACGAACGGTGGCATCTTCCGCTTGCAGTTGGCGAACGCGCTCCCAAGCCCGCATATACTCAATACGACGAATCGAGAGGGTAAGCTGCCCTTCCTCATTTTCATCCGCCAAGATAAAGAACTCACGGGTTTCGTTCGGTTGCAGGACTTCTTCCGGACTGTCAATCCGGTTGATAGACATTTCTTGGATAGGGATGTAGGCAGCGGTTTTCGCACCGATGTCAATCAGGGCACCCTTCGGTTCGATGCTAAAGACGGTGCCAGCAACAATGTCGCCGGGGTTGAAGTGGTAATCGTACCGGTCCAGTAAGGCTGCAAAATCAGCATGCGTAAAGCCCACGTCTAACGTTTTTTCCTGATTGACCATGCGAGTGTTTTCCTAGCTCCTTTAACGAAAATGGGGGTGTATAGTGAGTTATCAAGCGGGCAGAAGTGGGTGCCATACGCAATCATACCAGCGATCGCTCGAACACTTTCTGACTGGATCTACAATGTTAGCCTAGAGTTTGCCCGTTGGCTAGCGGCATCGATAAAATTTTGGTCATTGATGAAGATAAATGTTAATTTTTGTGTACTACTGAGGAGTGGGCATGGCGCGACTAAACCGCCGACAGGTCAAGCAATTTTGGCAGGAGTTCCGCGAATTTGCCTTAAAGGGGAATGTGATTGATCTAGCGATCGCTGTCGTGGTGGGGGGTGCCTTTGGCCGCATTGTTACTTCCGTTGTTGAAGACCTCATCATGCCCTTGGTCAATCCTCTGATTCCCGGGGGCGACTGGCGCGAACTGACCGTCGGCTCAGGCATGCGAATTGGCAAATTTTTGGGTAGTTTACTCGACTTTGGGGTGATTGCCCTCAGCCTATTTATTCTCCTGAAACTGATTTTGCCCTTGCTGCCCAAGAAACCGCCTGCCCCCGAACAACGGGAGTGCCCCTACTGCTTGGAGTCTGTGCCCCTCAAGGCGAGTCGCTGCCGTGCCTGTACCTCTGAACTCCCCCCCCTGTAGGAGTCCTCAGCAATGCGATCGTGGCAACGCTGGATCTCTGGGCTGTTGGTGGGGCTATGGCTGGCCATCCTCACCAGTTGTGGAACAACGCCGCCTACCCAAGGCACCCAGATTGAATTCTGGACCATGCAACTGCAACCGAAATTTACTGACTACTTCCATCGCCTGATTGCGGCATTTGAAGCCCAACATCCCGATGTCCATGTGCGCTGGGTGGATATTCCTTGGACAGCAATGCAGACCAAAATTCTCATGGCAGTATTAGCGGGCACTGCGCCTGATGTGGTGAACCTGAACCCCGACTTTGCGGCGTTGTTGGCAGGACGCAATGCGTGGCTCAATCTCAATGACTATGTGCCGCCAGCCGTGCGCGAGCGTTATTTACCGAATATCTGGCAGGCAACGACGTTAGAGGGCAAGAGTTTTGCCGTGCCTTGGTACCTCACCTCGCGGGTAACGATTTATAACAAAGCGATTCTTGCCGCTGCTGGGGTCGATCGCCCCCCGCAAACCTTTGCTGAACTTGCCAGTGTTGCTAAAGTCGTGAAGGAGAAAACGGGCAAATACGCCTTCTTTATCACGATGGTGCCCGAGGACTCTGCCGAACTGATGCAGGCCATGGTACAGATGGGGGTAAAGCTTGTCGATGATCAAGGCCGTGCTGCCTTTAATTCCCCAGTGGGCAAAGCCGTTTTCCAGTATTGGCTGGATCTCTATCGTCAGGGACTCTTGCCGCCACAGGTGCTGACTGAAGGCCACCGCCAAGGTATTGAACTCTATCAAGCGGGACAAACGGCGCTAGTGATGACCAGTCCGGAATTTTTGAACGCGATCGCCACCAATGCCCCCACTATTGCAGCCGTTTCAGCCCCTGCCCCCCAGTTGACCGGAGACACTGGCAAGAAAAATGTTGCTGTGATGAATTTACTGGTGCCCCGCCAGAGTCGCCATCCTGACCTAGCCGTAGAATTTGCCCTCTTTGTCACCAACAATGAAAACCAACTCGCCTTTGCCAAGGAAGCCAATGTTCTGCCTTCTACACAAGCGGCCTTAGCGGATTCCTACTTTCGCACCATTGGCGAAAATGCCACCCCTGTGGACATTGCCCGATCCGTCAGCGCTGCTCAAATGAGCCAAGCAGAGGTTCTCATTCCCCCCCTGCGGGATATTAAGGAGCTACAACGACTCCTCTACGAAAACTTGCAAGCTGTCCTCCTCGGACAAAAGACAATTGATCAGGCTCTCAAGGACGCCGAGACCGCTTGGAATAGCCGCCTAGGATGACCTTTGCGAGTGGGTGTGAAATTTCATCAGCCTTCCGGGCTTTTAACATTGACTTAAGCTATCGAAGCGAATATTGGCTTGAGCCATGCGTTTGAGGGCTTCACCTAGGCGATCGCGATCGGCAATGAGGCTAATGCGCACGTATCCTTCACCCCCTTCGCCAAAAGCATTGCCGGGGGTCACAACAACGCCTGTCTCCTGAAGCAGCTTGAGGGCAAAATCTGTCGAACTCATGCCCACGGGTACGGGCACCCACAGGTACATCGTTGCTTGGGTTGGGGTGAGTTGCCAGCCCAGTTCATTCAAGCCTTGAATCAGAAAATCCCGCCGTTGGCGATAGCGATCGCACACAGAGGCAATGTAGCTATCGGGCAGGCTCAAGGCCACCTCTGCCGCTTTCTGTAAGACGGAAAAAACCCCATAATCTAAGTTCGTTTTCAGGGTACGCAAGCCCTGAATAATGTGGCGGTTGCCCACCACAAACCCCACCCGCCAACCGGCCATATTGTAGGTTTTTGAGAGGGTATGGAACTCAACGCCGATTTCCTTGGCACCGGGAATTTCCAGTAAGCTGGTGGGTTGATAGCCATCAAAGGTCAGTTCAGCGTAGCAAAGGTCATGCACTAGAAGGATTTGATATTCGCGGGCAAAGGCAACGATTTCTTCAAAGAAAGAGCGGGGGGCGATCGCCGCCGTAGGGTTGCTGGGATAGTTGAAGTACAAAACCTTGGCTTGGCGGGCAATGTCACTGGGAATCTCACTGAGATCAATGAGCCAGCCCTTTTCCCGTTTGAGAATGAGGGGATAGATGTTGGCACCGGCGATCGCAGGTCCACGAAAATGGGCAGGATAGGCCGGGCTGGGCACGAGGACGACATCTCCCGGATTGACATAGGCAAGGGCAAGGTGCGTCAGTCCCTCTTTTGATCCCAACAGGGGGAGGGCTTCACCATCGGGATCAAGGGAGACATTGTAGCGGCGCTGATACCAACGGGTAATGGCTTGACGGAAAACCGCTGTGCCTTCAAAGGGGGGATAACCGTGGTAGCTGGGTTCCTCAAAGGCGGCAATGGCCGCTTCAATCACCGGACGCGGGGCGGAGCCATCGGGATTGCCCATCCCCAAGTCAATTAAGTCCAGTCCCTGCTGGCGAGCTTTCAGCTTCAGTTCATCGAGACGCGCAAAGACGTAGGGCGGCAATGCCCCCAAGCGATCGGCCGGCTGAATCCACTCTAACCCCATCTAACGGGCACTCCCATCCAAGACTGTGGCACTGTAGCCGACCACGGTGGACACCATTGCTTCTAGCACCAGATCAGGCGTCACCGGAAACGGCAAATGGTGAATATCGGAGTGGGGGGCACAAGCAACCGTAGCAACATGCTGGAGCTGGGCTAAGCTGGCCTCTTGGAAACCCAAGTCCTCTAGAGTCAGGGGCAAACCCACCTGTTCATAGAACTGGCACAGCTGATGGCGAGCGCTAGCAGCTAGTTGACTGCCTTGAACTAGCTCTTCCAAGCGTAGTTGCACCAGAATACCGTAGGCCACTTTTTCTCCATGGAGGGTGCCCCTACTTTGGGGCAGTTGGGTCAGACCGTTGTGCACCGCATGGGCTGCCACCGTGCGGCATTGGGCACCCCCCAAGCCCCCAATCATCCCTGCCATGAGGACACTGGCATCGACGACATTTTCCCAAGCGGTACTGCCCACATTGGCTAGGGCCTCAGCGGATTGCTGCAAGAGAATATCGCGCAATACTCGGGCTTGCTGTACCGCCGCCACAATCAGGGTTTCTTGACGGTGACCACTACTCACCGAGGCCTCATACCACTTGGCAAGGGCATCGCCAATGCCGGCAAGCAGGGTTCGCTTCGGCGCCGTTTGAATCAGGGCATAGTCCAAGAGCAGCAGATCCGGGCAACGGTGGAGTGCCACATCATAGGCAAAGGCACCGGCCTCCGTATAGATGTTGGAGAGGGCTGTCCAAGCGGCACAGGTGGCTGCAGACGTGGGGATCGTCACTACGGGCAAGTGTAATTGATGCCCCAAAAGTTTAGCGGTATCTAGGGCTTTGCCACCGCCAATGCCAATGATGAGATCGCTGCCTTGCGCCTCTTGGCGGAGCTGGGCAAGGGTGGATTCACTGCACTCACCATGGAATGTCCCTACGCTGAAGGTGAGATCATGGGAGCGGGCGATCGCCTGACACTCCTGCTCAAGCTGCTGATACCGCTGCGGTGAAACCACTAAAAGGGGATGATGCCCCAATTGAACAATGGCTTCCCCCGCTTGGGAGAGAATTGACCAACCGCGATAGACGTGGGTAGGTGCAATACAAAGGGGTGAAAACGAAGCAGCAGTCACAGGCCGTATAAATAAGGACTATTTAGAGCATCTGCGGCAAAAATAGAGTCGTTTTCGCTCTAGCCGTAGAGATCTATCTTAGCTGCTCTTCTTCTGACTTTCCGTTTGCACGTACAAAATAATCAAGAACACTGTTGGCACCAAGACAAACATGGCTGTTGCCACCAAGCCAAAAGGATTCACTTCCATGGTATGTACCCCACAACGCTGGCTTTTATTTTATCAATGCTGTGTCCCCCTTGGGGCGATCGCCCTTGGCCAAGGTCAGCCTCAGGGATTGGGCAATTTTTTGGGCGGTGATGGGAGCCAGCAAAATACCGTTGCGGTAATGGCCAGTGGTCAGCCAAGTGTGGTCGTCTATTTTTTCGATGATGGGTGCCGGACGATCGCTCGGGCGGGGTCGCAGTCCCTGCCACTGTTGGGTCACAGGAGCCGTTTTCAGAACTGGCCAAAGTTCGATCGCCCGTCCATGCAGTTGATCAAGGGTTTGCGGATTCGCGGTGAGGGTGTTGAACTCCACGGTGGCGCCCACCCACACCCGCCCCCAAGGCAAGGGGACAAAATGAATGCCTTCAGCCGTCATCACTGGTGTATTTGCATCAATATGACAGGCAAACTCTAGGGCTTGTCCCAAAACCGGTTCCACAGTGACAGAGCGATCGAGGGCTTGCGTAAGGGGCGTTGTCCCTAGACCTGCCGCTAAGATCAGGTATTCGGTCTCGATGGCTGCTTGATTGAGCTGTAAAATCCATCCCCCTTGGGGCGATCGCTGGAGCTGCCGGACAGGGCTTTGATACAAGAACTTGACGCCCCGTTGATGAGCCGCTTGGCGCAGGGCTTGAGTCAAGGGTTTAGGGGTGACTTGGCGATCGCCCGTTGCCCAAAGTGCACCGTGAATGTGGTGGATATCCACAAGGGGACATTGATCTTGGACTTCTTTTGGCGAGAGCCACTGCACGCCTTGGGGAGCCTGTTCCTGCAACCATGCTTGGGTGGCGATCGCCTCGTCCTTAGTGGTACAGATTTCGATAATGCCTCGGCGCTGGTAGGGAATCTGAACCCCCGTTTCTGCCGCCAACTCCGGAATGAGGGTTTCATAACGTGCCAAACTGGCCTGCCGTAGTTGAAAGTTGCGTCCACGTCGCCGCCGACTGAGGTGGACAATGAGAACACCAAGAGCCGCACCGGTCGCTTGCCAATCTTCCTCCCGTTGTGCTTCAAGGACAAGAATCGGCGTTTCCGCTGGATCAAGCACACGACTCAGTTCGTAGGCGATCGCCGAGCCAACCACCCCAGCGCCCACAATGGTCACTGTTGCATTTGCTGGCAGCACCGTCACAGTGTGGCAACTGTATTAACTAATTCCCAATTTTCATTTTCGGCAATGGCGCGACTCACACGGTCAAACCATTCAAAGCAGTGATTATTTTTCTTGAGGGTCAGTTCCTTATTCTTGAGCACCAGATCAAACTTGGTGACATCCTTTTGGGGCGTGGTTTTATCAATCAGGACTTCAACCGTGACCAGTTGGGACATTGAAATGGCATCGAGCGCGCTCTCCCGTGCCACGACGTAATCATCCCCCACATGGGTTACCGTCAAATCGCAGGCTTCTAGGGTTTGCACCAGCTCTTCCTTTAGCCGTGCCCGAGGGAGTGCAATAGTAACAACACGAGCATATCGAGCCATAACCGCCAAGTGGTAAACTAATAATTCGCGAACAATGGTTCTAGTGTAATCACGGAACAGACGGGGCGCTGTCACTGCGGGTGTTCCTAGGAAATCACAGGGAATTGAGCATTACCCCCATTGTAAGGTGACCTGCATTGTATGGCAGGATGCCGCGATTATATCAAACCTTTCTTCAAAATCGCTGAATTCATGCATCCCTACACTGGTTTGTTTATTGTCCTAGAGGGGGGAGAGGGTGCCGGCAAAACGACCCAAATGGGGGCGATCGCCACATGGCTAGAGGAAAGTGGCTGGCTGGCAAAATTACGATCCGCTGACATTGATCCGCCCCTGCTGCTGACCCGTGAACCGGGGGGAACGCCCCTTGGCCAAGGCCTGCGGCAACTGCTGCTCCATAGTGATTTAGAGATTGATCCCATGGCAGAACTCCTTCTCTATGCCGCCGATCGCGCCCAGCACGTGGCGACGAGTATCCGCCCCCAACTGCAACGGGGGGGCATTGTCCTGTGCGATCGCTACACGGCTTCCACCATTGCCTACCAAGGCTATGGGCGGGGACTGGACTTGAGCCTCATCGAGCACATCAACCAGATTGCCACCGCTGGACTGATGCCGGATTTAGTTCTCTGGCTGGATCTGCCGGTTCAGGTTGGCCTTGCCCGCACCCAACGGCGGGGCATAGCGGATCGCCTAGAGCAGCATGCGGTGGCCTTTCATGAGCGAGTTCGTCAAGGATTTATGGCCTTGGCTGAGGCAGGGGGCGATCGCTGGCAGCGAATTGCGGCGGATCAACCCACTGATCAGGTGAGTGAAGCTATTCAAGATTGTCTAGCGGCTCATCTGCACCGCTGGTTTGAGACCTTGAGCCAGCGCCGTACTGGGGGCGATCGCGAATTGGAATAGCTCTCGTCCTTCCTGAAAAATTTGCTCAATGGGCAGCATCTGGCCACGGGTGGTCATAAAGCGGTGATCAGGTGTCGCACAAATCGTTGAGCCATCCTCAAGTTCATACTCATACACGGGACGGAAGCCCTGAAAGTGCCATTGGGCAATGGGCTGGGTATAAAGATGCCCTTGGGAATCAAGGCTGTACACCTGACAGGCCAACTGTTCCTGCACCAAGCGGCGAATCGGGACAGCCCCATATTCCACCGTCATCACCGCCGTCTCGCCACTCAGACAGTATTCAGCAAAATCCAGCATCTGCTTAAAGAGTTCTTGGGCGACTGCGCTGGGCACCCCATTTTTCGCCGCTCCCTCAATAAAGAGGGCTTCATGTTTTTCCATTTCCTCTTTTTTCTTCTTGCCCATCGCGCGGCGGAGCAGATCCGCTTGACCCAGAGAATAGCCTGCCAAGTCCTGCGCCATCCGCATGATTTGCTCCTGATAACAAAGAACGCCGTAGGTTTCCTGCAAAATGGGTTTCAAAAGCTCATGTTGATATTGAATGGGTTCCCGACCATGCTTGCGGTTAATGAATTTGGGGATCAGGCCTGCATCCAACGGTCCCGGTCGATAGAGCGCCAGCACCGAGGAAATGTCTTCCAGATTTGAGGGCTTGAGATCTCGGACAATTTGGCGCATCCCCGAAGATTCTAGTTGGAAGATGCCCTCCAGTTTACCTTCCGCCAGAATTTGGTACGTCTTGGCATCGTCGAGGGGCAATGCATCCAAATCAAGGGCTTGACCGTGGTTTTTCTGGATCAGCTCCCGCGTCTTTTGGATCATTGTCAGGTTCTTGAGACCCAAAAAGTCCATCTTCAAAAGGCCAAGGGATTCCAGATCCTCCATGAAATACTGGGTAATCACCGCCCCATCGTTATTGCGTTGCAGCGGCACCAGTTGATCCAAGGGTTCTGAGGCAATGACAACGCCGGCTGCATGGACGCCATAGGTTTTGTTGGTGCCCTCAATGCGCATCGCCATATCAATCCAGCGGCGCACCAGCGGATCACTGTCGTACTTTTCCTTGAATTCTGGCGAGGGGGTGTCATCGGAGATCATCACCGCCAATTTAACTGGTTTGCCCCGCACCACCGGAATCAGCTTTGCCATTTGATCCGCTTGGCTATAGGGAATATCCAGCACCCGTGCCACATCCTTGAGCACCGCCTTTGAGGTCATGCGGTTGAAGGTGATGATCTGGGCGACGCGATCGCTGCCGTATTTTTCGGTGACGTACTGGATCACCTCCTCGCGGCGGTCAATGCAGAAGTCCGTATCAATATCGGGCATGGACTTGCGCTCAGGGTTCAAAAACCGCTCAAAGAGCAAGCCGTGGTGTACGGGATCAATGTTGGTAATGCGCAGGGCATAGGCCACAAGGGAACCCGCCGCCGATCCCCGCCCTGGCCCGACGGGAATATTGTGGTCGCGGGCATATTTGATGTAGTCCCAAACCACGAGGAAATAGTTCGAGAACCCCATCTGTTGCAGCATTTTCAGTTCATATTCCAGTCGCTGCCGGTAGGTGGGATCCAACTGCTGGCGATCGCTGAGGTGAAATCGCTCCAACAGTCCTTGCCACGCCACTTGCTCTAGGTAGGTATCGGCTGTATGGCCAGCAGGCACTGGAAACTCTGGACTTTGGGGTTCACGAAAGATGTCATAGGGTTCAATCTTTTCGGCCACTTCAAGGGTATTCGCCAAAGCCTCTTCAATGACCTCAGCGGGCAAGTGATCCCGAAACAGCCGAGCCATTTCAGCAGCGGATTTCAGGTACTCCGTGCCGCTATAGCGCATCCGCTTGTCATCGGTGAGCAGCTTGTTGGTCTGGATACAAAGCAGGGCGTCGTGGGCTTCAACGTCATTGCAGGAGATAAAGTGGGAGTCATTGGTGGCAATAATTTTGATCCCCAACTCGCGGCCAATGCGCACCAGTTCAACGTTGACTACCCGATCCTCTTGACTGCCGTGGTCTTGGATCTCAAGGTAAAAATCCTCACCAAAGGTCTCTTGATACCAGGCAGCAACACTGCGTGCCAAATCCGGCTTGCCCTGCAAAATGGCTTGGGGAATCTCACCACCGAGGCAAGCACTGGTGACAATGAGTCCGTCGCGGTATTGCGCCAAGAGTTCTTTGTTGATGCAGGGGCGAGCAAAAATTCCCTTGCCTTGGAAGCCCTGCAGGTGGGAGATGGTGGTGAGTTTGCAGAGGTTGTGGTAGCCCTGTTTATTTTTGGCCAGCACCACTTGGTGAAAGCGGGGTTTGCGCTCCTGTTTGGTGATGTCGCCATTGATGACGTACATCTCATTGCCAATGATTGGCTTCAGGGGTTTGCCGCGACACAACTTTAACAGTTCAACGGCGCCATACATCACCCCGTGATCCGTGAGGGCGATCGCGGGCATCCCCAATTCCATTGCCCGTGCCACTAGGTCGGGAAGCTGGCTAGCTCCATCGAGGAGACTGTAATCACTGTGAATATGCAGACCGACGAAGGACATGGGCAACGGCTATCAACCTAGGAGAAACGCAGGGGACTAGGACAACTCAGGCAAGCTATTGAGATAGGCCTTGAAGTCCGCTTCAGCATCACGGAAGCCCTCTTGAGCCACGGTGACACTATTCAGATCCGCCCCCTGATCAATTTTCAGGAAGTCATCCGTCAGGGCACGGGTCAAAGCTGTGGGGGTGGGTTGATCCTTGGCCAAGAGATTGCGGTTGAGGGCACGCATATCCATCAGCATTTCACCGAGAGGGCCGCGCATAATGTTGCGGGCTTCCTGCCAATCCCCTTTGGCCACACTGACCTCTAGGTCGGCAAAGCGTTCAGCATTTTTCTCAATGTCACTCAGGTAGTCTTGAATGCGAGTAATTTGCAACTCACTATAGGTGGGCGGAGGGGTGGTCGTGGCACTGGGGCTGCCACAGCCGACTAAAATAATGGCAACAACGCTTAATAGGATTGAAATTAGGGATTTTCGATTTAGGCGCAGCATAGAACCTCAGCAGTCAATGGTGTCGTAAAAAACACGGTTCTATTCTGCCATGATCCCGTGGCGATCGCCGCCAGCACCCCCTTGGGACAGATCGGAAGAGCCATCACTGACACTCAGAGGGCACCCCCACACCACTGTCGCCTGATCATAGATCACCATCCCCGGTGGAGCGCCCTTCGGTTTTTGCACATACTTGCGGCGAGTATAGACCACGGGTACTTGGGCACTGGCACGGGCTTGACTATGGTAGGCCGCCAAATTCGCCACGTATTGAATATCTTTCTCACTGGGCACCTCCCCCGCTGCGAGGCGGAGAATCACGTGGCTTCCTGGAATCTCTTGGGTGTGAAACCACCAATCGTAGGGACTGGCAACGCGAAACGTAAGATCGTCATTCTGGCGGTTGTTGCGCCCCACGAGAACCGTGAAGCCACTTGGTGTCGTATAGCGTAGGTAGGGACTGGGCGTGGTAGGGGGACGATAGTAATCGGGCGCCGTCAGGTATCCCTGTTGAATCAATTCAGCGCGAATCTCCTCAAGGACATCTAAGGATGTGGCTGTGGCGAGGGTGGCCGCCACCTGATCGAGATAGGCGAGTTCCTCTTCAGCAGCGGTGAGGAGCGGCGTAATGTGCTGCTGGGCACGTTTGAGTTTCTGCTGTTGTTTGTACAGCTCCTGCGCCGTTTGGATGGCACTCTTCTCTGGCGAGAGGGAAATGGCAAGGGGTTCTTGGGTGGCAAAGTCCGTCACGATCAGTTTCGTCATCCCCGGTTGCCACAGGTGAGCATGGGCCATCAGTAGGTCGGCCAAATACCGCTGGCGATCGCCCCCAGCCGCCGCCGCTAAGCGTTCCCGAAAGCCCTCAATTTTGGCGATCAGTTTTTGCCGCTGTGCCTGTAGGCTCTGGTGCAACTGTTGACGGAGTTGCTGCGTTTGCTGTTGCCGCAGTTGGTCTTGGTAGTAGGTGGCAAGCAGCTCATGGATAGTGGCCGTTGGCTGGCTCTGAGTCCCAAGGGGGGGAATGACGCGATAGCCCGTTGATGTCAATTGGGGGACAAAATGCCCGCTCTCTAAACACGCCAGCCAGTGCTGCCAATGGTCAAATAGCCGTCGCCATTCTTCAGCGGTTAGCTCTGTGGTGTGACTTTCTAGGGACAATGCGGCATCCGCCAGTAGTTGCTGTACCAAGGCTGGACTCAGTCCCCGATAGGCCTTCAGAAGTTGCTGCCGCAGCAGTCCGGGAATCACGCTTACCTGTTGTTGCCACTGCTCAAAGGGAATCTCGCAACTGGGCAACGCGGCCGTTAGGGGGGGTGGGGGCACATAGGGTTGACCGGTCAGAATTGGGCGCAAGCGGGACTGTTGGGCATTGACTTGGTGGGCAGCAGTAACAATTTCCCCGGCAGCGTTAACCAGAATCACGTTGCTGTACTTGCCCATGATCTCGGCATAGAGACGCCACTGCGTTGCTGCCTGCGGACGAGGGGCAAATTCCAAGACCAAGACGCGCTCCCAAGGGTTGACTAACCCCACCCGCACAAGGGCAAGGCGATTGAGTTGGGCATGGAGTTGCTGACTAAAGGTAAAGGTGTCGGGTTGGCGGGGGGGCGGTGGTTCAAAGGCAATGCGTGCCGCTTGGGGATGCCAACTGAGGGTCAGCCAATCCTGTTTTTTCAGCGTGCGCAGCGCCAAGGCAATCGTGTGGCGATCGCGCTGGTAAACCGTTTCGAGCCGTGCCGGTAGCCAATGTTGGAGATCGGCACAAACAGCACGCAAGGTCGTCAAATCAACGGGTTGCACCGTCCAAACTCCGCAGAATTTTTTGAGGGAATCGGCCTCAAGCTATACTAGTCTAGCCACTCTCTGGCCTTTTGCCACCGCGTGTTTGCTATGGCACTTTCCCGTCAATATCCACCCCCCTTACCACTGGCTCAGCCTTGGCGACGGGCGATCGCCACCAGCATTGACTTTATCCTCATCTGGTTGACGAGTGTTGTCGGTATCACGCCGGGGGCAGCCATTCAGTGGGGGCAACTGTTTGTTTTTGCCTTGGTTTGGTGGTTGCTGCGGGTGGCGATGGTGAACCGCAATAAGGGTCAAAGCCCCGGCCATTGGCTAATGAATGTGCGCCTGTTGGATCAGCGGCAGCGGACACCGGATCTCCTTTCCCTCAGCAAGCGAGAACTGGTGATTGGTGTCGGGGCGCTGTTGACATTGGCAGGCTTGGAGTCCTATGGCCCGAGTATGGCGCTGATTATTTTGGCACTGCCCTTGGCCGTTGACTGTAGCTTGGCGTGGATTGATGAAGAGCACCGCACGCTCCACGATCGCCTTGGCGGCACAAAGGTATATCGCTGTCGGCGGGGCTTTGCCCTTGATCGCAAGCTCATTGAATTGGTGAGCAAAATCCGCAAAGATCTGCCATAATTAGAGATCGGCTCACTGGATAGATAGGCAAGACCATGGCTAAAGCAAAAGGCGCCAGAATCATTATCACCCTAGAGTGCACAGAGTGTCGCACTAATCCGGCCAAGCGATCGCCTGGCGTATCTCGCTACACCACCACCAAAAATCGTCGCACCACCACAGGGCGGTTAGAACTGAAGAAATTTTGCCCCCACTGCAACAAGCACACCATTCACAAAGAAATCAAGTAATTAGAGGACAGCTATGGCATTTTATCGGCGACGCATTTCTCCCATTCCCCCTGGACAGCCCATTGATTACAAGGATGTTGATTTACTACGGCGCTTTATCACTGAACGGGGGAAAATCTTGCCGCGGCGGGTGACCGGTCTCACGGCCAAGCAACAGCGACAACTGGCAGTGGCGATTAAGCGGGCACGGATCATGGCACTCTTGCCGTTCTTGAATCTCGAAGGCTAAAAACTCGCGATCGCTAATTGGTTTTTGCGAAGGGGGAGGTTTAGACTTGCCCCTTTATTTTTGCTTGCTCTCCCTGCCTAAGTGTGCAAATATGAGAATGGTTATCATTCATCTATTTCTCTATGGCTATCCAAGCTCACCTTAAACGCTGGGGGCTGCTGGTAACTCTGGGGGTATTTTTGGGCAGTTGTGCCCCCCAAGCCCAGTCGCCACAGGAGCAAGAGACCTCACAGGCAGAAGCCCAATTCACCATTGTGACGACTTTCTTACCCATCACTGCCTTTACAAAAGCGGTCGCAGGCGATCGCGCCACTGTTGAGCAACTCTTGCCGGCCAATATTGACCCCCATGACTTTCAAGCGCGGCCTGAGGATGTGCGGCTGCTGGCCACAGCAAGGGTTTTGGTCAAAAATGGCCTTGAGATGGAAACCTTTTTAGACAAACTGATTGAAAACGCCGCCAATCCCAATCTCAAGATCATTGATACCAGCGCGGGGGTGGCCACCCTTGCCAGCGAAAAGGATAATCACGAGCACCACCACGATCACCACCACGACCACGCTCATGATGACCACGGTCACAGCCACGGTGAATTCAATCCCCACATTTGGCTAGATCCCCAGCGTGCCATGCAGCAAGTGAAAAACATTCGCGATGGTCTGATTGCTGTGGATCCCGAAGGGTCTGCCATCTACGCGCAAAATAGCACTGCCTTTATTCGAGAGTTAGAAGCCCTAGATGCCCTCGCCCGGGAAAAACTTACTCCCTTTGCGGGCAAAACATTTGTGGTTTATCACGATGTCGCACCCTACTTTGCCGAGAGTTATAACCTGAAAGCGATCTATCTCGTGGGCATTCCGTCGGTTAACCCCTCACCTGCGGATGTGCAGCGGGTGATGCAGGCGGTGCAACAAAGTGATCTGAAAACGCTCCTGACGGAACCGGGGCAAGAACAGGTCTTTGAAAGTTTAGCGCAGGATTTGGGCGTAAAAGTGAGTGTGTTTGATCCCCTAGAGCGTGCTCCCACTGCCGCTGATCTCACGCCGACCTACTTCCTGCAAAGAATGGAGCAAAACATTCGCAATCTGGCTGAGGCTTTTGGGGCGCAACAGCAAGCCTATCGTCGTCCCGATGCGATCGCGGTGGTAGGGACATGGTGGATGCAGGTGAATAGACCGTTAGGGGCAGCACTGTGAACGAATACCTGCTAGAGGTGGAAAACCTCTCGGTGCGGCGGGGCGATCGCTGGGTGGTGGAAAATGTCTCCTTTACCCTCGCCGCCGATACGAATATGGCCATTATTGGTCCCAATGGGGCGGGCAAAAGTAGCCTGATTCAAGCCATTTTGGGCATTATTCCCTACCAGCAGGGACGGGTGACCCTCTTGGGCTATGGTATGGGCTATCGCCGCACGCTCCCCTATGTCCGCCAACAGGTAGCCTACTTGCCGCAAAATTTTCAGTGCGATCCACGCATTCCGATCACCGTGGCTGAATTTGTGGGTTTGGGCTGGGGGCAACCTACGTGGCAGTGGCCTTGGCAGCATCGACAGCAGCGCGATCGCGCCATCTTGGAAAGTCTCCAACGCCTGCACCTCGAGCATCTTGCGACACAACCCATGAGTTCCCTTTCCGGGGGCGAAACAAAGCGCGCCCTCTTGGCCTATTGCTTGGTGCAACCCCGTCGTCTCCTGATTTTGGATGAAGCTCCCGCTGGCTTAGATCTCCGAGGTGAGCAACAATTTTATGACCTACTGGAGACCCTCAAGGTGAGTGAGGGCTGGGCAATTTTACAAATTTCCCATCACTTGGAGCGGGTAAGGGCAACCTGTGATCAGGTGCTGTATCTCGATCGCTCTGTCCAAGGACTGGGAACCCCCGAACGGGTGCTGCAACAGTTTGCTGCTTAAACGGGGGATTCTCTCCTAGCAAAGAAATCCAGCAGAATGCGCTGGTGGATGGCGCCTAAGGGGCGATCTTCGCCGAGGGTTTGGGCATAGTGAACCCCAGCCACCACCGAATCGTAGGGTACCAAGTCCATGCCCTGTCCTTCGTTGAGTACCAAGTTTTCCAGTGCACACGTCAAAGGGCCTGTGAAAATATAGCGATGTACTTGGGGATCGCCGTACTCTCCAAAAAAGGTGAGGTGAGGTGGGCAGTAGCCAATCTCCTCATAGACTTCCCGCTGGACGCCCGCGAGCGGTGCTTCTTCGGGTTCAAGATGACCGCCAAAAAGTCCCCAGTGGCCGGCATACAAAATATGGGGACTGTCATCGCGCAGCTGCATAAGGACGCGATCGCCTTGGTAAAGAACCGCAAGGGCAACGGGAACAATCGTGGTTGCTGGCATTGTCTTGCAAGATATGTCGTTAGGGCTACTCTACCCTAGAAACGTAAAGCCAATCCTAAAGTAGATTAAAGCTAAAATGAAGAGTATAGTAGCAAGAACAAATCAACAACCGCTAAAACGTTGAGCAAAGGGTAGCCAGAGGTAAACGTCGCGCTTTGGAGGGCTATCCCCAGCGGGCAGCTGTTAAGTCCCCTCTTTCATAAGATGGTTTCGATAACAAATTTGAGCTTCCCTTATTTTTCTATCAAATTTTACAAATGGCTGCAGGAATTTAACAACGTTGGTACGGCCTTGCCCTTTCTTAAGATTGTCTTAATATTTCCCTAGCAGCTGTGCTATAACTTTGTTCATTGCTTGGAGTGCATCGTCCTATGTTTTACCGTTTAGCCGAACAACACCGCCAGTTTATTCGCGATTTAGTGTTGAACCTGCAAGCTCTGGCAATTGCCCTAGAAAATCGAGGCTACATGGCCTCCTGCTACACCTGTGGCGGTGAACTCAACAGTGCCTCCTTCATGGTCAGCTTGGCCGACAACCACCTGATTCGCTTTTTGGTCTCTGACTATGGGATCACTTGGACTGAAATGCGCGATGACCGCGAACTCATGAAACTCGAAGGGGCAGAGGCGATCAATCAACTGCAAGAACTGGCCAATCTCCTCAAGGAAGTCCGTATCCCCACTGCGGTTTAATCCTGTCGGGGCTATCCCTCGATCTTTTGTCGGTGCTAGCTTAAAAGTAGCTGGACTTTCCTTCTACTTTGATCCCCACCCTCAATGACTGAAGCGTCCCTTAGTTGGCAACACCAGTACCTCAGCGTTAACCAAGTACGCCTGCACTATGTCACCCAAGGCAGCGGTGATCTTGTGATTCTGTTGCATGGCTTTCCAGAGTTTTGGTACTCTTGGCGATTTCAAATTCCCGTACTGGCTCGTCATTTCAAGGTTGTAGTGCCAGATCTACGGGGCTACAATGACTCCGAGAAGCCTGCCCACGGCTATGATCTCGATACCCTCAGCCAAGATGTCACGGCGCTGATCCAAGAACTGGGCTATGAACGCGCCCACATTGTCGGCCATGATTGCGGTGGCCTGATTGCTTGGCACGTGGCGGCACGTTTTCCGCAGAGGGTGCAGCATTTAGCCGTCTTGAATACCCCCCACCCCTACCGTGTGGGACTGGAACTCTGGCAACAGGTAGAGCATTTTTGGCGCAACTGGCCACTGTTGGCTTGCCACATCCCCGGCTTGGCGGAATACTGGCTAGGGCATAATCTGCGGAGTTTTTTGCAGGATCTCTTTCAACGCTACTCCATCCGCAAGGCTGCCTTCTCGGCAGAAACCGTGCAACTCTATCAAGCGGCTCTCGAAAAAGCGGGGGCGATCGCTGCGGTGCTCAAAAGTTATCGCCATCTTTTTTCACCCCAACAGTGGTGGCACCTACTGCAACAGCACACGGAAGCCATTACCAGCCCCACCCTGATTCTCTGGGGCGCCGATGATCCCCTCGCCCAACCCAGCCTTGCCAACGGTATCGAAGCGTGGATCCATGCACCGTGGCGGCTGAAATATCTGCCCGACTGTGGCCATTGGGCACAACAGGAAGTGCCGGGGCTAGTCAATCGTGAACTGCTTGCCTTTTTGCGTGCCTAAAAAAATCCCCCCACCACTCGGCAGAGGGAAAGGCATGGATTGAGCCAACCAACTCGCTTAGGCCAGCCACTCCAGCACCGCTTCTTCCTTGGTATTGGTGCGACGTTCGGGGGTTTCGCGGGTGAACTTCATGTGAATGGCGCGGTTTTGTTCCCCATCTGCCGCCACTGCCAAGATCGGGAAGTCAATGAGGCCATCTTGGAAGGACATTTGGAAGCGGAATGTACCATCGGGATTGAGTTTGATCGGGCGCCCACCAATGGTGACGGTGGCATCTGGCTCCGTAGCCCCATAGACAATGAGTTCAGCATCCGCCACCAACCAGAATTTGCGGGGACGAATCGGAGCCGCCGAAGCTGAGAAGCCAACGCCCGACATCGTCAGACCCGACACCGTCGGCACAGCCCATAGGCCAACCCCAGAGGGGAAGACGTAGGAACTGATGGCCATTTCGGGCAACTGGGAGATGGAGCCGGGGACTTGGTGCATGGAGCCAAAGAGAGAACCTGCCACCCGCTGCGCTTCGGCCCCTTCGGCCATGGCAAAGATGCCTTCGTAAATGGGATGGGGTTCGGCAGTGCCCGCCAAGGGTGCCCCCAGATCAAAGAGGGTTTTGCCCCGCAGATCCATATCCCAATCCACTGTAATGAATTGATCCCAGACCCAATCTGAGGGGTAGGTGGGGGGAATATGCACAGGGGCAGAACGGGCTAGAACCAACCAGCGGCCATCGGCACAGCGGTAACCAATTTCCACCACATAGTCGCGATCGCTCACGGGGATGGGCAGATACCACTCCCGCGCCAACTCATCGCAGGGGTACTCCTGAACACTGTGGGGAATTTGGCTATCGAGGTTGATATTCGTGGCATCGTAGAGCCGGAGAGCCAGTTGCTGACCCCCTTGCCGCCGCAATTCTTCGCGGTGCTCGTTGGGCACATCCCAATAGGCGTAGGCCCACTGCGGATCCCGGGGCATGAGGACAATGCGGCTTTCACCATAGCCCCCCGGCAAATCCCCAAGACCTTCATCTACAGAGGCCAAGAGAACATCCTCTTGAGCAGGACCGAGGTCAAATTTTGCTGCTTCCACTTTTTCTTGCGACTCCAGATTAGAGGGGACAGGTTGGACAGAAATGGTAGTGGTGGATCCGTTGGCTTGCGCCTGCTTTTCACGGATGGCAGCGAGGAGTTGATCTTTGCGCATACGGCTATAACGGGACACTTGCAGTTCACTGGCGACGCGCCGCAACTGCCGCAAGGTCATTTCTTCTAAAGGGGGGCGATCTTTCGGCATGGGTGCCTCCTTATCGTGGGTTGATAGACAGAGCTATCCTTTGCCCTTGATCTTTGGCAAAAAAGTCTTGGGGCGTCAAGGGAATTCGGGCACACTCCTAGGGATTTATACGCAGTTTAGTCTTTCGCAGGGATCAAATGTCAGGATTTCATAACATTTATTCTGCACGGGGATCAAGATAGCGGTTTGCTATTCCTGTTCAGCCTCAAACCACCTTCTGCGAGGGGGAAGGGAGTATAGTGAGAAATGTATCCCTGCAAATGCCGTGGGGACTTGCTAGGAAATTCCTGAATGTTACTGATGTCACCACAACCACTATGACGATCGCCCCGAGCCGCTCCCTCGCTGACCTTTGCCGTGCTGACTTTCCGATTTTGGCGCGACAGGTGCACGATCGCCCCTTGATTTACTTTGACAATGCAGCCACCTCCCAAAAGCCCTTGGCAGTTCTCAATACCCTTGAGGACTACTATCGTCGCTACAACTCCAACGTCCATCGGGGCGTACATACCCTGAGTGCTGAGGCGACCACGGCCTACGAAGGGGCACGGGAAAAAGTGGCGCGTTTTGTCAATGCCCCCCATGCCGAGGAGATTATCTATACCCGCAATGCCAGTGAGGCGATTAACCTCGTGGCCTATAGTTGGGGCATGAATACGCTGCAGGCAGGGGATGAAATGATCCTGACGGTGATGGAGCACCACAGTAATTTGATTCCGTGGCAGTTTGTGGCTCAGAAAACCGGTGCTCGCCTCAAGTTTGTCGAACTGACGCCAGAGCAAACGTTTGATCTCAACCACTACGAAAGTCTTTTGAGCGATCGCACGCGGTTAGTGGCCGTCGCCCATGTATCCAACACGCTGGGGTGCCTGAACCCGATTCCCGAGATTGTGCGTCTTGCCCATGCCAAGGGGGCGCGGGTACTGGTGGATGCCTGCCAAAGTGTGCCTCACCTCCCCATTGATGTGCAGCAGTTGGGCTGCGATTGGCTGGTGGCCTCCGGTCATAAAATGTGTGCACCCACGGGCATTGGTTTCCTCTGGGGACGCGCGGAACTCCTGCGGCAAATGCCCCCCTTCTTGGGCGGTGGCGAAATGATTGCCGATGTCTTTCTCGACCATGCCACCTATGCCGATATTCCCCATAAGTTTGAGGCGGGAACGCCAGCGATTGCGGAGGCGATCGCCCTTGGGGCAGCGGTGGATTATCTGAGCCAGTGGGGGATGGAGCGCATCCATGCCTACGAACAGGAACTCACCGCCTATCTCTTTGAACGCCTCCAAGAACTGCCCGGTGTCACCCTCTATGGCCCGAAGTCCGGCGATCGCGCTGCCTTGGCCAGCTTTACCGTTGGTGAGGTGCATCCCCACGATCTCTCGACCATCCTTGATCAGTCGGGGATTGCCATCCGCGCAGGACACCACTGCACACAGCCTTTGCACCGCCATTTAGGGGTTCAGTCCACGGCACGGGCCAGCCTCTATTTCTACAACACCCGCGCTGAAATTGATCAGTTTATTGCTGCCCTTGGGGAAGCCATTGCCTTCTTTAGGGATGTCTTTGCCTAGAGCTTGAGACTCAACAGTTCACTCGCTTCAGCCTGAAAACCGGCACTAGCAAGGGCATGGCGTGCGCGATCGGCATCTTCAACGCGAAACTGTGGTCCTAGGCGTACGTACTGGGCATGGTAGCCATCGGTCACTTTGACCACTACCGGCACCTTGGGCATGTCGCCCACCTGTTGTTTGAGCACTTCCGAGAGGCGACTTTGGGCTTGAATGTCCCCCGCTTGCTCAACAGGCAAATCCACAAGCACCAGCTTCACCGCTTCAAGGGGTTCGGCATCTTCAATCAGGAGTTGGGGGCGATCGTCGCGCATCTCTAGGGTGCCCCACAGCAGTAGCCGATGATCAAGCTGTAACTGCCCATGAATGCGCTCGTAGGCTTTGGGAAAGACGACAGCTTCCGCTTGACCCGTGAGGTCTTCCAACTGCACAATGGCCATCCGCTCGCCGCGCTTAGTGGTAATGGGCTTGAGTCCTGTGAGCAGGGCAATGACACTCACTATCCCTTGACCTGTGTGCTGCTCGAGATCCGCCAAGCTAATAGGGGCAATCATGGCCGCTGGCCGATGAATATCCTTGAGGGGATGGTTCGACACATAAAATCCCAGTAGGTCTTTTTCTTGGCGGAGCTTTTCGGCATCCGGTAGGTCGTCCACTGGGGGCGCACTGGGGGCTGGGTCATAGCTACCGCCGGATTCATTGCTGGAGCCACCCGCCAACATATCAAAGAGGTTGACTTGCCCCACCGCCCGATCCTTGGCGCGCGCCTGTGCCCACTCCAGCACGAGGGGGAGATCCTGCATCAGTTGGTTGCGGTTGCGCTGCGGATGCAGACTATCCATGGCACCACAGGCAATCAGGGATTCAAGGGCACGACGGTTGAGAATGCGACTATCGCCCCCCGCACGCGGAACCCGTTCGCAAAAATCCGCCAAACTTTGAAAGGCACCCCCCTCTGCCCGTGCCTGCAAAATGGCCTCAATCACTCCCTGACCAACATTGCGTACGGCCGACAGACCAAAAAGAATTTTGTCCCCCACGGGCGTAAAGTCAATATCCGAGCGATTCACATCGGGGGGAAGAACCTCAATCCCCATGCTGAGGCAGGTGGCAATATAGCGCTGTACCTTGTCTTGGTCGCCACTATTCGCCGTGAGCAAGGCGGCCATGTACTCGACGGGAAAGTTGGCCTTGAGAAAGGCGGTTTGATAGGTCACATAGCCGTAGGCCGTGGAGTGGGACTTGTTAAAGCAATTGGCGGCGATCGCTCCATTGGCCAAGAGAAAATTGTGATCCCCAGCTAAACCAATGTCATAGACCGGTTGCCAACCCACTAGCCGCCGGCGGACAATCTTCACGCTTCACTTTTCCAAACGCTGCGCTCTCTATTCTAATCGCCGCACTGTCTCGCGAGCGGGAATCCGCAGATCCCGCAGGGGCATGGCGCTTAAACACTGGTAGTGAGCTGTGAACCAATCAGGCGTTTGCACACCAATACTGGCTAGGGCCGCCACGGTTGGAAAAGGCCACAGTCGCTCAAAGATCACTTCCCCCTGCCAGCCAAATTGCAGAAAATAGCAGCCCACCGGTGCCTGTAAGTGATCTAGGAGTCGCCGTCCGAGGGCATAGAGGGTTTGTCGCTGGCGATCGCTGGCATGGATAGGTAACTGCCATGTCCCTTCAAGGCAGCCAATGATTTCGCCAAAGAGCGTCCCCTTTGCCGTTTGCGCTAGTGGCAACTGATAGAGACCCCCTGTGCTGGTTCGTATCCCCCACTGGGTAACCAAGGCACGCAACGCTTGACACTGCTGCCAAAGCTCGGATGATGCCCAATGGGTGAGGCTATAGTCTAGCACCTGCGGTTGGGGAGCGATCGCGATCGGGGCATCGAGAGGACAGATGGCAATCTCGGCACTGTCTTGGCACTGTTGCAGCAGGGGTACCACTTGGGTCGCGACTTGATCCGCAGACAGTTCAGCTTCCCTTGGCTGTGCCGCACACCAAATCCGTATTTTCAATCCTCTAATCCTCCTGCTGCGAGGGCAGCTAACCAGCGATCCATGAGCATGGCGTGCTGTGCTAACCGCGAGAAAATTGCATCTGCCAAGGTCTCATTGTAGGTGTAGACGGTTAAGTTACGATCATCCACCATTTTTAGCGCTAAACGGCCTTCCTCTGGAGTAAGTAGGCCAACAGCCAAGCAAGCACGGATCACGCCCTTCGGTGAGGCGATGTCTAATCCTTCGCGTTCCCGTAGATATAGTTGTGCTGCTTTCCAGACGGCTTCTAGGGTGTATTCAAATCGCTAAATTGCAGCATCCCGAATAATCGTATCTGTGCGCTTACCCAAGGGCAATTCTTGCAAAGCAGCTAGCGCTCTTTGGGCAACCACTAATCGTTCCCTGAGCCGATCCACTCAATTCCCTCTGCAATCACTCGCGATCGAAAGTCGGCGGACACTTCTGATAAATCCACGACATCGACTGGATAGATCAAATTGGACATCTCTAGGCGCTCCCGCAACTCACTCAACAGCCCCACGGGCAGTGGTGCAAGGGGCAAAATCCCGACATCTAAGTCAGAGCTTTGGCAGAGAGCACCACGGGCAGCCGAGCCGAATAGATAGACCTTGACGGGAAACCCTGTAAAAAAGTCTTCTAGTATTTTTTTGAGTTCCCGTAGATCTTCGTTGGCAGCGGTCACGCTTTGATTCCTGTCCACCTAGGTATTAAAGCTGGGAATCAAGCCAACGCGCGCAGGTTGCAATGAGGGGAATCCCTGCTGTTGTTGCTGGCGGGCTTGAGCGGCCAAGAGGGTTTGCAGATTCCGCAGTTCGGCACGCAGTTGCGCGTTTTCTTTTTCGAGGCTTTCAATTTTGAGTTTCACTTGACTCAGCCGCTCACTAAATTTTTGCCGATAGACTTCGGGCATTTCTTGGATGACGCGCTCTAGCATCTCATTGCGATCGCTCAATTCAATGACTTGAGCTTTCAATTCATTCATTTCCGCTTCACGACTTTGGCTCTGCTGCTGGTAGGCAAGGATCTGTTCTTGATAGGCAGCAATTTGTGCTTCCACCTGTTGCACTTGGGCTTGCAGCAACTTCAGGGCTGCGGCATTGGCTGCCTCGGTCTTGCGGGCTTGGTAAAAGCGCACAAATAACTCAGGATGCTGCACCATGAGTTGATAGAGTTCCTCTGAGAGTTGCTGCACGAGTTGATCCCGTATCAGCAGTTCATCGGCTAAGTTGAGGGAAGTATCGTTCACGGCGGCTGCTCTCCAAGGGACTGTGCTGTGGCAAATTTTACGCTGGTTCTGATCCGCTCATGCAAGATTTGGAATTTTCCACCTACCATCAACCGGTACTGGCAAGCGCAGTTCTGGAGGCATTGCAACCCAAGGCCGGGGGACTCTATTTGGATGCAACGGTGGGAGGTGGCGGCCACACGGCACTGCTATTGCGCAGTGAACCTACCTGTCGGGTGCTGGCGATCGATCAAGACCCGATGGCTCTAGCGGCGGCTCAGGAATTCCTCGCCCCCTTTGGCGATCGCGTCCAGTTTTGGCACGGCAACTTTGCTGATCTGCCTGTGGCTGAGCCGATGTTTGATGGCATTCTCGCAGATTTAGGAGTGAGTTCCGCCCAGTTGGATCGTCCAGAGCGGGGCTTTAGTTTTCGCTTTGATGCCCCCCTCGATATGCGCATGAATCCCGCTAACCCTTTGACAGCGGCAACGGTGATTAATCACTACAGCGAGCGAGAACTGGCGGATATTTTCTACGAATATGGCGAAGAACGCTTTGCCCGCCGCATTGCTCGCCACATTGTTGCCCGTCGTCCCCTTGCCACCACCCAAGAACTGGCGCAGTTGGTTGCCCACTGCCTCAAAGCTTCTCCGCGGCAACGCATTCATCCAGCCACACGGGTTTTTCAGGCCTTGCGGATCTATGTGAACCAAGAGCTAGCGGTACTCGACCAATTTTTGGCGCGATCGCCCCAATGGTTAAAGCCCGCAGGGCGCATTGCCGTCATTAGCTTCCATAGCTTGGAAGATCGGCGGGTGAAGCAGGCGTGGCGTGGCAATCCCCTCTTGGCAGTTGTGACTCGTAAACCGATTGTGGCGGATGCAGCGGAAGTTGCTCTCAACCCGCGATCGCGATCGGCAAAGCTACGAATTGCAGCGCGTACTTTTGCATGAATTGCCCGAATGATGGTTTATTTATGGGTATCTTTACAGTGCGTCATAATCTTTTAGGGTAATAAATTGCTGAGGAGTGCTGGAGTCTATGGTTGCTGCCCCTAAATTCAAATCCCGATTTATTCCCCAATCGTCGCCAACACTGACGGAAATTCGGCCTCTCCCCAAGCCGCAAATGCCCCTGTGGCAAAAAACTTTGCTGGGGATTCAATGGGTTTCTGGGGTGGCAGCCACCGGTGCCCTTGTGGCTGTACTGCCTCTCTATGGTTGGTCAGCCCTCTCTGAGCAGCAGTGGAGTCAAGCCTATGACCGCTTAGAAACCCTCAAACGGCAGGAGCGGGAGCTACTGGTGAGCAATGAAACCCTCCGCTATCGGGTGACGCAGCAAGTCCAGCGCGCGCCCCAAGGTCTCGTGCCCCAAACCCCGCAACACGTTCTTTTTGTGCCCAATGAGGGCAAGATGGCTGCCAAAACTCATTTTGAACAGCTCCCCGTGACACCACCACCGCAGCGCACTGTCAATTACTGATCGCTATCCATGACAACGGCCCGCCCCCAAAACCAATCCCTGCCCCCCTTGCGAGTTGGCTTGATCTTTGGCTTTTTGCTGATGGTGATGGGGGGTGTGGTTGCTCGCCTAGTTTATTTGCAAGTGGTTCAGGGGAAAACCTTAGCGGCACGGGCACAGCAACAACAACGGCGCTATACTCCGCCAACCTTGGCACGCTACCCAATTACCGATCGCCGAGAGACGGTTGTTGCTCTCGATCGGCCTGTGTTTACCCTCTTTGCCCATCCAATTCAGTTCAAAGTGGAGCGGCGGGCGATCGCCCGCGATCTGGCCCCTTTACTCAAGCAATCTCCAGAGCAACTGTTGGCCAAGTTCAGTACCTACCCAACGGGGGTACCCATTGCCTACGACATTGATGAGGAAACTGCTGCTAAAATTCGCGCTTTGAACTACGATGGGCTAGAACTCAACCAAGCGTGGCAGCGCATTTATCCGCAGCAGGAACTCATGGCGGGCGTTGTCGGCTATGTGGATCGTGACCACCAAGGTCAAGCGGGGATTGAGTTTAGCCAAAACCAGTTTTTACAGGTTTCCCATAACCGCCAGCTCCTATCAACCAATGCTTTGGGTCAATGGTTACCTGCCCTTGCCCCTGCGGATCCGCGTGCTTTGAGTCAGGGGTACCATGTGCGCCTCACGATTGATACTCGTTTGCAACAAACAGCACGCCAAGCCCTGCAACAGCAGTTACGCAAATTCAACGCTAAGCGGGGCACGGTCATTGTCCTAGAAGTGAAAACTGGTGCCCTGCGGGCACTGGTCTCAGAGCCTTCCTACGATCCTAATCATTACTACCGGGCTGATCCAGCCCTTTTTCGCAACTGGGCAGTCTCGGATCTCTATGAGCCGGGATCAACCTTTAAGCCGATCAACACCGCGATCGCCCTTGAACTCAATGCCATTACTCCCGATACAGTGCTGCCCGATGAGGGGCGGATTACGGTGGGGGGCTGGCCAATTCAAAACAGTGATTTTAGCCAACGCGGCGGCCGCGGTGCCCTCAATATTGCCCAAATTCTCGCCTACTCCAGCAATGTGGCCATGGTGCACATGATGAACCGCATTCCCGCCCGCCACTACTATCGCTATCTGCATCGCTTGGGGCTGACCGAGAAGGTGGGCAGTGATCTCCCCTTTGAAACCGCCGCCCAGTTAAAGCCCCCGGAGCAATTTATTAACTACCCCATTGAACCGGCAACAACGGCCTTTGGCCAAGGCTTTTCCCTGACGCCGCTGCATTTGGCTCAACTATTGGGGGCGATCGCCAACGGGGGAGAGATGGTCACTCCCCATGTCATTGATGGCCTCTACGATGAAAATGGCCAACTGCAAAAACGCCTTGAGCAACGCCCCCCTCGACGGGTCTTCTCGCAGCGCACCAGTCAAGCAGTGGTCAGAATGCTGGGAGAAGTGGTGCGCTTCGGTACAGGGAAACCCGCCCATATTCTCGGCTACCGCTTGGGGGGTAAAACCGGCACAGCACAAAAAGCAATTGGCGGTACCTACAGCAATCTGCGCATCACGAGCTTTGCGGCTATTTTTCCCCTTGATCAGCCGCAGTATGTGATTTTGGCGGTAGTGGATGAACCCAAGGGGGATGATGCCTACGGTTCAACGGTGGCGATTCCGATTGTGCGAGCGGTAACGGAGTCCCTGATTACGATTGAGGGCATTCCCCCCTCACATCCAGAGGAATTGCGCCGCCCCGCTACGCCAGCTTCAGTGTCACAATAGGGGAGAACAGCGCAAAAGGACGGTATGATTCAACGGTTTTTTGCCACAGCGTTGGCGATTCTTGTGATGTTGCTGGGGGGGTGTTCGGCCACCAGTGGGCTACAGGCCTATGTGGATAGCTACGATGGCTATGAGTTTCTCTACCCCCGCGGTTGGGTACAAGTACAGGTGGATGACCCCGTGGATGTGGTCTTTCACGACATTATCGAGACGACAGAAAACGTCAGTGTGGTTGTGAATACGGTTTCCAGCACAAAGTCTCTTGAGGAATTGGGATCCCCTGAGGAGGTGGGCGATCGCCTGCTGCGAAATATCATTGCCCCAACTGAAAGCGGGCGCAGTTCTGCCCTGATCTCCGCGACCTCCCAAAAGGCAGATGACAAAACTTATTACATTCTGGAGTATGCCGTCACTCTGCCGGGGGATGGGGACAATGCTCAGCAGCGACACAATTTGTCGAGTATTGCTGTGAGCCGAGGCAAGGTCTATACTCTGAGTGTTTCAGCTCCAGAGGAGCGATGGCCAAAGGTAGAAGACCAATTTAAGACCATCGTGTCCTCGTTTACCGTATATTAAAGAAAGAATCGGGGAGTTAGCTCAGTTGGTAGAGCGTCGCGATCGCACCGCGAAGGTCAGGGATTCGAGTTCCCTACTCTCCATATTTTTGCCCCCTTTTCAATCCTCGATCGCCTCGTTTCAATCCTTGATCGCTCCGAAGGACGATCGCAACCTCATTCAATGGGGCGAGTCATTCGTATTGAATAGTTTCAATCCTCGATCGCCCCGAAGGGCGATCGCAACTCCGATAGACACCCCTTGCTACCACAGTAGTTTCATGAAATTTGAAATTTCTACACCGCTTGGATTTACGGTTAGAACCTCTGAGGAGTATTGGCAACGGCTGCTCATCAAGCACCCTGATATTGAGGAGTTGGAAGATTGTGTGCGGTTGGCTCTTTCTACACCAGATGAGGTTCGTCGCAGTAGCCGAGATTCAGGAGTATTATTGTTTTATCGGGTACAGCGAGAAAAACGTTGGGTTGTTGCAGTGGCACGACGCTTAAATGGAGATGGTTTTTTAATCACTGCTTATCAAACTGATGCCATTAAAGAAGGGGAGAGAGTGTGGCTCAAATAAGAGTATTTTATGAGCCAGAAACAGAGCTGTTAAGTGTATTCTGGCAAGTTCCACGAAGAAACCAAGTTGCGACAGAACTTGGAGATGGGGTGATTTTGTTCAAGGATGGGGTGACTGGGGAGCCAATTGGTTTAGAAATCCTGTCATATCGTCCCGGGGACGATCGCTTTGATGCTGTGAGTGTCGTTTCAATCCTCGATCGCCCCGAAGGGCGATCGCAACCTCACTAAGGCAGTATTTTGCAAACTGGGGCGAGTTTCAATCCTCGATCGCCCCGAAGGGCGATCGCAACTGCCTTTACCTCCGTTTGTGCCGCCAAATAAGGGGTTTCAATCCTCGATCGCCCCGAAGGGCGATCGCAACTTGGGACACCCTTGAGACACCATTAATCAATCGCGCATGGAAAAACTTTGGCTCTGCTTTCCCAGTAGTTAAATGGGCGCCATTGCCATCGTGGCGCCAGTAGCTGAGGGTCTTTACCTTGGTATCCTGCTCATAGACGACATCCAGCAACATCCACCCCAAATCATCACTGTGGGCAATCGGCTGATCCGCTGGCGTAGGTTCCTCAAAGAAGGCACTAAATTCACGAGTACCTAGGTAAGGCTGGTGGTGGCATTGCCCCTTCCTGACCCGACGGCGAAACTGCTCACAGTACTTGGCAATGTCAGCATTGACATGGGGACGTAGAACAATCTGAGCCTTGATCACATAGGCCACATCCCGCAGTGCTAGGGTATGGCGCTGGGCACGATCTTCATCAGCAAAATAGCGGTAGCTCTCTTGACGGGCGGCGCAATCGCTTTGCAGAGAGTTGACCTCATTGCGGGTAATTGAAAAATGACGAATCGGCTTCAGAACGTGGATTTCTTCCACTTGCCAAATAAACTCAGGTTTCCAAAAAATCGCCTCCAACACCCCCCGCGCGGCACTAGGTGTCATCACTGGATAGCTCACCCGCTCCACCTTAAAGGCAGGATTGGTGAAGCAAGCATAATCCCCCCAAACTTTAACACTGAGCATTGATTTGATTTTAATTGTTATCGCCAGCTTACTTTTGATTGGCTTAGGAAAGCCGATGATGCCGTTCCTCTAGTTTAACTCTGACTGACCTAAAAAATAAGATCGCTGGGATCTGCGACGATGGGGCTTGTTGCGATCGCAATCCCTTTGAGAGGGTCATAGTCACCCTGCCAAGCCCAGAGGCCGGCAGCAATCAGTTCCCGCAGGTGCTCAGTGTCATGAAATTCCTTGGTGCGTAGGTTGACAAGGTAAGGCTGCAATGCGCGGATTTCTTTTGCCCTTAAGCCGCGTTGCTGAATACGGCGAATTAACTGTTTTACTTGATTGTGTTCATCTTTATTTTTTGCTTGATCGGGCACAATGACAACTGGATACGTGTGATCCTCGATGAGACGAAAGCGTTGCGCAACTTCGGGAAAGTTGAATGCCTGACGATACTGCTGAATTTTTTCGGTATCAAGATCATGAACTTGGTAAAGCTGCTGGAAATACCTCTGAAAAACTGTAGGGTCATTTAGGTCAACCATGGCTTGCCTGAGTAAAGTGCGAGTAGTTTCAACAGCGGTGCAATACTCCCCTTGAGGCGTGCGACCCTCTTGGGGGTCAAAAATCACGACTCGTCCCAAGGATGAACGTTGCCCTTCACGGTTACAGCGACCTGCCGCCTGCACAATGCGATCCAGTGACCCCATGGCACGATAAACGACCGGAAAATCTAAATCTACACCCGCTTCGACCACTTGAGTAGAAATAAGCCAGCAGGGTTGATTGTTTCGCAGGCGATCGCGCACCTCCTGTAGGACGGCTTGCCGATGGGCACCGTAGAGCAATGTTGAAAGATGAAACTGGCGATCGTGCTCCTCCTCACCCAAGGCATCCAGAATAGCAAGCGCATCTTTGCGGGTATTCACCACGACGAGGGCTTGATGTTGCTGCTTCAAATCCGCCACAAGGTCTTGCCATGACCACGGGGTTGGCGGCTGCTCATAATTGACCCGCTTCAGGGTGCAGAATTGTTGTTGAGCTTCTTCAGGCGGAATGATATCCCTGACATTGTCAAATCCCTCTAGGTAGGGCGTTGTCCCAGCTAAGGCGGGCTGCGTTGCCGTACAGAGCACAACCGTGACTCGATACCGCGCTACTAGTGTCTTCAGAACACTCAGAATAGGAGCTAACAGTTTCAGCGGCAGGGTCTGTACCTCATCTAAAATAATTACACTGTTGACAATGTTGTGAAGTTTGCGGCAACGGCTGGGGCGATTGGCAAATAGGCTTTCAAATAGTTGCACCGTCGTGGTGACAATCAGCGGTGCATCCCAGTTTTGAGCTGCTAGGCGGGCACAGGCTTGGAGCGATCGCGCATCATCTTCATTCTGAAAATCTGTTTGCACCGCGCTGTGGTGCTCCAGAACAGTGTCTTCACCCAGAATCTCCCGATAGACGGCGACTGTTTGCTCAATAATGCTGGTGTAGGGCACCGCAACAATGACGCGATCTAACCCATGTGTTAAAGCATGCTGAAGGGCAAAGGCTAGACTGCTGCGGGTTTTACCACCGCCAGTGGGGACTGCCAAGCGAAAGACTCCCTGCGGCTCCTTGGCTGCGGTCAAGCAATGGTGATAAACATCCTTACGAACCGTATTAACAGGGGTGTTTAGGCTATTGGCCATCAATTGAGTCTGATTCGCTGCAAACGCTGACCATAGCTGCTGTAGGCAGGGGTACTGCCCCCGTTGGGCTGCGGCGGTTGGATCAAAATGGGATTCCGTATCAAGGTAGTCCGCATCCACTAAGCAGGAAAACAGCAAGCGCAGGAACAGTTCAGTATTTAATTTACGAGTTGCAATGTCTAGCTCAGGGCTAGCAATGGAAGTTAACTCTTTTTGAAAATCTGCTGACGGGTCTAAATCAATCCCATCCGCCTTGGCTAGGCCTTTAATATGCTCGTAGGTTACCCGATCAACCTCCGCCAACCGATTCTGCAAATCTGCCATATTAGGCAGGCCGCTATGGTGGCCATAGATCATTGGTGCAAGAGGCTGACACTTCTGGAAAGCGAGGAGCGCACCATACTTAGCGTGAGGGACTTTCTCTTTAACAGCTTGATTTTGGGTACAGGCTTGGAGATAAGCCTGAAAATCAGGGTTGTATTTGCCTAAGTCGTGCCAAAGGCCACCATAGTTGCCCAGTTGAGGTGTACCTAACTTTCCAGCCAGCTTCGACGCTCTACCAGCCACTTTAGAAAGATGCGCTGACAGGGAATGCCATTGACCATCTTGGTTTGGAGTATGAGCATAGTAATTTGACATCATTTCACATAATTCTTTCTCAGCTTATATACTTCACATTGAGATTGAGAGAAAGAATTTTAACCCAACCTTGACAATACTGCGCAACATTGTGGCGGGATGACAAGCTATCTTCACTTTAGATTTTAGCGAAGTCCCTGAGTTGGGAACAGGACGGGAATATTGGGATTGACCCATACTTGACAGTTGAGTTCGGTACTGGGTGGGAAAATAGGAAGTTTTTTCGATTTTTGATTATTTGATTAAATGTTCTGCCAAAGGCGGGTTCGCGAGCTGCCCTGCAACTGCTCATGGGTTTCGCGCAATAGCCGAGGAATCTCCAAGCCACTGGGACAGCGGGGCAAACAATCGCCACATTCAGTACAGCGGTTGGCGGGTTGACCGGGAAACCAATGCCCGGCACGACCAAACATCCCATAGCGATACTTGCCAAATTCTGTCATGTCGTAGGCGACGGCTAAGTTGTGAAGCCGCAGCACTTCGGGGATGTGAATTTCCTCAGGGCAGGGCAAACAAGCATAACATTGTTGACACAAATCGGTGCCCAAGGTTTCCTGCATCACTGCTTGCAGGCGATCGCCCACCGCTTGCTCTTCAGCGCTCAGGGGTGCCACCTGATCAGCCACGGCCAAGGGAAAGGCCAACTCGGCAACGGTGGCCGGTCCAATACTCAAGGTGGTGATGGCCGGCTGACTCAGCAACCAGCGATAGCTCCAATGGAGAGGGTGAAAGGGCGCACAGAGGTCTTGGAGCCGTTGGGAAGGCCGGTAGAGTTGTCCCCCTTTATCGGCTGGCGAAATGATAAAAATCCCCATATCCCGCTCGGCAGCAGCGGCGATCGCTGGGGCATTGCGTTGCTGAAAGTAGGTGTAATGGAGATTCACAAAGTCAAATTGGTTGCTAGCGATCGCCCGCAAAATCACAGATAACGATCCATGACTGGAAAAGCCTAAAGCACCAATTACCCCCTTTGCTTGCAATTGCTGCAGCCTTATCATCCCCTCAGTGCTCAGCCATGCGAGATGCTCAGGGGTGTTGAGGCCATGGAGGGCGACACCATCTAACCGTGAGACTTGAAGACGCTCAAGGGATTGAGCAATTTGCCGCTGGACGTGATCCGCATCCCCTTGGGGCAAGAGTTTAGTGGTGATAAAAACGGGGGGCTGACCCAGTGCCTTGAGGGCACGACCAATATAGGCTTCACTGGCACCGTAGGCGGCGGCGGTTTCAATGTGGTTCATGCCGTGGGCGATCGCCCCCTCAATGACCGCCTGCATCACCTCTGGACTGCCCAAGGCACGCATCGTTCCAAGGGAAAAAACCGAGAGGTTCAGCCCCGTGCGACCAAAGCGGCGGTAGCGCATTCTAGCCTGCGGAGGAATCCTCTTCCATTCCCCGGCCCTGCTGAATAAAATCTTCAGGGCGAATCGAATCTAAAAAGCGGCGAAAGGCTTGGCGTTCTTCCTCGTCAGCATCGCGATCGACGGGAATCGAGGCATCGGCAACAACCGCTTCCATCACCCAAATCGGGCAATCACAGCGCAGGGCAAGGGCAATGGCATCGCTGGGACGAGCATCAATCTCTTTACGAGTTTCTCCTTGGCGCAGGGTGAGCACTGCATAGTAGGTGTTGTCTTCCAAGGAATGGATCACCACCCGCTCTAGGGTCATATTCCATTCGTTGAGAATGTTGACCATCAGATCATGGGTCATCGGTCGCGGTGCTCGTTGATTTTCCAAGGCCATTAAAATTGCCCGCGCCTCATTATCACCAATCCAGATGGGCAGTGCTCGCCGTCCAGCACCGTCTTTGAGTAAGACAATTGGCGTGCGACGGTTAGTGGCATCGAGGGCAATCCCAGCAACGGTCATTTCAATCATGGCCACCTCAGCGAGCGCAATGGCGGTGCATTCCCTTCTATTATTAACATACAGTCCTTCCCACCAAGATGGCACACCCCTACCACTGTAAGACTCCCTATGGGGGAAGTAACGGAGGGGCGACGCGCAGGCATTCCTTGGGACTCCATGCTTTAGAAAAAGACTGGCGAACGACGGAATCATGGGCAGTGGCAACTAGACACTTTTTTGACGCTCGCTTCTCGGTACACTAAAGTTATTATTTTTGGTATTTAGACGGCTATGATTGCTTCCCCGATCCCGATCTGCATTACGTTGGGTACGCGCCCGGAGGCAATCAAATTGGCATCGGTCATTCAAGCCTTCCAGCGATCGCCCCTGTTTGAACCCTACGTTGTCCTCACGGGACAGCACCGCGAAATGGTGGATCAAGTGATGGCACTGTTTGACCTGCGGGCAGATCGGGACTTGGCCATTATGCAGCCAAAGCAAACCCTGACCGAAATCACCTGTCGTGCTCTCCAAGGCTTGGAGCAACTCTATCAAGAACTCCTGCCCCGTCTTGTTTTGGTTCAGGGGGATACAACAACCGCCTTTGCCGCTACCCTTGCCGCCTTTTATCAGCAGATTCCTGTCGGCCATGTGGAAGCGGGCTTGCGCACCGACGATCTCTACAACCCCTATCCAGAAGAAGCCAACCGCCGCCTTATTTCCCAATTAGCGCAGTTGCATTTTGCCCCTACGGAACAAGCCGTCAAGAATCTTCAGGCGGCCGGGGTCACGGGTAGCATTCACTTGACGGGCAATACCGTGATTGATGCCCTGCTGCAAGTGGCCGATCGCCAGCCAGTGTGCCATGTCCCCGGCCTTGACTGGCAACAGTATCGCGTGATCCTCGCTACCGTTCACCGACGGGAAAACTGGGGTGCCCCCCTAGAAGACATTGCCAATGGCTTCCTGAAAATCTTAAACACGATTCCCGATACCGCTTTGCTCTTGCCCCTGCACCGCAATCCCACTGTGCGTGAACCCCTCAAAGCCTATTTGGGGCATCATCCCCGCGTTTTTCTGACGGAGCCACTGGACTATCCTGCTCTTGTGGCAGCGATTAAGGGAGCAACGCTCCTGCTGACGGATTCCGGTGGTCTCCAAGAGGAAGCCCCTAGCCTTGGTAAACCGGTACTGGTGTTACGGGAAACCACTGAGCGGCCGGAAGCGGTCACCGCTGGCACTGCTAAACTGGTGGGCACGTTTGCGGATACGATTGCCGCGGCAGCCATTGAACTGCTCACGGAGCCAGTGACCTACAACCGCATGGCGACGGCGATTAATCCCTTTGGCGATGGTCATGCCAGCGATCGCATCCTTGAGATTGTGACCCAGTTTTTTGCCCAGCAGACACAGTAAGGAGCCACGGCCATCTGAGGATAGCAATGACAATGTTCTGGGCAGGAATTTTGGTCACCAGTTGGCTGGGCTTGGTGCTGTTAACCGCAGAACTGATTCACGCTTGGCTTCCCAATGCCAAGGAATGGTCACGGAAAGTGGTTCACATTGGTGCCGGTCAAGTGATTCTCATTGCCTATGCCTTGGGAGTACCCACGAGTTGGGGAATTGTGGCCGCAGCGATCGCTGGCGTCGTCACACTGCTTTCTTACCGCATACCGATTTTTCCCAGTATTAGTGGCGTGGGGCGTCAAAGCTGGGGCACCTTTTTTTATGCGGTGAGTATTGGCACATTAATGGCGCTCTTTTGGAACACGCTGCCGGAACTGGCGGTTCTGGGAATTTTAGTGATGGCTTGGGGAGATGGCTTGGCTGCCCTTGTGGGGATTAACTGGGGACGCCATCCCCTGCCGCGAACCAGTAAAAGCTGGGAAGGAACCCTGACCATGTTCTGTGTGAGTACCGTGGTGGCGGCTCTATCCCTCACCCCCATTGCGACCTTAGAGTTGCTCTGGATTGCCCCCTTAGTAGGTCTGGGTGCGACCCTTTTGGAACTGATTGCTTGGCGAGGGGTTGATAATCTCACAGTTCCGATCGGTAGCGCTTTGCTTGCCTATGGGTTACTCAATTTGAGTTGATGTTAGGCAGGGTCTTCTCAATAAACTGGCGGGCGATCGCGATCGCGTCTCCATTAATTTCATGGGCCATGGGTAGGGCATGAAACGCTCCCTTCACGCCTGCCGCTTGCAGGGCTTGCCAACTGGCTTGGGCACTGGCAAAGGGCACGACAGGATCGGCTGTGCCATGGATCATCAGCACGGGCGGTGAGGTAGAGCTTACCCCTGGCGGGCGCACCAAATAGCCACTAAAGACCAACAACCCTGCCAAGGGCAACGTTAACCCCACAGCCAATGTCAGTGCTCCCCCTTGGGAAAACCCCCCTAACATTGTGCGGCTCAGATCAATGGGCAAGCTGGCAATCCACTGCCGCAGTGCCGCTTCACTGGTGGCTAGATCCATTGCCCGCTCATCGAGCAGTAATGAGCCACTGAGGGCATCGTGCTGATTCAAGTCGTACCACATCCGCCCTTGGGGGACGTAAGGATGGGGAAAGGGGGCTTCCGCTGCATAGGTTTGGGCTTGGGGAGCCAGCAACGATCCAAGGGAAATCAGATCTGCGGCATTGGCACCCCAGCCGTGGAGCAATAGAAGGCTGTGATCTGCCGCGATCGGCGGATCGGGAAAGGTGAGAAATTGGAGGGTTGTCATGCTAGACGGGGTTGAGTTCCTTGGCCGGCGCCACACTAGGATAGGTGAGGCTCGATTCAATCATTTCCCGACCCTCGGTGGACACATAGTCAAAGAAGGCCTGAGCCACAACCGACAGTTGTTTGCCCGCAGGATAGACCAAATGCCAGTGCCGCTGAATCGGGAAATGTTCGACATCGAGAATCGTCAACTGGCTGGACTCGCGATCAAGGGCTAAGCAGTGGTGAGACAGGACAGAAATCCCTAGGCCGCCAGCGATCGCCTGCTTAATGGACTCGTTACTTCCCAGCTCAAGGCGGATATTGATCGGCACACCGTGCTCTGCAAAGAGCTTCTCCACCGCTTGGCGGGTGCCCGATCCCTGCTCCCGCATAATAAAGGGTTCTCCCGCCAGTTCTTGGATCGGGATTTTACTGCGACCACTGAGGCGATGGTGACTGGGGGCAACCACCACTAAGGGATTATCCAAAAAGCGGTGGCACTCCACATCCAGATTCTCCGGTGGGCAACTGGGAATATAGAGATCGTCCATATTGCCTCGAATGCGCTCTACCACCTGTTCATGGTTGGTGACCGTCAGGGCAACATCAATCCCCGGATAGCGCTGGCAAAATGGCCCCAGCAGCCGCGGAATCACATATTTGGCCGTGGTAATGACACACAGCCGCAAGTGTCCCTGCTTGAGACCCTTGAGATTAGCAACGGCCATTTCAAAGCGCTCAAGGCGCTCAAAGATGTCTTGGCAGGTGGCCAGCAGTTCCTTGCCGGCTTCTGTCAGATAGAGCCGCTTGCCCACTTGCTCAAAGAGGGGCATACCAACGGCACGGGTCAACTGCTTCATTTGAATCGAAACGGTGGGCTGCGTCAGAAAGAGTTCCTCGGCAGCGCGGGTAAAACTTCCGTGGCGAGCAGTGACCTCAAAAACCTTAAGCTGATGTAGGGTTGCTTGTTTCAAACCCATTCTCCTTTCGTCAGCGATAGGGCTACATAGACGAAATTCTATCAAATTTCGCGCCACGATAACGAAATGTGAAGAATCTCAAGGCAAGAATGATGATCAAAGGGCACTTAAATCAGGTAATGAGCGATCGCCTGCGGGGGGGAAAAGACCTCTGGAACGAATGGCGGCGAGCTTATCCTCAGCTTACTGTAGATTTGAGTGAAATGAATCTTACGGGCATGGATCTGCGGGGCTATGACCTGCGGGGCTGCAATCTCAGCCGTGCCTGTCTGCGAGAGGTGAACCTTGCCCACGGGGATTTGCGCTTTGCTAACCTCTATGAGGCGGATCTGACAGCGGCGAACCTCGATGATGCCGATTGCCGAGGGGCGTTGTTCTTAAAAGTGGTGGGCGATCGCGCCACTGCCCAGCGGGCAAATTTTCAACTGGCCAACTTGCAGTACGCTCGGTTGACCTATGCCGATTTCTCTTGGGTCACTCTTGAACAGGCGGATTGTCGCCACAGCAATTGGTGTCAAGCAGATCTCAGCCATGCCCGCGCCGCTGCCAGTGATTTTTCCTTTGCGCTGCTGATGGCAGCCAGTCTCAATGAAGCTACGCTGCGGTTTGCGCAACTGGTGCAGGCTTGTCTTGAGGGGGTTCAGGCTTACCGCTGCAACTTCTATGCGGCCAATTTAGCCTATGCGGGACTGACGCGGGGCTATTTTTCCCATGCCCTTTTTGTGCGCGCCAACCTCAGTCATGCCATCTGTCGCTGGGCCAATTTTCGCCATGCCAATCTTCAGCAAAGCCAGTGCGAGCAAACGGATTTTCACTACAGCCTGTATGTTCGCTAGTAGTTCATCTTAAGCTTCTGACTGGAGCAGCGCCACGGCATAGGCGGCAATGCCCTCTTCACGCCCCACTGGCCCCAGTTTTTCATTGGTGGTGGCTTTGATACTAATCTGGTCGCGATCAATCCCTAGGGTGGTTGCAAGGCGATCGCGCATCTGGTCGAGGTAGGGTTTCAGCTTCGGACGCTCTGCCACCACTACGGCATCAATGTTGCCCACTTGCCAACCCCGTTCTGCAATCAGTGCCGCTACTTTCGCCAGCAAGACTTGGCTATCTGCCCCTGCCCATTTGGGATCACTGGGGGGAAAGTAATGGCCAATATCGCCAAGGCTGAGGGCTCCCAAAAGGGCGTCCATAATTGCGTGGGTGAGGACATCGGCATCACTGTGTCCCAAGAGTCCCAAGGTGTGTTCTAGTTTGATACCGCCTAAAATCAGAGGCCGCTCGGGCACCAATTGATGGATGTCGTAGCCATTACCAATGCGAATTTTCATACTTGCTGCACAGGACAACGAAGGGGCGATCGCCAATGCCACCGCCCTCTATTGTTGCAGAGTCTTCTATCTTGGCCAACCTAGATATTCACTTCACTCAGTTGCCGACACATGTAGTCAAAGGGTTGTTCGACAATACTCGTGTCCTCGATGCCCGCCGCTGCCACGCGATCGCGCACAATCTCCTTCATGATTTGAATGCCGCGCACCGTTGGTCCAATGGGTACCCCTAGGGAGTTGTAGGTTTCCCGCAGACCTTCGAGGACGCGCTCATTGAGGACATCCACATCCCCGGCCACAATGGCGTAGGTGGCATAGCGCAGGTAGTAGTCCATATCCCGCAGGCAGGTGGCATAGCGGCGTGTGGTGTAGGCATTGCCGCCGGGTTGAATCAGTTCCGGCTGCTCTGTGAAGAGGGCAGAACCCGCTTCCTTCACAATGGCTGCGGCATCGCCATTGATCACTGCTGCCGCTTTAACCCGTACCGCACCGGAATTAAAGTAGGAGCGCAAACTGTCAACAGCATCGCGATCGAGGTAGCGACCGGTGGAGTCATAGTTTTTAATCAGTGTGGTGACGGCATCACGCATAGGTTTTTCTTACTCCTAGAACTGGTAAAACTAGCGTCAACCCGAACGCCAGCCGAAATTGCGCGGATCTAAAATCGTACTTAGCTTATCACGGTAGGGTTTCTCCCCCTTCGCTCCCGTTTACGGACTGTTGCGAACTATTACAAAAGTTCATAATTCTAGGGGTGCCCCACGAGGCGATCGCGCAAACGCTTAATTTGATCGCGGTAGCGGGCAGCCTCCTCAAAGGCCAATTCTTGAGCAGCCGCCTTCATTTTCGCCTCAAGGTCTTGGATCAGTTGGGGGATATCCTCTAGGCTCAGTTCCTGTAAGGCTTGGGAAGATAAGACAGGCACCGACTCGGCATTGAGGCGGCGAGACACATCCAAAAAGGCCAAGATGGCATTGCTGGTTTTCTTGACAATGGGTTGAGGGGTGATGCCGTGGGCTTGGTTGTAGGCCAGTTGAATGGCGCGGCGGCGCTCTGTTTCTTGGATGGCTTTTTGCATACTGTCGGTGAGGGTGTCGGCATAGAGAATCGCCTGTCCACGGACGTGCCGGGCAGCACGGCCAATGGTTTGAATCAGCGATCGCTCCGCCCGCAGGAAGCCCTCTTTATCTGCATCAAGGATGGCCACCAAGGACACTTCAGGTAAATCCAGTCCCTCCCGCAACAGGTTGACACCAATCAACACATCAAAGTCCCCTTGGCGCAGGGCTTCAAGAATCTCAATGCGCTCAATGGCATTGATTTCTGAGTGCAAATAGCGCACTCGTACCCCCCGTTCTTGGAAGTATTCCGTGAGATCCTCGGCCATGCGTTTCGTGAGAGTAGTCACCAGTACCCGCTCTTGGCGATCGCACCGCAGGCGAATCTCCCCATAGAGATCATCCACCTGTCCTTGGGTGGGACGGACAAAAATTTCTGGATCCACGACCCCCGTCGGCCGAATAATTTGCTCGACAACTTGCCCTTCAGACACCGCCAATTCCCAATCGCCGGGGGTTGCCGAGACAAAAATACATTGCTTCACCTTTTGCCAAAATTCCTCCGCCTTCAGGGGGCGATTATCCGCCGCACTGGGCAGCCGAAAGCCGTGATCAATCAGCACTTTTTTGCGGGCTTGGTCACCATTAAACATCCCGCGAATTTGCGGCACTGTTACATGGGACTCATCCACCACCAACAGCCAGTCGTCAGGAAAATAATCAATCAAACACTCCGGCGGTTCCCCCGCTGCCCGGCCGGCGAGATGGCGTGAGTAGTTTTCCACACCGTTGCAATAGCCCACCTGTCGCAGCATTTCCAAGTCATAGCGGGTACGTTGACTCAGGCGCTGTGCTTCAAGGAGTTTATTTTGGGCTTCCAAGTAAGCCACTTGGGCTTGCAGTTCCGCTTCAATGGCAGCACAAGCCGCTTCCAGGCGTTCGGCAGGGGTGACAAAGTGCTTCGCGGGATAGATATTCAGGCGTTCGACACTCTGCAATGTTTCCCCCGTCAGGGGATCGACATAGCGAATCGCTTCAATGTCATCCCCAAAAAACTCAACCCGAATGATGCGATCCTCATAGGCTGGGCCGATTTCTAAAACATCTCCCTTGACACGGAAGCGCCCCCGCCCCAGTTCCACATCGTTGCGCGTGTATTGAATGGTGGCCAGTTGCCGCAGCAGTTGTCGCAGATCCGTTTCACTGCCCACCTCCAAGGAAATCGCCGCTTTGAGGTACTCTGCTGGAATACCCAAGCCGTAGATGCAGCTAATGGAGGCAACGACAATTACATCCCGCCGTTCAAAGAGGGAGCGGGTGGCCGAGTGTCGCAACATATCAATTTCTTCATTGATAGAGGCACTTTTTTCGATGTAGGTATCGGTAACGGGAATGTAGGCCTCGGGCTGATAGTAGTCGTAGTAGGAGATAAAGTACTCGACGGCATTTTCTGGAAAGAATGAGCGCAGTTCATTGCACAGTTGCGCCGCAAGGGTTTTGTTGTGGGCCAGCACAAGGGTCGGGCGGCCAAGGGCCTCGATCACGCGGGCGATCGTGTGGGTTTTGCCGGTGCCCGTTGCCCCCAGCAATGTTTGGAAGCGATATCCCGCCTGTACCCCTGCAACCAGTTTTTGAATGGCTTGGGGTTGATCTCCCGTCGGTTCAAAGGGAGCGTGAATACGAAAGGGAGTGCTGGTCATTGCCCAATTTCTAACGAATTCTTACCTAGCTTTTAGGGTAGTCGAGCAACGGAGGAGCGAGCCACCCAAAATCTTGTTCAGAAGGATTGAAGGCGCTTGAAACGGTCAAAACCACGTCCTCGCCTATTTGAGAAAGCAGCCCTAAGATTTGGTATTCTAAATAACAGTTTCTCGTGTATTGTAACAGTTAATTGCGCCAAATCTAAAGAATTGGTAAAAGCTTTCGCTCCCCCAAAATATCGGCAGTATCGTAGGGAAGCAAGATACCTCCTAACTGCGTCTTTGGCCCTACCCGCTTGGCGTAGGGTCTCTTTTTGCGGGAATTTCGCTAAAATCTGTGAATTCCCTACCGTGACGGCTATGGCTGGTGAAGTCGTTGAAATTCTCAGTGCCGATGATCTACGGCGCACTGTCACGCGCTTAGCCTCCCAAGTGGTGGAGAAGGCTCGCGATGCCCTCGACAAATTAGTGTTGTTGGGGATTCATACCCGTGGGGTTCCCCTTGCCAAGCTGTTGGGGCAACAAGTTGAACAACTGGAAGGAGTGAACCTCCCCATTGGTGAGTTGGATATTACATTTTATCGCGATGACTTGGATCGCATTGGCCCGCGCACACCGCGTCAGACCCTGATTCCCGTGGATCTCTCTGGGCGGATTGTGGTCTTGGTGGATGATGTGATTTTTAGTGGCCGCACGATTCGCTCTGCCCTCAATGCCGTCCATGATTACGGTCGCCCCAGTGCCATTTGGTTATTGGTACTCATCGATCGCGGGCACCGCGAATTGCCGATTCACCCCGACTTTACGGGTAAAGTACTGCCCACGGCTCGCGATGAAGTGGTCAAGGTACTCTTGCAGGGGATTGATCAGCGGGATGGGGTAGAGCTATGGAAACCCTCTTAATCTTGGGAAAACTCAATGCCATTCATCTCAAAAAAAGAAGCCTTCTTTCAAATGAAAGATACATGGCTATTCAATGCCAATAGCCTTGATGCTGATTTATTTACTGAGCCTTTTATTGACCTGATTGTGACTTCCCCGCCCTACAATGTGGGTCTTGAATATCGCTCAGTCAAAGATGATGTCCCCTACAGCGATTATCTAGAATTTAGTCGCGCTTGGCTGTCCAACTGTTTTCACTGGACAAAAACGGGCGGGCGGTTTTGCCTTAACATTCCCCTCGATAAAAACAAAGGGGGACAGCGCAGTGTTGGCGCGGATTTGACGGTTTTGGCTCAAGAGGTTGGCTGGAAATATCAGTCCACCATTGTCTGGAATGAGGGTAATATTTCGCGGCGGACGGCTTGGGGATCGTGGATGTCGCCCTCAGCACCCTATGTGATTGCGCCTGTGGAGTTAATTGTGGTGTTGTACAAAGAGGAGTGGCGGCGCAAGTCCGATGAAAAGGCCGATATTACTCGGGAAGAATTTATGGAATGGACAAACGGGCTATGGACATTCAGCGGCGAAAGCAAAAAAAAGATTGGTCACCCTGCACCGTTTCCAAGGGAACTGCCGAGACGATGTATCAAGCTCTTTAGTTTTCCGGGCGATATCGTCTTCGATCCCTTTTGTGGCAGCGGCACAACACTGGTGGAAGCTTTTGCCAACAAACGAAAAGGCGTCGGCGTTGAAATTGATCCTCGATATGCAGAACTGGCAAAGGAGAGACTCCTGAATGAGATTACACTTTTTGATGTGATCAATTTATAGGACTTTTCGAGCTTGACGGGTTCTATTAGCCAAGCTTCTAGGTCAGTCGTGCCACTACATCTATCGCTAGCTAAAGCGAGGTACCCGTTTTTCTAAACTATCGGGGACATCAACGGAGAGGGGGGGATTCGAACCCCCGTTAGGTGTTACCCTAAACTTGATTTCGAGTCAAGCGCATTCAACCACTCTGCCACCTCTCCAAGGATCTCCAATCATAGCAAAGGTGAATGCCAAAGGCACACTTCGCGATTGACTCCGTCACGCTCCCCCTCAAGGCAATTCTGGCGGCAAACCCCTTTACGATAAAAGTATTCAGTTAACTTAAAACAACGACGGCATGGATATTAAACAGGGTTTTGTCGGCACCGTCGGGCAGACGCCGCTGATTCGCCTCAACTACTTTAGTGACCTCACAGGCTGTGAAATTCTCGGTAAGGCAGAGTTCCTCAACCCCGGTGGCTCTGTTAAGGATCGGGCTGCCCTCTACATTATTGAAGATGCTGAAAAAAAGGGCCTTCTCAAACCCGGTGGTACGGTGGTCGAAGGCACAGCAGGCAATACGGGCATTGGCCTAGCCCACATTTGTAATGCCAAAGGCTACAAGTGCCTGATTGTGATTCCCAATACCCAATCTCAAGAAAAAATTGATCTGTTGCGTACCCTAGGTGCCGAGGTGCGCCCCGTTCCCGCTGTGCCCTACAAAGATCCCAATAACTATGTGAAGCTCTCTGGCCGGATTGCTGCGGAAATGGAGAATGCCATCTGGGCAAACCAGTTCGATAACTTGGCCAATCGCCAAGCCCACTACGAAACCACTGGCCCTGAAATTTGGCAGCAGACCGATGGCCGCATTGATGCGTGGGTAGCAGCTACTGGCACGGGAGGCACCTATGCGGGGGTGGCGATGTACCTCAAGGAAAAAAATCCCGCGATTCGCACTGTGATTGCCGATCCCATGGGCAGTGCCATCTATAGCTATGCGAAAACGGGCACCCTCAGTAGCAGTGGCAGTTCCATTACCGAAGGCATTGGCAATAGCCGCATTACCGCCAACTTAGCAGGCGCTCCCATTGATGATGCGATTCAAATTGAGGATCAAGAGTGCCTTGAGATCATTTATCAACTGCTGCACTACGATGGCCTCTTTATGGGTGGCTCCGTCGGGATTAATGTGGGGGCAGCGGTACGCCTCGCCAAGGAACTCGGACCCGGTCACACAATTGTTACTGTGTTGTGCGATGGGGGTTCCCGCTATCAATCGCGGCTCTTTAATCCAGAGTGGCTGGCCAGTAAAGGGCTACGGGTGCCAGAGATTAAAAAACGTTAAGCCTTGGGAACAATGTCTAAAATAGAGGGGTCAGAAGGGGGCAAGTAGCCGCTAGGCGTGGGTGTGGACTTTACGCGAAATATTAGCCGTGAAAAAACAACGTTGGTTTCTCCTCTTTGCCAGCTTGGTCTGTGGGGTGGCGATCGCTCTCCATCCTGTGGCTGCACAGGCTCAAAATCTCTGGCAGCGGTTACTGTTGCAGGGGATTCAGGTCATCCAACTATCGAATATCTCGCCCCGCCAAGAGGTGGCCTTGGGGCAACAGATCCATGAGCAGATGCTGCGGCAAGGGATGCGCCTTGTTCGCAATCCCGCTGCGCAAAACTATGTGCATAGCATTGGTGACCGCTTGGTTAATGTCGGCGAACGTCGAGGTGTGCCCTACCAGTTTCACATCATCCAAGACCGCCAAGTGAATGCCTATGCCACAATGGGGGGCTTTGTCTATGTCACTACAGGGCTAATGCTGCGGGCGGAAAACGAGGCGGAACTAGCCAGCGTCATTGCCCACGAAATTGGCCACATTGATCAGCGCCATGTGATTCGTCAACTGCAACAAATGGCGATCGCCCAAGGCTTAATGACGGCTGCGGGCTTGGATCGCGATCGCGGGCTACAAATGGCCATGGAACTTGCCTTTCGACGTCCTCGCAGTCGTGAGCAGGAACTAGAGGCCGATCGCTATGGTTTGGGGCTATTGGCTCGCAGCAACTATGATCCACGGGCGATGGTGACATTTCTGCAGAAATTGCAACGGGAGGGAGGGGCACCGCCAACGATTTTGAGTACCCACCCTGCGCCGCGCGATCGCCAGTTGCTTGCTGAAAACTTAATTCGCTCTGGTTTGAGCAATGACTGTGTGGTTGCCCCCCAACCCCTGTGTGGCACCGATCCGGTGGCCTATCAACAACAACTGCGCTCCTTCTAATCTCACCTAACTAGCCAACAGATTGCGCCAGCGAGCATAGCGCCCCAAGGCCGTCAGCGGAAAGTGCTGCTGGTAGTAGTGGTACTTCAAGTAAAAGTGGCAGGGAAAGCCCGTGCCAGTGAAGTAATCCTCGTGCCATGTGCCATCGGCGCGCTGGGTCTGCAGCAGGTAGGCAATCCCCTTTTCAATGGCTGCTGTGGCGTAGTCTCCTGTGGCATCGCCAGCGGCCAAAAGGCCAATAATGGCCCAAGCAGTTTGGGAAGCGGTGCTATCGCCTTTGCCCTTGAGAGAAGGGTCGTTGTAGCTCCAGCAGGTTTCACCCCAACCACCATCGGCATTTTGACACTGCACCAACCACTCAGCGGCACGGCGAATGCGCCAGCGATCGTAGCGAGGAGCAACAAGGGAGAGGGCTGCCAACACCCCACTCGTGCCATAGAGGTAGTTCACCCCCCAGCGGCCAAACCAACAGCCTGCCGGTTCCTGCTCATGGCGCAAGTAAGCAAGGGCGCGATCGAGGGCACCACTGTCAAAGGCCAACTGACACCGCCCCACCATCTCCAGCACCCGTGCCGTGACATCAGCAGTATTCGGGTCAATCATTGCCTTGAGATCGCCGTAGGGAATGGCATTGAGCCAATCTTGGTCATTGTCCACATCAAAGGCTGCCCAGCCCCCCGGCCGACACTGCATTGAGGCAATCCAAGCGACTGCCCGCTCAATGGCTCGCCGTTTGAGGTTTTCATCAGGCAAGGTCACAGCATGAAGCGCCATCACCACCACCGCTGTATCATCCACATCGGGGTAGAAGCGATTCTCAAATTCAAAGGCCCATCCCCCCGGCTGACCTTTTTTGTTTTTTACGTGCCAGTCCCCATAGTCAAGGATTTGCTTGGACAGCAACCATTCGCCAGCTTTGACCAGGGCGGGATGATCGGGGGCGACGCCTGAATCCACCATGGCGCGCATGACCAAGGCAGTATCCCAAACTGGGGAGACACAGGGCTGGACGCGATACTCGGTGTCGGTTTCAATCGCAAAGCGATCCACTGCTGCCATCCCCCGCTGCACCATGGGGTCATCCACAGCATAGTCAAGGGCACGCAATGCCAATAGGGAGTTGAGCATCGCCGGAATAATGCCGCCCCAGTCGCCACTAGCTTCTTGACGCTCGAGCACCCATTCTTCGGCGGCCTTTAGCCCCTGTTCTCTGAGGGGATTAATGTTCAGGGTTTCAAAGAGCTTAAAAACGTGATCGAGACCAATAAAGACATCACTCCAGTCGCCTTGGCGGGGCAGTTCCCAGATCACATTTGCCCGCCCTTCGGCATAGAGTTCATCGAGGGTAATGGGCGGATCCATGGCATAAACGGGCTTGCGATCCATGACAATCAACAGCGGCACGGTGCTGCTGCGTGCCCAACTAGACATCTCATAGATAGTGAAGGGGCTACCCTCCGGCAGGAGCATGATCCAAGGGGGGAGGGAGGGAATCCCACGCCAGTCGTAGCAGCCAATGAGGGCAAGGTGCAGTTTGGTAAAGATGCGAGTTTTGCTAATGCCACCGCGAGCAAGGATAAATTGCCGTGCCTTCACCAAGGCAGGATCATCGGCGGCCACGCCCAAGAGCCGCAGTCCCATGTAAGCCTCAACACTGGTGCTGAGATCGCCGCCATCGCCATAAAATAGCTCCCAACCGCCGTGATCCCGCTGATGGTTGCGCAAATACTGTTCCGCTTTGGCCAAGGGTAGCCGCTGTTCAGTGCCCCAGATTTTGTGGAGCAGGATCACCTCTGCGGTCATGGTCACATTGGACTCTAATTCTGCCCACCAGTAGCCCTCGGCATATTGCTGTGAAAAGAGAAAGTCTTGGCTGGCGCGAATCGCCTGTTGGAGTTGCTTTGGGTCAATGGCAGCGGCAATTTGAGTTTGCATGATTCCTCGGCTGTTAGACTCTTGGTTAGTTTAGCGGGGGCGATCGCTCCCTCGCAAGCGGCACAGACTTGGGTTAGGATCAAGGCTATGTCTCTCCGTCAACACCAGCATCCCCTAATTCAGCGGCTCGCCGATCGCATTGAGCAGATTTGGCAGAGCACTTTGCCCTTAGCCCCCTATACCCTGCCTGAGGATCTCGGTTATGTCGAGGGCAAACTGGAAGGGGAGCGGCTAACGATTGAGAACCACTGCTACCAAGCGCCGCCCTTTCGCAAACTTCACCTTGAACTGGCACGGGTGGGGGAGAGTCTGGATATTTTACACTGTGTCATGTTTCCAGAGCCGCGCTACGATCTGCCAATGTTTGGCTGTGACCTCGTGGGTGGCCGAGGGCAAATTAGTGCCGCAATTGTGGATCTCTCGCCGGTGACGGGTGAGTTGCCCGCTGCCTATACATCGGCTTTAAGTGCTTTGCCAAAACTCACCTTTAGTCAACCCCGTGAGTTGCCCCCTTGGGGACATATCTTCTCGTCCTTTTGCATTTTTATTCGGCCACAGGGAGACACTGAGGAACAGCAATTTCTCGATCGCATTGGTGAGTACCTCACGCTCCACTGTCAACTTAGCCAGCAAGCTGTGCCCACGGATCAGCCCGAAGCCGTGATTGCCGGCCAACGGCAGTACTGCCACCAGCAACAGCAGAACGATAAAACCCGCCGGGTTCTGGAAAAAGCCTTTGGTGCTGCTTGGGCAGAACGCTACATGACCACCGTTCTCTTTGACTTGCCCCCTGCTGCCTAGAACCCCTTAAGGACTCTCTCCCCGATGAACCGCATCAGCCAGTGGATCGGTCAGATTCAGATTAAAGGAATAAGGAAACATTGGAATGTTGAGTCGTCAATTAGGGATCAATACCTTAGAAAACCGTCGAGAATCCCTTAAAAAATTTGCAGTAAAGACCCTGCAGCTGTTTGGTTCAGTGGCACGGGATGAAGCTCACGCTGAAAGTGATGTTGATTTGTTAGTAGAGTTTGAAAGGCCTGTTGGATTATTTACCTTCATTGAGCTAAAAGAATATTTGGAGGAAATCTTAAGCTGTTCTGTTGATTTGGGCACACCCCAATCTTTACGTTCAACGCTTAGGGAGGAGGTATTAAAGGAGGCGATTCGTGCCTTCTAGGGAGCTACGAGAACGCCATAGTTTAGCTGTCATTGGATCTGACAATGTGGCGCTGGCAAACCACTGACCTCGGGCGCTTTCTCACCTGCGATCTTTTGCAGGGGTTTCAGCATGGCTTCTTTACTCGCGATTGGCAAGGACAAGACCTCAGCACCCTCACCGCAGCCCTAGGCACGACAGCAACACCGCTACGGACACAACAGGTGCATGGCGATCGCGTGGCTTTGGCAGCAGAAGTTTTAGCCCGTGATGAACGATTGGCAGCGGATGCCCTTGTGGCCACAGGGTCTGATCAAGCCCTCTGGGTGTGTAGTGCCGATTGTGTGCCGCTACTCATTGCCGATGTGGGCAGTGGACGGGTTGCGGCGATTCATGCGGGGTGGCGGGGGACAGCGATCCAAATCTCTAGGGCCACGCTCCAGCAGATGCAAGCATTCGGCAGTGATCTTGCCAATTTACGGATTGCCATGGGGCCTGCGATTCGCGGTGAGGTCTATCAAGTGGGGCTGAATGTGGCCCGTGCCTTGGCGCAGACCATTCTTGAGGGGGTGACGGAAACCACTGACCGCGATGATCTTTACCAGCGTCTCGCTGCCTTAGACCCAGAGATGATCTTTCTTGATCCAGACCCTGAGCGACTTCGGGTGGATGTGGCACGGGTGAATCGCTTGCAATTGCTGCAATTGGGGCTAAGGGACGAGCAAATTGCCCTGTCTCCCCACTGTACGTTTCGCGATGCTGAATGCTTTTTCTCCTATCGCCGTGAACACCTCAAGCAGGTGCAGTGGTCGGGAATTATTAGTCGATTAGTATGATTGGCGTTGCCACGGGAGAATCCATTGCCCGCGCTTGGGGCGATCGCCACTGCCAGCACCCCGACTTTCCTGCCCTAGTCTGTGTTCTTGGCTTTACGGAAACGGCATTGATTCCCGGAATCTCGGCAGCGGGTCAAACCCCCAGCGATCGCCGAACCACAGCCCTAGCGGATGGCGAGTTCCTGCTGCGAGGCATTCAACCCTACTACCGCTATCCGCTGCCACCCCTGACGGCGGGTGCGTCCCCTGCTCTAATTAGTCGTGCCCTCATTGAGGCTTTGGCGTTGCCCCTCTACGTCTTTGATGCGGGTTTACCTTTGCCGCGTCTGCCCGAGATGATTGACTTGGGGGGCGCTCCGGCGCGCTGCCTAACCACGGCTGAAGCGATGACAGCCCAAACCGTAGTGCAGCTCTGGGAACAGGGATGGTCTTGGGGAGCCAAGCTCAGCAGCCAATATCCGTGGCTGATCATTGCTGAATGTGTCGTGGGCGGCACAACCACTGCCCTTGCCCTCTGTGAAAGTTTGGGCATCCCCGCTCGCGATTGTGTAGGCAGTAGTCATCGCCAGAGTAACCATGCCCAAAAGTGGTCACTCGTGCAACAGGGGCTTGCCCATCTCCCTGCTAATGCGGATCCTTTCACTTGTGTAGCAGCGATTGGCGATCCAATGCAGGTGGTGGTGGCGGCTATGGCCCTGCGGGCAAGTCAAACCTGTGGTGTGTTGCTGGCGGGGGGGTCACAAATGATGGCGGTCTATGCCTTTGCGCGAGCGATCGCCCAGTGGCGTCAGCTTCCTTGGTGTCCCGCACAAATCGTGGTGGGCACAACCCGCTGGCTGATTGAAGATCAAACGGCTCAGATTCACCGCTTGGCAGAGCGTGTTCAGTGTCCACTCATTTACACGCAACTTGATTTCAGCGCATCCCGTCATCCTGCCCTGCGTGCCTATGAACAGGGGTTTGTCAAGGAAGGGGTTGGTGCGGGGGGGTGTGCCATTGCTGCCCATCTGCTGGCGGGCTGGAGCAATTCAGACATGGTGCATATTATTGACAGGTTGGGCGATCGCTGGTCTAAAGGGATGTGATCTTCTTTGAGAGCGACTTTCATTGGGGAAAAGGGGGAAGTTACTGGGGATTCAGCCACTCGATACTGCCCGGAAGCTGTCTTAGAATATCGGTTTCGACTAAGATGAGGCGATCGCTCCGCCCTAAGCGACGGTACACAGGATATTTGCCTTGATGTTTTTTTAGGGCCTCTGTAGGTTGGGTCACTTGAACGGCGAGATCGACATTCTTTTGCACAAACGCTATCAGTGCTGTGCGCTGCACCAAAATAAATGAGTTCAACGTTTGAAAGGCAATATAGTCTGAGTGACCGCCAAACAACCAGCCTTGATCACGTACCCCCTGCAATTCTATCCAAGTGTATTGATCTTGGGGCTGCGGGTCTTGGCGTTGAATTTTCTTGACTGCCTTGATGTCCACTTTCAGGGACGCATACCCCTTAATCAACAAACAATCCCAGTGCTCATGAATATCAGCAGCTTCGCTCGCGTGGTGAACTTGGAATCCCTGCTTGCGGGCAAGCTCTAAGAAGGCGTCCTCTGCTTTGAGACCACGTTTGAGATTTTCGCCCTGACCGTCATACTGGTTGGGTTTCATGGCTCACTTTCGGTTCCCTCATCTCCTCTCAGCGGTTCACCCATCGCCAACTGACAGGCCGCAAGACTGGCACTGCTGTACATCTGCTCTAGGGTGGCCATTAACTGCGCCACTTCACTGGGAACCTCATGGGGAAAGGGGGGTAACACGGATAGCACGGCATGGGGTTGACCACTGGGGACAAGCACCACTAACTCTGGGGGTAGGGGCTGGCGATATTGGCAAAAGGGAGCATCGGTTTTCGGTGGCTCATAGAGGGGTGGGGGGGTGGGCACCATAGAGGGGGTAGTCGCCGTTGCCCGATAGTGGCGCAGGCGTTGGAGAATCTCCTCTTTGGTTTTGCCCCGCAACTGAAAGAGTAAAAAGGGGTCTTCGTTGAAGTATTGCCCCAGCAAGTAATAAACCGCGCCAATATGTTTGCAGGGATTGACGGGGTCAGGGCAATTGCAGCGGCTATGGATGTCGAACTTAGTAAAGGGAAATAAACTCAGTCCAGCTTGGGTAAAGACTTCTTCAATACTGGGGGGCAGTTCTCCCGCTAGGAGCTTCGCGGCATAGAAGGCTTTTTGTGCCATGCCGTCAATGGCATATTGCCACTGCTCTTCACTAAAGGCATCCAAATGCAGTTTGACGTGATAGGGTTCGGGAGCCGTGCCTTGAACTTGGGCATGGACTTGGTTGCCCTTGAATTCCAAGGTGAGCACCCGTCCTTCACGGACATAATTGCGTGCCCGCTCTAGGCGTCGGCGCCAGCCAAAGGACTCTAGCACACCAATCCAGCGTTCACTCCACCAATGTTGACGCCCTTGAGCACTGTCGCGATCGCCCGCTGCTACCTCAACGACGGGTTCAGGGGCTACCGTTGTCGCTGTAACATCAAGGGTGGTGGGAGATGACTGCTGCTTTTGCTTTTGTTTCAGACTGGCCGCTTTGCGGGTAATTTTGAGAATCTGGGGCTGTTTCATGGGGCATATCCCACGGCTATTCTTTCTATCATAGGCGGCTGGCCTAGAGGATGAGGTCAATTTCCCAGGCCGTAATATCCCACGTTTGCAAAATATACTTGCCCTGATGCTGCCGAACCAGCCAAAGGTGGCGATCGCCCGTAAAGCCGAGGCCACAAATCTCCTGCTCACTTTCAGCCGTGCCGACAATTTCGCCGCTGTGGGTCACTAAGTTCAAACGATGGCGACCCGCCACCACATAGCCCCAGGGCGTAGCACAGAGAAATTGGGGACGAAACCGCAGCCCCAAGCGTTGAATCCGCCAAGGCCGCAAATGGAGGAGCATCAATAGAGGTTGCTGCGGATGATCTTCAAACGCTGCTAGTTGCCACGGCTGGTGATGGGCCGGGGTAAACAATGTCAGGTGGGCAGGCAGTTGGGTGTATAGCCGCCAGTGTCCGCGGCGGTCAAAGAGTTGAAAATGGGTGGTGGCATGCTCCGTCTCGGAATGTTGGGAACGACTGATGACCAAGCCATAACGACGATTGAGGAGGAGTGTATCCACAAAAGCTCGTCCCTGCCATCCACAGCGGAGAGTGCGCTGTCCTTGACCATTGAGCAGTTGGACATGAAGTGTTAATTCTCCTGCATCATCAATCTGCGTTTCTGCACACCAATAACCAGTGGCGTCAATGGCTAATTGGTTCAGAGTGGAGCGAAGATGACACTCTAGGGGAATGAGCCCGTCATGGATACAGAAAAGCTGCGGTGGCTGCCCTTGGATGCCCAGCCAAGCCCTCAATTCACCGCCATAGAGTTGAATCGGCAACGGTGGCAGCGGCCATTGGCCAATCACTTCAGGGTGAGATTCCTTGGCTTGCCAGGCCCACAGGCGATCGCCCACCACCCCATAGAACCTTGTGGCCGTACTAGCAACCTGTTGGGGCGGTATCGCTAAAGAATAGCCTTGGGGTTCCCCCAGCCAAACCGCCGCCGGTGACCTAGAGAACAACAACAGCTGCTCATGACGCTCTGCCTCGATCACCTCTAGGGCTAATTGCACCGCCATCGTCATTTCCGCTGCACTTTTATAGCGGCGCTGCGGTAATTTATCCAACGCTTTAGTAATAGTGCTCCGCACCAGAAAGGGCAAGCCTTCAGGAAGGGTATAGGGACGGCTAAGGTGGGCAGTCATGAGTTCAGCAGGTGTGCCGTGGAAGGGGCGATCGCCAACGATCATCTCGTACATGAGAATCCCCACTGCATAGAGATCCGAAGCGGGCATCGTCTGACCATAGAAACGCTCCGGCGCCATATAGGCAGGAGATCCCGTTTGACCGCTGCCCTTGACATCCTCAATGAGGCGTGCGACACCAAAATCGGACACCTTTGCCTGCCAGCCCGTAGCAGTCACCTCCAGCAGGATATTTTCCGGTTTGAGATCGCAGTGGAGAATGCCGCGATGATGGGCATAGGTCAAAGCTGCCAGCACATCCAGCGTAAGGCGCAAAGCGGTGGTCAGGGGTAAGGCCTGTTCTTGCTCTAGGAGCGATCGCAAGGTCCCCCCGGCACAATAATCCATTACCAAACTGCGGCTTACTTGGGAGCTATGGTGCACGCGAATATAGTCAATCGCCTGACAACCCACCACATGGGGATGCTGAAGCGTCAGGAGAAAATTCAACTCCCGCAAAAAGCCACGGGTCAGCAATTGCCGCTCGCTGAGCACCTTAATTGCCACCAGTTCACCCGACTCGCGATTGACCGCCAGATAAACTTGTCCGTACTGGCCTTGACCGGCTAGATCCACCAGCCGGTAACGGGAGGTTTGGGCAGCACGAGCCGTGGCCAACAAGGAGCCTCAACCATCAACGAAAAACATTTCTCAGAATGATTCGCAATTTTGCCCCTGTCAATGCAGGGTCAGCAGCAAAATGAATTGTCCCCTAGGAGAAGAGGATTTCTAAGGGTACCTCTTTATTGTCCTGTTCAATACTCCCCACTTCATGGATACGCTTGGCCAGATCCCGTGCCCGCTGATAACTGCTAATGTCCCCTTGTTCAAAGAAGAGCTTCGCCGCTGTGCGCAAATCCTCTACTGCTCCCTTGCGATCGCCCAAAGTTGAGCGCGCTACACCGCGATTGTGATAGGCCTTGGCATAGCTATCGTTAATTCGAATCGCTTCTGTGTAATCGAGAATTGCTGCTTCGGCATCCCCTAGACGCTGATGGGTCAGACCGCGATTGTAGTAGGCCTTGGCATGGCTGGGATCCACTTGGATCACTTGGGTATTTTTCTCGATTTCCCGCAAGCAATCCAGCACTTCCTCAATTTGTTTTTGCTCGGTGTCAAGAATGCGGGTGTAGTCGTGGAGATCCCGTGCCCCTTGGTTGAGTTGCATGACCTGTTTCTGCACATCCTCAAGGCGATCGCATACCTGACTCAGGGCCAAGGTAAGGCCGCCGACCTCTGACTGCTGCTGCCCTTGGGACGCCACCAATTCAGCAATTTTGGCCTCCTGTTGCTGCACAAAGGCTTGGAACTGGGCATCCAATTTTTTACGGCTCACTAAGTTTAAGCCCACCGCCAATGAGAGGGGCAAAGGAGCGATCGCTGTCAAAATGGCCTGTTGGGTCGCAGCCGCCGCCACCGACAACACAACCGTTAGCCCTGTTGCGCCCCATTCTAGGGGTGCTAGCCCCCTGCCCGATGGCGTGTCATGGGAATTCAAACTACGGTCTTCCATAAATGGTGCCTCCCTGAGGATGAAAATGAAGTGGTTGGTTAGGCATCCGACGTATTGGCGAGATATTGCCCCACCTGCACTTGGGTATCTTTCAGCTGGGTAATCATCGTGCGGGTAATGAGCTTGCCCGCTTCCACCAAGACGCGGCCATCGAGGGGGTGCAAAATATCCTGCTCAGCCCGCCGCCCAATCAAAGACTCAATATCTTCAACCGCGCTGACATACATCCCTGAGGGTAGCTCCACCACTACCCCCGGCCCCAGTACCCGTGCCTGACAGGCCAAGCGAGAGGTGGCATTTGCCGTTGTAATCACTTCAAGGGTGCGTTGCTCACGCTTACTGATCGGGGAGAGGCTCTCCATCCCCTCTTTGATATAGACATGGCAGGTGGCACACATCCCGCGCCCGCCACACTCCTTGAGCACGTGGAGTTCAGAGTCCAATAGAGCAGACAGCAAATTGTCATTGGTATTAATCGTGGTTTCCCGCGAGATGGGTTCAAGTTTGACAACTTTGGCCACTGCTCTTTTCTCCTTTTAATGACGCATCGAGAGTTACTTTAGGATCATACTCAAGCGGCTTGAGTGCGACATAGCCGCTCCATAATCGTGTCATGATCCTGTCCCTCTTGCAGCCAAGCCTTAGCCGGTTCGACCCGCTCCCGCAAGCCCAAGACAAAGAGGTTATTGGTTGCCCCTAGGGTTTCACAGGCAGTTTGCACACAGTGGAGATCGCGACCGGTCAATTGGCTAAAGAAGGACTCTAAAATCCCCGCCTCGGCAGCGCATTGGGGCTGACCCGTATTTTTGGGAGCCGCCGCCGCAAAGGGGGAGTCCCACGTTTTCACCACCAAAAAGCCCTGCTGGTAGAAGCTCACATCGAGATCAATCGTGCCCCAACCGTGGGTCTTCCAGCATTCCTTGAGACACTGGAGAAACTCCACCATTTCCATTTCCGCAAGGGGACGGCGATAGTACTCGCTGACCTCCTCGACAAAGCGGCGATAAAAGTTCTTGCCCCACCAGCGACCACAGTTAAAGAGAACCACCCCACTGGCCTGTCCCACTTCCTGATCGAGGCCGGCATAGATGGCTTGGAGCAAAATATCCGGTAGGGCAATGAGACGGGCACCTTTGCGGTTTTCAATCAGACCTGTTTCAAAATCCCCCTGTACATAGGCATCGGCAGCGTAGTAGTTGCCGGGGATGATGGGGTCTTTGACCAAATCAGCAACAGAGATCATAGGACATCCTCATTCGTAGGCATAACAAGCACTTTCAGCAGACTTCCAACCCTAATCTAGGCGTGGACAGAGACCACCGCTGGCAGACCCACAAGGGTCGCTTGGGCGTGATCCAACAGCGGCAAAATCAAGTCCTGTTCAGCCTCGGTGAGCATTTCCTTGAGGCGGGCACTAAGAAGCTCGTGGCAACTGCTCCATAGGGTTTGGGTTTGGTGGGCGTTGACCACTTCCGTGAGCCACTCGAGGAGCCGATGCTGCAAAAACTCGGGGTTATTCAGGAGCATGGCCATGGCGGCATAGCGCAGTAGGGCGATCGCTTGACGCAACACTTGCTCAAGGGTTTGGGGATTTTCGGTGGGGTATTTCTTTTGCAGAGTGTCGGCCACAGGCTGGAAGATTTCAATTTCATGATCCCGCAGAAATTCATAGGTACTCAACCGCTGTTGCAGAGACTCGATGTGGTGGCGGAAGACTTTGATGTCCACATTGCTGAGGTAGTTTTCTTCGGCTTTGTAGTAGAGATTCATTAACTCCGTGTGCATAGGGATCTCCTAAAACAGGTTTGATAAGTCTGAGAGGGTGACTTCGGGTTCCACGGGGGCAGGGGGCGGGGGTTCCACTTTCCTCACTTGGGCAATCACGGGTTGGCCTGCCCAAGGAATACTGGCACAGAAGTCTTTGACCGACAGGCGCCAGAGGCACAGACTTGGCTCGAGGGAGATGGCTTGATCCGGACGGCCTTCCCAGTTGAGTTGGCGGAAGAAGGTTTCTACCGACCATGCAGCCCAAGGGAGGGTAGGGGCAGCAACGGGGGGAGCCGCCATTTCCTCCTCTAGGGGGGGTGAGATCGCAGGCAAGATGACCCCAATCCCTTCCCAGTTGATGTGACCAAAGAAGTCCTTGACGCGGTAGCTGGGCCATTCTGTGGGACTCGTGGGAGCGATCGCCCCTTTGACCTCAAGCCCCAGCCAATTGACCCGCTGCCAAAATTCTCCTACTTTCAGGGATTGCCAGTTGAGAACCAAGGTTTCTGCGACCGGCTGCTGGCGCACCAAGCCCAGCCAGTTCAGTTCCTCAAAGAATTCAGCAACGGCTTGCTGTTGCCAATTACCGTTTCGGTTTTTCATAGACCAGTTCTCCACTGCGGAGCCGTTTTTCAATATCTTTGGCGGAGGCTCCTTCGTTTTGCCAGAAGGCAGCGGCATCAATGCGATCCTGCTTGCCGAGCAGGAACTTGCAGTAGGTTTCTCCCATAGCGTAGCACTGGATTTCAATACAACTGAGTTCTTTTTGAATCAGGCCGCTAAAGAAACCGGCAAAGAGGCCTGCGTAAAGGTGGCACACGGGTCGGCCAACATCCCCCAAGGTACGCGCCACAACCGAATCAAAGATGTTGATAAACATGAAGCCGTGTTTTTGCTCACTGAGATCCACTTCCCAGTTGCCCCAGCCTTGGGTTGTGCAGGGCCACCACCAAGCTTCGAGGACATAGGGAAGCCGCATTTGCTTGATCCCCTGCTCATAGCCATATTCCGTGGGAAACCACTCTTGGAAGAAGCGGGCATCGCGGCGTCCCCATTCTTCACCAATTTTGTACATGACGACGCTGGAGGCAGGGCCAACTTCCTCTTCAAGGCCTTCAATGAGGCCAATGATGAAGTCTTCGGTGACGAGGAGGTTGCGGGCATTGTTCCAATCGGTGTAGGTACCGCGATCGCTATCGAATTCAAAGAAGTCCCAAAAGGCATAGTGATGGTGGCGTTTCGGGTATTTTTTGCGCAGGAGATGGTTAACACCATAGCGATCGCCAGTGGCGGCTTGGGGTCGGGAACTGGTCATGGTCATAGGGTGACTCCATCAAATAGCGTCAAGAATATCGACAAAGAGAATTGGGAACTCAAGTCAAAAAAGCATAGAAGCCATCATTCAGCAAAAAGCAATTCGATGAGAAACACATCATGGTTCAACACAAAACAACGAATTCCACCCTCCCCTGCCTCAGCATTGCTGCTGCTTAAATCATGACCGATCTATCTTTTCGGGGGCAGGTGTTCTTAATTGAATTTAGTAATCCTGTTACCACCCTTAATGTTTAATCTAGGGGGTTCATTTTGATGCTTTCCTCCGTAGGAATACGGATTTAGAGGAGTTGAATGTGCCTTAAAATGTGAAATCTTATGAAGACAGACACGCAGGCACTGACGTTTCAACAAAAAATTTATTGGTTAGTGAAGCAAATCCCCGTAGGACGTGTGGCCACCTATGGCCAAATTGCCGCCCTGTGTGGTTGGCCGCGTCATGCACGCTATGTGGGCTATGCCCTTTATCAAGTGGCACCGAATTCTGACATTCCATGGCATCGGGTGGTTAATGCCCAAGGCAAAATCTCCTACGCGCCCCAACGCCAAGGGACGGATGAGTTACAGCGCTGGCGCCTAGAGGCAGAGGGGATTATTTTTGAGGCGGGCGATCGCATTAACTTGAGGCGCTACCAGTGGCAACCGTCGGTTATAGTTGATGAGCTGTTGATCGCCACAGAAACCTCAGCGGTAGGGTAAGTCTCCTTGCAGTTTCGCTCACTATAAACCCGGTATCATAGTCCTTAGTGCCGCTGCACCTGTGAGTTTGCTATGACGGTTGCCTATTTTGACTGCCCTGCTGGGGTGGCAGGGGATATGTGTCTGGGTGCCCTCCTTGATCTGGGGGTTCCCCTCGACTATCTGCAAAGCCAACTGGCCAAGCTCGGGATTGCCGATGCGTTTGAGTTGACCACAGAAACGGTGCAGCGCAAGGGACAGCGGGGATTAAAAGCACAGGTGCATCTGCGCGATCGCCACTCCCATCACCATCGCCATTGGCCAGACATTGCAGAGCAAATCCGTGCCGCCCACCTCAGCGATCGCGCCCGTGACTGGAGCCTCAAGGTTTTTGAAGCCTTGGCCATTGCTGAGGGCGCCGTGCATGGCATTGAGCCAGAAAAAGTACATTTCCATGAAGTGGGAGCGGTAGATGCCCTCGTGGATATTGTCGGCACCTGCTTGGGGTTGGATTACCTCGATGTTAGTCACATTTACTGCTCGGCGCTACCCACTGGGGGCGGAACGGTCAAAGCGGCCCATGGTCAACTACCAGTCCCTGTTCCTGCGGTCTTACAACTGTGCCAAACCTACCAAGTGCCCCTCTATAGCAATGGCATTGCAAAAGAACTGGTCACGCCTACGGGAGCTGCCTTGGTTTGTGCCCTGAGTGAGGGCTTTGGGGCACCGCCAGCGATGACATTGAAACGGGTGGGCTTAGGCGCTGGGAGTCAAGAGTTGCCCCTACCGAATCTCTTGCGTCTCTGGTTGGGAACCCTGTCGAACTCAGCAGAAACAACTACGGCAAAAACCATTGTCGAACTGCAAACCCAACTGGATGACATGACACCCCAAGCCCTCAGCTATACTCTTGAACAACTTTATGCTGCTGGTGCGATTGAGGTCTTTTACCAACCCATTACGATGAAAAAGTCACGCTTGGGGGTGTTGCTCACGGTGTTGTGTCCCCCCAGTGCAGAGGCCGCCTGTGTCCAGACCCTCTTTCGCGAAACAACGACGCTGGGGCTGCGGCGGCAGGTACAGGAGCGCTATATCCTTGAACGCCAAATCAAAACCATCACAACATCATTTGGTGAAGTACGGGTGAAAGTAGCCGAACACCAAGGACAGCGGCTCAATGTCCAGCCCGAATACGAAGACTGTGCCGCCCTTGCCCGTCAGCATCAGCAACCTTGGCAGGTGGTCTATCAAGAGGCCTTGGCTGTGGCGCTGCCACTGTGGCTCCTAGGCTAGCTTGGGTTTAATAAAGACAATGGCCTGTTTCCAAATAATGGTGGGTTGATCGTAGTGATCGACAACGCACAGGCAATTGGCGTCCTGCCAGCGCACCTTACCAACCACGAGATCACTGGTGCTGAGCTTGACTTCAACCTCGGTGCTATCTTTAATGAAGGTCTGCAACTGGTGAATGCTGGGCAGTGCCGTATTGAATTCGTCGGTCATGGATTTCCCTCTCATACCTTTTCAATTTTATGAGCCTATCTTTTCAGAAGTATCAAGGGTTAGGAAACGACTTCCTCCTCATTGACAACCGCCATCAGGAAGAGCTGCTCTTAACCCCAGAACAAGCGCAACACTGGTGCGATCGCCACTTTGGCGTGGGCGCCGATGGCGTCATTTTTTTGCTGACAGGCACGGGGGATACCGACTACCGCATGCGGATGTACAATGCCGATGGCTCAGTGGCCGAAATGTGCGGTAATGGCATTCGCTGTTTGGCCAAGTTTATTTTTGCCCTTGAGGGTCGCTCCGCCGGCGAAATCGTGCGCTACCGCATTGACACCCTTGCCGGTCTCATTGTGCCAGAGGTACAAGCGGATGGTCAGGTAACGGTGGATATGGGCAAACCCCAACTCTTGGCGCAGCAGATTCCCACCACCTTGGCAGCCGCAGATCAAAAGGTGATTGATGTGCCCCTAATGGTGGGCGATCGCCCGTGGTTGGTGACGTGTGTGAGTATGGGAAATCCCCACTGTGTCACGTTTGTCGAGGATGTCGCTGCGGTTGATCTGGCAACCCTTGGCCCACAGTTTGAACATCACCCCGTTTTTCCCCAGCGTACCAATACTGAGTTTGTCCAAGTCCTAGGGAGCGATCGCCTGCGGATGCGCGTCTGGGAACGGGGAGCGGGCATGACCCTTGCCTGTGGAACGGGAGCCTGTGCCACTCTCGTCGCTGCCGTCTTGACCCATCGCCTGAGTCCTGTGGGCGATCAAGCCCAAGCCACGGTTGAACTGCCGGGGGGAGATCTCCATATTCGCTGGGATTTGCCTAGCCAACATTTGTATATGACCGGGCCTGCCCTCGCAGTCTTTAGCGGTACCTTGCCTTAGGTGAGTTATGACCCGTCGGCGACAACTGTGGTATTACCCTCTTTTTCAGATTCCCCTCATTCTTTTCATAGGCTGTGTCCTGCTGGCACTGCTCTTCTCACTGTTGAATTGGGGACGTCCTAGTGTCGCCGTTGTCCTCTCCCTTGATCTCAGCGGCAGTACGTTTGGCAATAATCCGTTGCAATTTAATCAACCCCAAACTGTAATAGCGCAGCAGGTGCTCGCTGCCAAGCTCTACTTGCAACGCAACCAACGGGAACTCACCAACCCCAACGAAGTCATGATCCACGGCTTTGGCCGCAATGTGGTGTTTCTGACGCCGCGGTTTGAGACCAATAGTGATCTGCTCCTCACCCAATTGGATCAAGCCCTTAATCGCAGTGACTTGCTTGCCCAAGTGGATCCCAGTGCCACCAATCTTTCGGGGGCGATCGCCATGGCCACCCAACAACTGCAACAGATCTCGAATCGCTGCCGCCAACTGCTCCTCATTACCGATGGGGAAGCCCCAGTAGATGCAGGCGTGGTGGCCAATGCCCGCCAACAACGAGTCAAAATCAACGCCATTGTTGTCGGTGATCATGCTCCGCAACTGGCCGCCGCTACCCAAGTCACAGGTGGGCAATACCGCTCTGCCCCCGTCGCCATTCTCGAAGAACTGGTGGGTCAAACCTTTTTTGAGGGCTTCAATAGCAACGCCCGCTGGCCAATCTTTTGGGGCGGAATGGCCGTCATTTGTTTTATGTGGCTCTTGGTCTTGCCCTTGGATCGCTGGGTGTTGCAGGGATGGTTGCATTTGCCGATGAATCTGGCGGGTCAAATTGCCTTGCTCAATGCCTTTTTCTGGACGGTGGCAATTCCCCTTATTCTCTGGCGATTTCCGGGCTGGCCCTTTGTACAGACCTGTTGAGGAGCAAGGATGAAGCGTCGCTGGTGGTTCTTGGTGTGCATGGTTGCCCTAGGATTGATGCTGGGCGGTACCCAAGGGAATTGGGAGTCCTTGGCAGGCACCGCAAACCTGACGCGCCAGAATATCCAACTGCCAGCAGCAGTGCATTATCCGTTGCCCCCCTCCCTCGCTGAGATTCCTAGGAAAGGTGAGGACTATTTTGATGAAGTCCAAGCGGTGGAAGTGGGCTATCTACTGTGGACAGAGTTCCCGGTCACCGTTGCAATTGAACCGCCGCCGTGGGATCCGAACCATGTGTGGCAAGCAGCGGCAGAACAGGCCGTAAAGGAGTGGTCCGCCTATTTGCCCTTAAAAATTGTGGATGCCAGCCTAGCGGCGAATATTCGCTTGCTCTCGCAGCGACCCACGGATCAAAATAACCGCCGCGCCCGCTTTGCTGAAACCAGCTACGAACTCTTTGTGGATAGCCAAGGGGTGCTGCGCCATCGCTGCCGTGTCGTGGTGCGTCCGACTCAAGCTGCCAAGTTTGTCCTTGCAGCGCTGCGCCACGAACTGGGTCATGCCCTCGGCATTTGGGGACATAGCCCCCTACCCACTGATGCCCTCTATTTTGCCCAAGTGGCGGATCCGCCCCCCATTTCACAGCGGGATGTGAATACCCTGCGGCGGGTCTATGAGCAGCCGACACGGTTGGGACAGCGGCTAGCGGAGTTGACCCCCCATGGATGACTTGATCCTTTGGGGCATCCTATCGACGCTGACGGCGCTGGGGCTATGGCTAGAGCAGCGTTTTCCCTGGGCAGCACGCTTGGGGTCTGCGCTGATTGTTTTGATTCTGGCTGCCATTTGTGCAAATTTGGGTCTTATTCCCCAACAATCGCCGGTCTATGACACGATCTACGGCACCATCACCTCCTTGGCGATCGTCTGGCTACTACTGCTGGTGAATTTACAGGATGTGCGGCGCTTGGGGCGATCGGCGCTGTTGGCCTTTGGCCTGGCCAGTTGTGGAACCTTGGTGGGCGCTCTCCTTGCAGGTGTGCTGTTCCATCGTTGGTTTTTGGGGGATACCCCCCGCTTGGCGGGCAGTTTGGCGGCTAGTTATATTGGCGGCAGCATTAACTTTGTGGGGGTTGGGCGTGCCCTCAACCTTTCGGATTTGCTCTTTAGTGCGGCCACGACGGCGGATAACCTGCTCACGGCAGTTTGGCTGGCGATAACCCTTACTCTACCCTCGCTATTAGCCCGTTTTTATCCTTCACGGGATGCAGAGGCAACTGTTAGAGTGATGCCGCTACCGACGACCTCAGCGATCGCTCCTGTGGATTTGGCCATTCTCCTCAGCTTGGCCATAGCTATCTTGGTCTTGTCAACGGCACTGCATCAGTTTTGGCCGCTGATTCCCACCATTGTCTGGCTCACCACCCTCAGCTTGGCGCTGGCGCAATTCAAATGGATGCGCTACCTGCGGGGCACGGGCGCTTTGGGAATGTTTGGCCTGAATCTTTTTTTTACGGTGATTGGTGCCGGTACCCATGTGCCCTCGCTCATTCCGGTGGGACTGGAAATGATTCTCTTTACCACCATGATTGTGTTTACCCACGGTCTTGTCACCTTCGGCCTTGGGGCACTCCTGAAGTTGGATGTGGAACTGCTTGCCCTTGCCTCCCAGGCAGCTGTTGGCGGACCAACCACAGCCGTTGCCCAAGCCACGGGTCGGCATCAACCCCAGTTAATGGGGGTCGGGATTACCTTGGGACTGCTTGGCTATGCGATCGCCAGCTATTTGGGACTGGCGCTTGCCCAAGTTCTTGGCTGGATGGGTTTAGGGTAAACTAACCAGAACAAATAAACTCAATTCCAAGCGGGTCAAAAGGGCTTGCAGTTGTTGCCGTGCCACCCTTGGTTCAATGGGTTCTAGGGTGAGGGGGTCGAGGGGAGCCAAGCGTTGATAGCGATCGCACAACTCTGGAAAGGCCAAGGGCTGATCAAACAAGGGCAGCAGTGTTGCCAATCCCAGCGGATCCACATAGACCGACGTGGGACTAGAAAAGGACATAAATGTGCCCAAGTCTACAATCATGCGGTCATTGAGATACCCTAGCCATTTTTCCTTGATTGCCTCAGTGCGCAGTTGCGGATGCAGATAAATCGTACTTTGATCCCACTGCTCCTCAGACCATTCCCCTAAGTCGGGTACCGCGGCACGGGGTTGCGGACTACACCAAAAATCCAAGAGGCGATGCACGGGATGCAAAAGTTCATACATCTCCAATTGCACTGCCTGGGGCACATCGGGCAAGCTCAGCGCTAAAAAGGTGGGCAGGTTCTCTGGGTCTTTGAAGAGATCCACCAGATTCCAGTGGCGCCAGTTAACCATGGAAATGAATTCCAGACCCGCTGCTTCTAGGTATTGAAAGAGTTGGGGAATCGTGCTGCCCTTATCGCCCACCAGTAAATGATTCGCCAAGAGGGTCTCATTACTCTCCTCCTTCTCATAGTGCGGGTTCCAAGCGCGAACCTTCAGATCGACACCATCCTTGAGTTCTTTCATGATCTCGCGGACAATGTCCATTTCCATTTCTTCGGGGTTGTCGTCCATCAAGCCCATCAGCTTAAAGAGGTTTTGGGCACGAAAGTAGGGGAAGCGTTGCAGCGCACTGTGGAGATTGGCGCGCAAGATACCATCGGGCTTAAGGACACTTTTGAGGGCATTGAGGCCTGCGACGGGGTCAGGCAGCAGATACAACACCTCATCGCAATTGATGTAGTCAAACTGCTCGCCCCAACTGGGCAAATCCAAAATGGAGCGCGCCTCAAAGTAAACGTTGTCAAAGTGATGGAACTTGAGTCGCTCTGCCGCTAACTTCACAGACTCAGGGGATAGATCAATACCGACAATTTCCGCGCCGGGGTTGGCGATCGCCAGCACTAAGGACTTATAGCCAGTGCCACACCCGGCATCGAGAATCCGCTTGCCCTTGGTCTCTGGCACCCAATGATCCCGCACATAAAAGGCGGTCACCAAATCGTGGACAAAGAGAACATTCGGCTCATCCTTGGGAGTTTTGTCAATGGCAACACGGGGATAGGGGCCATAGTCAAACTGGCGGCGAATTTTCTCTAGATCATCCGTAGCAGCCATCTATTTCTCCCAAGTGGTTCATTTCTCTGTCAAATTAATCCTACAGAATGACGGCGCTGGAGATAATTGCGCAGAAAGTTTTAACGCCCTCTGGGGAATTGACGATCGCTCGGTAGGGGTAGCAGGAGACCGGCCATAAACCGCAGCACCAGACGTTTGAAGGGGGCAACAGTTCGCAACAGCCACAAGCCCCAGCGGCGCACCCCCACCAAAGGCCACCACGCATTGGAAAAAAGCCGATTGAGTAGGTCGGTAAATCCAAGGGTTAGGGCATTTTGCCACCAGCGTTGACGGTGAAATTGGATCAAGGACGGGCGATCGCCCAGTCTCTCACAAGGTGTAGCAAGAATTTGTTGCGCCAGTGCCCACACATCCCGCAGGCCTAAATTTAGCCCTTGCCCTCCCACTGGATGACAGCGATGGGCGGCATCGCCAATAACCACAAAGCGATCGGCCACATAGGAATTCACTTGCATTAATTGGGTTGGAAAGACAAAGCGATCGCTCACCCCCGTAATCTGCGCCATCTGCGGGTCAAGATAGGGCTGAAGTTTCGCTAGAAAGGCGCGATCGTCGAGGGCAGCAACGGCTTGTGCCTCTGGGTGGGGCAGTGTCCAAACCACTCGATAGCGATTCCCCGCTAGGGGGAGCACCCCCATGGGGCCTGTTGGCCAAAAGCGTTCATAGGCGATCACGGGTTGGGGATGGGCAACCTCGAGGGTAGCAACCACACAGGACTGACCATATTGCCATCCCTTGGGTTCAATGCCCATCTGCTGCCGCAGGGGAGACTTGCCACCATCTGCTGCCACCACTAAACGCGCTGCCAAATGCGCCACTTGGGGTTCTGAGGAGTGGTCAGAGATGAGGGTGAGGTGGGCGCGATCGCCCTTCACTTCATTGGCCACCACCCGCCACGGACAATAGAACGTCACATTGCCAACAGACTGTAGAACGCTCTGAAGGGTCTCGGCGATCGCTGCATGTTCACCGACATAGCCAATGGCCGCTGTGCCCAAATCCTCAGGATAAAAGCGAACGGTCAAGGGGCAATGGCCATCGGAGAGTTGCACCACCTCAAAGGGCTGCACATGGGGCATCAGCTGATCCCACACCCCTATCCCCTCAAAGAAGTAGCGGGACACTTGGTGCAGAGCATAGGCTTGGCCTTTGGTGTTTTCCCGCGCGTAGGGTGTTGCTTCGATGAGAGCGATCGCTAGGCCACTATGGCGTAGGGCGCAGGCCAAGCTCAGACCCACAATCCCCGCACCGACAATCGCCACATCCACGGCGGGCAATTCTTGGCCAGAAGCAACCAGCGATTGTTCTGAGGGGGCAAAGGCCGATGTCATCACCATTTTGATTTGGGCACAAAAAACACTTGCTCCCTCATTCTAAGGAATTTAAAAGATTGCAGAAAAGGGATGGTAATGGCAGACTAAAGGCAGAGCAATGAGTGTATGACTTTCCCTATGACCCCAGAGGCTGAGATTCCGCGCTTGCTTGATCTGATGCCGGCGTCGGCACGGATGCGCTGTAAGTTGGTTTCTCGACCACAACAAAGCAAAGTGTTGCGCTATCAGCCCGCTCTTCCTTGGGGCGATCGCCCGATTGAAATTAACTTTCGCCTGTGGCAGCATCTCGATACCCCAGAGCGCGATCTTTTATTGCTGCGGGCAGTGGCGTGGTTTAACACCACGGGTTTGATCAAACTTGACCTCTACCAAGGACTCACGGTGGCAGGCTTGCTGGGTACAGTCTTACAAGTTGTCCAAGCAGATCCTGTCGGCATTTTGGTAGCCGGGGGGCTAACCACCTTTGCTGGCCTTCAAGTGTGGCAAAATACGCGGGGCATTCCCGTGGAAGTGGCGGCCGATCGCCAAGCCCTGCAATTGGCTCAACGGCGCGGCTACAGTGAACAAGAGGCTGCCAAGGCTCTCCTTGCAGGGATTTCTCAGGTGGCAGAGTTAGAGCGGCGTCCTATTCTTGATGTCACTGAACTCATTCGCTGCCAAAATCTACGCCAGTTGGCGGGTGAATCTGAGGTCAAAGTCCCTGTTTAGACCCCCTGAAGACTTTGCCAGTACAAAAAGCCGGCCTGTGCCACCCCAATCAAAAAGCCAAGAATGCCCCCCAAGCGGACAATGGCTTGCAACTCACTGCGAACAATGCCCTGAATGGCTAGTTCCAGATTTTCTGGCGAGGTGGCCTTGACCCGCTCCACAATCACCCGATCCAAATCCAAAATCGGAATCGCCCGCTCAATAATCAGTTCCATATCCCGTTCCAGATAGCGATCGAGCACTAGAGCCAATTCATCGCTGACCACTTCCAGCGAGGCACCCAGACTGGCTGAATCCCGCAGTCGCCGCAAAATACTCAGGGAAATCGTTTCCCACTCCACCGTTTGACTGAGCGTTTCAACGACACTAAAGCCCTGCTCCTGGATATAGCTGCGCACTGTCTGCCGAAACAGTTGCCGTAGCTCCCGCACCGTACCGAGGGGCAAACTTTGTAGGGTGATATTTTGCAGCGCTTCCACCAAGCGTTGCCGCAGTGCCAATGCCGTGATTAATTCTCCAAGGCGGCGGTTACAAGCTTCGCGTTCATTGAGACAATACTCCCGCAGGCGAATTAACGTATTGCGCACCCCCACCAGATTAGCCACCACCCAGTAGGTGCCACTGGTGTTTTGCCGCAGTTCTTGATCGAGGACATTAATCGTGCGATCGGTGAGAAAGTCAATAATCGCCAGTCGCAGGCGATCGGGGGGCAACATGACCGACAGCAGCCAATCTGCCAGTTTTTCCGCCTGCTCATCACTCAGTTGCAGCTCCACTAATACCTGATCAAAGAGTTGATTCAGTTGTGGTTCCAGAAAATCTTCCCGCCGCGACCACACTTTAATCAAACGGGGTAGGGCACTGCCAAAAAAATCCCGTAGAATATTGGCCAAAACTTGGGCCGATCGCTGTTCACTTTGAGCCTGAATTTGGCTCAGACTTGTTTGTAGGAGCCAATGGATGACCGCCTTCACTCGTTCCACTTGCAACAGACGCCGCGCTAAGTTTTGCAGCTCCTCTGGCGTCAGGAGAGAACCCAGAATGGCATCAGCAATGCGACGAGCCAGCCGCTCCTGATTGCGGGGAATCAGACCGGGGGTAAAGGGGAGTGGCTTGCCGCCGACATAAATAGGCTTGTAGGGGCGAAAGAGCATGGTAATGGCTAAATCATTCGTAAAGTAGCCGATGACGCCCCCCGCCAACGGTGGTACGAGCAATGTCCAATAGCTGATATTGGCCAATCCTGATTGATTCCTCAAACACCTTTCTTTTGAAGAATTTTACAGGCGGCGAATCGCATCAATCAGAACTTCTGGCGGCTGAACCCCTTCCCAGCGCTGAACCTCACGGCCTCGGTGGAAAAGAATCAAGGTTGGCAGAGCATGAACGTGGTATTGACTCGACAGTTGGGGATAGCGCTCGGAGTCAATTTTGACGACCTCAACAGCCGATTTCAAAACTTGCTTGACCTGCTCTAAAATCGGCGCCATCATGCGGCAAGGACCACACCAGTCGGCATAAAAGTCAACCAAGAGGGGTTTGTCTGTGGTGGCTAGGAGATCGCTGAAGCTACTAAATTGACGTGTGGTCGCCATAGCAAATTCCGATCAGGACTCTAGTTCTCATCATAGACACGGCAGAAGAGAATCGGGGCGAGCAAATCTGAATGCCCGTGAAAAAGGGAGTATTGTTGAGGTTGGGCACTTTTTGTGATTGCTGCTGAATGCTGGTTACTGCCTCTACCTATCGTCCGAGTTGCTGGCTCCTGTTTCGCCGTGTGAGCCAAATTGTGGGGGTGTTGGGGCGCTTTGGGAGTCAACTGCTGTGGGACTATACTTGGCGGCGGCGGAGCGATCGCGCCCAATCTCAACGTGCGCGTTGGCTCGTACAGCAATTATTGGTCTTGGGACCGACCTTTATTAAAATTGGTCAGTTTCTCTCCACTCGTTTTGATCTTTTGCCCCCGGCATACATTGAAGCGCTAAGAAAGCTACAGGATCAGGTGCCTGCCTTTGACTCGCGACAGGCGATCGCCCTGATTGAGCAGCACTTGGGGCAACCCCTTGCCGATCTCTACGCCACCTTTGATCCCAAACCCCTTGCAGCCGCCAGTCTCGGTCAAGTCCATCGCGCCACACTCCACAGTGGTGAACAGGTTGTTGTCAAGGTGCAACGCCCCCATCTAGAGGCACAACTTTATCTGGACTATCTGGCCATTGGTGAACTCATTCGCTGGGGCGATCGCTGGCTGCCCTTTCTCCGTCCCTATGCCCTCCAAGAGATTTATGAGGAGTTTTTTAGTATTCTGCTGCGGGAAATTGATTACGTTCAAGAGGGGCAAAATGCCGATCGCTTTCGTGCCAACTTTGCCCAAGACCCCCATATTCGCGTCCCCAAGGTCTATTGGACACATACTTGCCGCTATGTCCTGACGATGGAGTATCTCCCCGGCATTCGCATTGACAATCGCGCCGCCATCGAAGCCTTTGGCTTGAATCCCCAGATGATTAACCAGCGGGGAATTTGTTGCTATCTCAAGCAGTTATTAGTTGATGGCTTTTTCCATGCCGATCCGCATCCGGGGAACTTGGCCGTGACCAAGGAAGGTGATCTGATCTTCTATGACTACGGCATGATGACAGAAGTGCCAGCCCTGAATCAGCAGCAGATGGTACAAACATTTTTTGCGGTGCTGCAAAAGGATAGCGATCGCGTGATTGCTGCCTTGATTGAACTGGGGCTATTGATGCCTGTTACCGATAGAGTCCCCCTACAACGGATTATGCAATTGATTTTAGATCGATTTACCGAACGGCCTGTGGATTTAACCGCCTTTCGGGAGTTGCAACAGGATGTGTATGCCCTTTTTGAGCAGCAGCCCTTTCGCCTACCCGCAAAGATGACCTATATTCTCAAGTCCCTCACAACCCTCGATGGGATTGCCCGCAGTTTAGACCCTGAGTACAACCTGAGTGCGGCGGCCCAACCCTTTGTCAAGGAATTCATGCGTCGCTCGCGGGGGGGCTGGCGAGAACTGATTCATCAAACCCAAACCCTAATCAACCAGCGATTACAGCAGCCCAGTCGCCTTGAAGTGCGGCTGCAACAGTTAGAGGATCGCTTGGCTTGTGGCGAACTGCAACTGTCGGTGCGCAATCCCACCATGGAGCGGCAACTGCGGCGCATTGAGAGTTTGTTAATTTGTTTAGTCTATTTGGGATTGGCTGGTTTTACCCTTTTGGCGGGGGCGATGTTGTGGTCAGCCAAAGCTTTGGGGGGGGCGATCGCTCTTTTTACAGTAGCAGCACTAGCGGGTTTGGCACTCCTGCGTAGTTGGCTGCGCTTTCTTTGGTTATGCCGCTGGCAATAGGCGGTTAGGAGGATTCCCTGAGGGCGCGGCGAAAGCCCAAGGCAATCAGGATATTGGCCAAGGTTAGAAAAAATTCTGCCCCCCCGTGCAACCCATCCACATTGGCCAAGGTTGTGTCATAGACCTGCTGGGCATAGAGTCCCGCTGGAATGGTGACAGCAACAAACACCAGTGTCCCATAGAAGCCAATGAGGGCTAAACGGGGGGTGTTGGGGTTGCGGGTCATGAAGTACAAGAACCCCAAATAGGGAAACAGCGAGAGGGCAAAAAAGGCATTCGTCAGCATTAGCGGCGTGCCAGCTTCTTGCTCATTTTGCGCAGTCGGATGGATTGGGGCGTTACCTCCACCAGTTCATCGGGGCCAATGTACTCCAGTGCCCGCTCTAGGCTCATTTCCACAGGTGCTTGCAGTTGCACTAGTTCATCCCCCGTTGAGGAGCGGAAGTTGGTGAGTTGTTTGGCTTTGCAGACGTTGATTTCGAGGTCTTGGGGACGGTTATGCTCACCGACAATCATACCCTTATAGACTTTGGTGCCGGGGGTAATGAAAAAGACACCACGATCTTCGGCGTTTTTCAGGGCATAGAAGGTGGCCGTGCCCTCCTCAAAGGCAATTAAGACGCCATTGCGACGGGTGCTGATCTCGCCTGCCAAGGGACGATAGTCCAAAAAGCTGTGGTTCATAATCCCTTCGCCGCGCGTTAGGCGCATAAATTCGCCCCGGAAACCAATGAGACCCCGCGCCGGAATCACAAACTCCAGTTGCGTCCGACCATTGCCCCCCACCTGCATATCCTGCATTTCACCGCGTCGCTGGCCGAGACGCTCAATACAGCCGCCAACGGCTTCATCGGGAACGTCGAGCACTAAGCATTCGTAGGGTTCGCAGGGCTGACCATTGACTTCACGATAGATCACCTGTGGCTGGGACACTTGGAATTCATAGCCTTCGCGGCGCATCGTTTCAATGAGAATGCCAAGGTGCAATTCACCCCGACCAGAAACGGCAAAGCGATCGGGGGAGTCAGTTTCTTCGACCCGCAGTGCCACGTTGGTTTCCAGTTCCCGAAACAGGCGATCGCGCAATTGCCGCGAGGTCACAAAGGTTCCCTCCTGACCGGCAAAGGGGGAGTCATTGACCGCAAAGGTCATTTGCAGGGTCGGTTCATCCACCTTGATCAGGGGTAGGGCTTGGGGGTTGTTGGGGTCGGTGATGGTTTCGCCAATGTTGGCATCACTAAAGCCCGCGATCGCCACAATATTGCCGGCACTGGCCATGTCCAATTCAATCCGCTTCAGTCCCTCAAAGCCCAAGAGTTTGGTCATCTTTGCCTTGACAATTTGGCCGTTATCCTTGACCAAGGCCGCCTGCTGTCCCACCTGCACGGTGCCGTTGTGAATTTTGCCAATGACAATTCGCCCTAGGTACTCCGAGTAATCCAAGGTGGTCACCTGCAGTTGCAGCGGCGCATCGGGATTGCCCACGGGCGGTGGAATATGGCGGACAATGGCCTCAAAGAGGGGCTGCATATCCTTGCCCTCTTCGTCTAGATCTGTTTTTGCGTAGCCCGCCAAGCCCGAAGCAAAAAGATAGGGAAACTCGCACTGATCATCATCCGCCCCCAGCTCAATAAATAAGTCCAACACCTTATCAATGGCTTTGTAGGGTTCTGCCTGCGGCCGGTCAATTTTATTCACAACCACAATGGGGCGCAGACCTTTTTCCAGGGCTTTTTTCAGGACAAAGCGGGTTTGGGGCATTGGCCCTTCGTTGGCATCGACAATCAGCAGACAACCCTCCACCATGCCAAGGACGCGCTCCACTTCACCGCCAAAATCGGCGTGGCCGGGGGTATCCACAATGTTAATCGTCAAGTCTTTGTAGCGAACCGCTGTATTCTTGGCCAGAATCGTAATGCCACGCTCGCGCTCCAGATCATGGGAGTCCATGACGCACTCAGGAATGTCTTCCCCTTCACGAAAGGTACCCGACTGACGCAGTAGGGCATCCACCAGAGTGGTTTTGCCGTGGTCAACGTGGGCGATAATGGCAACATTACGAATCGGCAGACTCATAGCGACTTCCTGCGGGTTTTGTAATAGAGCGTTGAGGAGCGTAAGAAACCTTTACAATCCTAGCGTAGTTTGGTAAAGGAACTGAGCCATAGGTAGTGAGGTGTTTCCTCATCACTAATTTTGTTGGGGGGTGCCCTCGATGACCGATCGCCTGAGTTGGCTGCAAACCCATACTCCTCTTAGATCGCTTTCTTTGGCAGCATTAGAGGCGATCGCTGCCGCCCTGCGCACAGAATCCATTGCGGCCAATCGTCGCATTGTCCTTGAAGACACACCCGTTACTCATCTGATGATCCTGCGATCGGGAGAGCTGGAAGCCTACCACACCACCCGCGATCGCCCCGCCACTATAACGACCCTGCCACCGGGAACGGTTTTGCACTGGCCAGAACTGGTACTGGAGCAACGGGCACCGCAAACAGTGATTACCCTCACGGACTGTGAATTGTGGACATTGCCCCGCGAGGTGTTTGCCACATTGGCTGATCAATTTCCCGAACTCCGCCAACAGGTGTCGCAGCAGTTGCAAAGTACCCTCAGTGATCTTGCCCACGAGCAGGAGCGGCAGGCAGTCTTGCGCCCCTATCTTGTACCGCGCGTAAAACAGGGAATTGTGGGGAGTAGTCGCTATGCCGTGCGCTTACGCCAAGGGATTAAAGAGGCCGCGAGCGATCGCCAGCCGGTATTGATTTTTGGTGAACCGGGTCTGGAAAAGGACAATATTGCTGCGCTAATTCATTATGGCTCGCGCGATCGTCGCCAACCCCTGATTCGTTTTAACTGTGGCACCCTATCCGCCAATGGGGCAGAACTCTTTGGCAAAGCCACGAAACTAGGTCTCCTTGACTGGGTCGCAGAGGGCACCCTGATCCTCAACAATGTCCATGAATGGCCTGCCCAGCTCTATCCGCAACTGCGCCGCCTTGTGGCCGAACAGACCTATGAACCCGTCGCCGACCCCCCCGTACCCTCCCGCCGCTTTCCGGGGCGATTGATCTTGATTGCCGAAAAGAAAGGCTGCGGTTACCAAAATCTGGTGCACCACCAAATTAAAGTACCCCCACTGCGGGTGACAAAAGCAGATATTGAAGCCTTGGTGAATTACTATATTGCCCTCTACTGCCGGCAACGGGGCATTCCTAAGCCTCAGATTACCCCCGAAGCCCTACGCCGGCTGCAAAGTTATGATTTTCCCGGCAATTTGCGGGAGTTGGCGAGTCTGGTGGAGCGTGCCCTTGTGCAAGCAGACGGGGCGGAGTTACTCACTGAAGAAGTCTTTTGGCCGGAGCGATCGCGCCAACGGCGATTTCGTTGGAACCTACTCAATGCCTATCCCCAATTGCGTGCTTTTCTACGCAGTCCGTGGTGGCCCGATCGCCTCAACTATGGCCTGACCCTTTGGCTTTTTCCGCTGATTGTCGGCATTGGCCTCTGGGGACCCCAAGATCGCCCAGACAACTTTACCCTGAACCTCTTCTGGGCGTGGTGGTGGCCGGTCTCATTGCTGATCTTTCCCTTCTTGGGGCGCATTTGGTGTGCGGTCTGCCCCTTTATGATTTACGGCGAAGTCCTGCAAAGGCTATCCCTCAAGATTTGGCCGCGCAAGCTGCGCCCTTGGCCGCGTCAACTGGCGGAACGCTGGGGGGGCTGGGTGCTCTTTGGCCTCTTTGCCGTGATTCTCCTGTGGGAAGAATTGTGGGATTTACCCAATACGGCCTATCTCTCCAGTTGGCTACTGATCTTGATTACAGCGGGAGCCGTGATTTTTTCTCAGCTCTATGAACGTCGCTTTTGGTGTCGCTATCTCTGCCCCATTGGTGGCATGAATGGCCTCTTTGGCAAACTCTCCATTCTTGAATTGCGGGCACAGCAGGGGGTGTGCGCTGCCAGTTGCCAGACCTACCAATGCTACAAAGGGGGGCCCGCCCTTGGGGAAGGTCAAGAAACGGGGGGCTGTCCCGTCTATTCCCATCCGGCTCAACTAACGGATAACCGCAATTGCGTTTTGTGTATGACCTGTCTCAAGGCTTGCCCGCATCGCTCGGTGGAAGTGAATCTGCGTCCGCCGGCTATTGATCTCTGGACCAGTCATGAGGCCACGGCGGCTGAAGTTTGCCTGCTGTTTTTGCTCTTGGGGGCGGTGGTATTGCACCGTTTACCGCTGCTTCTGGCATGGCTGGGACTTGCAGAGGCCAATTTGGGCGTGCAGGCGATGATTGCGGTGGTGGCGCTAGCTCTGCCGGGACTCTTGGCATGGGGTTGGCATCAGATACACCGACAAGGCTCGGTTCCCTTTGTGCGCTTGGCCTATGGGTATCTGCCTTTGGTGCTGGGTGCCAATTTGGCCTATTATTTGCCCCTTGGTCTAGGGGAGGCGGGTCAGTTGTTGCCCGTAACCTTTGCAACCTTTGGCCTCGATGGCACGAGTTTGCCCAGTTGGCAAGCCCATCCAGCAGTGATCGGGTTCCTGCAAACGACCACACTTGTTGTCAGTACCCTTGCCAGTTTGCTCCTCAGTCAAAAGATTGCGCGATCGCCCCTACGACAGATGTGGCACCCTTGGCTAGGCATTCTCGCTCTCGCTTGGGGAATTGCCTATTTACTTTGATGGGCTGGGCTGGATTCGCAAAACTTCATCAAAGGCGTGGCGTGTCAAAGAACAGCAGCTTAGTGATTAAGCCAGCAGCCAGCACTAGCAGCGTCACCAAGAATCCCCACAAACGAGCATCGGTTCCATCCTGCCGTTTGACAATTTGCTGCAATGTGGTCTCTACTGTGTCAATGCGCTGCCCCAATTGTGTCTCTACGGCACTAATACGCTGCGACAATTGCGCCTCTACGGCATTGATGCGCTGTTCCAGCTTGGCCTCAACGGCATTGATACGCTGCTCTAGCTTGGCCTCAACAGCATTGATACGCTGCTCTAGCTTCGCCTCAACAGCATCAATTTTGTCCTCAAGTCGTTGGAACCTCTCGCCACTGGTGGCAATGTGAATATCTAGCTTTTTCTCTATAGCCTGAAGACTGGCCTGCATCCCTTGGATGGCATCCAACACTTGACTCCATTCAGATCGCGTTACAGGTTCACTCATGCTTTTTTATCTCTATGGGCCGGGCTGGATTCGAACCAGCGTAGGCGTAGCCAACGGATTTACAGTCCGCCCCCATTAACCACTCGGGCACCGACCCTTTCATCGCGATTTTTTAATATACCACATCAGGGGGGAGACTTGAGCTTCCCGTTTTGAGAAAACCATTCCCTACTCGTCGAGGGTGTAGCTTTGCAGGTTTTCTAGGGGTTGCACTTTGAGGAGACGTTCGGCGCGGCGAATCTCGCTGTCGCTACCTTGAATTAGGATCAGGTATTTGCCCCGCTGCAATCGCTTTTCAAAGGGGATGCCCGACTTACCCGTAATCACCACTTGCAGACCACCACCTACGGTGAGACTACCGAGAGCGCCAGCGATCGCCCCAAAGATGCCCCCCAAAAGACTATTGTTGAGGCGATCCAGCATCGGCAGAATGTCAATTTGAGTCGCTTGGTTAAAGGTAAAACCGGCAAAGAAGCCAAAGGGAACAAGCCAGATCAACATCCGTTGCATTTGCTGGCGTGCCACTTGAAAGGGATCGGTAAGTCCCAACTCTGACCACTGTTTGTAGCCTCGACCCAAAAGGGCGACCTTTGCCATGGGGAAGCCGTCCTTTTCCAGCTGGGTATAAACGGCCTCGGCTTGGAGGCGATCGCCCAATGTCGCTACCAAGTAATTTTTCATAGCGATAGGATGAAGAAAATCTCTTGCTTGCTTGCAAAGCTATGCTGCCCCTATTGTCCCACTTTCGCCGCACCTTTGCTGATCTGGGTCTGATTGTCGTAGCCAGTGCCATCGCCAGCACGGTGGTGATTGGGATTCGCGAAATGGGTTGGCTCCAACCCCTGGAATTGGGTGCCTACGATCGCCTGATGCAATTGCGCCCTATGCCCGGCCCCGATCCGCGACTCTTGGTGGTGGCAGTCACCGAAGCCGATATTCAACGTTACCGCTCCCTATCGCTGCCGGATCAGATCTATGCCCAAGCTCTAAAACAACTCCTCAAACATCAGCCCCGTGCCATTGGTCTTGATATTTACCGCGATTTTGCTGTACCGCCGGGACATGAGGAATTAAACCGCCTTTGGTTAAGTTCCGATCGCCTGTTTGCGGTCACGAAACTAGGGGATGCCACTCACCCAACCATTCGTCCGCCGGCGGCCCTCAGTGCCGATCAGGTGGGATTTAATGATGTCACTGTGGATGCCGGTGGCATTGTCCGTCGCAGCTTGTTATTTTTGCCGGACGATCAGGGGAATACGCTGTACTCTTTCTCCTTGCGGCTGGCGCTGCGGTACTTAGCCGATGGGGGGATTGAGCCACGGGGCAGTGATGCCGATCCCAATGTAATGCAGTTGGGGCAGAGTATTTTCACACCCCTGCAACCCAATGACGGCGGTTATGTGGGTGCCGATACGGCGGGCTATCAAATTATGCTCAACTATCGCGGTGATCAGCGGGCAGTGACTTGGGTACCTTTGGAGGATGTGCTCAATGGGCGGGTTGCTCCTGCATTGATTCGCGATCGCGTGGTTCTCATTGGCAACATTGCCGAAAGTGGCAAAGACTTTTTCTATACCCCCTTTAGTTCCGGCCTGCGGGACAATCAGCGCATGGCAGGGGTGTTTATCCACGCCCAAATGGTGGGGCAATTCATTGATGCGGGTTTGGGCGATCGCGCGGTTATATGGTTTTGGCCCAACAGTGTCGAGAACGTTTGGATTGTTCTTTGGGCATTGATTGGTGCCATCCTTGCTTGGCGCGTGCGCCATCCCTTGGCTCTAGCAACGGCAGTGGGCACGGCTCTCCTCATCCTACTGCTGGCCTGTTATGGGTTGTTTTTGAAATTGGGCTGGGTGCCCCTTGTACCGCCAGCATTGACCCTCCTCCTTGGCAGTGGCGGAGTCGTCACCTACACTGCACAACAAGCCCAACAGCAACGGCAAATGGTGATGCGCCTCCTTGGCCAAAATATCTCACCGGAAATTGCCGCTGCCATGTGGGAACGGCGGGATGAACTCCTCAAGGATGGTAAGTTGCCCGGCCAACGCCTGATTGCCACACTGCTTTTTACTGACTTGAAGGGGTTTAGCACCATTTCTGAAGGTATGGAACCGGAGGAACTCTTTAACTGGCTCAATGCCTATCTCGAAAAAGTGGCGGATGTGGTACAAAGCTACCACGGCGTGATTAATAAGTTCACCGGTGACGGCATTATGGCCGTGTTTGGCGTGCCCATTAAACGAACCAGCCGCGAAGGAATTGCCATTGATGCCCGCAATGCCGTGGATTGTGCCTTGGCCTTGGGACAACTACTAGAGGAACTGAATCGTGAATGGGCGGCTCAAGGGTTACCGCAGGTGATGATGCGGGCGGGGATCTACACAGGTCCGATTGTGGTCGGCAGTCTCGGTAGTAAAAATCGCCTCGAGTACGGTGTGATTGGCGACAGTGTGAATACCGCCTCGCGCCTTGAGAGTGTGGACAAGCACCGCCAGCCTAGCCCCTGTCGGATTTTAGTGGCACAGGAAACGCTGGAGTATCTCGGCGATCGCTACGAGGTCGAGGCATGGGGACCGTTGGAACTCAAGGGCAAAGAGCGCAAAATTCAGGTCTTTCGCATTCTCGGCGTCCGCGAAGGGCTGGCGATCGCCCCCAATCAGCCCACCGCCATTGAAGTGGAGATCTAACGTCCGGGAATCAGGGAACTGCTGAGCCGTTGGATGGCACGGCCAGCAATATCGCGATAGCGCAACTCACCACAGAGGACTTGACCGAGCCGCTGGGTAGCGGAGGGGCGTTTCATGGCAAGGTGGTAGCCGACCTTCGGCATGCGATGGAAGAGTGCTGCGAGGCGTTGCGCCCACACTAAATCCGCTCCCCATTCCTCCTGCAATCTTTTGCTGTAGGTGGCCAAGGCATCCACTTCGCCAGCAAGAGCTGCGTCAATGGCTTCAGCAGCCCGCATGCCACTGTAGAGAGCAGGACGAACTCCCTCAGCCGAAAAGGGATCTACCAGACCAGCGGCTTCACCCGCAAGGAGGGCATGGTGGGTATGGAGTGGTTGCTGACCCTCCCATACCCGCAGGGGATGGTATTGAATGGCAGCGTCGGCCAACTGCAGCCCATGGGCAGCGCAATACTGTTGCAAAATCGGTTCCCAATTGGGGCGATCGCTGCCCCGCACAACAGCAACCCCAACGGTTCGCTGGTTCCCCTTCGGAAAACTCCAGAGGTAACCATTTTTCACGAGGCCAAATTCAAAATGCGCCGCGCGATCCCCCCCTAGATTGGGGATGGTCATCACCGCCGCCGTGCGCACCACTTTGGGCTTAAACCCCAGCCACTGAGCCACTTGACTATTGGCACCATCGGCAGCAATGAGATACCGCCCACCATAGGTCGTGGTTGCCGTGTGGATCTGCCAGCGATCTGCTTGGAACGTAATCCCAGTAACCTCGGTCTGATCTGTAACAACCGCACCCCTTTGTTGTGCCTGCTGCAACAGGTACTGATCAAACACCGTGCGATCAACAATCCAGATGGGTTCGGGAATGCTTAACTCGGCTTCAATGGCATCACTGAGCTGCCAACTGTAGCGCACAGTGCGGGTGGTATCGGCAATGGCGGGCTGAAAATCAAAATCAAACCACTGGGCAATGGCGGGTGAAACCCCTCCAGTGCAGGGCTTTGAGCGGGGCAAGGCCAATTTTTCTAGAACTAAAACCTGACGTCCGCGGCAAGCGAGATGATAGGCGGCTGACCCGCCAGCAGCACCCCCACCCACCACAATACAGTCGTAGATTGCCTGCATACGGTTACTCACGGGAGGCAAAAGCGCCCCCACGATAGCGGTTTCCGCAGGGGGTAGCAACCCCCAATTCTAGCGATCGCCAGTGTGTTCCAGCTGCCGCGATGGGCAAGGAACCGTGCCGTAGCTACAGAAGACACAACAGTCCCCCGCCTTGGGTTTGAGGTGGGCATGACATTGGGGACACTCCCAGAACACGACACAGGCATCGCTGGGCATCCATTCCGCTTGCTCCGTGTGACAATGGGGACAGACCAAGGTGCTGGAAAACACAACTGACGGTTGACTCATCTTCCTCAGCAGAGACTCAAAGGGTAATGACTTGATCGAGTCCGCTGTCTGCAAGGCTAGCATAAAACTGCGGAAAGCAGCCACACACTACCCCTTCAACCATCCCCTTGGCTTTGACAGAACCGGTACCACATTCGTCAAATGTTCCTTCGGCCAAACCACGGCGCACCGCACACTGATCACAGGCCATGAGTAAAATCCCCTGTTCCTTGGCAATGCGGGCTAAGCGCTCACCAACGGGATCCCCTAAACGCAAACAAAAGAGGTTATCATCAAAAAACATCATACCCACCACTTCAGCGCCATGATCGCCCCGCTCCAGCTGCGGTAAAACCATCGTTGCCAGCTTAAAGGTGCTGGCCATGTCAGTGGCAAAAATATAGGCAACTTTCATAGAACCATTCCTTTTGATTCAGCAAAAGCACATTAACTTTGGGCTTGGGAGCGCCGCCGCCGACAGCGCTCAGAACAGTACTTCACCTCCTCCCAGCAATTCGCCCATTTTTTGCGCCATTGGAAAGGCCGGCCACAGACCAGACAAATTTTGCTGGGAAGGTTTTCTTTGCGCCGTTGCTTGGCCATGATTGGGGGTTATGCGTCAGTGACACAGGCGGCCAACTGGGTCAGCAGGGTTGGATGATCCAAATTTTGGCCAATGAGCACCAGTTGATTTTTGCGATCGCCTTTCCATTCCTCATCATCGAGACTAAAGCGCTTACCACTGAGGTGAAAGACGTGGCGGCGGGGACTTTCCTTAAACCAAAGGATGCCCTTGGCACGAAAGACGGATTCCGGTAGCTGGTGATCCAGAAAATACTGGAATTTGCGCAGTTCAAAGGGGCGATCGCTCTGGAAGGAAACGGAGGTAAAGCCATCCTCTTCAAGGTGGTTGGAGGTCTGATGGGGGTGAGGATGATCATGATCGCAATGGTCATCACACTCATGATGATGGTGGTGACCGTGGTCGTGATGGTGGTGCTCATGGTCGTGTTCTGAATGCTGGGGCGCTGCCTCAGGCTGGAAGTAGCGATCGCTCTCAAACAGCCCCACACTCAAAATCAAGGGCAGGGGCACTTGCGCCTTCACCGTACAAATGATCCGCGCTCCCTCCCGCATTTCGTGAATTCGCCGTTCTAACTCCTGCAAGCGTTCCTCAGTCACCAGATCTGCTTTGTTGAGGAGAATAATGTCACCGTAGGCAATTTGGCTTTGGGCAGCGCTGCTATTGAAAAGATCAAGACTAAAGTTCTCCGCATCCACCACCGTAATAATTGAATCCAAACGGGTGAGATCCCGCAGCTCAGTTCCCAAAAAGGTCAGAGCCACCGGCAGTGGATCCGCCAAGCCCGTTGTTTCCACGACTAAATAGTCCACCTTGTCAGGACGTTCGAGAACCCGATAAACTGCATTCACCAAGTCATTGTTAATCGTGCAGCAGATACAGCCATTGGTGAGCTCCACCATGCCCTCATCCTTGGTCACCAATAGCTCATTATCAATACCAATTTCCCCAAATTCATTGACAAGGACGGCGGTCTTCAGTCCCTGTTGATTGGTCAGAATATGATTGAGGAGTGTGGTTTTACCACTACCGAGAAACCCTGTAATGATAGTTACCGGTAGGCCGTGCTTCATTGCCTCCATTTTGGCAGTTGTAGGCAGGGAAGAAGTCGTCATAGGCAGGATGTTAAGAGCGAGAATTATTCTCAAATTATAGCCGCTGCACCTCGCTCAAGGGGTGAGCGATCGCTGTAGGCTAGAAACAAGACCCGATTGCCACCAACAGCCGTTACCGTGGGTAGGACAATGTCCAAAACGCTCCTGCATGTCTCCCCATGTCAAGCAAAATAGGGTAACCTGTTGAGGCCTAACGATTAAGTTGAATATGTCGAACCAGCCGTTGCAACGCCGCACTAAAATTGTCGCCACCATTGGTCCAGCGGTTAGCCATCCCGATAAACTGCGCGCCATTATCCAAGCGGGAGCGACTACCCTGCGCCTGAATTTTTCCCATGGTACCCACGACGATCACCAGCGCAGCATTCGCCTGATTCGCCAAATTTCCTATGAGTTGGGGCAACCCGTGGGCATTTTGCAGGACTTGCAAGGCCCCAAAATTCGCCTCGGGCGGTTTGAACAGGGCGCCATTTCCCTCAAACGGGGCGATCGCTTTACCCTCACCAGTCGCTCCGTCATGGGCAACCAGCACATTAGCTCGATTACCTATCCCCCCTTGGCTCAGGAGGTTCCCGCCGGCGCCACGATTTTGCTGGATGATGGCCGCGTGGAAATGGTCGTTGAAGAAGTGGATAAGGAGGCGGGTGAACTCCACTGCCGAGTGGTTGTTGGCGGCACGCTCTCGAATGCCAAGGGCGTGAACTTTCCAGGGGTTTACCTCTCCATTAAGGCCCTGACAGAGAAAGATCGTGAAGATCTGATGTTTGGCCTCAATCAAGGGGTAGATTGGGTGGCCCTCAGCTTTGTTCGCAATCCCCAAGATGTACTGGAGATCAAAGAACTGATTGCCAATGCGGGCAAGCAGGTGCCGGTGATTGCCAAAATCGAAAAGCACGAGGCGATCGAGCAAATGGATGCCATCCTCTCCCTCTGCGATGGTGTCATGGTGGCACGGGGAGATTTGGGGGTGGAACTGCCCGCCGAAGAGGTGCCGATTCTGCAAAAACGGCTGATTGCTGCCGCCAACCGCTTGGGCATTCCCGTGATTACGGCCACACAAATGCTGGACAGCATGGTGAAAAGCCCCCGCCCTACCCGTGCCGAGATTTCCGATGTCGCCAATGCTATTCTCGATGGCACCGATGCCGTGATGCTCTCCAATGAAACGGCCATGGGGGAATACCCCGTCGAGGCAGTGAAGATGATGGCGACGATCGCTGCCCGCATCGACAACCAACCCCAACTGCGGCAACCGCCCGTGGCTGAGTCCATAGCGGTGCGTTCCATTCCCAATGCCATTAGTCAAGCGGTGGGACAGGTGGCAGCACAGCTTCATGCCAAGGCCATCATTACCCAAACCAAGAGCGGCGCTACAGCCCGCAATGTCTCCAAGTTTCGTCCCCAAATTCCGATTTTGGCGGCAACGCCCCATATCGAGGTGGCACGGCGCTTGCAGTTAGTCTGGGGGGTCGAACCACTGCTGACTCTGGATCATCCCTCGATGCGGCAGTCGTTTCAGGCAGCCATTAATGCGGCACAGGAGCGGGGCTTCCTAGAGGAAGGGGATCTAGTGGTGATGACCGCTGGCACGCTGCAAGGAGTCTCTGGCTCCACGGATATGATCAAGGTGGAACTCGTCACCTCGGTGATGGGACGCGGCTGTGGCATTGGTCATGGGTCGGTGAGTGGCCCGGCGCGGGTGGTGCACGAAGGAATGCCAGTTCGCACGTTTAATAGTGGCGAAATTTTGGTGGCCGAGCGCACCAGTGCTGAATTGGTGGAAGCCATTCGCAAAGCGGCAGGCATTATTACCGAAGAGGATAGCCTGACGAGCCACGCGGCGGTCTTGGGGTTGCGCTTGGGAATTCCAGTGATTGTCGGGGTCAAAAATGCCACCCGCCTGATCCGCGAGGGCACGATTCTCACTATGGATGTGGAGCGGGGCTTGGTCTATTCCGGTGCGCGCAATGGCGTCGAGCGATCGCCCGAGTAGGAGTGGAACAGGCAATGATTTTTTTTCAGGCCAACACCTATCTCACGGATTTGGTGACGCGGACGCTCCAAGCGACATGGCAACACTTTCCTTGGCTGGGACAAGAGGACATTGCCCTGACCTTATTGGTGTATCCACCCCCCATTCCCGTGAATACGGGCGGAGCGCTGACCGCAGCAGAATTTTGGCAGTATTCGATTCCCGGCGCCCATTATCGCGGCGATGTGCCGATGTACCCGGCCAGTGTGGTGAAGTTGTTTTATCTGGTGGCCTGTCATGAGTGGCTCCACAGCGGTATGCTTCAGCCGGATGCGGAATTAGCACGCGCCCTGCGGGATATGATTGTGGACTCCAGCAATGATGCCACGAGCCTCGTGGTGGATATGCTCACGGGGACGACTAGTGGCCCGGTGCTGCCACCGGAACCTTTTCGCACATGGCAATACCAGCGCAATATCGTCAATCGCTATTTTCAATCCTTAGGGTGGCCAGAGCTCACTAATATCAACGTGAATCAAAAAACGTGGTGTGATGGCCCCTATGGACGAGAGCAGGAATTTGTCGGGCGCGATCGCCAGAATGCTAATCGTCTGACCACTGATGCCACGGCTAAGTTAATCCACAGTATTGTGGGCGGTGTTGCCGTGTCTGCTAGCGCCAGTCAAGCGATGATGGAACTGATGGAGCGTTCCCTCGATCCAGAGCTTTTGGCCGAGGATCCAGAAAACCAAGTACAGGGCTTTTTGGGGGAAGGGCTACCTCCGGGGGCAAAGTTGTGGTCAAAGGCGGGACTCACCAGTTGGGTGCGCCACGATGCGGCCTATATTGAACTCCCCAATCATTGCCCCTATACCTTGGTGGTCTTTATTGAGAATCGCACTGCCAGTATGAATACAGAGGTTTTGCCCTTTATTTCCCGTCAAATTGCCAGTGGTATTCCGACCCTAGAGGGCACCGGAGTACTGTAGGCCACTGACAACCCCGGCCGCCAAAAGGTGACCAAAGCTGGTGGTAGCCAGCAATTCGGGCAGACCAAAGCCTTCAAAGAGGGCGGGCAAGGAAACGGGTAAACCGGGGCCTTTTCCCCGTGATTGAATGGCATAGCGGCCAATGGCGATCGCAAACAGGTTGCAGAGGATCACCACCAAACCCACAGACGGCGTCCAAGTGGTATCGGGGAGCGTGGCTAACACCATGGTTCCTCCTAAATGGGTACAATTGCCCATGAATTATACGGAACGGCCTGATCGCCCACCGCTAGTTCTTTACAAAATGGTGCATCTCGTTACAAATGCTTAACTCAACTGTCCCTGTCAAAATTGCTGTCAAAATTTGTGGCTTGACTCTACCCGAACAGGCGATCGCGATCGCCCAAATGGGCGTCAGTGCTTTGGGGTTTATTACCGTGCCCCATTCCCCCCGCTATGTCCCGGCAGCAACCATTGCCGAGATCTGTCGCCAGTTGCCGCCCTCAGTACTGACTGTTGCCGTGGTTGCCAATCTCGATTTAGCAGCATTAGCCCATTTAGTCACAACCACAGGGGTACAGGCACTGCAGCTTCATGGCAGCGAATCGCCCGAGTTTTGCCAACAGGTACGCCATGCCTTCCCTAATATTGTGTTGATCAAAGCCCTGCGGGTGCGATCGGCAGCCAGCCTCGCCGAGATTCCCGCCTACGCCCCGATTGTGGATCGCATTCTCCTAGATGCCTATCACCCGCAGCAGTTGGGGGGCACGGGGCAGCCCTTTGACTGGACATTGCTGAAAGACTTAGCCATTCCTTGCCCTTGGTGGCTGGCGGGGGGCATCACGCCGGAAAATTGCCGTCAAGCGATCGCCCAAACCCAACCCCAAGGGATTGACCTAGCCAGTGGTGTGGAAAGCCAACCGGGGATCAAGGATTTAGGGCGCGTAGCAGCATTGCTGAGCAACCTAGGGATAAATGCAAATCATTCCCTGCACCCTGAGGGCACCCGTTTCTAGCCGCAACTCTTGGATGGCCACCCCCTCACCCAAATCAATGGCCACCGTGGGATGAGGGTCACCTTCCCCTTGCCAATGCACCTTTTCTAAGCAGAGGGTTCGCTCATCCTGCAAGCGCACCTGGGTCATCAAATGCCAATCCGCCTGCTCCCCTTGGGCATTCACCATCGAGAACACCAGTTTGAGGCACCCAGCACCCAATTCTGCCTGCGTATGCCGCAATTGCCACTCCTGCAGATTGACCCCTGCTTTGCCCAAGCCGCGCTGATCGAGCAATTTCAGCAGTTCCCGTAGGCTGGATTGCAGGAGCGGCGCCCCCAAAGAGGCGTCGAGATCGGCTTGGCTGAGAATTAGTTCCCCGCGCACCGGCACTGGTGCCAAGAGTTTTAGGGGTTTGCCTCGCAACACTTGCCCTAGATTAATCTGAATCTGTTCCGCTTGGACGGCTGCTTGGCGCAATTGAATACCGCGATAACTGGCGCTAGCTGCGGCAACGCGCACGTGGGGTAAGTATCCCTGCAAAATCTGGCGATCGCCCCCTTGAATTTGAATTTCCAAGCCTGTTGCCTGCTCCAACTGCGCAGATAACCACCAGTGCAACGCCGGTTGCAAGACCCGGGGAATTAGTCCGCGTTCAGAAGCGGCACCAAACGCCTCAGCCATTTCTGGGGACGTTAACGACATACGTACTCCTCACACACTTTTTGGGTGATACCTAGGCCAACCTATGGGGCTAGTTCGCTGATTTTAACGAAACTGGACGTAGGTTGGGTCTGGTCAGAGGCAACTTTCCTAATTTGCTAGAACTGGGGTAGTGGAAATGCGATGAGAGGCTGCTCAGCCATGCTGACGATCGCCCTACAACCGGTGCTGGAACTAACCGATGAGCAGTTTGCCGCAATTTGCCGCCAAAACCCTGATCTGCGGCTGGAGCGATCGTCCCGTGGAGAACTAATCATTATGCCCCCCACAGGTGGAGAAACTGGCAGGCGTCATCTTCAAATAGCTGTTCAACTGTACCTCTGGAATCAGCAATCCCGATTGGGCGTTGCCTTTGACTCCTCGACGGGATTTAAGCTGCCCAACGGCGCCATTCGCAGTCCCGATGTTGCTTGGATTCGAGGCGATCGCTGGCACGCCTTGACCCCCGAACAACGGCAAGGATTTGTACCGCTTTGTCCCGATTTTGTAATTGAGCTGCGCGCTGCCAGTGATGATCTGCGGCCACTCGAAGCCAAAATGCGCGAATATCTGGACAATGGTCTGCACCTGGGCTGGCTGATTGACCCGCAAAATCAACGGGTAGAAATCTACCGTTCTCAAATGCCCCCTGAAGTCGCGATCGCCCCTCGGCACCTCTTTGGGGAAGACCTGCTCCCCGGATTCGTGCTGGATTTAACGGAGATTCTTCCCTAGGAAGAGAGGGCAACCAATAGTTGGGGATCAACCTTGAGGCGGATAGCTAAGGTTTGTAGGTGCCGCCGATCGCCCTCGCTGAGGTGCGTGCCCTTCTGCCGCAGTTCACCCATCAGGGTATAAAGCTGTTCCTGTGCCCGATCCAGATTCAGGTTCAAACCTAAGGCATCGCCAATGGTGATCAAGTCCTGCAGCAGGGGACTCAACTGGCTAAGGGTGTCACTGTCGAGGTGGTGGGCAAGATAACGCAATCCAGTGCTAATTTGCTGCTCAAGGAGTCGCTGTTGCTCTTGAAGGCTAAGGTGACAACCCAACAACCGTGCTTCACGGGCGATCGCCGCCAATTCTGCCAGATGGTTTTGCAGATCCGCCAAGGGCAAATCACTGAGATCGCTCAGGTCTTGCTCTAAACTCCGCAAATGGCTAATGGCACGATGGGTCAACGCCACCGCTGCCGCGACTTGCAATTCTTGGGGCACATTCAGGCCATCCCGCTGAAACCCCATCAGGATGCCGTAGTTATCGCGATAAACTTGGGTATAAAGCTGATCCAAGCGCGTAAGGGTTTCCCGCGCCAGCACCCCCATGAGACGGTGTCGTTCCTCAGCAAAGAGATCATCCAAGCTGTAGGCTACCCCCCCAAAGCGTTCCGTAATTGCCATCACCACCCGTGCTGCACTCCCCTGTTGGAAGGCTTGCAGGAGATGGGTCTTGATCTGGCTATATTCCCGCCGCCCTTGGAAGGGTTGAATCGCACAGTGGAAATCCCAGCCCCCCAAGTGCAAGACAGCAAAGATCAGCAGTTGGGACTCGGTTGTCATCGTCGAGGTGAGTTGAATCTGGCCGATCGCCAAGGTCAGGCTGCCCATGCGTTGGAGATGATAATCCCCCTGCTCAATCTCATAGCAGTACAGTTGATGTTGGCGGGGGTAGCTATTAAAGAGGGAACTCATGGCATAGTGGGCGGCCACCTGCTGCAAGCTAATTTGAGCCGTTTTCACCAACTGGTGATAGACCGTTGCCCCATCGCCAAACTGCGGCACATTACTGGGGGCAGCGGCCAGACGCTCAATAAACTCGGGTTCCAACTGCACCCCTGCCACATCTGCCGCGAGTTCGATCGCCCGTGCCGCATAGCGGAGGATTTGCACCCCCTCAGGCCGCGAGAGTTCATCAAAAAACCAGCCACAACTGGTAAACATGAGCAGGGCATGGTGCTGCATCTCCAGCAAGCGCAGGGCATCAATTTGCTCGCTTTGACTCAGGGGGCGGCGTTGGTGTTGTGCCAAAAAACGATGCAGAGTCTCCGGCGAGCGATCGCCAATCACCTCAATATAGGCATCGCGGGCTGCCCAAACATCCTGAAATAGCTCACTGCCCAAGGTTTCATAAATTTCAATTAGCTCATCCCGCAACCAGTTCAGTGCCTCCCGCAAGGGGCGTCGCCACCGTTGATGCCACTCACCGCCCCCACCGCAACCACAATTGTCCTGCCAGCGATCCACACCATGGGCACAGCTCCACGCCGTGACGGGTTTGAGTTCCACCTCCCATGTGGGCGGGAACAGGCTGAGGTAGTAGGCAAAGTTAGTGATCTGCCAGCCCCGCTGTGGAAATTCCACTTTAAAGGCATAGGCGAGGGCTTTTTCACCGCCATACTTGTGATGGCCAAAGGTTTCCCCATCAGTGGCAACGGCAATGATTTGACTGGGGCGATGATCACCGCGCACGGCCTGTCCCAACCGCCCCGCTAGAAATTGCGAGCTAGTGAGCAGATCGCTAAAGCCCATGTCCCGCGAAATGGGGCCGTCGTAGAAGAAGATATCCAAGTAATCCCGCTGGCGATCGCCCCCCGGCAAATAGCAGCGATAGGGACGGGTCGGATCAATTTGGCTGCCACTGACTTCAATCCACTCGCTTTCACCGTCGGCAAGAATGGGACGACAGCGTTGGGCTTGGGAAGGCGCCAAAATCGTAAAGCGAATCCCCTCCTCAATCAGGGCGGCTACGGTGTCATAGTCAATGGCCGTTTCTGCCAGCCACATCCCCTCCGGTTCGCGGCCAAACCGCCGCCGAAAGTCCGCCTTGCCCCAACGAATTTGCGTGAGTTTATCGCGGTAGTTGGCCAAGGGCAAAATCATGTGGTTATACACTTGGGCGATCGCGTTGCCGTGGCCATTGAAGCGCTGACAACTGTGGCGATCAGCCTCAATAATGCGCTGATAGACCTCAAGATCGTAGCGTTCGAGCCAACTAAAGAGCGTCGGGCCGATATTAAAGCTGAGGTATTCAAAGTTATTGACAATACCAATGACCTCACCGCGATCGTTGAGAATCCGCGCAAAGGCATTGGGGCGATAGCACTCGTAGTAAATACGCTCATTCCAATCGTGGAACGGCTGGGCACTGGGTTGGTGTTCAATGGCATTGAGGTAGGGATTTTCGCGGGGGGGCTGATAGAAATGGCCATGGATGGTTACGTACACCCCAAGGGCTTGCAGTTGATCAGCAGCAGGGGAAAACACGGTCGGCGTTACATCTGTTGGATTCAGCATGCAGATCAACCACAAGACAACACATTCACTTTCCTTGATCATCGGCGATCGCCCCAAGGGCTAGGCCGCCTGTGACGAAACTTTAAGCTCCGCAAGATTCAGTTACGCTAGGGTACCACCAAGACCGGACAGGGCGCCAAATTAATCACGCGGTTGCTGACACTTTCTTGAAACCCCTCTGGGGTCAGACCCGTTCCCCGGCAACCCATAATAATCAAACTGGCATTGATCTCATCGGCCACATCACAGATCACAAAGGCAGGTTTGCCGCGCCGCAGCAGTGTTTCCGCCACAATCGCGTGTTGGGCAAAGGCTTCCTTCACTCGATTCAAAAATTCCGCGATCGCCGCCTCTAGCTCCGCATCGGGTTCTGGGGTTTCCTCCACCGAGAGCAGAAACAACTGACTCTGAAACAGTTTCACCATCTCAACCACAGTGGGCATGGCTTCTTGGGTATCACGGCTACGGTCAATGGGAAAAAGAATGGTTTTGAACATAGAGTTCACCTCATTGGAGTCAAGTGGAAGGGCACGCCCTTGGGTAGAATGAGGGTCAGGTGAGGGTTCTGTAACGGGTCACTCCATCGCTGGCTGGGATTGTTATGCCCCTAGTACCATCATCCATGTTTTAACGCATTTAGGAGGCTCTAGCGTGTCTAAAAAATCCGTGGCACAGTTATCGGCTGCCGACTTAGAAGGAAAGCGTGTCCTCGTGCGGGTGGATTTTAACGTTCCTGTCGATGAGAATGGTGTCATCACCGATGATACCCGCATCCGCGCCGCACTGCCGACGATTCAAGACCTGATCAGCAAAGGTGCCAAGGTGATTCTTGTCAGCCACTTTGGCCGTCCCAAGGGTGTGGATGATAAACTGCGCCTCACTCCTGTGGCTCAGCGGCTCTCGGAACTGCTCCACAAACCCGTGGCCAAGCTCGATGACTGCATTGGTGATGCCGTGGTGGCCCATACCCAAGCAATGGCCAATGGGGATGTCTGTCTCCTCGAGAATGTGCGCTTCCATCCGGGGGAAGAAAAAAATGATCCTGAATTTGCCAAGCAACTAGCGGCCTGTGCAGAAGTCTATGTCAATGATGCTTTTGGCACTGCGCACCGCGCCCATGCCTCAACTGCTGGGGTGACGCAATACCTCAGTCCCTGTGTGGCGGGCTTTTTGATTGAGAAAGAACTGGAATATCTCCAAAACGCCATTGAGCATCCCCGCCGTCCCTTGGCTGCGATTGTGGGGGGATCTAAGGTCTCTTCTAAGATTGGTGTGATTGAAGCCCTTTTAGAAAAAGTGGATAAATTGCTGATCGGCGGCGGCATGATCTTCACCTTCTACAAAGCGCGGGGTCTCAATGTGGGCAAATCCTTGGTGGAAGAAGACAAGTTGGAGCTAGCCAAACACCTCGCAGCCAAAGCCCAAGAAAAAGGGGTGGAGTTGCTCTTGCCCACAGATGTCGTGGTGGCGGATAACTTTGCCGCCGATGCCAATAGTCAAGTGGTCAGTATCGAAGCGATTCCCGATGGCTGGATGGGTCTGGATATTGGGCCTGCTTCGGTCAAACTCTTCCAAGAGGCGCTCAAGGATTGCAAAACAGTGATCTGGAATGGCCCAATGGGGGTGTTTGAGTTTGATCAATTTGCCAAGGGCACGGAGGCGATCGCTCGCTGTTTGGCTGACCTCACCAGTGAGGGCGTCTCGACGATTATTGGTGGTGGCGATTCTGTGGCAGCGGTTGAAAAAGTGGGCGTTGCCGATCGCATGAGTCACATCTCCACGGGCGGGGGGGCGAGCCTTGAACTCCTCGAAGGCAAAGAACTTCCTGGTATTGCCGCCTTGGATGATGCCTAGGGGATAGATCATCGCCAATACGCTGTGATCAAATCCTCCGAATCCAAGCATTAAATTCATGAAATTTGTGAATGCCCCATCGTCTCAGCCATGGGGCTTTTTTGTTCTCTGGGGCGATATTCAGACCTTGGGACACCGTGATTTGTTAATTTTTCTAACAACTGTCACTGCCCCAAACTATCCCTGCAAAGAGGATGGAATAGACTAAAAGACTGATGAATCAAGGGTTTGAGAAATTTCTAATGGATAAAAGTGGCTGAAAACCACATATCTTAAAGGTTTCAGGGTTCCAGTTGGGGTCTGGCTATTCTAGAATGAGGCTTGAAAGCAAGCAGAGGCAAGGGTTTCGTGCCTTTCACCCATTTGTTCCTCAATTAACAACCTTTAATGTTTCTGTGGAGTTATCCCCATGAATAAAGCTGAACTCGTGGATGCTGTGTTTAGTCGTGCCCATAGCACCAACAACGTCACCAAAAAGCAAGTTGAGGCGATTATCTCAGCCACCGTCGAGGAAATCATGGAGGCCGTGGCCAAGGGAGAAAAAGTGACACTAGTGGGCTTTGGTGCCTTTGAACCGCGGGAGCGCAAGGCCCGTGAGGGACGCAACCCGAAAACGAAAGAAAAAATGCAAATCCCAGCAACTACCGTTCCCGCCTTTTCAGCAGGGAAACTCTTCAAAGAAAAAGTTGCACCGCCTGCAGCTCCCGAACCGGCGGCCAAGGGCAAGAAAAAATAGTCTGAATGCCCCCCCGCCACGGTGGCAATTTAGCTTGGGCGGCAGCGATCGCTGGCTGTGCTCCCGATGAGATTTTGGATTTTTCGGCCAGTCTCAACCCTTGGGGGCCCCCTGATTCAGTGATTGCCGCCCTACAGACTGCTTTGCCCACGATTCGCGACTATCCCGATCCCGATTGCCGTCCCTTAGTGGATGCTATTGCCACCCTGCATCAACTACCGAGGGATTATTTTTTGGTGGGCAACGGCGCGGCGGAGTTATTGACTTGGGTAGGTCGCGAGTGTGGCGATCGCCAGCAGATTTATCTTATTACTCCTGCCTTTGCTGACTACCGGCGGGCACTGGCGTCTTTTGCTTGCCCCATTGTGCCGATTCCCCTAGCCCGGGTGCAAAGCGACTTTGGGGCGATCGCGCCCTCCCTAACCCCTGAAGATGCCATCCTCATTAACAATCCCCATAACCCCAGTGGACAGCTCTGGTCTCGCAATCAGCTCCAGCCGTTGCTAGAGACGGGTGCCTTGGTGATCGTGGATGAGGCCTTTATGGACTTTTTGCCGCCGGCGGCTAGTGAATCCCTAGTGGGGGTTGTGCCTCAGTACCCCAACTTGATTGTTCTGCGATCGCTAACGAAGTTCTATAGTCTGGCGGGTCTGCGTTTAGGGTATGGTGTGTCCTCTCCAGAACGTTGGCAACGCTGGCGATCGTGGCGCGATCCTTGGAGTGTGAATAGTCTAGCAATCATTGCCGGTGTCACAGCTTTGGGCGATCGCCCCTTTCAGGAACAGACGTGGGCATGGTTACCGCCAGCGCGTCATGCCTTTGCAACGGCCTTAAATACTATGCCCGAACTGAAGGTAGTGACCGAGAGTAAGGCAAACTTTCTACTCATCAAAGCAACGGACGCCATTTTGCCCCTGCAAACCTACCTCCTCCAGCAGCATCGCATTTTGATTCGTGATTGTTGCAGCTTTCCCGAATTGGGCGCTTCCTACTTCCGAGTGGCGGTGCGCCGTGACAGCGAAAATCAGCGGCTCCTCGAGGGGTTGCGGGCTTATTACCAACGCCAGTAGGAATTGCATCCCCCAAAGCCAAGGTGGTATAGTAGCGGTACTTAAGGGGGCGTGGCGGAATGGTAGACGCTGCGGACTTAAGAAATTGAGCCTTAGTAGAGAAATCTATTAAGTGAATGCTCTCAAATTCAGGGAAACCTACGTTTGTCCATAGGGCAAATAGGGCAATCCTGAGCCAAGCCGTTTCTCAAACCCAGACTGGAAACGGAAGGTGCAGAGACTCGACGGGAGCTACCCTACCGTAGATCCTCTACGCGGGTAAAGGGAGAGTCCAATCCTCAACACCCAAGGGGTGGTCGCGAAAGCGGCAGGAGGATGAAAATCCGTTGACCTTAAACAAGTCGTGAGGGTTCAAGTCCCTCCGCCCCCACCAAACCACTTCAGGGTCATCATTCCCAAGGGTTGACCCACTCTTCAAGGCGCGATGAAAACAGAGTACCAGCAACGACAGCAGCAGTTTTTAGAGAAATTGGGCACGGGTGTCGCTGTTTTCTGTAGTGCCCCGCGCGCCATCATGCACAATGATGTGGACTACAACTTTCGCCAAGAAAGTAACTTTTATTACCTCACGGGCTTTAATGAGCCAGAGGCCGTTGCTGTTTTTGCGCCAAACCACAGTGAGCATCGCTATGTTCTCTTTGTGCAGCCCAAGGATCTCAGCCAAGAGATCTGGACAGGGGCACGCCTTGGGGTAGAAGCAGCCAAGGAGCAATTAGGTGCCGATGCCGTATATCCCATTAGTGAGCTAGAGCAGCACCTCCCTCGCTATTTGGAGACGGGGGATCCGCTGTATTACCACTTTGGTCACAATGAGCGCTTTAATCAAGTGATTCTCAAGCACTATCAGCGCCTCTTGGCGACACTACCAAAACGGGGCACAGGCCCACGGGCGATCGCCGATCCCAGTATTCTCTTGGCACCGATGCGGCAAATTAAATCAGCAGCAGAATTGGCCTTGATGCGCCAAGCGATCGCCATCACTGTCGAAGCCCATCAGCGTGCCCGCGAAGTGGCTGCCCCCGGACGCTGGGAATATGAAATTCAGGCAGAGATAGAGCATCTCTTTCGCCTACGGGGGGGCGATGGCCCGGCCTATCCCTCGATTGTTGCCTCGGGGTCGAATGCCTGTGTGCTTCACTACACTGAGAACCAACGGCAAATGGCAGCAGGAGACTTACTTTTAATTGATGCTGGCTGTGCCTATCGCTACTACAACGCTGATATTACCCGCACCTTTCCTGTGAGTGGCCAGTTCAGCGGCGAGCAACAGGCGATCTATGATATTGTCCTCGCTGCCCAAAAAGCCGCCATTGAGCAGGTGCAACCGGGGAATACCTACAACCAAATCCACGATGCGGCGGTGCGGGTGATCGTTGAGGGTCTAGTAGAGCTTGGCCTGCTGCGGGGAGCGATTGACGATCTGATCAACGAAGGCAAAGAGAACAATACCCAGAAATATCGCACCTTCTTTATGCATGGCACCGGTCACTGGCTGGGTCTCGATGTCCATGATGTCGGTCTTTACAAGCACAACAAAGAAACATGGGTCACGCTGCAACCGGGTCAAGTGCTGACAGTGGAGCCGGGGATTTATATTCATCCTGAGGCAATGCCCGCTGAGGGTCAGCCCGAGATTAGCGATCGCTGGCGCGGCATTGGTGTGCGCATCGAAGACGATGTCTTGGTCACCACCGAGGGGCACGAAGTACTGACAGCAGCTGTGCCGAAATAATAGAAAGCAGGAAGTCCTCCTCATTGAGTCCTTTACAGCAAGTCCCCGTGGAAAAAACTGTCAAATCCAAACGCCGCGTTCCTGACCATGGTGAAGTCTCACCCCCCAGCACATCGTGCAGGCCATGCTAGATTTAGTCCAGCCAGAAACCGAACGCATTAACTCGCGTTTCTTGGAACCCACCTGCGGTACTGGCAACTTCTTGGTAGAAATCCTCGCGCGGAAGCCCGTTATGCCAAGGTTCAACTTGAATATGAGCGCTACACGGTGCTGGCAGTGGCATCAATTTATGGTATCGACATCGTAGAGGACAATACCGAGAAGTATCGCAAAAGGCACTCATCGTGTAATGAAGAGAAACGGCACACCTTCCCCAGTCGTCAAGCGAAGCAGAAAAAGGATAATAGCATTTGGTTGGTATGGTGGAAAATATTCACACCTTGATTGGCTTTTGCCTCTATTGCCCTCTTGCCACCATTACTGTGAGCCATTTGGGGGCTCAGCTGCTGTTTTATTGAACCGAGAACCTTCAGCTGTAGAAACATATAATGACGTTGATGGTGAGGTTGCAAATTTCTTCCGCGTCTTACGAGATGAGTCAGAGCGTTTGATAAGAGCAATTGGTCTCACCCCTTTTTCACGTGAAGAATTTTCAATCGCCTGTGAAATAGACCCATCTTTAGATCCTGTTGAACGTGCAAGAAGGTTTTATGTACGCGCCCGTCAAGTGCAAACTGGTCTAGCTCAATCTGCAACACTGGGACGCTGGGCAAATTGCAAAAACACGAGTAGAGCAGGTATGTCAGGAGCTGTGTCTCGCTGGCTTGGTGCAATTGAAGACTTACCAGATATAGCCCTGCGTTTGTTGCGTGTTCAAATAGAAAATAGACCCGCTATTGAAGTCATACGTTTGTACGACTCACCAGATACGCTTTTTTACTGTGATCCACCTTATGTCCATGACACGCGGGGCGATAGTAACGCTTACGCTTATGAAATGAGCAACAAAGAACATCGTGAGCTGGCGTCCGTGCTGAATTCAGTTCAAGGTATTGTTGCCATTTCAGGTTACGATTGCGATTTAATGGACGAGTTGTATCCTTCTCCGAATTGGTACAAAAATATCGCCCCGAGCAAAACAATACATTCGACCAAAGATGAGCGAACTGAGATTCTGTGGACAAATTATGCCCCCAAAGCGATCAATCAAAAGACATTATTTTAGGAAAAAACAATGAGTACACCTGATAAGGCTCTTACAAACATCCTAAAACGTGCTTATCAAGATATAAACAATTCGGCTATTTCAGACCATGATATTCGTTCACGGATTGAGTATGTGTGCCGACAGATTAGTAATCGGGTGTGCACAAGACTTCTTATGGCTTGTCTGTTAGCCAAAATAGACCGACCAGATGTTGATCCCCGAAAGCCATACTAGGTTTTTTGCGCCACTTTTTGCATTTTTTCCACAGGTCACGAGCCAGGTTTTTGGACGCGTATCAAAAGCTAGTATTGAATGAACCCGATAGTGCAGTGAGTCAGCCTCTCAAAGAAGCTTTCTTAGCATTAAGGCAAGCTGCAGAAGCAGATAGAGAATAACACCTTAAGATCGGGTTGAAAAAGAAAAAAGATTTCGAATTATTGGTCAATCTGGGCGTGTTCAACAGTGCCTCGATGAATGATACCGTCTATAACAAACGCGTAGCGGTGAGAAATTGCCAAGGGGCGATCGCTCCCCTGAAGTTTCACATTCATCCATGCAGTCCAACACTTTAGCCAATAATTTTTATTAAAACTTTATTTATTAAAATTTTACATTTTTAGATTGTTGCTCAATTTTGACTGTGGTAGATTTATGCCAATGCCATCCCTTAAGTTGACAATTATTTCTTAAGCCTATGGCCACAGCGTCAGCGTCTATACCCGATTGGCTGCTCAAGCTCATGCTCCTTGCCATCGAAGAGGGGCGGCAGTGGGGATACCAATTTCTCCATGATCCTCGCTGGGGGGGCGATCGCGATCGCATGGCCAACCATGCAATTTATGAAGCCACCCTCTGGTCAGTGGGTTCTGGAGTCGCCACTGGCGTCATGGGCTGGGCTGGCGTGCCCCTCGATATTGCCTACTTTTACCATGCCCAAATCAAGCTGGCAGCGGCGCTGTTCACCATCTATGGCCTAGATTCTGAAAACGAAAATGTGCTGATGATGCTGATTCCCACTGCCTTGGGGGTTACTGCCGCTGAACTTGCAAACCACTTCGGTACCCAATTTTGTCGGCAAATCTTCAAGACCTTTGGCCGGCGGGCGGCGCAAAAAAATTTATCCCAAGTGCTGATGGCGGTCTTCAGGCAGCTTCCGCGTCCCCTTTTGCAGCAGATTTTTGGCAAGGTCTCGAGTAAAAGTCTCACCCTACCTGCGCGAGCCGTTCCCCTTGTGAGTGGCGTGATTGGTGGGGCTACAAATGCCGTCATGATGAACATTTGCGGTCATGGGGTGTGTACGGTGATCAAAACGTTTCGATCGCCTAGTTATTCGATCGCCTAGTTAGGTGTCTTCGACAGGCTCAGACTCGAGGACGGTTTTCAGTGTTGCGGCTAGGGGAATGGCCAGCAAAATTCCCAAGAAACCCGCCACCCGTCCGCCAATGAGTAGCGCAATAAACTGCCAGAGGGGATTCAGACCCATCAAGTCCCCCAGTAACTTCGGGGTAAGCACGTTATCCTTAATTTGTTGCAAGACCACAGCAATCACGAAAATATTCAAAGCCAGCCACGCATCCTGAAAAAGGATAAGCAGTGTTACTAAACCAATGCCCAAGGTCGCCCCCACCACAGGGATGAGCTGGGCAATACCAATGATCAGGGCAAAGAGAAAGCCAAAATTGACCTTGAAGGCGATCATAAAGGGAATCAGGGCAAGAAACATAAACAGCCCCAAAAAAAGCTGTGCCGAGAAAAAACTGCGAATATTCAGCCGCAGCGAGTAATCCACCATCTGCCGCCAAGGCTTGGGTACCAGTTTCATGAGTCCGCGCCAAATCTCACTGCCATAAAAGAGCATATACACCGTTAGGATCAGCACGAGGAGCACATCAACAAATTTAGTTAGGGTTGTAATCGCCACACCCGGTAACATGGCGGCAATCCCTTTGAGCTGGATCGTCAGCTCTTCCATCAAGTCATTCACCCCCACAGGGAACTGGTAGCGGCGCAGCACTTGATCTAGATGGCGCAAATTTTGATTGCCCGTATCCGCCAACTCTGGCAGTTGATTTAGGAGTTCTTCCGCCTGTTGAATAGCAAGGGGGAGCAGCAACAGCATCAAGACACTGACCACCAAAAGGGTAATCAGTAACACCAAGGCGATCGCATTCCGCCGCCGCAAACCACGAGCACAGAGGCGAATCACCACTTGATTGAGCAAAAAAGCCAAAATGGCGGCAATGACAAGGAGATTAATCGGATATTCAAAATAGAGGTAAACTTGCTCCGCCACCCAGAGATTGAGGACAATCAGAGGTCCCGCTATTAAATAGGCAAGATACCGTTGCCAACTCTGCGGCGGGCCAGACCATCTCATGGGACTCTAGGTTGAATGACTCCTAGGCAGGCGAGTGCGTAACCAATTGCCCAGCACCAGCAAGCCCACGATCGCCAGTGTGCCCCAACCCAAGGGACTTGGATACCAATAGGCTGCCTCTAGGTGATTCAGATAACCGGGCATCAATGTCCAAGTCAGGCGATCGCCCCCCCGCTGAACATGAGGATTGACCACGGTATCAGCAGTAGTGGCTGGACGCTCAATCGGGCGCGCCCCCCAAGGGGTTTCTAGGGCAAGTTGAAACTTCAGGAGCGACTGCGGTGCCACAAGAACAGCTTGATCACGGGACTCAATACCCAAGGGGCGCAGATCAATGTCATAGCGAAAGCGCTCCCGCACAAAGAGCAACCAGTTCTGGTCAAAAATATCCGCCTCAGCAGTGACTTGGGGAAGATAGGGCACACCACCAATGCGGTTGAGGATAGTGGCCAATTGCTGGCTGGTGTCAAAGGGAATCGTCACCTGAAGATGCGTTTTATCCCGTTCCTTGATCGTTCCCCCCAAGCGGCGCGCCTGCTGAATCACCTGTTCGGTAAAAGGGAGATCGGGTTGGGGCAGCGTCAGCGTGTAGGTGAGGTTCCCCCCAGTTTGTCCCTGATGCTGGATGACCATATCTGCTTGGACGCATCCACTCAAACAGACCACAAGGGGTATCAAGAGCCAAAGTATCCAGCGCTGCATTCCGCCTCTATTCCTTTCCTTGGTTTTGCTGTGCAAGATTATCCTATCTTGGGATGCTGCCAAGGCACAAAAAAACACCCCGAACAGCTCAGGGTGTCGCCATGACTTGTCTAGGCTAATCTAGGCTATTTGTTGGGTTGAGGTGTCAACCGCAGATAGGGCTTAACAGCATTGAAGCCCTTGGGAAACTTCTGCTTCGCCTCTTCATCGCTGAGGGAAGGCACAATCACGCACTCTTGACCCTCTTGCCAGTTGACGGGGGTGGCCACACTGTAGTTGTCCGTCAGTTGCAGCGAATCAATCACCCGCAGAATCTCAGCAAAGTTACGCCCCGTGCTGGCGGGATAGGTCAAGGTCAAGCGCAGGCGTTTTTGGGGGTCAATGATAAAGACTGTGCGCACCGTCAGGTTGTTGAGGGAGTTGGGGTGGATCATGTCGTAGAGGTTGGAGACTTTTTTATCTTCATCTGCCAAAATCGGGTAATCCACCTTGACGTTGTTGACTTCTTCAATGTCTTTGATCCAGCCGAGGTGGGACTCCACACTATCCACACTCAAGGCCAAGGTTTTGACATTGCGCTTCTCAAATTCTGAGCGTAACCGCGCCACTTCGCCCAGTTCTGTCGTACAAACGGGGGTGTAATCCGCTGGGTGGGAAAACAATACAACCCAGCTATCCCCTGCCCACTCATAGAAGTTGATTTCCCCCATAGAAGAGGCTTGGGTAAAGTTGGGTACGACATCCCCAAGTTTTAGGCTCATAGATGGTGGCTCCTAGGCTAACGATGTATCTTTAGCTACGGATTCTATCTTGCCACAAACTCTCGTTTATCGGTCGGAATATAGAGGAAAATATACAAACCGATAGAATTGGATAGGATTTAGGGTTGAGAATTTTCAATCGTCGTTGCTTTTAGGGTCTGGACATACTGCTGCACCTTGAGGTCAATGCCTGTAATATCGGTGCCCACGACCACTGCCCAAGCCCCCAAAGTCAAAGCTTTTACAGCCATTGTGGGACTGGCAATCCCCCCTTCACAGAGAATAGGCACGTTGAGGTGCTCAACCAGCTGACTCAGGAGCGCCCAACTGGGGGGTGGGGTATGCGCCGTGGTTTCGGTGTAACCCAAGAGGGTCGTGCCCACCCAATCAGCACCGGCAGCAATCGCCGCTTCAGCACTTGCAAGGGAGTCAATGTCGGCCATGACGGGCTTGCCCAGTTCATCGTGAATTCGCTGAATCAAGTCCTGTAGGGGTTCAGGGCGCGATCGCGCTGTGGCATCGAGGGCAATCACATCAGCACCTGCTGTCGCAACGGCCACCGCATCGGCAAAGCGAGGCGTAATATACACAGGGTACTCGGGCAAAACTTGCTTCCAGAGACCAATAATGGGCACCTTTACTGCTTGGCGCACTGCCTGAATATGGGCCGGGGTATTGATGCGCACGGCCACTGCGCCCCGCAAAACCGCTGCCCCTGCCATAGCGGCAATGATTTCTGGCGCCGCCAAAGGGGAATCTGCCGGGGCTTGACAGGAGACAATCAGACCGCCGCGAATTTGCGTTGCTAGGTTCATGGCGTTTCGAGGTGTAATTTCTGACGGGCGATCGCCCCCAGTTCCAAGGACAGACCACTCACTTTTTCTAGGAGGTACAGACAATGCTCTGGCCGCAGGAACGTGCCATCATTGCGACAGACTCCCGTGTAGATGAGGCTGACGGCAGGCCAGTGGTCTTGGTGCTCCTTGAGGCGGATCTGCAGCAGGCGATCGCGCAAATTCACCACTTGGGTTTTCCCTGACTTGGTGGTTAGCTCATAGAGAATTTCAGGGGTGGCTCGCAAATCCTCTAACCACTGTTGCCAAGTGTCCCGCTCCACAGGTTCAGGGGTACGGATGAGCAGTTCATAAGTAGCTGCCCGCAGGGCTTGACTTGCTGCCGGTTCACTTAAGGGCACCACTGCACAGGTGTAAAGGGGCACCTCCGCCGGCAGTTGTTGCCGCAATTGCTCCAGCACCGTTGACGGCTCCACCTCGCGATAAAATTCCAGATCAACAATTTCGCCATAACTGGTCACCCCAAGGGGCAAGGCGCTGGCGGTGGAGATGCGGGGTGAAGGATGAAATCCCCCCGTAAAGGCAATGGGTAGATGGGCACGGCGTACTGCTCGCTCAAAGAGGCGCAGTAGATCTAAATGGCTGAGAAGCGTCATTTCCCCAGTTTTCCCAAAGGTGAGGCGCAGACGTTGCACCCGTTCTTGGGGGGCTTGGGGTTGACCTTGAATAGGCGGAATCGGGGGGGGCGGCACGACCACGTTATGGCCAAAGTCAATGCCACAGACGCCACAATGGGAGCAGCCCTCAAAGGAACAATCGGGAACGACCACCGCTTCTAGGGCACGCTGCAAGTCTTCCTTCAGCCATGTTTTACTAATGCCCGTATCAATGTGATCCCAAGGCAGGGGCGCATCAAGGTTGTGGCTGCCACCACTAAAGACATTCCACTCACCCGCTTCCAGTTGACGGTATTTCCAGTCCAGACCCGCTTCTTGAATGGCTTGCGTCCAAGCGGCATAGGCGCGATCGAGGCTTTCCCACCAAGAATCTTCCCGTGCCCCCAATTCCCACGCGCGGCGGATCACTGGCCCCAGTTGGCGATCGCCCCGACCGACAAAGTCTTCCATTGCTGAGATGCGCACATCGGTAAAGTTGGCCTTTAGCCCCTTGATCGTGCGGAATTCCGCCTTCAGTAGCTCCTGTTTGCGCAGAAACTCACTGGTGGAGACGGCGTGCCACTGAAAGGGTGTATGGGGCTTGGGGGTAAAGTTAGAGATGGTCAGGTTAAAGCTCAGGGGCTTGCGTCCTTTGATCCAGCATTCTCGCTTCAGCCAGCGGATCGTTTCAGCAATGCCCAACACATCAGCATCAGTTTCCCCCGGCAGGCCAATCATAAAGTAGAGCTTGACCTTATCCCAGCCCTGTTCGTAGGCAGTTTTGACCCCCCGCAGCAATTCCGCATTGGTCAGCCCCTTGTTGATAATGTCCCGTAGCCGCTGCGTTCCCGCTTCCGGCGCAAAGGTCAGTCCCCCTTGGCGCGTGCCACCGACAATGTGGGCAATGTTTTCATCAAAGCGATCCACCCGCTGGCTGGGGAGTGAGAGGGAGATGTTCTCGTTTTGCAGGCGATTTTTAATTTCCACACCCACGGCGGGCAGAGCTAGATAGTCGGAGCAACTCAACGACAGTAGCGAAAACTCGTTGTAGCCCGTGGCGCGCATCCCCGTTTCAATGGCGGCAATCACCTCATCGGGGGCAACATCGCGGGCAGGGCGGGTGAGCATCCCCGGTTGACAAAAGCGACAGCCGCGCGTACAGCCCCGGCGAATTTCCACTGTCAAGCGATCGTGAACGGTTTCTACATAGGGCACCAAGCCAATGGCATAGTGGGGCATCGGGGTAGCTACTCGCCGCAAAATGCGCTCGGGCACATCGGGACGATTGGGTTTGACGGCGCCATCCCCTTGGCGATCGTAAAATTGCGGCACATAGACCCCCGGCACCTGTGCCAAATCCAATAGCAAGTCCTGCCGACTCAAGCCGGCTCGTTTGCCTTCTGCCACCACGAGGCCAATTTCGGGCAAGAGTTCTTCGCCATCCCCAAGGGCAAAAAAGTCAAAGAAGTCAGCGTAGGGTTCAGGGTTTGATGTCGCTGTCTGTCCACCGGCAAAGATAAGGGGAATCTCTTCTAGGGGTGCCTGTTGGCGTTCTCGCCAAGTCAGGGGTAGGCCGGCCAAGTCGAGCATTTCCAGAATGTTCGTGGCACCCAACTCATAACTGAGGCTAAAGCCAATGAGGTCAAACTCCCGCAGGGCGCGGCGCGATTCCACAGCAAAAAGGGGAGTTTGGGTCACTCGCAATTTGGCGGCTAAGTCCGCTGCGGGTAAGTAGGCGCGATCGCACAGTTGATCGGGGACGGCATTGAGAATGTTGTAGAGAATAATGTGTCCTAAGTTCGAGGCGCCCACCTCATAGATTTCCGGATAGCTGAGCACCCAGCGCACCGTTGCGGCCTGCCACGGCTTATGAACTGCCCCTCGCTCATTGCCCAAATAGCGAGCAGGTTTGAGAATCTCTGGGGTGAGCAACTCAGTAATCGGAACAGCCATGACTCATGAACCCAATTGCAAACATCTAGGGCAGTAAAAAACGGGATTCCCCAGTGGGCAGCGGGCGGGGGGATTCGGGGGGCGCCAAAAGTCCAGCACTGCCGGGTTGGGGAACGGGGGGCAGAACGGTGGGGGGTCTCCATGTCGGTTCTGGCAGTGTTGTTTGGGGTTGGGGACGCTGGGGTGTAGTCGTGGGTAACCCCGCTTGCTGGGCGTAGAAGGTGGCCAGTGTGCTCACCAAGGCATCCCGTTGTTGGCGATTGAGTTGGCGAATGGCAGCCATATCCCCTTCCATGGGGTTGACTGTCAGGTAAGAACGTCCCGGATAGGTTTCTCTGCGCAGGAAGTCATTCAGCCCCAAATAGTCAGCAAGGGAAATTTTCCAGTCAAAACGGTAGAGGGGCGATCGCCCTTTGACAGTGGTGTGATAGACAATGAATCGCTCAAGGAGGGTACTTTCTGGTGCCGGCTGACGGTTGTCTTGACGGATATAGTGGTTTTCCTTCGGCAAACCGGGCAACTTCGGATAGAGGGTTTCTGCCACCAGCCGCGGGTTAATGAGAATTTGGGCAGGGGCATCGGGTAGGTTGGGGTCAGGTTGCGATCGCCCCACACTCCAAGTACTGCTCAGGGGCAGCCACAGAAGTGCCAGCAAGCACCCCCACGTCACCCAGCCCAAAAACGTCCAGCCCCGTCGTCTTCCCATGGCGCCTAATCTGCCAGTAACTCCGGTTGAGCAATTTCATCGGACATTTCGATAATGGCACGGGTCACCGGCTTCAGGGGCAGATCATCGAGATCTTCACTGGCCTCTAGCCCCCGCCGCTGTTTCGCCCGGTTGGCAATTTGCACCGTAATCCGATAGCGATTGGCGGAGTGCTTGATTAATTCTTCTGCTCGGCGGTTAATTTCCAAGGATGAGTAATGAAGGCGCTTTTGCATGGTCAGTCTTTTCCTTAAACGTGGGTGGCCATTGCTTGTAGGGGTTGTGGTGTCGGTGTCACAAAGGGCTGGATAATGCCGCCCCCCAGCAGGCGATCGCCCGCATACCAAACCGCCGCTTGCCCCGGCGTTACCCCAAATTGCGGTTCAGTAAACTCCAATTGTACCTGCTCAGCGTTGGCAGCGGGAATGATAGTCACCGGCACTGGAGGAGTACGATAGCGAATTTGTACCGTGGCTGTGATCGGTTCTGTGGGGGGGGGAATCGAGACCCAGTTCACCCGGGCCACTGTACACTCACGACGGCCGGCGGTGGCGCGATCGCCGACAATGACGCGATTGTGTTCCCGATCCAAGGCCACCACATAAAGCGGTTCAGGTGCCGCAATTCCCAAGCCTTTGCGCTGGCCAATCGTATAGTGGTGAATCCCCTGATGGTACCCCAGCACCCGGCCATGGACATCGACAATTTCCCCTTGCTGACTGGGCAGATACTGATCCAAGAATCGGCGCATGGAGCCATGGGCTTCAATCAGGCAGAGATCTTGGCTTTCCGGTTTACTGGCGGTATGCAGGCCATACTGCGCCGCGAGGGCACGGGTCTGCGCCTTGGTTTGCTGACCAAGAGGAAACAGCACATGAGCCAGAATCTCTTGGGGCAAGTCATAGAGAAAGTAGCTTTGATCCTTATGACGATCCACCGCCCGCCACAGTTCATAGCGATCGCTGGTGGGATTGTATTTCACTTGGGCATAATGCCCGGTAGCAATGTAGTCAATCCCCAGTTGCTCACGGCTATAGGCGAGCATCGGCCCAAACTTCACCAAACGGTTGCATTGGGAACAGGGCAGCGGTGTCACCCCACTGGCGTAGCCACTGACCAGATAGTTCACAATATATTTCTCGAAAATTTCGCGGCTATCCACAATATGGTGAGGGACTCCCAGCTCCTCACAAAGACGCGCCGCATCCACTAGCCCCTCAGAGCAGCACTGCCCCTTACCCTTCATCAGCCACAGCGTCAGACCAACAACGGGGTACCCTTGAGCTTTGAGGCTAGCAATGGCCACGGAACTATCAACACCGCCGGAAAGGCCCACAACAACCGCCGGTAAATCGGACATTGTTAAGATTCACAAAAAATCTACCTCTTTTAGGGTAGCATCCCTACTTTCGCAGCGCAGGCGATCGCAATCGGCTATAATCGGAAGACAAGGTTGGCGAGTAATCGCCGCTTGAGTTTTTTAAGTAGAGCGATTCTTGAGTTCGGTTTTAGGGAAGGTTGGTTACGTGACAGTCGTCTCTCCGAAGTCAGCGTCAACACAGGGTTCAATTTTTGCTTTGGAGCAGATCAGATTATGTCTATTTATGTCGGCAACCTTTCCTACACGGCCACCCAAGAAGACCTAGAGGCCGTTTTTGCCGAGTACGGTTCCGTCAAACAAGTCTATTTACCGGTGGATCGGGAAACAGGCCGTAAGCGGGGCTTTGGTTTTGTGGAAATGTCCACGGATGCTGAAGAAGATGCGGCGATCGCTGATCTCGACGGTGCCGAGTGGATGGGACGGCAACTCAAGGTCAACAAGGCACGCCCCCGTGAAGCCATGGGCGGTGGGAACAATCGTTATTCCCGTAATCGCTAACTCCCGCAACTAGCCCTCTAGGAGGTGCTATATCGGCTCTGCCAATGTGGTAGAGAAATAATAACGACCTGCTGAATGCAATTGGAAAGGAACATCATCACTATGGCGCGCATGTATTACGACGCAGATGCCCAATTAGAACTCCTCAAGGACAAAACGATCGCCATCATTGGCTATGGCTCCCAAGGCCACGCCCATGCCCTCAACCTGCGGGATAGCGGTCTCAATGTTGTGGTGGGTCTCTATGCCGGCAGTCGTTCTGCAGAGCGCGCCCGTGCCGATGGTCTAGCGGTGCACTCCGTGGCGGAAGCTGCGAAACTGGCCGACTGGATTATGATTCTTCTGCCCGATGAAGTTCAGCGGGTTGTTTATGAGCAGGAGATTGCCCCCCACCTGCAAGCGGGGAATGTCCTTTCCTTTGCCCACGGCTTTAACATTCACTTTGGCCAGATTGTGCCCCCCGACAATGTGGATGTGGTGATGGTGGCGCCCAAAGGCCCTGGTCACCTCGTGCGCCGCACCTATGCCCAAGGGGAAGGGGTACCCTGCCTGTTTGCGGTCTATCAGAATGCCAGTGGTCAAGCCCGTGATCTCGCCATGGCCTATGCCAAAGGAATTGGAGGCACCCGTGCCGGCATTCTGGAAACCACCTTCCGCGAAGAAACAGAAACCGATCTGTTTGGTGAGCAAGTGGTGCTCTGTGGTGGCCTCAGCGCCCTGATTAAGGCTGGCTTTGAAACGTTGGTGCAGGCCGGTTATCAGCCAGAGCTGGCCTACTTTGAGTGTCTCCATGAAGTGAAGCTGATTGTGGATTTGATTGTGGAAGGGGGGCTTGCCAAAATGCGGGACAGCATCTCCAACACCGCAGAATACGGCGACCTCACCCGTGGCCCACGGATTATTACCGAGGAGACCCGCGCGGAAATGCGCAAAATTCTCCACGAAATTCAAACGGGTCAATTTGCCCGTGAGTTTGTGCTGGAAAATATGGCGGGTAAACCGGGCTTTACTGCAATGCGGCGACGGGAGGCAGAACACCCCATTGAACAGGTGGGTCAAGAACTGCGTTCCATGTTTAGCTGGTTAAAACGGGCTTAAGCTTTGCCCTAGGGGGCAGCAATGGCGATTATTTCGTCGCAAAATTCACCGCCGGAGCGATCGCGCCCCCCTTTACTGCTTTCCAATCAACCCACCCCAGAGGAACAGCACTCGCCGGCTGAGGAGTCCCTACGTCCCCGCTTTTTGCAGGACTACATTGGCCAGCAGGAACTCAAGGATGTGCTGCACATTGCGATCGAGGCAGCCAAGGCACGCCAAGAACCCCTTGATCACCTGCTGCTCTATGGCCCGCCGGGCTTAGGGAAAACCACCATTGCCTTGATCTTAGCGGCAGAAATGGGGGTCAACTGCAAAGTGACCAGTGCCCCAGCTTTGGAACGCCCCCGCGACATTGTGGGTCTCTTGGTGAACCTGCAAGCGGGGGATATTCTCTTTATTGATGAGATTCACCGCCTCTCCCGCATGACCGAGGAACTCCTCTATCCCGCCATGGAGGATTTTTACCTTGATCTCACCGTGGGCAAACAGCAAACGGCACGCACGCGACGACTGAAACTCAATCGCTTTACCCTTGTGGGAGCAACCACCCGTGCCGGCGCCTTGACCTCGCCCTTGCGCGATCGCTTTGGTTTAGTGGAGCGCTTGCGCTTTTATCATCCCGAAGAACTCCAGCAGATCGTTCAGCGGGGGGCAGCCCTCTTACAAACTCCCATTACTCCTGAAGCCGCTCTAGAAATTGGCCGCCGCAGTCGGGGTACACCCCGCATTGCCCTGCGGCTCCTAAAGCGGGTACGGGACTATGCCGATGTGAAGCACGATGGCACGATTAGCCTAGAGGTGGCTACCGCTGCCCTTGAACTGTTCAATGTGGATCCAGCAGGCTTGGATTGGAGCGATCGCCGGCTCCTCAGTCTGATAATTGAGTCCTATCAAGGCGGGCCTGTGGGCATTGAAACCCTTGCTGCAGCCACTGGTGAGGATGTGCAAACCATTGAAGAGGTCTATGAACCCTACCTGCTCCAGATGGGCTATCTGCAACGAACCCCCCGAGGCCGCGTTGCCACTCCCCGCGCTTGGCAACACCTAGGCTATACTCCACCAGAAAACCAGTTGCCGTTGTTATCTAGTCCCCATGACCCCTTGTCTTAAGACCCAACTCCTCTATGAGACCGACTATTACCTTTGGCTTAAGGAGACCGTTGCCCACCTCAAGGCAGGGAACTTTGACCACTTAGATGTGGAAAATTTAATTGAGGAGATTGAGAGCTTGGGTCGAAGCGAAAAATGCGCCCTATTCAGCTATCTACTGCGTCTTTGTGAGCATCTTCTCAAGCTCAAATACTGGGAAACTGAGCGACAATACTGCTATAGGGGTTGGCTGTTGGAGATTAGTCATTTCCGTTTAGAAATTGCGCTAATTTTGCAGGATAGCCTCAGTCTTCAGCCATTTGCAAAGGCAGCTTTCCTAGACTCCTATCAAAAGGCAAGGAAAAATATGTTGAAAGCGATTGGGTTATCCCCTGACGTGATTCCGGAAGTCCCCGACTTCACAATGGAGGAAGCTCTAGATGAGGAGTGGCTGCCTTGGCAATCTGATGCGAACTCCGAAGGCTCAGTCTCGTGAATCGCGATCTTGCCCTAAGCACTCGTTGTTGGCCAGCCTTAGCCCGCCCCTGTAATTGGAAAATCGCTGTAAGCTATTGATAGGGTTGATTAAGGTTTTTTAACCTTTCCCCGACTCTCTGCCTCGCCTACGTGAACGACCATGTTGCGGATCATCACCCAGTTAACCGACCTACGCGCTGAACTACGCCGCATTTGCGATCGCACCGATAGCGGGGAGATGAGCGACCAAGAGGCTACTGTTGAGGCAATTTTGCGCCGTGTGGCCAAGGAAGGCGATCGCGCCCTGATTGAGTACACTGCCCAGTTTGATCACATTGACCTCACCCCCGAAACCTTACGAGTGAAAGGAGATGAACTGGATGCCGCTTACCAACAGGTGTCCAAAGAACTCCTCGATGCCATTCGCCTTGCCAAGCAGCAAATTGAAGCCTTCCACCGCCAGCGCGTGCCCAAAAGTTGGGTGCAATTTGGTGAAGATGGCATTGTCCTCGGCAAACGCTACACTGCTGTTGATGCTGCCGGACTGTATGTGCCGGGGGGACGGGCTGCCTATCCGAGTACGGTGTTAATGAATGCGATTCCCGCTCAGGTGGCCGGTGTGCAGCGGATTGTCATGGTCACCCCTCCCGGTCAGGGCAAAGGTATTAATCCTGCGGTTCTCGTTGCCGCCCAAGAAGCGGGAATTCAAGAGATTTATCGCGTTGGTGGCGCCCAAGCCATTGCTGCCCTTGCCTATGGCACAGAAACGATTCCGCGCGTGGATGTGATTACAGGGCCGGGAAACCTCTATGTCATGCTTGCCAAAAAGCAAGTCTATGGGCGGGTTGGTATTGACTCCCTAGCAGGGCCTTCAGAGGTCTTAATCATTGCCGATGAGGCGGCCAATCCTGTTCACATTGCCGCTGATTTGCTAGCTCAAGCAGAACACGACCCCTTGGCAGCGGCCATTTTACTGACTCCGAGTTTGCCCCTTGCAAAGGCGGTGGTTACAGCGGTGAACGAACAATTGGCTGACCATCCGCGCCGGGTTCTCACCGAGAAGGCGATCGCCCACTATGGCCTGATTGGCATTGTCGAGAGCCTAGAACAAGCGGTAGAACTCTCCAATCACTTTGCCCCTGAACATCTGGAATTGGAAGTCGAAGACCCTTGGAGCCTTGTCGAGCAGGTGCGCCATGCCGGTGCGATTTTCCTCGGCTATTCCACCCCTGAAGCGGTTGGCGACTATCTCGCGGGTCCCAATCACACCCTGCCCACCTCTGGTGCCGCCCGTTATGCTTCTGCCTTGGGCGTAGAAACGTTCCTCAAACACTCCAGCATTATTCAATACACCCCTGCTGCCTTGCGCAAACAGGGGGGAGCGGTCATGACCCTCGCTGAAACAGAAGGCCTGATTTCCCACCGCGACTCTGTGCGTCTGCGCCTTGAACCTTAGAAAGTCTTAGAAACTGACGATCAAGTAGGGAGCTTCAAATTTACCCCCGCGAACGGGTTTGCCTTTGAGGCTAGGGGGTAGCTCAATGTGGCGCCGCTGATCGCCAGCTTCCACCGTCAGTTCCCCACTAAACTCGCTGAGTTTCACCTGATCTTTGCGAAATCCCGGTAGAAAAATGCGCACCTGTTGTTGCGTCTCATCAAACTCATAGGGAGCCGGTGCCGCTCCTAGCTGGTTCAAGTCTGGAAGATAGGAAACAAGACTTTGCCAGTTGTTCCAGTCTTTAGGAAGAGCGGAAATGCGTAGCGGTGCAAACGTGCGGCTGACCTCTGGCGTGGGTTCCCCCATACAAAAGACCTCAGAAATAGGGACATTCACCTGTTGAGCACTGCCCCATAACCATTCGGTTTGAGCGGTTGAGATCACTGTGCCATCCGTTAGCAGAAACACCGATAACCGTTGCGAGTCCGCGGCAATCTGCACACCGCGATCGATCCACTCCTTCGCCTCACCGAAACGCTCACGCACTTTTTGGGTGTCAATATTGGCCGCCATAATTGCGCTGGCGATCGGCCCCCCAATCGCATTGGCGATCGCGTTGAGATCCAGTTGATCCAGCAAACGTTGAAAGCGGCGATAGTACCATGCCAACCCTTGGGGCAACCCAATCAGCCGCAGTGTATCTTGACTATTCCCCCCCACATAGACAATCACATCGTACTCACCGCTGCTGTAGTGCACGCGCAGCGCATTTAGGGTCAGCAAAGTATCCATCCCCGGCAAGATCACCAATTCGCCCGCATAAACCTTACCCACCAATTCTTGGGGCAAATAGGGTTCCACTAAACGGCTAAGTTCTTGCCATGCCGCGTTGAGACTTTCAGTGGCCATCAGCTCGGCGATCGCTAATCCCTCCGACAGCAACTTGGGTTGCCAACCAATCGCCCGATCTGGACTGCCAATGAGAAATTGCAGGGAAGTGGCTGGACTCGGCACCGCTAACAAGGTTCGCTGCTGTCGCTCGGCAAACCACTGGGCAATGGCCAGACCCAGTGCCGTTTGTTGTTCTGGGGTTGCTCCTAGGAGAGTAACAATGCGTGTCATGGCAAGTTTGAGGACGGTAGTTGCTTGGACTATCCTATCGACAAACGGTTATCCCAAGGTTGTCTAGACAACCCCTCATAAAATCGCCTCTATGGGCAGCAAAATCCCCTCAACGATAAAACCTACTCACTAGGGCGATCGCCCTCCTTCTAGGGGCTTCTAGACCCTTCTCAGGCCAAAAAAATTTTTCGCGGCGCAAACAGATCCTTATTAGAGCATCCTGAACCTAAATTCAAATCCTTTTCCACAGTTTTCCCCAAATTCCCCAAAGTTTTCCCCAAGCACTTGGAAGTTCTGATCCTCTAGCCATCTCAACCTTTCGTTTTGTTCTTGTCTTCCTAATGTTTCCCAGTATCACAACCCTCTCAACCAAGATTTCCTCAAGCTCTAAGCCAGCTTCAAACTAACCCCACGTTCCCCAAATCACATCTTTTATTTTTCTCTGTCAGAATCTTATTCCCCTTAGATCTAGAGATCTACTACTGCTACTAAATTATTTAAATAATATTTATAGTAGTAGTAGGGGCTGTGGAAATGTGGAAAAATTTTCGGAAACCCGCTTGCAGAGCGACTTTGAGCCACTTCCCCCCTGTGGAAAACTTGTGGAAAAAGTGGGGGGTTTTTCCACAAGCCATTATCTTAGTGGAAAAAGAATAAAAAGTTTTCCACAGTTTTTCAGAGTTTTTCCGGGGTTTTCCACAGGTTTTCCCCAGAATTTTCCACAGGCTTTTTGGAGTTTTCCACAGGCTAGAGGGGGAAGATTTCCGTATTTCTACGATTCCCCTTGCCGGCGATCGCTCGCACACTGAAAAAAAGAGATTGTGCCAACCGATACGAACGTTCCTGTGGACTCCCTGATGTTTTCCCTAGAATCCCCCACAGCCAGTCTTGAGCAAGTGATTGGTCATCTTCCTCCTGTTGAGCAGATTCGGATGCTGATGTACCACCCTTACTTCACCGGTCGCTGCCCTGCGTGTCGGCAACCCATCCATCACTCCCAACTCAAGATAGGTCAGTGCCATTGCTCCCACTGTGGCTGGCAAGATCAAGCGGGCGATCCCGAGCTTATGCCTAGGTTGACGGCTCAGCATCCAGACCGTTAGCGGCTGTATTCTCTGTTCGGTCTGCCAACGGCGCAAAGCTGGCAACGATCGCCACCATCAGCCACCAAAGGGTAGCCACCTCCGGGCGAAACCAAATCGTATCTACCAACCCATGGGTGAGCATTCCCACCATGGTTGCCACAGCTCCCATCAACCAGAACCCTTGAGGGTTTGCTGTTGTCCGTAACGCCCGCAAACAACGCCACGCGCGATCGGCGAGCACCGCCAACAACCAGAGAAAGACACTAAAGCCCATCACCCCTACTTCCACAAGGATTTCCAGAAAGATGGAATAGGCACTCAATGCTGTGAAGCGCACATTCACCTGATAGAGTGGATAAATCTGGTTAAAGGCCACATTCCCCGGTCCAATGCCGAGCCAAGGCCGTGCCCAAATCATCTGTTGCACTGCCGTCCAAACATTAATGCGGAAATTATTGCTACTGTCCCCTCGGGCAACAAAAATACTCGCTGCTCGCTCCCGCAGCGGCGCCACACTCACAATCGCACCAATACAGAGGGCGATCGCCAGCCCCCCCACAGTTGGCACCCCCCAACGCCGCCATTGCAGCGGTAACCTTGGCCAAAACCAAATCCCCAGCAACCCCACCCCAGCGATCGTCGCCGCAACCAACCCCAACCAACCACCACGGCTAAACGTCAATATCAGGCTTG